>NZ_FUIH01000007.1:2628330-3285413 GCF_900162695.1 Virgibacillus siamensis
TGGAATAGATTTTCCGGTTATTACTTCTCTATTGTAGACTTTTCCCGCTTGAGGCTGGTCCAGTTCCGCTACCACATAGGCTGTTGTTGACCGGTCTGGCTCTTTTCCCTTCACAATCCCCGCAAGATGTTTAATATTATCCCAATTATCAACTAATAGTTCTGCTGCCGTTTCACCTAACTGACTGGATGTTACGGGATTAGAAAACAATGTAACAGCATCATCCAAACGAGCAGATTCGTTTAGGCACCATAGACGAGGATCCGAAGTTGCATAATCCTGTAACTTCTCCGGTACTTCCTTATATGCTTCATTAACGCTAAGACGCGGAAACTCCAATGCTGTCAGTTCATAGGAAGAAGCCGCCAAATAAGCATTTTTAAAAGCTGGATGATGGTTTTTCATGTATTCCGCCAAATTTATCATCACATGCCTGGATTCCACTTCGAACTTCATCTGTTGATTGATTAAGTGCGTATTTGTACCTCTCATTGTCATTTGGAATTCAAGAAAAACATGCCCATTTTCCAAATATCCTTGATGAACCGATATAACATTTTCATCAATCCCCAAATGTTCAGGAACCTTTATCGTGCAGTCGGTAACTCCTGCTGTTCGATACATTTCAATCGTTTTCTTGAAACTATAAGTATGTTTATTCTCCGTTTCAAATTTCTCACCGGAAAGTCGTAAAACACTTGATGACTCTGTTGCATCCATCACAACGTCCGCCTTAACCACTTGTCTGCCTGATTTATTTCCAATGACCAGCAATTTTTTTTCGTCAGCAGCCGTGTGGATTTCTGTTGGATAGCTTGCATAAAGCAACATGACATTTTCTTTTAACAATAGATCTTCCAATGAAGTTTTAACATGGTCCATATAAAGAGCGATTTCACTACCTTTTTGAACTCCTCTTTCCGAAACACGTTCTATCACTTTTGTTGGAATATGCGCTGAAGCATCCAGCCAGGGACGGAGTGTTGCAGTAACTTCCCGTCCCAAATAGGTTCTTGATTCAATAATCGCAACACGCTTACCGCTTTGAGCAAGTTTTATCGCTGCAGAAACCCCAGCAAAAGAGCCTCCCACAATCACAAAATCCACGTCATATAATACCGGCAAATCCCGATTCCCGGTGCTTACAATTGACTTTTTTGCAACAGCATTATTACTAATATCCATCACGAACATCCTTTTCTGGGAACGCTCCCATTTTTAGACAAGTTGAGCTCTTAAATTTATTAAATTTGATTTTGCGACATCCATTGGATCACGTTTATAGTTTTCTTGTTCAATCAGAAACCATTTAACACCATGCTGTTTCCCGGCTTGTATATGCTGGTTTAAATCTAATACTCCTGATCCAATCTCAGTACTCTCTTTCCGTTTTCCTTCCACAGCCATATCCTTCAAGTGAAGGGAAATACAGCGGTCACTATATTTCTTTATAATATCAACTGGTTCAAACCCGGCATATTCCGCCCAGTAGCAATCCAATTCCATCTTTACTAGTTCGGGGTCAGTGTTTTCAAATAAAAGGTTAAAACCTGTATTCCCATCAAACTGATCAAATTCCCAGTAATGATTGTGATAACCGAAAGTAAACCCGGCATCTTTGCACGTTTGTCCAACCTTGTTTAATACCTCCGCAGTTCTCTTATAATCATCACCGGTTTCCCTCATTTCTCCAGGTAACAGCGGACAAATGAGCAAATCATTTCCTATTGTTTCGTTATACCTTAACGTTTGTTCGAGCCGTTCGTCCTGCAGTTGATGTAACCCCACATGGACGCCTGCAATCTTTACATTCTCTTCGTCCAATACTGATTTTAGTTTATCTGCAGGAGTTTGAAAGAAACCGGCAAATTGTAAACTGTCATACCCGTATCCGGCAAGTTGTCTAATCGTTCCTATTAAATCCTTTTCTGTTTTCTCTCTTACTGAAAAAAGCTGTAATCCTATTCCCATTTCCTTCACCCTTCCTTAAAATTTCTTCATCATTTCCAATAGTTTCTGACGTTGAACTTCACTTGTTAAATGATAATGTTTCCCATGCTCTGACGCGATGTGAAAACCATGCATGATTTCCAGTACGTGGTATGTCAGATCTACGTTTGCACGATGCTGCCGATTCTCCTGGATTGCTTCTGCCATATCTGCCAGTCCAATTCCTCGGCTATTCATTCGATAACTATGTGTTAATGGGACGTCCATGAATTCTATTTCTCCTTTTCTACGATATTTTACTGGTCCCCCAAACGTATTTGGATCCGGAATCCCTAATGTCCCATGCTCGCCGTAAACTTCAATTCTTGGTAAATTATTACCCCAGGAATCAAAACTTGTTACAAGTGTGCCTACAGCCCCGTTCTCAAAATCCAGTACCCCGGAAATATGCGTTGGTACTTCAACTGGAAATTTACGTCCTTCAGGCGTTTCACGCTCCGGAAATGAAATATTTGCCGAACCGGTTACCCTTTTTACCGATCCAATTAATGAAACCAGAGCGGTGATGTAGTATGGTCCCATGTCAAACATCGGTCCGCCGCCTGTTTGATAGAAAAAATCCGGATTCGGATGCCATTCTTCCACGCCATTGCTCATGAAAAAGGCGTTTGCCGCAATTGGTTTGCCAATCCAGCCATCCTGTATTAATTTAATACCGGTTTGTATTCCACCGCCTAAAAATGTATCTGGAGCACCACCAACTCGCAGACCTTTGGATTTAGCTGATTCCAACACTTCTTTACCTTCTTCAAGTGAAATAGCCAGTGGCTTTTCTGTATATACGTGTTTACCTGCCTCAAGTGCTTCTAAAGCCACTTGTCCATGTGCAGCAGGAACCGTTAAATTAATGATGATACTGATGGATGAATCTTCTAACATTTCCTCAACAGTATAAGCTTTAACATTGAATTCTTCTGCTTTAGCTTGAGCCCTTTCCATATCTAAATCAGCACAAGCAACAATATCTACCGATTGAAAATTCCGGCAGTTTTTGAAATAAATACTGCTTATATTTCCACAACCGATAATTCCTGCATTTAATTTTTCCATATGTATATTTCCCCTCCTAGGTCACTTTGGAATTTTAATCCATTGCCTTTTTTCTGTCGAATTTACTACAGCTTCCATTACACGCTGATTCATTAAGCCATCCTCAAAATTGGGCCTTGGAGCGACTCCTTTTGCCACTCCATCCATAAAGCAGGATAATAAATTAATGAAAGTGTGCTCATACCCGATTCCATGTCCCGCCGGCCAATATACTTCAGCATATGGATGATGTTCTTCGGTACAATGAATAGTCCTGAACCCTTGTAATCCCGGCTCATCATCATCAAAATAAACTTGAAGAAGATTCATTTTTTCCATATTCCAGCGAATTGAACCTTTGGAACCATTGATTTCAAAACGGTTTCCATTACGATTGCCGCCAGCATACCTGGTAGCTTCAAAAACCCCAAGTGCTCCATTTTCAAAATTTGCCAGAAATGCAGCAGTATCATCAACTTCCACGTCTCCCATATGTTCGCTCTCTACCTTGGCTGATAAACCGCCTTTCGTCTCACCTAAAGGACGCTTCTTCACAAAGGTTTTCATCGTCCCCATCACTTCATCAATTTCTCCAACTAAATACCTTGCTAGGTCAATACTGTGTGCCCCTATGTCGCCCAGCGTTCCTGTTCCTGTAATTTCTTTGCGAAGACGCCAGACAAGTGGGAAATTCGGGTCCATCATCCAATCCTGCAGGTATGTCGCACGGATGTGCCGAATCTGGCCAATACGACCATCCTCAATCAATTTTTTTGCGTACTGTACAGCGGGGGCAAATCGGTAATTGTGTGTAACCATATGGATTACCCTATTCTTTTTCACCGCCTGATACATTCTTTCCGCTTGTTCTGCAGTCAAGGCTAAAGGTTTTTCACAAAGAACATGTTTACCCGATTCTGCAGCAGCAATTGCCATCTCGGCATGGGTATTATTTGGAGTAACGATATCAATTAAATCAATATCCTCTCTTTCTATTAGCTTTTTCCAATCTGTTTCATAAGAAAGAAAGCCCAGTTTTTCAGCTTCTTTTTTAACCTTTTCCTCATTTCTTCCAGCAATTGCCTGCAAAACCGGCACAACTTCCTGCTCAAAATAAAATGGTAAATCGCGATAAGCATGGCTGTGAGCTTTCCCCATAAATTGATAACCAATCATTCCAACCCGAATTTTATGAGATCCCATACCAACACTCCTTTATCCTGATTTTATGGATCTATTTCATTACGTTGTGAATTTTCCAGCGCCAGCAGCGCAACCGAAAAACTTGCTAGATCCCCAATTTTTTCACCAAGTCCAGTCGGGCTTACCTCACAAACCGATAAGGATAAAGAAATCGCTTCGCTTGCCAGTTCTTTACGTACAATAGGTTCCAGGATTTCTTGCTGTCTTCCGTAAATACTGCCAATAATAATTTTTTCGGGATTTAATATATCCACCAAAAGCGAAAGCGCTCGTCCTAACCGAAAACCGACAATGGAAAACACTTTATGGGCGAGTTCATCGCCTCCTCGGGCGGCTTCTCCTACCTTTTTAGCCGTTATGTTTTCTAATTGATCCACGTTTTCGCAATAGCTTGGAGGGTTACTTTGTTCAATTGCTTCTTTTGCCATTTTAGTTGCAAGTTTGGCGATTCCTCCGCCACTGCAGAAACCTTCGAAAGATCCGGATTTACCGAAACCAACAGGACCGTCTTCCGCCAGACGAATATGACCTACTTCCCCAGCCAAATCATTTGTGCCGGAATATAATCGGCCATTTAAAATCAGGCCCGCTCCCATTCCGGTACCGAAAGTAAGGAAAATCATATTTTTCGTGCCTTTACCTGCTCCCCATCGCCATTCCGCCATTGCACCTGCATTAGCATCATTTTGAAGGGCGACAGGAATGTTATAGTATTCTTCCAATTGTTTAACAATCTCTATATTCTCCCATCCCGGCAGATTCGGTGGCGATAGAATCATACCTTTACCACTGTTCAATGGCCCCCCGCAGCTTATTCCAATTGCTGCAATATCGCTAATTTGATGCTTTTCCAGCAAACCGTCCAGTGTATCTGTCATTTTGCCGATTGCCTTTTCCGGTGTATCCGGAGTGGGAAATTGAATCCGTTCTATTGTTTCGATCTCTAAACCAGCTGATTTTCCCAGCAGCACGGCACACTTTGTCCCGCCAATATCCAATCCAGCTATAACCGTCATGACCTAAAAAACTCCTTTTCCAGCATAATACAGAGCGTATGATAGATTGGCAGATGCCTTTCCTGGATATCCAACGTTTTGCTCCATGGAACATTAATTGAAATGTCACATATCTCGCTCATTTTTCCTCCATTTTTTCCTGTAAAGCCAATTGTCTTCATTCCCAAAGCCTTCGCCACGTTACAAGCGTTGATGACATTTACTGAATTTCCTGATGTACTAAGACCAATCAGTATATCCTGTCTTTCCCCGTATCCATAAACCTGCTGTGCGTAAACCATTTCAGCTGCCACATCATTAGCAGTTGCAGTTATTAATGCTGATTGACTAACAAGAGAGATTGCTGGTAATGCCTGTTGCAGATGATCAGCAAGGAAATCCCCTTCAGATGGGTCAACAGCTTTTAATTTTTGTCTGAACTCTAAATCAACAGGTCTTTCCAATGTAAACCCTTTCATCAATTCCCCTACGATATGCTCGCAATCAGCAGCGCTCCCGCCATTGCCGCATAACAGAAGTTTACCATGATTACGATAACTTGACACCAATAGTTGAAAAGCCTGTTCGATTTCCCTGATGCATGAAGATAGCTCCGGGTGTTTTTCTACTAATTTCTCAATTTCCAGATCCATTGGGTAACCCTTCTTTCTTAACTTCCGAAATCAATCTATTATATTCATCGTCCATATGTTGTAAATGATCAAAAGCCTGTTCGATAAAAGTTTCGTCACCAAAGCTTCCGGATTTTAAGACAATTAAATACGGTTGCTCCGTATGGGACAGGCAAGAAGGCAGCCCGGGCTGAATTTCTTCCCACACACGCATCCCTTTTATACCCATTACCTTACATACTGTAGCAGATGTATCCCCTCCTGCCACGACAAATCGATGTTGTCCGGTTTGCGCAATCACCTTGGAAGTAATTTCAGCTATTGTTTCGGAAATATAGCGGGAAATTCTTGTATTGGACCATCCGCGCCTTGCCGCCTCTTCTTTGGTATCGATTACTTTATCTTTAGTATTGGAAGAATGCAGAACTACATTATGTCCAGCGTTAATCTTTTTTACAATAAACTTTACGAACGATTCAACTTGACTCGCAGAATCTTCCTGTAACAAGGAAACAGTATCCAGTTCCAGAACATAGCCTCCGCTTTGTTTCATATATTCTACTTGTTTAAACGTTTGCGGCATCAGACTGCCGGCTGCACAAAACAATCCTTTTTCAGATTCAAGCTTAGGAAGTTGAAGGTTATTTGCTTTTTTCTCCTGCTTATTTTGTACTTTAGGCAGTTCTTCTCCTAATGCAGAACTTCCACAAATAATTCGCTCTGATTTCACGGCTTTTGCAATTTCGAACAAATCTGATTGCTCTGTAACATCCAGGACGAGGTATTGCGCCTGTTTTTTTGCTTTAACCTTTTTGATCGCCGCTTGTATTTTTACGGCTCCCTGTTTAATAATATTCTGCTGTAGCCCCAATACTTTTCGCTTTGTTTGGGCTTGTAAAATATTCATAAGGTTTGATTCGGTCATCGGGTGAATCGGGTCATTTTTAAATTGAGAGTCTTCCAACTTTTCGCCGTATACGTAATGAATGGAATCCACAGTTGTTCTTCCATTTCTCGGGAACCCTAGTACAACAACAGCAAACTCTTCGTCCAATGCATCTAACATTGCATCGAATTCAGTACCAATGTTACCCCTGAATACCGAACAAGTCTTATTAAAAAATTGGTCAGCACCTGCTTTTTGAATATCTTTTGTCGCCCGATATACTTTTTGGTAAGCTTCAGTTGCATGATCCAGTCTTGAGTCAGTATCAAAAATCAGTACATCCGGTAATCCATCAGTAAGTTGATCCCTCACAGAGGAGTGATAACTGTATATGTCGGCAATATAACCGGAACTGCTGAACATGATGCCGATGTCATTTGAGCCGGTGATATCATCTGCGACAACACCTATCATGGTTTACCCCACCTTCTTCTAGGTTTGTATCCGGAATTATCCAGGAAATCAGTCACTGCCTCCCCGGATAAATGTTTCATGTTTACCGATGCACCCATAGCGGTTAACATCATCCTGCAAGTATATTCCAACGTTTCCAACGCCATTCGGGCTTCTTTAATACTTGTGTCGTAAACTAGGACCCCATGGTTTTCCAATAAAAGGATATTTGCTTCTGCAGCTTTTTCCCTGACAGCTTGACCTAGTCTGTTGGAGCCGGGATGATGGTAACCAACACGGTCGACTTTTTCCAAATAGTACATTGATTCAACAAACAAATCAGATGGTATTTCCAGGTCTGAACAAGCAACCAAGGTACTGAAAAAAGGGGAGGCATGAAGGACTGCTTGTATTTCCGGGCGCTCTTCGTACACTGCAGCATGCATAGGAACTTCTTTTGATGGCTTTTTGTCTGTCAGATTATTTCTTCCATCAGTGAAACAATTCACAAAATCATCTTCCGACAATTCCCCTATGGAGGTCCCGCTGGCTGTTATTAGAAATGCATCATCTGAAACCTTCGCGCTAATATTTCCGGCATTTCCCCAAACAAGCTGGTGATCCATCATATAGCTGCCAACATGACTTAATTGATTGACTATTTTATTGGACGTATCCATACCTGTACTCCTTCATAATATTTTTGGACGGTTAACCCCAAACCTTTGGCTATCCTTCTTAATACTGAAAATCATTTGCATGCTTTGCACTTTTCAAGAAATTTTCAATTTTATCTGTAACCGTTTTTTGCACTGCCTGTTGTCCCGCCATTTTCTTATCAGCTGGCAGAGCCTTGCATTCCTTATTCGTCATTCTTTCTTCTCTACTAAGCTCCTTCAATAAACTCAATTCCAGGTCTGTTGCAATATTAACTTTGCTGATTCCACCATTTGGCAGACTCATAGCTGCCTGAATCATATTTGCCGGAACCCCGGATCCGCCATGCAAAACCAGATGAACAGGAGTTAACGCGCGAATAGCTTTTAATCTTTCTAAATCAACAGTTGGTTCTTTCACTTTGTATACACCATGAGCAGTTCCGACTGATACCGCTAATGCATCTGCTTTTGTTTTCGTCACAAATTCAAGTGCTTCACCCGGATCCGTATAGAGCTCTTCATCCCGGTCTGATTCAATAAAATCTGTCGTTCCGATCATTCCGAGTTCTGCTTCAACTGACACTCCGGCACTATGTGCATATTCCGCAACCTCAGCACTAATCTCAATATTTTTATCCAGCGGGTGTTCGGATGCATCAATCATTACTGAAGTAAATCCTGCTTCTATTGCATCTTTAATAACTTGGAAATCCTTGGTATGATCCAGATGCAATACAGTCGGCACCGTAATGTTTTCATCCTTCATTGTTTTATAGAAGACTTCTCCCGCTTCAAATGGTGTGACGCCATATCTGTCTAATTCCTTCTGAGAAACCTGTACAATTAACGGGGAATTCGTTTGTTCCCCCGCCCGCAGTATAGGAAGAATCATATCTGTGTATCGAAAGGAAAAAGAGCCAGCTGCATAGCTTCCTTTTTCCGCTTGTTCCAAGGCTTTTTTTAAAGTTATGATATTGTTCTGTTTAACATCTGTCATCGTATTAACTCCCTTAGTGAATTTCATATACATTCTATGCCTACCAATCTTTTCGGAAAAAACCTCTTAAAGGTTTTTGAAGTGGTAAGTACCCTTTTTCAAAAAGCGTATTATATTTCGAATGATTCGCCTCATCCGGGATAAATTCATCCCGATAGTGATTGGCTATACAGCCCGCCATTTCTTCTTCATCTTTATAAACGCCGCATCCAAGACCAGCAATGAATGCTGCACCCGCCAATGTGGATTCTGTGATAGCGGGAATGGCTAACGGACAGTTTGAGACATCTGCTTTAATTTGCATCCAATGGCTGTTTTTAGTCCCGCCGCCAACTACTGCTATCGTGGACATTTTTGCTATTTGCATAGACTCAATAACACGCTTCATATGTTCAAATTCATATGCCGTCCCTTCTAAAACCGCCCGGATTAGATCCCCTTTTTGATGGCTGGATTTAATACCAATAAAAGCTCCTTTTGCCTTAGATTCTGCCTGTGGCGCCCCACTGCCGGCAAGATACGGGTAATACAAAATCCCAGTGGGAACCCCTGGTGTCAGATCTAATAGGGATGCTATTTCCTTGTATGATAATTGCTCATCAGAGAGCTGTTTTCTAATCCATTCTACAGATCCTCCAGACGATTGAATCGCCCCCATCCAAAAGAAACGCCCCGGCAGGACAAAGGAACCGAAGTTGAATCCTGATTGGTAGTCTCTTAGAGTTAAAGCCCTTTCATTAAAAGAACCAACCAACGTTTCTGCGGTACCGATTGAATCTGATACAACACCTGGTTTGGCTGCTCCTGCAGCTAAAGCTCCACAGACATGATCATGTCCTGATACCGCAACCGGTGTTCCTTTTTCCAGTCCAAGCTTCCTGAAATCATCTGAATCAATTACACCGACTGTCGCTCCGGAACATCTTGCCTCGGGGAACAGTGACTCATGAAGTCCAAAATGACGAATCCATGGAATATCCCACTCTTTTTGATCGATTCGGAATGCAAAGGTTCTGGCTGCCAGAGAATAGTCAGTACCCATTTCACCCGTAAGTTTGTATGCAATGAAATCTGATACGGACAACCATTTTGTATGTTGCAGTGCATCAGGGCTTTCCCGCTGCAACCACAACAATTTCGCTAATCCATGCTTGTAATTGTTGTGTAAGCCTGTTTTCTGGAAATGTTCAAATGGATTAAGTTCCTTGCATATCTTATCGGTAACGGACTCTGTTCTCCGGTCAAACCACGGTATAATGTTGGAAACGCAGCTTCCAGCAGTTGAATCAATCAGTAAACCACTCTCTGCCATACTGGTAATTCCTACAGAAGCAACCTTTTCTTCCTGTCCTTCTGTGACCCCCTGTATAGCCTTAGTCACCATAGTCCACACTTTATCAGGATTATAATAAAAATGACCTTTATCATGAAAACTTTGATTCGGATGGATGGCAAGACGAATCAACTTGCCGTCCTCTTTAAAAAGTCCGGCTTTTATATGCGTTGTACCAATATCAATGCCAAGTAAACTCATTACTTAGCAGTTCCTTCCAAGGTTTCCTTCACCCTTTCCACTCCTGATTCCGGACTGGATAAAAATTTATTTTGAAGTTCTTTTGGAAGTGTGGAGACCACTCGAGCCATCGAAGCTTGTGCTAAAACAACTACATCTGCCTCTTCTCCCATTTTAGTTAGAGCTTCTGCTATAATTTGATCGTGATCGTCTTTATCCCCCGCAATTAAACGTTGATATGCTTCCCCGGCTACCTTGGAGAATATCTCTACTTCCCGATTCAGTTCTGCACTTTTTGAATTGAGAAGTGTTATGGTTGGTTTTAAAGTAGTTTCCAGAGTAGCGATTACACCAATTTTTCTGCCACTTTTAATTGCGTTTTCAGCCATGGGTTCATCGATTCGTACAATTGGTACCCCAACCTGTTTTTGCCCCTCGGCAACAACTTCCCCTACGGAAGAACAGGCATTCAATACAATATTCGCTCCCACTTGTTCAGCGAACTTATAATATTGAATCAGGCGATTCTCTACCCGATTAACGTCTCCTCCATTCTGGATAAGTTCAGGCAAGATCGAATCATCTACAAAATTAACAATCTCGCTATTGGGAACGGTTTCATCAATTAATGCTTTTAACGAATCTACCGTCACAGGTGTAGTGTGTACGATAGCAATTTTTTTGTTACGCATAGCACCCTCTCCTTCACTATAGAAAAACGGATATTGGTATTTTGTGGCTTTTCGAACATTTATGTTGTTTTAATTCTAATTATGGATAAAAAATAGTAGTCCGTCAACCTAAATATGAAAACAAATTAAACTTGTTTAATTAATGAAAAGGCAATTTGAATTAGTCATAAACCCACAATAACCCCTCTAAATAATCTTAAATTCGAATGGAAATAATTCAAATGTTTAAGCCGATTTCTATTAAAATTGCTTGCTTTCGTGTATTATAGTGGTGTTAATTGGATTTTTAATTCAAAAATACAACCATCATACAATGAATACATGTAATATAAGGAAAAAGCGGGGTTTTATTCATGATTGCTGCGGAAAGAAGAAACACTATCAAGAACCAACTACTTAAAAATAATAGTGTAAAAGTATCCGATCTTGTAAACCAATTCAATGTTTCTGAAGAGACAATCCGAAGGGATTTAAATCAATTGGAAAAAGAAGGATTCCTTGAGAAAAATTACGGCGGCGCCATTTTAGTCAACAAACAAACACATAACCCAATTGTCCTGCCTCTCCAGGATAGACATCAGCAATTTTTCAAGGAGAAAGAACTAATTGGAAAAAAGGCCGCTGAACTAATCGAAGAAGACCAAACCATCATCCTTGATGCAGGGACAACCACATGGCACGTAACCACGGAATTAGCTGAAAAAGGAAATTTAACGATTATCACCAATGCAATGAACATTGCCGAAAAATGTACAAAGAATGAAATTGCCGACATTTATTTACTTGGTGGAAAATTAAGAAGAAATTCTTTAAGCACCGTAGGACCACAGGCTGAAGCGGAATTAAAAAAGTATAATGCAAATTATGTTTTCTTGGGCACCTCCGGCATTTCGTTCAGGCAAGGATTTACCAGTTCCGATTTATACGAAGCAGAAATGAAAAAGGCAATGGTATCAGCGGGTCATAAAAGAGTTGTGTTAGCTGACCATAGTAAACTACAAAAAGCAGGACTTACCTCATTTTGCACCTTTGAGGATATTGATATATTTATAACTAGTGATCTTGCCGACAAACAAATTCTGGATAATATTGCTAAAGCGGGTGTGGAAGTAATAGTTGTTTCGACAGACGAAGAAAGTTGGAACGAAAGTGAATAACCGAGACTTTAATATTTCTTCCTGTTCGTAAAGGAGGGGTTCTATTCACCATAATAGAACCCCTTCTTTTCTCTACCCTCGTCACTATACTCCAGCCTATTTCACGGTAATCATTCGTTGTCTGCTAGTTGCCGCAACATCATAAATTGTTGTTACACACCGGAAATTAGTCAGCGCTTTCTGATTGACAGTTGCATGAGAATCTTTCCCAGTTACTTTGTTATAAAAATGGACAAGGGGATTGTCAAAAATAGTAAATGGACTTCGAGGCCCAGTCTCCACCTTTTTAACACTTGGTTTACCGTCTTGGTCAAATCGCCAATAAACGGGTTTTTGGGAATCAAATGGCTGCCAGCTTAGTGATCCCTTTGTTCCTTCGATTTCAACCTTGATAATTCCCTCTCCATGCATACAGGATGATCTCTCATATTGTACCCGAATATCCTGCAACTGACTTTTGTAAGATAGTGTCGCACCCACATGTGTTTCCACATTAAATACCCTGTTGTTATGGTCAACTTCAGTGATCGGCTTTGCGGTCCAAGCAGCTTGAACATGGATTGCTTCCGGGCTGAGAATATCATTTAACGTTTCAAAGTCATAAGGCCCCCAGTCCATAAGAATACCACCGCCGCTTTTCGACGCATCAAGAAACCAAGCGCTTTCCGGTTGATACTCAATTCCCGCTCTGCTGCGCTCCACTTTATGGATAAATGAAACATGATAGATTTCTCCAAGCCTTCCGGAATGAATAATTTCCTTCACTTTTTCCATATGTGGCATTCCTTTATAACGTATACTGCAACATCCCAAAAACCGATTGTTTTCTTCCGCAACCTTCGTCATTTCTTCTGCTTCTTTAATATTTAAAGCAAACGGCTTTTCACACAGTACATGACGGCCGTTCTTCAGCGCCATTAAGGTTGGTTCCAAGTGAGCAAACGGCGGAGTAGCCACGACAACGATATCATTCTCCTTTGGCTTTTCTGAATTCAGCATTTGTTTTACATCGTTATAAACCGTTGCTTCCGGAAATTTCTTTTGAAATGTTTCCAGTGCGGAAGGGTCAACATCCGCCACCCTCAGTTGGACGGGTTCCGACAACTTTTCCGCAGCAATAGCATGGGTTTGGGCAATGACACCTGCACCTATTAAATATATTCTCACAATTACACCTCACATATATTAAAGTCATCTACATTTTAAAACTGCTTCTTACGAAAAATTACATAATGCACTCCATATCCATTAATATTCCAGTTCAAGTACCTTTCCCTTGACCTCAAATACATTCTTTACAACATCCGTTCCTGACAATTCTAAACTTCTTTGATCTGGCTGACTTCCTCCGATAAATACTTCGAACTTTCCCGGCTCAAGGACACGTTTTCCATCATCGTTTATGAGTGCCATATCCCTGGGCGTGAGAATCATGGTTACTTCCTTTTCCTCTCCAGCTTTAAGAGACATCTTTTTGAACCCTTTTAACTGCCATTTTGGAATAACTACTGATGATTCCACGTCTTTTACGTACATTTGTATGACTTCCTCTGAATTCTTTGGACCTGTGTTTTTCACATTGACTGTAAACGAAATCGATTCCCCTGATTTAATTTGTGAAGGGCTTTCACCTGAATTCTTATAAGAAAAAGTAGTGTAACTTAACCCATAACCAAATGGATATAAAGCTTCATGCTGCATGTAACGATAGGTCCTGTTTTTCATGGAATAGTCGCTGAAAGCCGGTAATTCTTCTGTACTCTTGTAAAATGTTATTGGAAGCTTTCCGGAGGGACTATACTCACCAAAGAGTAAAGAAGCAATAGCCCTTCCACCCTGAGCGCCTGGATACCAAGCCTGAATGATTGCTGCCACATGCTGATCAGCCCAGTTTAATGCCATTGCACTTCCGGAAAGTTGAACTAAAATGACAGGTTTTCCTGTTGCATAAATCGTTTCCAGTAATTCATGCTGAAGACCCGGCAGTTCCAAATTCTTTTTATCTCCACTGCCAAACGCATTTGATTCGTGCATTTCTTCCCCTTCAATGGTTGCGTCAAGACCTAAACAAACAACAACTATATCGGAATGCTCGGCTGCCGATATTGCTTCAGCAAATCTGTCTTTAGGATGGTCCAAAGCACTCTTTTTCTTGGTATAAAGCTCACATCCTTCAGCGTAATAAACTCTTGCCTTACCTTTTACAGCTTCTCGTATCCCTTCTAAAACGGTTACATATTCAGATGCGGTCCCTTCATAATTTCCTGCCAGTGCCGCTCTGCTGTCTGCATTTGGGCCAATCACAGCAATTTTCTTTATTCCCTCTTTATCCAATGGCAAAGTTTTTTCTTCATTTTTTAGCAGGACCATACTTTTCTTGGATACTTCCAACGCAACCCTATTATGCTCCGGACAGTCATTAACCTCATACGGAATAGATGTATAAGGAACAGTTTCCGGGTCATCAAACATCCCCAGTTTCATGCGGGTCATCATCAGTCTGGTTACAGCTTTGTCTATTGCCGCTTCGGAAATCAGGCCTTCATCATAAGCACTTATCAGATATTTGTACATGGAGCCACAATTGAGGTCACAGCCATTGTTAAGTGCGTAGGCTGCTGATTCCAGTTTCGAATTTGTCACACGATGTCTTTCATGGAAATCTACGACAGCCCAACAATCGGAAACAACGTGCCCTCGAAAACCCCATTCGTTTCTTAAAATCCGTTCCAATAATGTTTCACTGCCGCAACAAGGTTCACCATTCACACGATTGTATGAACCCATAACCGATTCAACCTGCCCATCTATGACACTATCCCGGAAAGCAGGAAGATATGTTTCATATAAATCTTTGTTATTCACCACTGCATTAAATTCATGTCTTGTCTCTTCCGGGCCGCTATGAACCGCATAGTGTTTGGCACAAGCAGCAACTTTCAGATATTTTGGGTCATCCCCTTGCAGACCTTTAATATAAGCAACACCAAGTTTGCCTGTTAAATATGGATCTTCACCATATGTTTCGTGTCCACGCCCCCACCTGGGATCTCTAAAAATATTAATATTAGGTGCCCAGAATGTCAGTCCCTTATATATACCACGATCATTTTTACGAGCAAATTCATGATATTTCGCTCTTCCTTCCGCAGCAATTATTCCTGCTGTCTTGTGAATTAATTGGTCATCAAATGTTGCCGCCATACCAATTGCCTGCGGGAACATCGTAGCTACGCCCGCACGTGCAACACCGTGAATACTTTCATTCCACCAATTATATGTAGGAATTCCCAGTCTTGGAATTGCACAAGACTTGTGAATCATTTGGGAAGCCTTTTCCCTCACAGTCATTTTGGAGACAAGATCATTTGCCCGTTCTTCAAAACTTAGGTTTTCATTTTTATATGCCGGTTGCTGTTCCATTGGGAAAACCTCTTTTCATAAAAATAATTTCCTTTCTTTTAGTTTAAGCAATTGGACTTCTCCTGAACATGAACGATTCTGTTGAAAATATGAACTATATCCTTTCATATACTTGGCTTGTACATTATAATAACCATATACAATTTTGCGAAAATCTGGTGATCACATGAAAAACGAATTAATCCTTTGTGAATACTCGTACCATACCGAAAAGAAACATTTTAACTGGAAAAATGGTCTGGAGAACTATTTAATTCGATTGCAGACAGAAGGGCACTGTTTTGTAAAAATAAATAATAATTCAACGTTTCTTTCACCAGGAGATTTGCTGTTATGCAAGCCAGGGGATTCCTGTGAATTAATTATTGATCCGAATGGATACCAAGAGGACGATTCGGGTATTCATAGCGGTGATTATTTCGTCATTTGCAGAGGGCCATGGATTGATAAATGGTGGGATAGAACCAATCGACCTTCTATTAATCAACTTCACTTTGCCGAGAAGCTCCTCTCTTTGTGGAAAGAAATCATTAAGGAAAAACGTCGTATTTATGATAAGAACGAAGAACTGTTGGATTATCTGCTTCGATCACTTTGTCTGTCAATTGACGGTTCTATAAAGGATTTTAATACAACCCAAACAAGATTGCCGCTTTCTGTAAGAAGTATGAAAAACTACATTGAAGAACATGCGAATCAGCCCTTTAAAGTGCAGGATGTAGCACTTCATGCCGGATTTAGTCCATCACATGCTTCACATCTTTTCAAGGAAAAATTCGGGAAAACAATTATCGGGTACGCAATGGAAATCCGTCTTAATACAGCTGTAAAACTAATAAAATATAGTGACATGTCGTTGGAAAGAATAGCCGAACTTTCCGGTTTTGGCAGCTATACGTATTTTCATAGGGTATTCAAAAAAAGTTATGGCACATCGCCGACTGAGTATTTTTCGGGGGAATAATCGTTGTTTATTTTTAGTCATGTACATTATGAATACAAGCTTAAATAATTTAAATATGTCGTTTCCCAAAATGTTTTAGGTTTTGGGTGGGGACCACTCACTAACCCTCTGGACGCCAAAATCATTTTTTGATTTCTGGTGGCACATTTCTAGTTGCCTTACTGCAGTTTATACGACAAATGGTGAAAGATTTGAACGACAGAAAATGAACCCCCACCCGTGACCAACAAATCACTTAAGGGTGAGGGTTCTTTTCTGCTTACCTAATCAGATAGTCCAGAAGGGTTTCCCCGTCTGAACTTCTTTACCATGCCCCGGGGATGTTCACGCATTCCCGGTTATTTTTATTTAATTAAATTTTACACAGTTTCTCTTATTTTGTCTAACTTTACTCAGTATTTTCCCAATACAAAACATCTTAAACATGTCGCGGCCGGCTACTCCCAAAAAGCTGCCAGTTTCACCAAACCCGCAGCTCTTATCAACGGAGTAACAGGCACCCAAAAGTTATGATTTTATAATATTTTGATTATAAACATCATTTTGTGGTATATTTAAAAAGGAGCGTCCAACTCAGGGGAGGTTTACTTATGTCGTTCAGACATAATAAACGCCACAAGCATTCCAAACGCAAACAACAACGTAAGCACTTGAAAGGTGGACATACGGACACCACCTCTTTCCCGTTGTGACATGACCGTGGCCAATCCAACGAGCGACAGGTGGGCCGCCTCCCCATGAAAAGTTAGTCTATTGATCTTTTTGTTTAATAGGTTACTTGAAACCTAAGTCATCCCCCAACCCCCGAGAGCTGACGAGATATCCTATCCTCCATATTATTACGAACTACCGCCAAATCCCTTAATCATACTTAATAGCAACATTTTTCACCTGCGTATAATTATACAAAGCAATCCATCCCTTTTCCCTGCCGAATCCGCTTTTCTTATATCCGCCAAATGGCATTTGGATCCCGCCGCCGGCACCGTAATTATTAACAAAAACCTGACCGGATTTAATTCGACTTGCTAGCAGATGTGCCTTGCTGATGTCCTGCGTCCAAATCCCTGTAACCAGGCCATACTCTGTACTGTTTGCCAGTTCCAAAGCGTCTTCAACACGATTAAATGAAAACACCGTCAGTACCGGACCAAAAATTTCTTCCTGAGCCAGTTTGCTGTCTGGAGCAACATGATCAATAATCGTTGGTTCCATGTAATAACCATTTTTACCGTTTTCCGGCGCAGCAGATTTTCCGCCTGCCACAATAGTGCCTTCTTCTTCAGCAATGTTTAAATAATGCATGACACGATTGTACTGTTTTTCATTTAAGATTGGACCGATATCCTTATCTTCCAGAGCTGGACCTATTGATAATTGCTTAAATCGGGTCACAAGCTTATCCAGAAATTCGTCCTTAAATGATTCCTCAACCAATAACCTGGACCCGGCAGAACAAGTTTGACCGGAATTTTGAATGATTGCTTTCATCACTCCATTCAAGGCCTTTTCACTGTCACAATCGGCAAAAACTATATTAGGCGACTTCCCCCCTAATTCCAACGTAACTGGGGTAACATTTGACGTGGCACGATTTGCGACAGCAGTTCCTGTCTCAACCGAACCGGTAAATGTCACATGGTCTATCAGTGGATGTGCGGCAAGACTGGCACCTGCTTCCTGACCATACCCTGTAACATGGTTAAAAACCCCTTTTGGAATGGTAATCTGATCAAAGTATTCAGCTATTTTGTTTGCTGTCAATGGTGTGTCTTCCGCGCTTTTTACAACAACGGTATTTCCCATTGCAATCGCTGCGGCAACACTTCTTGATAATATTTGTATGGGATAATTCCATGGAACAATGTGTGCCGTCACGCCGACAGGTTCCCGGACAACGTAGTCAAGAAGACCATCTTCTATTGGGATGGTATCACCCATTACTTTATCCGCAGCCCCGGCGTAAAACTCGAAGTAACGAATGGCCGCATCAATGTCCGCATAACCTTGTGATAACGGCTTGCCGACATCGGTCGACTCTAATTCTGCCAGCTCATCCCTGTTTTCGTTTACCTTCGCAGCAATTTCATGTAATAACCGACCTCTTTCGAATGGTTTGATGTTGCGCCACGCATTGCTTTCAAAGGCATCTTTTGCAGCTTTCACAGCAGAATCGACATCCTTTGGTTGACCGCGTGGTATCCTTGCCAGTTCACTTCCGGTTGAAGGATCTGTTACGGTAATCCACTTTTCATTAGAACTCTTGCACCACTCGCCGTTCACATACATTTCAATTGTTTTCATTCGATATTCCTCCACGAAAATACTGTCATGTTTCATCCCGAGAGACGATTTCCGGTTCCCTCTTTAAACTGGGCTTGTCAACATTCAAACGCTCCTGCCCCCGTCTACATGAAATACACTGCCT
This sequence comes from Virgibacillus siamensis, assembly GCF_900162695.1. Classification (NCBI taxonomy): domain Bacteria; kingdom Bacillati; phylum Bacillota; class Bacilli; order Caryophanales; family Bacillaceae; genus Virgibacillus; species Virgibacillus siamensis. Next base: position 2,647,372 of record NZ_FUIH01000007.1, read on the forward strand.
GTAACCATGTCAGCGTCATCCGAAAGCAGGAATTTGGCTGACTTTGCAATATCCATTGGGGTGATTAGCTCTCCCATAGGAACGCTTTGTTTAAATACTTGTTCCTTCACTTCATCCACATCTGCACCCTCTCCGGCAAATTGTTCCAGCATGGATGTGTCACACGGGCCCGGGTGCAATACATTTACCCTGATTTTGTCGGAGGCCAATTCCAAAGCCAATGCCTTCGAGAATGATTCAACCGCCCCTTTTGATGCAACATACGATTGTAATCCCGGTCTTGGTCTGGTGGTCGAAACAGAACCGATGTTTACAATCGTTCCTTTACCGTTTCTTTTCAGATAAGGTGTTGCTTCCCGGCAGGTCAAAAATGTCATGGTCATATTTATATCCATAATGCTTTTCCATTTTTCCAAGTTTACTTCTTCAATGGGGGTAGCACTTTGGGCAATACCAGCTGCATTGACAATTCCATCAATTCCGCCAAAGTGGGCTGCGATTTCCGCAAAGACATCGCGCACCTTCTTTTCATCCAATAAATCTCCTTTGATCGCCTTAAATCTATTATTTTCTTTCAAATCAGCTAAATTATCTACATGCAGATCACAGCCGGCTACATTTGCCTGTGCATCCAATAGTTTGGTAACAATCGCTTTTCCCATGCCCCCGGCTGCTCCTGCAACAACAAAGGTTTTGTTTTCGAACGTCATCTTTCATTCGCACCCCCTCTAGTTATAAAGTTTTTTGATTATGGCATCTCCCGCCTGATTGGTTGTTGCTTTTCCACCCAGATCAGGGGTCAGATATTCAGCATCATCCAGCAGTGACTGAATGGCTGTGAGCACGTTATCATGCAGGTCTTTCCTGCCCAAATGCTCCAGCATCAGTGCCAGCGACCATATCTGCGCAATTGGATTGGCAATTCCCTTTCCCGCTATATCAGGGGATGAACCATGCACCGGTTCAAACATCGATGGAAAGTTTTTTTCCGGATTAATGTTCGCTGAAGGTGTAATCCCCAATCCGCCAACAATGGCAGAGCCCAAGTCCGATAAAATATCGCCAAATAAATTAGAAGCGACGACAACCTGAAAATCGTGCGGTCGCTGGACGAAATATGCTGCCAAAGCATCAATATAATTTTTTTCATAGCCAATGTCTTGATGTTGTTCCGCTACTTCCTCTACTACTTTATCCCAGAACGTCATGACGTGGGTAATCGCATTCGATTTGGTTGCATTCGTTACTTTGTTATACCCATGTTCACGTGCATACCGGAACGCAAAATCGGCTATCTGGTTGACTCCTTGTCTGGTCATTACCGTGTTTTGAATGGCAAGTTCCCGCTGTTCTTGATGAAACATGGACCCGCCGGCATCAGAATACTCCCCCTCCAAGTTTTCACGAATAATCGTAAAATCAATATCCGCCTCTGTACGTACCAGACTATTGATTCCGTTTAACAGTTTAATAGGCCGCAAGTTAACGTACTGCTGAAAATTTTTCCTGATGGGCATAATTAATTCCCAAACAGAGATATGATCCGGCACCCGTTTATCACCAATCGCACCAAACAAAATAGCATCATAACCTTTCAGTCTGTCCAGCCCATCGTGCGGCATCATCCGGTTATGCTGCAAATAATACGCCGAGTTCCAATCAAAAACATCATAGTTTATATCAATTGTCTCATGACTGTTTATGGCCTCCAGAACCTTAATTGCCTCATCCATAACTTCCTTGCCTATCCCATCACCGGGAATAACAGCTATTTTATGATTCATTTCCGTTACCTTCCTGATTCAAAAATTTTAGTGCAGCAGTGCGATATAGTTTTGTTGTAGTGCCCAGTTCTTCAACTTCGACATATTCATTGATCTGATGGGGAATGTCCCTATCTCCTGCACCCGTTGTAACAATCGGCACCCCATGTACATGCAAAAACGTGCCATCTGTTGCACCAGGAACACCATTGTATACCGGCTGTTTGTCCAAGACCTCTCTAGCTGCATCATAAACAGCCTTTACGACTGGATCATCTTTTGCTGTTTCAGTCGCTGGTCTGTCTTCAATCACGTCATATTCGACCTGAAAATCTTTATCTTCCGCTTTTAACTTGGCAAAAATGTTCTCGATTTTACGGATAAGATCCTGATGATCTTGGTTTGGTACCGTACGAATGTCCAATGTGGTCATACACCTTTCCGGAATGACATTAATTTGGGCATCCCCGCTTACAGGCGATTGTAATATTGTCGGTGTAATGCTCGGCCACTTTAAATAGGGGTGCTCACCATGGATTTCCTGCTCGCTCTTTTCCAGTTCTTCCAATGCGGTGATGATTTTTGCCATCCGCCAATTGGGATTAATCCCGCTCCAGGAAATAGCACCATGGGCCATTTTCCCGATAACGGTTATTTTTATCCTCAAAGCCCCTCTTTGTGCAACACAAACCTGATTTTCCTCCGGTTCGCAAATGATTGCCCCATCAACATCATCAGCCCAGCCGCGTTCGATAAAGTGTTTAATGCCAAGCATCAAACTTTCTTCATCCACTGGAATGCACAGGATTATTTTCCCGGTAAATAATTCTTTATCCTCCAAAATAGATTGAACAGCAGTAATCATGCAAGACAGGTTTCCCTTTGTATCATTCGTCCCCCTGCCATACATTTTTCCATCGATAATGTCAGCACCAAAAGGATCATGTGTCCAACTGGCCGGATCACCTTCTGTAACAACATCCGTGTGTCCTTCAAACAGGAGTGTCTTGCCGGGTTTTCCCGAATCAATCACTCCAATTACGTTCGGCCTGCCAGGTGCAACCTCCTCCACATGCACCTCTATTCCTTCAATGTTCCGCAAATAATCTGCCACAAAATTAGCCGCTTTTTCCTCGTTGCCGCCGGGTTCATCCGGCCGGTATACGCTGGGGATCCGAACCAGCTGTTGGGTCAGTTTTACCGCCCTTTCATAATCCCGTTTAACACGATCAACCTTGGTAGTACGCATATACATGTCACAACTCCTTACGCTTGTTTTTTAATATTTGCTTCCGGAAATTCATATGCTTGCTGTTTAAACAGAAGGCTAAATAACACAAATACAATCAATGATAAGAAAACTGGAACTGTTACAGTATGAACGCCAAGCAAATTTCCATAGGCCTCATTGTAAAAGTGAATCGCAACGTAGGAACCGATTCCAGTAAGCATCGAAGCAATCGCCCCGTATTTATTCGAAAACTTCCAATATAACCCCAAGACTAATGGCCAGATAAAGGATGCTTCCAGTCCGCCGAACGCAAACAGGTTCAGAAAAATGAGCAAGTCCGGCGGTTTTATGGCCAGAACAAAGGCAACAATTCCGATTACGGCTGTAACTCCCATACTGACTCGTTTCACATGTTCACTGGAAGCATTCGGTTTGATGTAGTTAATATAAACATCTTTAACGACAGACGAACTGACAAGCAACAGTAATGAATCAACTGTTGACATCATTGCTGCCAGTGGCGCTGCCAAAACAATCCCTGCAGCCCAAGACGGCAATACATCCAGTGCAATGAATGGAATAACCTTATCCGCCACCTCGATTCCGGGCAAAATCGGCCGCGCAAAAATACCAATCAGGTGCATATTCAGCATAATAAACCCGACGACAATCGTTCCAATGATCAATGCCCTGTGCATCGACTTCGAATTTTTGTATGACATAGCCCTGACAGATACTTGCGGCAGACCAATAACCCCAACCCCGACCAGAATCCAGAAGGACGCGATATAAAAAGATGAAAGTTGTCCATTTTGCCCATACGGTGTTACCAAATTCGGGTTTTCCGCCATCAAATCCGAAAATATATTCGAAATTCCACCACCTGCAATAATTACTGCAATCAATAGCACCAATGTTCCGAACATCATGACAATACCTTGAATGGTATCCGTGACAGCAACCGCCCGGAACCCGCCAATAATGACATAGATTAAAACAGATATGGTGAAAACAAATAAAGCGGAAATATAGGATATACCTGTTAAAGACTGAATGAGATATGCTCCTCCAACCCACTGCGCTGCCATGGCAGAAAACAGGAACACGATGATACTGATGGCAGCCAATAAAACGACCGTTACACTTTTATACCTTTCCTTCAAAAAATCGATCAATGTAACTGCATTGTAACGCCGTGCAACGATTGCAAACTTTTTGCCCAAAATTAATAAAACAAAGTAACCTGTTGCAACCTGGGTCATTGCAAGTAATACCCAGCCAAGTCCTATCGAATAAGCTGCACCCGGTCCTCCCAGAAAACTGGATGCACTCCCATATGTTGCAACCATGGTCATTGCTAACACCAGACCGCCTAATTCCCTGCTTCCAAGAAAATAATCACTTAAAAATGTTTCACCCTTTGCCATTTTCCTGTTCGACCAAATCCCTACAAGAAAAATAATCACCAAGAATATCAATAACGGAATGATCACTCCCCAATTCATGCAGAATTCACTCCTTTATCGTCTTCGTCATCTTCAAAAGCCACTTCTTTCAGGACAAATTTAACCACCAGGATAACGAGTGCAACCATTACCAGAAACCCGACGATGCAGCTATAAAAAAACCATGCCGGAAAGCCGAATACATAATCATACTGCTCCGGCGGTTTGGAACCCATTCCATAGGCAAAACCATACCACCAGATAATATTAAAAGCCGCCAAAGCACAGCCCAGTAATGCCTCACGATTTGCAACAGCAAAACGAGAATCTCTATCCTTTTTCGCCATTTTCATCTCTCCTTTATGAATGGAGTAGTTTACTTGCTATTTCATCACCCGGTTCTGTTTTCTTGGACCCATCCCTTATAATTGAAATTCTCACCCCCGCTTGCTAATGGACAACTAATTCTTTAACATCCCCTACCCTAAGGGAACGCTTACAGATATGTTGTAATTACCTCCCAGTATGCAATCAATATTTATAAAGTTCACATAACTAATTCATTGATATATAGTACGTATGATGTATTATGTATGTATGATACAATATTCATTGTTATCTGTAAACAAATATTTCAACAATTCCATTTTATATGAAATTTATTTATAATTAGAGTACGTTGGAAAAATGAATTACTATTTTGGAGGAAAGCATATGGAAAGCATATTCAATTCATTAAATACAACAACAAACCGATCAACAGAAATAGTGAATCAAATAAAATCCAATTTGCTGGACGGTACACTAAAACCAGGAGATAAGCTGCCGACTGAAGCAGAACTGACCGAACAATTCGGGGTCAGCCGAACCCCCTTAAGGGAAGCTATTAAAGTCCTCGAATCTATTGGTGTCATTACAATAAAAAGAGGTTCAGGCATGTTTATCACCAATAACCTGTCCCATTTCTCTTTGAATCCGCTTGTATTCAGCTTAATCATGCATAGCCAAAACCTGGATAAATTAATTGAGTTTAGACAGCACTTTGAAGTTATGATGATCCACGTCATCAAGTCCAATTGGTCCAGAGAAAAAATTAACCGAATAGAAGAGGTATATAACTATCAGGTTAAAACATTACACCCCGATTTACCTCCCAAACGATTGGCAGAGATAGATTTAGAGTTTCACTATGCTGTACTGGAAGCAACAGAAAATGCATTAATCATTGAAATTGGAAAAACAATTTATGAACTCTATAAACCGAAAATGATCCAATCAAAACAATCTGGCAGTATAGATAAAACATTAAAAGCACATAAAATGTATTTGGATACACTCCGTGAGAAGGATACGCCATTAGAGGAATCAGAAATAGAAGAAATGATTCGGTTTAACCGGGAATGGTTAATTGGGGAGTAGGAAGTTATTAGTTGGTACCTGTCGCCTGGGACATGCTGAATTGTTTGAGGCGACTAACGTCTTAAGGAAGGGTCAGTTCCCGCTCGTCCTATTTTAAAAACAGGTTATCTTATATTAAATGATGTTGTGATGTTTACTTATACAAAAAGAAGCAAAAGATCTACCCCTTACTCTATTATTTAAGTTCCCTTCAAAGGGGGCGCTCTTTTGGCAGGTAACCCTCTCAGTTCAGAGCGATCAACTCAGGGGAGGTTTACTTATGCCGTTCAGACATAATAAACGCCACAAGCATCCCAAACGGCCCCGTTCCTGTACGTCCTAAAAAAGAAAAAAGAGCACAACATGCGGCTAATATCCGCTAGTTGTGCTCTCTTTTTCATCATAAAACTTTCCGATTGTTCCCACAACAGGCTTCTTATTCTTCCTGTCTCGTCACGCTGCTTTGTCCATTCCATCGTCAAGTATTATATTTTTCTTTAGTTGTTTTTGTGCTGAGAAGTAAAATAGTCCGATAACAATGACTGTTATTACCGCGGCAGCGATATTAGCCGTTTTGATTTGTAATCCAAATCCTATTTCTGCGTATAGGATATAGGACATTGTTGCCATTGTGATGAACGTCGCCGGAATAAAGGAAATCCAATAGTTTTTCTTCGCCAGCAATAGATACATCGCTCCAACCCACAATGCAATCATTGCCGTTGATTGGTTTGCCCATGAAAAGTAGCGCCACAGCAAGGTAAAGTCAACCTTTGTTAAAACGAAAGATATAACAAAAAATGGAAGCATTACCAAAATACGATTTATTACCTTCTTTTGGCTAATGTTAAAGTAATCTGCAACAATCATCCGCAAACCCCTAAATGACGTATCACCGGAAGTAATCGGCAAAACAATAATGCCAAGAATAGCTAGTGTACCACCAATTGCACCAAGCATACTGATCGAAACTTCACTTACAATTGCTGCCGGGCCGCCAGTAGCCAGGATTTCGTTCAATTCATTACCGCCAAACATACTCATAGCTGCAGCTGCCCAGATCATGGCAATAATAGCCTCGGCAATCATCATGCCATAGAAAATTTTGCGGCCTTGACTTTCATTCTCCGTAGTACGTGAGATGATTGGTGATTGTGTCGCATGGAAGCCGGATAATGCACCACATGAAATAGTTAAGAATAACAGCGGAAAAATAGGCGCATTATCAGGGTGCATATTTGTTAAATTTATTTCAGGGATTGGTGCGCCGGTTACTACCAACCCGATTCCGACACCTGCAGCACTGATTAACAGCAATGCACCAAAGATTGGGTAAACTTTGCCGATAATTTTATCAATCGGTAAAATCGTTGCCAAAATATAATACATAAAAATGGCGAAAACAATAAGTCCCATTCCAAGCCAATTTGATGTTAAACCATGAAGTAGTGTTGCCGGAGCAGTTACGAAAACTGTCCCTGTCAGCAATAACAATAATACCGAAAAAGCGTTTACAACATGTTTCATACCTTTTCCAAGGAACTTTCCCGCTAATTCAGGCAAGTGTGCTCCCTTGTTTCGAAGTGATATCATACCCGTCAAATAATCATGAACTCCACCAGCAAATATCGCACCAGCAACAATCCACAAAAATGCTACAGGACCGTATAATGCACCCATTATCGGACCGAAAATGGGACCAACACCGGCAATGTTCAATAATTGAATCAATGAATTCTTTTTGGAGTTCATTGGCAGATAATCAACATCATCTGCCATACTGAAGGCAGGTGTTTTCCTGTTGGTATTAGCACCAAAAACCTTTTCCACAAATTTACCATATGTTAAATACCCTATAATTAACAGGGCGATTGAAACCAAAAAAGTTACCATTTGTTTATTTCCTCCCCTTGTGAATCCGCTTTCAACCTAGGGATATTATATCTGGAATTATGGCTTATTTGTGAAAAACACGGCCAACATGTTGAAATTCCAGTTCAACATGTCGAATAAGGGATATAAACGTCAAATTATAACTCAAGCTGTTCCCGAAGTGTTTTAACATAATTACGACTTACGGGAATTCTTGTTTCCAGACTCTTTAATTTTAATTCATATGCACCATTAAACCATGGAACCAATTCTTCTATCTCCGTTAAATTAACCAAAAAACTTTTGTGTGTCCGATAAAATGAATAGTCCGTCAGCTTGGCCTCCAATTCTTTTAACGTTACTTTCGCCTGGTAGGAATTACGGTTTGTATAAATAACGGTTGCCCTGTCCTGATAGGTGCAATACACAATATCTTCCGGTGAGAGATAGACAATTTTCCCGTCTTCCTCCACCGCAAGCTTTCCAATAAGTTTCTCTTTACCTCTCTCATCTTTCGTCTCCGTTTGTAACATTTTTTCCAGCCGCCGAACCGTTTCCGCAACTTCATCATTAGAAAATGGTTTTAATAAGTAATCAACCGCACCATAGCGGAAGGCCTTAACAGCATAATCGGAGTAAGCCGTTGCAAAAACGATTTTCGGAGGTGCTTTCATGTTTTCCAGCGCGACAACCATTTCCATTCCGGACATATCCGACATTTCGATATCAACAAATAAAATATCAGGCTTTTGCGTTAAGGTTTTCTCCAGTCCCTTTTCCCCTGATTCCGCTTCATCTATTACGGATATCGAAGGATATGCTGATAATAAATGCTTCAGTTCAACACGTGCGTATAATTCATCATCAATAATAATCGCTTTGAGCATCGTATCGTACTCCTTTTTCTTCCTAATGGATCCCCCGATGTCCCCTTCATCTCACTCCTTGTCAAAACTTGGCAGATAGAAGGCCACAGTAGTTCCATTCCCAATATTGGACTGAATGTTCAACCCTGAACTTTTTCCAAACATCATTTCCAGACGAAGGTTCACATTATAAAGGCCGATCCCTGTACCGGTTTCAGACTGAAGTGGTTGATGAAGAAGCTCCTTTAAACGCTCCTCACTTATACCCTTCCCATTATCTTTTATGGTGATCAACACACCTTCCCCTTGCTGTTCAACAATAATTTGAATATCGCTGTTATGCGGCATACCCTTCATGCCGTGCTTAAGGGCATTTTCCACAATTGGCTGCAGTGTCATCGGTGGTATTTTATAGTTCATGAACCGCTGATCTTCCACCTCATAAGAAACGTCTAACCGTTCAACAAACCTTTCCTTCTCAACCGATAAATATGCATTCACGTGCTCAAACTCCTGGCTCAGGGATATCACCTTTGCATTGGAGCCCTCCAAATTTTTTCTGAAGTAACGTGATAATGAAATCAATAATTGCCTTGCTTTATCCGGATCAATACGAACCAATGACACGATTGTATTTAGTACATTGAACAAAAAGTGTGGACTCACCTGGGTCTGTAATGCTTTGATTTCCGCCTCCTTGGCTAATTGATAATACCGCTCTGCTTCGGCAATTTCCAACTGCTGACTCAATAACGAGGACAGTCCTTTAATGAACTCAATTGTAACGGTAGAAATGTCTGTTTCGGCCTGAAAATAAAACTTTAATGTACCCACCGTTTCAGATTTTCGTTTCAACGGAGCAATAATCACTTTATTAAGCGGACATCCACGAAAATCACAGTTAATGGCATCTTTATTAGCAATCAACAATGTACCGCTATGCAAAACATATTGGGTACCTTCCGTTTGAACCGGCTGAATTTGCTGGTTTGCTATATGGTGATCAGAAGCAACACCTACATGTGCAAGCGTTAAATCACGGTCAGTAATTGCAACGGCAGCGGCTTCAACCTCTTTCGACAAAATATTGCATGTTGCCCTGGCCGTTTTGACAGACAAGCCCTGGCGTAAATGAGCAATAGTCATCCCAGCAAGCCGCAACGCTTTTTGCGCCTGGGCAGCTCCCATTTTTTCCTCTTCCTGAAAAACACTGTTTATAACTAGAATAAAGATGGCAGTACCAATTCCATTCGCCACAATCATCGGCAGCCCTATTTCCGAAACCAGATGATAAGCTTCCCCAAACGGCCTGGAAATAAGTAAAATCAGCCCCATTTGCAATGCCTCCGCTAGACCGCCGACAAGCAAAGCAACGAACGGCGGAACGTGCCTCCTGCTTTTTTGCAGACGTTTATGAATAAGGCCAGATAATAATCCGGCAATTAACCCGGAGATGCTGCAGGATAATGCTGTAAAACCACCCAAGGTATAACGATGTATACCGGCAATCAGGCCAGCACCAAGGCCAATCCTCCACCCGCCAATCAATCCGGCAATAACAATTCCAATCACCCGCGAATTGGCAATGGCCTCATCTTCATCAAGTACCATCGCCCAGCTTGATATTCCCGATGAATCCATTGCCACCACTATCCCTGTATATGTACCAAGAATACCAAATAAGCCGAACATAATCGTTACTGGAATACGCTGTCGATTCGTAACATTTTGCTGATGAATAACCGTCCTGAAATAGTTGAGCCTTGTCATTAAGAAGGCAACTGTAACAATTATCCCCACCCGCTCCAGCATTAACAATAGTAAACTCCACATTACAGTCACCTCCCGGGACACGGTCCTTGTCCCACTAAAGCACAAAATTGCTTTAATTCGACATTTCCTACACTAATATTAACACTTACAAGGGGAAAGCAAAATAAGACCGATGATTAGTCGGTTCAACCGTGGCTGGCAAGAAAGAATATCCAATCTATTTACACGTAATTGACAATATGCAGAAAATATAATAAAATCATTTCATAAATTAAAGGACATTTCCTTAAATGTCCGAAAAGGTTGAGATGAATTTGAAGCTGGCATTTATAGGTATTGAGGAAATGAAACCGATATTGGATAAAATTGCGGTGGATTTTCCCGAATTAACGATGCGCTATTATTTTTATGAATTGGAAAGTGAAGCTCTTGCATACACCTTACAGGCTGAAAAGGAAAATGACGTTATCTTATATGGCGGACCAACCCCATATGAAATTGTAACGAAGCAACACAACCATACAATTAAAAAGCCCGTTACCTTTATTTCATATGATGGATCAGCACTATATTATGGGATGCTAAAAGTATTTAAGATGATGGATGGAGTTGTCAGTAATATAAGTTTTGATACGATTCCCGATTCAGCTATTCAACAAATCTTTAGTGACCTTAACATGAATTGTGAACAATACCGTCTTTACAACCATTCCTTTCAATCTAGTAAGTTGGTTCAATTTCATAAAAAAATGATTCAGGAACAAGGTAGTTGTTGTGCTGTTACTTGTCTTAAATCGTCCTACCTAAAATTGAAGGATCATGTTCCATGTGTGCTGGCTATTGCGCCTGAGTCAGCTGTAAGACAAGCAGTGCAACAATCAATTCTTCTTTGTCAGTCGGAAAGATTTCGCCAATCACAGATTGTTGCGGGAGTTATTACGGTAACTCCTTATACGGATTTTGATCAAGATTACATGATTTCACAAAAACAGCTCGAAATCCATCATGTTTTACTCTCGTATGCCAACAATCTGCATGCCGCATTGTTTTCAATGAACAACTTTAAATTTGTTTTTTATACGACAATGGGAATGCTCAAAAAAGCTGATCGGACATTATTTTATACGTTTACAAAGGACCTGAGGAAAGTTTTAAACAGTGAAATTGCACTTGGATTTGGGGTTGGCACAACCGCGCAAACAGCCCAACGCCGTGCAAATATTGCATTAAAATACTGTAAACAAGCTAATGTAAAAGAAAGTTGTTTTATCATCACAGATGAAGAAAGAATTATAAACGTTTTGCAGCAAAGTCTATCAGAAGATTGGTTCCGGTCCGAAAGTAAGGATTTAAGTGAGTTATCTGAAGTATCCGGTATCTCCCAGGTAGTTCTAATGCGTATTTCAAAGGTTATTCAAAAGTTGGATAAAACGACGTATACAGCGGAGGAATTGGGAGATGAGCTATCTCAAACACCAAGAAATGCTAGAAGAATATTGAAACAATTAGAAGATAAAGGACTAGCTAATCTTGTAGGAAATGAACATTATTCTGCAAGGGGAAGGCCAAAATCAGTCTATGATATATCCTTTTTAAGTTAAACATATTACACAAGATTAGCAGTCGACTAAGGAATATAATACCAAAGTCAGGAGAGTTAATGATGAATATAAATAAAGAACGCTTATGGGATCATATTCATTCACTTGGGAAATTTGGTCGTAATACAGAAGGTGGAATGACCCGCCTTTCATTTACAGAAGAAGAAAAAGCGGCAAAGGAAATTGTTTCACAATGGATGGAAGAGGCAGGTATGAGCGTTCACACCGATGAAATCGGTAACTTAATTGGCAGATACGAAGGGAAAAGTGTGGATGCACCTGTTGTTTTGGTTGGCTCCCATATTGATACCGTTATAAACGGAGGAATATTTGATGGTGCTGCCGGAGTTTTGTCCGCAATTGAAGCAATTCATACGATGAGTGAACAAGCAATTATCCCGTATTATCCGATTGAAGTAATTGCGTTTACTGATGAAGAAGGTGCCAGATTCAGCAATGGAATGCTAGGAAGCAAGGCATTGGTCGGTAAATTAAAGAAAGAAGACTTATATCGAATGAAAGATATGAATCAAGTATCAGCAGCAGATGCAATGAAACAATTTGGTTATGATCCGGAAAAGCTTGATACCGTTAAACGATCCCCGGAAAAACTAAAAAATTATTTGGAATTACATATTGAACAAGGAAAAGTCTTGGAAGACAACAATTTATCTGTCGGAATCGTGACAGGGATTGCCGGCCCGGTTTGGTTCAACGTACGAATCACAGGGGAATCAGGTCATGCCGGAGCAACACCAATGGATATGAGAAAGGATCCCATGGTTGGGGCATCGATTATTATCAGTAAACTTGAAGAGATTGCCGGTAAAGAAACGCAAGCTGTTGCAACAATAGGAAAGATAGAGTCCCACCCCGGTGGAATAAATATCATTCCTGACTGTATCGAATTCACGGTGGATATCCGTGATATTTCCGAAGAAACACTAATTCGCTTGGAAAAAGAGGTAAGAGAACTTGTTGAACACGTGGCTAATCAACGTGACCTAGGGTTTGAAATTGACGTATTGCATAGGGTATCCCCTTCTGTATCTTCACCCGATGTAATGAAACTGTTGGAGGAATCTTGTTCTAAAGCGGATCTTCCAACTTTCCACTTACCTAGTGGTGCCGGTCATGATGCAATGATAGTTTCTGAAATTACTGATATGGGAATGATTTTTGTTCGCAGTAAAGATGGAATTAGTCATAACCCCAATGAATGGACAGATAAAACAGATCTAGCAAATGGAACAGAAGTATTATTCTTTTCATTAAATGAACTAGCCTCAACAAGTGTAATGTAACGCATAACGACAACATGAAGGTGTGTGATGATAAATGGCAGGTAAAAAGAAAAAATTATTGGATCGTTTTCCCCATCCATTGGCATTGCTGTTTTATATCGTTGTATTTGCAGCGATTTTAACCTATATTGTTCCAGCGGGCTCGTATGAAAGAGAAACAATTGGTGGTGAGACACAAACAATCCCTGGAACTTTTGAATATACGGAACAAAATCCAGCAGGTATTCTGGATTTGTTTTCAGCCATACCGGAAGGATTTCAACAAGCATCCAATATTGTATTTATTGTATTTGCAGCAGCAATGATGTTTGGAATATTGGAGAAAACCGGTGTGATGGAAAATACGATCGGAACATTGGTAAAACGGCTCGGGGTAAAAAGACGATTTATGATTGTCGTTATCATGACCTTTGTTTATGGACTTTTAGGCATTTTCGTCGGGTTTGAAAATAATATTGCCCTCATCCCCATAGCAGTGTTGTTAAGCAGTGCGATTGGCGGAGATAAGATGCTTGGTGCAGGGATTGCGATTGGTGGCGTAGTTATTGGATTTGGCCTGTCCCCTTTTAATCCATATACGATTGGGGTAGGACACAATATAGCTGAAATGCCGCTATTTTCCGGTTGGATCTTTAGAAGCATTTTGGTATTCATTGTACTTTCGGTTCTTGCCGCTTATAATATTTGGTATTTTAAAAAGATACTAAGGGATAGGCAAAAAAGTTTGAGTGATATAGACACTTCTGAAATGCAGCTTACAAAGCCTTTGGAAGAATATAAAATGAAAAGGAAAGACATTGCTGTGCTCTTGGTTTTTGTAGCAGGACTAGCAGTAATGTTAACAGGGGTTTTTGCTAAAGGTTGGTTTATCAATGAGATATCAGCTATATTTTTGATGGTAGCTATTATAGCTGGCATTATTTCAGGCATGAACGGGAATCAAATAGCGGAAACGTGCACAAAAGCATTAGCGCCAAGTGCCTTTGCCGCTGTTATCATTGGTGTTGCACAATCGATTCAAGTCGTATTGACAAATGCAAATATCGGTGACACGATTGCTTTTTATTTTACATCCGGACTAGATGCATTTCCAACGTCGCTTGGTGTCATTTTCATGGCTGTTTCCCAGTCAGTAATCAGTATATTTATACCCAGTGGCAGTGGACAAGCATTGGCTACCTTACCCATTATGATTCCAGTAGGTAACATGATTGGTCTTACCCGTGAAACCAGTATTTTAGCATTCCAAGTAGGAGATGGCTTAATCAACACTATTGCACCAACATCAGGCGGCCTTATGGCAATGTTGGGATTATGCAGAGTCCCATATGGGAAATGGTTACGGTATATCATTCCATTTATTTTGATTGCTATTCTAATAGGTTGTATTGCACTGGTGACTGCGGTATTGATTGGTTGGGGTGCGTAAGTTGATGGTTTGGGTGTGTTAAGACTTTCGCTTTGCAGGGCGAGGGTCTTTTTCCGTTTCGTATTCAAAATAGCAACTGTTGAATTAATAGCAGCAGTTACGCCAACTACTCCCCCTGCTCAACCCTTTCCCCTTCCACTCCCTAAACCAATCCAAAATAACCCTACACCAACACAACTATTTGTATTTTTTTCTAAAATTCTGTGCTATATTATATACTTTGCGAGAATGATATTCTGATAGGATTACTCGATCATGTTCAAATTTTTGGACGACGGCTTTAGCCAAATGAGGGATTACATGAAAAGAATTTTCCAAAACAAAAAACCGATCAAATTGCAGACACGGATTATTCTATTAATCTTCGGGGTTTTAATTGTTGCACTGGCAGTCACCAGTTTTATGATTGCCAGTGAAACGGCTGACAGAACAAGGAAAAATCAAAAAGAAAAGGTAATGAATATTGCCAGTACCGTAAGCCATTCCAAGCTTGTTATCAATAAATTAACAAATCCGAATCATTCAAGGGACATACAATCCTATACGGAAGCGGTGCAGAAGGATACGGATGTTGATTATATTGTCGTTATGGATAATAATCATAAGCGAAGATCGCATCCAATTGAAGCGCGGATCGGTAAATCGTTTGTTGGGAATGATGAGGATCGAGCTTTCCGAGGAGAGCGCTATACCTCCATAGCGGAGGGAACACTGGGTAAATCAATGCGTGCATTTATTCCGGTTTGGAATGGAAATAGGCAAGTTGGTGTTGTAGCGGTTGGATTATTATTGGATAATGTGGAAGAGTCGGTTTTTCGAAGTCAGGTTATTGTTTATACGGGGACTGCCGCGGGTTTAATTATCGGAACAATCGGAGCTGTTTTCTTATCAGGTAGAGTCAAGCGTACCCTACACGGGCTTGAACCCCAGGAAATTGGACAGTTATTACAGGAACGGGATGCGATGCTTGCTTCTGTAAGAGAAGGAATTATTGCCATCAATGAACATGACAAGATTGTTGTTGCCAATGAAGTGGCGATGGATTTATTCCATCGGGCAGGACTTTCAGAAAATCCCGTTGGTCAGCAGTTGTCTGCCTTTCTGCCCAATTCTGATTTGAAACGGGTGTTGTTGGAGAGGGCGGCGGAATATGACCAGGAACTAAGCCTTAATGGCATTGATATTATAGTTAATATCAAACCAATTATCGTAAACGACCATATGGCAGGTACCATTGCCACATTCCGGGACCGATCGGAATTGACCTCTTTGGTGGAACAATTAACGGAAGCCAGGACTTACGCCGATACGCTTCGGGCGCAGACGCATGAATTTATGAATAGATTACATGTTATGTCAGCGATGGTACATACAGAATCATACAGCGAGCTGGAAAAATTTATTGACCAAATCTCCAACCATTATCATAAGGAAATTGGGGAAATATCCCGTCTTGTTAAAGATCCTGTACTGGCAGGTTATATACATAACAAGCTAAGTCAATTCAGAGAAAATGGCGTTGACGTAGAAATAAATGGGGATCGGCAGCTGCCACAATTGGGAAACACCCATCAAATTCATGCCATTATAACACTGATCGGAAACCTAATGGATAACGCAAATGATGCAGTTGCCCATAACAATGAGCGACATGTGTTTATCACAATTAATTATATAAACAAGCAGTTTCACTTTACCATTCAGGATAACGGTCCCGGCCTGACGCAAGTTGAAAAAGAATCAATCTTTGAACAAGGACTTTCAACAAAGGGAAAAAATCGGGGATATGGACTTTATTTAGCAAAAAAAGCCCTCGACGAGTTAGGCGGAACATTTGAGATTAACACGCAAAAAGGTGAAGGAACCGTTTTTGATATAATCATTCCATACAAGGGTGATGATGTATGATAAATGTTTTAATTGTAGAAGATGACCCGATGGTGGCAAAGTTTAATCGAATATATCTTGAAAAAGTACAAGGTTTTACGACGTTTGGTGTTGTTAACGACATCTCAGTCGGATGGGATTTCCTAAATCATCATGATGTAGACCTCGTTTTGCTGGATGTTTATATGGCCAACAGCAATGGTCTCGATTTACTGATGGAAATAAGGGATGCTGGCTTAAACGTTGATGTTATCGTCATTACAGCGGCAAATGATTACCCCTCCATCCAACGTGCCCTAAGATATGGAGCATTTGATTATTTAATTAAACCATTTGATTTTGACCGATTTAAAGTAGCATTGATGAAATATCAACAGAAATTCGAAAACATGAAAGACGGGAAAGATGTTCAACAGAAAGATTTAGATACCTTTCTAATGAATAAATATCATTCGCCTTCAAGTTTCGTTGATTTGCCTAAAGGACTGACAGCACTTACACTTGCCCGAATTGCCAAGCAGATTGAGGAGTGGGAATGCAAAGCCTTTTCCACTGCGGAAATAGCTGATGAGAGCGGGATATCCCGCGTGTCTATAAGCAAGTACTTGAAATACCTGGTTGGTCAGGACGTTTTGGAAGTAGAGGTTTTCTATCAAGATACCGGAAGACCATTACATCGATATCAATTAAAACCGGACAGAATTCAATTCCTTCAATCTTTAATGGGAGCGTCTGAAAAATAGACGCTTCCTTTTGCTTTTATTACTTTCAAAAGAATTGAAATAGTTTCATAAGGTACACAGCAACTCATCCATACCTTAAACTCCTTTGTAAGCGCTGACAATAACGCAAAGGAGTTGTTCGTATGATGCAAAAGAATATCACTGCTTTTTGGGGGTGGCTTTGGCAGTCACATGAAGCTACAAAACGACTGTTGACTTTTTCTCAGATGATAACCGGAGCGAGCTCTAAAGCCGCCGAAAAGTCGCAAGAAAATAAAGTTTCTGATTCAGGGGGTGGAAATAATCATCGTAATAAGAAACCTGCATATAAACCGGCGCAAATTACCGGGTTAATCCTGGGTCCGTTATTATTCTTAGTCACACTATTATTTTTCCAGCCGGACGGATTAAGTATGGAAGCAAGATCCGTACTCGCTGTAACGTTATGGGTTGCTACATGGTGGATTACTGAACCAATTCCTATTGCAGTAACATCACTCATTCCTATCATTTTACTTCCGATTACCGGAGCACTAGACGGAGAGTCAGTTGTTTCATCGTATGGGAATGATATTATTTTCTTATTTATGGGTGGATTTTTTATTGCAACAGCAATGGAAAAATGGAATTTGCATAAGCGAATTGCGTTATCGATTATCGCTGTAATCGGGACGAGCCCGCAACGAATTGTATTAGGTTTTATGGTTGCAACAGCTTTTTTATCGATGTGGGTTTCCAACACAGCAGCTACCATGATGCTGATTCCAATGGGGTTGGCAATTGTACACCAGGCATCAGATTCCTTGCAAAAAGGAAAATATGCCAATGAAATAACGAAATTCGAAAAATCGGTTATATTCGGGATCGGATATGCTGCAACAATAGGTGGTCTTGGGACATTGATTGGGACGCCGCCCCTAAGTATTCTGGCAGCTACAACAGCCGAAATGTTTAATATGGAAATTTCTTTCGCCAGCTGGATGATGATTGGTGTACCGGTTGTTATCGTCTTACTTCCACTCCTATGGCTTTACCTTACGAAAGTTGTTTATAAAGTTAATTTTCGCGAACTGCCGGGTGGAAAGGAACAGATTAATCGGGAAAGGAAATCCCTTGGTAAAATTTCATATGAGGAAAAAGCCGTGGCACTTGTTTTTATCTTCGCCGCCTTTATGTGGATTACACGCACATTTATTTGGCAAAACATCCTGGAAATCCCGGGAATCAGTGATGGTATCATTGCAATGACAGCAACTGTATTACTTTTCCTGATCCCGTCAAAACAGGAAGAAGGAAGCAAAATAATGGAATGGAAGGATTCTCAAAATATTCCATGGGGGATTCTTATTCTGTTTGGCGGAGGGCTTGCCATCGCTGCGGGTTTTACCGAAACAGGGCTTTCAGACTGGATTGGAAGCCAGTTGGCAGAACTGGAAGGAATGAACATTCTTATCATAATGTTTATAGCGACTGCTGTCATTCTGTTCTTAACCGAGATAACCTCAAATACTGCCACTGGAACAATGATTATACCAGTCGTAGCGTCACTTGCGCTTGCACTTAATGTACACCCATATGCATTAATGGTTCCATGCGCAATGGCAGCCAACTGTGCATTTATGCTCCCGGTAGGTACACCACCAAACGCAATCATTTATGGTACAGGAAAATTGAAAATAACCGGGATGGTCAAAAATGGATTCTGGTTAAACATCACCTCTTTAATTTTAATTGTACTGGCAGTATATTTCTTCTTGCCGATCATATGGGGAATTGATTTGTTTGAACTGCCAGCAAACTTGAAATAGCAATAAGGGAAGCATGGGGACGGTTCTCATGCTTCCTTCCCCTTTTTGCCTTCTTTCGCTCAAAATTTCCAATTGTTCCATTTAAGAACTGTCTAATGAGTTCGCGCGTTTGGGCGGGAGCTTCGCACGTTTTCCACCAAAGTTCGCGCGTTTGGCCATAGACTTCGCACGTTTGGACGGGGACTTCGCGCGTTTCAATCAAAGTTCGCACGTTTTAAAACCAAGTTTGTATTGAAGTGTTCTATTACGTAATTTATAAAAATTGCACGTCAGCCATTCCTCTGTTCCGACTTAATAGCAGCTCTGTACGCTTGCTTCACCTGCATATCATTCTGTGCATGTTTCATTTGTTGGGCAATCTTATACTGTGACTGACGGGAAAGCTTATTTTGCTGTGCCATATGATAACCACCTTATTTGTTTTACCACTATGTTTTGCATAAATGAAGGTAATATACAATGGCGTTGCATTAATTTTTAGGCAAAAGTTAAAATGCAGATTCCTTGCTTTTAAGATTGATTCGATAGATTTTCAAGACATGTTTCTGTTGTATATCCAACAGTTTTTTCATAAGTAGTAAAAATGTTTTTTTGATTGGTCGGTTCAAATACTCGAAACTTATTAAGCTGTTTTCCATAAACATGAACGGTAATGACTGTTTCCTCTCCTTGGGGTTTTAAAATGTGGCAGTCTGCTGGTGGCAAAAGCTCTCCAGTGCTTTGCTCGTTTATAGTCATTGTACCGGCATAACTTAGTTTAGTAGTCTGGTTGGAGTACGATTCCAATTGTAAATAATTAAAAATTTTCATACGCCCAGAAATGACTCCCTCTACTCCCCATGTTCCATCATGGTCGTGTAATGGTGTACTATGTTCAGGTTCCCAAATAAGTGCGAGGATCTCAAAGCGGTCTTGTGGATCGCGATATAGGGAATGACGACCATAACTGTTATTGCCTGCAGACATCTTTTCCATAGGCAACCATGACTTACTGCGCAATAATTTACTGAGATGATGCTCGGCCTGTGAAACACGATCACTATCAGAATTGGTTGTTTCTACTACATCAGTCAAATCCCGGATAAAATCCGTCAGTTTATAATGATTCATAAAACTTTCCTCCCTCTATAAATTCAAACAAAATCAAACCAAATTTTAATTACCGTAGCTAGGATAAAAAGTGATAAGATAGCCTTCAATATTTTGGTGTCTATTTTTTTACCGGTAACTGCCCCCATCGGTGCAGCAATAAGACTGGCAACTATCATAACCCCCGCTGGTCCAAACAACACTTGACCTGTTATTATTTTTCCAGCAGTTGAACCAATCGATGATAAAAAAGTAATTGCTAGCGAAGAAGCTATAGTGACACGGGTTGGTATGTTCAGTAAAACTAGCATGATAGGCACCAGTAGAAATGCTCCAGCCGCCCCGACAATACCAGACCCTATACCAACAAGAAAAGCACTTATTATTGCCATTAGACTGTTGAATTCAATTTGGTTTACCTCTGTTTCTAAACTATTTTCTTTCCTGGAGCAAAACATCATGATTGCTGCGATACTTGCTAGTATTGCATATACAAGATTAATACCCTGATCCGATAAAAGTACCGAGCCATAACCTCCTATGAAGCTTCCTCCCAACACAGCAGTTCCCATTGTAATAATTAGTCGTTTATTCAAATACCCATCTTTTCGGTAAGCCAATACACCGGCAATTGATGCAAAAAAGACATCGACTGCCGATATACCGGCAACCTCAGTCGCTGTAAATACACCTACCCCAAGAAATGACGGGATATAAAGTAGCAATGGATATTTAATAATTGAACCGCCAATACCTACCATACCTGATATAAACGAACCAATGAAACCGATTAAAAACAACACAATTATTAAGTCCAAACCCAATCCTAATCACCCATTTTCACATCTGTACAAAAACTATGAAATATCACCGTTATTTACAAAGCAGAAGAACAGATTTTAATCTTTAAAGTCATTTTTCCCGCTGAACCAGCACCCACTTTCGAGTCATTTTACCCTCCTTGTAATCGGTTGCAATTGTGAGAACATTAAACCTTAGAATAAATGCTTGTTGCAAGAATATGAAAGTAAATATTTAACATAAATTAATGGTATCACACGTTAAAAATGGTGAATAATAGATGATTTTTATGGGGTATAACTTAAAAAACAGGACATAATATTTCGGTTGCGTGAAGGGGAATTGAGTGCCCCAAAAATTAACTTGTTACATTTTTCAAATGGCCTATAAATGAATTCATACTCTTTTTTGGAAAGCGAGAAGCAATTTTTACTACAGATAAATCCCTGGTAATACGAACGTCGGAGATTGTTACATGTTTTATAACCCCTAACGCAAGCTCCCTTTTCACGGATAGTTTTGGTAGTATACTAATGCCCATTCCCGCCTCAACGGCACTTTTTATTGATTGAGTGCTCCCCAACTCCATATAACTCTTAACTTTTTCTAATACATTATTTTCCCGTAATACATTATCAACAATTTCCCTAATGCCGGCATTTTTTTCTCTCCAAATCATTTTTTCCTGAGGCAACTCTTCTATACTAATTTCACTTCGATCATTCCACCGATGATTACTGGGAACAACCATGATCAACTCATCTTCGGTGAATTTTTCAATATGAAAATCATCATGTGTAACGATGCCTTCCACCAAAGCAATATCAATTTCCCGATTCTCCAACTGAGCAACAATACTTGGTGTATTTCCAATAGCTAAATTCAATTTTAAATTCCGATTCTTTTTTTGAAATTCACCCAATATACCTGGCAAAAGATATTCACCGATAGTCAAACTTGCCCCTATATTTAATGTAGATACTTCACGATTTGTAATTACTTTTACTGCCTCTTCAGATTGATTAAAAAGATCAATGACCTCCTTTGCGTAGGGATAAAGGGCAGAACCTGACTCTGTAAGTTGCAATTTTCCACCGGTTCTATCAAACAACTCGGTACCATAATGTTTTTCCAGTTGCCGTATCTTGCTGGTCACTGCTGGTTGCGAGATATACCCTATACGAGCTGCTTGACTGATGCTTCCCTCCTCAATTACCTGACAAAACATTTCCAAATAATCTATGTTCATTGCTCAATCACTCCTTGTCTACGAATCTACCAATCCATTTCTATTTTAGCACGTTATTTATTTCTGATTATGGCAATATTGGATTAGACTGATAAATAGAAAATAAGCCTATTGCATATTTAGAAATATACAATAGGCCATTTATTTCGATATAATTTTGAACACGTATTTATAGTTTAAATTGCACTCTGCTCCAGTTCGACTCGGTTATCTTTATCGGTATATATACTTTTATCCAAATTTTTGGTGATTCTAGCTGTTAAGATACCTGTTGTCATTCCACCACTAACATTTAAAGCGGTCCGAGCCATGTCAATTAAAGGTTCTATTGAAATAAGCAAGCCGACGATAGCTACAGGTAAGTTCATCGTTGATAATACGATAAGTGCTGCAAACGTTCCTCCTCCGCCAACTCCTGCGACTCCGAACGAACCAATAGCTACAACAGCAATTAACATCAAAATGAATGAAGGGGTAAATGGATTAATACCCACTGTCGGTGCAACCATAACAGCAAGCATTGCAGGATAAATTCCAGCACATCCATTTTGACCGATTGTTACACTAAATGCTCCCGATACATCAGCGACTCCTTCTGAAACCCCGAGGCTTTTCTTTTGTGTTTTGATATTTAATGGCAAGGTTCCTGCACTGGAACGGGATGAGAATGCGAATATAAGAACTGGTATTATTTTTTTAACATATGTCACCGGGTTTAGTCCCGCCATTCTGATCAGCAACAAGTGAATTAAAAACATGGTAAAGATCGCAAAATACGACGCGATAATAAATAATCCCAGATTCATAAATGTAGCTATATCACTGGTTGCAGCCTTATTTGCCATAAGTGCAAGTATCCCATATGGCGTCAGGCGTAATACGAGTGTTACAATTCGCATCACAATTGTAAAAACGGATTCAACCACCCTTCCAAACACTTTCGCTTGTTCAGGCTGCTTTCTTCTTACACCCATAAAAGCCATCCCGGCTATAACCGAAAATATAACAACTGAGATAACTGATGTTGGTGCTGCTCCAGTCAAATCTGAGAAAATATTACTTGGTATCATGGACAAAATCATATCCGGCATCGACTTGTCTTCCAGATCGTTTAATGCTTTATCATTGCCCATAATAGCCTCTGTTTCTGCCTCTCCCTTGGAAAGGTCCATACCCTCCAACTGAAAAATACCAGCTGAAAAAATCCCAACAGTTGCCGCTATAGCTACTGTTCCAACTAAAAACCCTATTACTAATCCACCGATCTTACCGAAACCCTCTGAAAACTTTGAGTTCGTGAATGCCCGTAAAATAGCAAAGAAAACAAGTGGCATGATTAGCGTTTTTAATAGTGATACGAATCCACTCCCAACGATATTAATCCAGTCCGAGGATCTGCTGATAACGTCTGAGTTCGTACCATACGCGAACTGAAGGATAAGCCCAAACACTATACCAACTACCAGTGCGAGGGAAACGCGTTTACCAAATGAAACGAACTTTTTCTGCATATAGAATAGCCCTGAACAAATTAATAGGAACAACGTAATAATTAATATAACATGGAGTATTTCCATTATTGAGTCTCCTTCCCAACTCTAATTAAAGATTCGTTTACTGCCTTTTCTATTCTCCTTAAGCCTTCTTCTAAAGTCTGCCGTGGACAAGCAATATTAACTCGGGTAAATCCTTCACCGCCTACGCCAAATGTATATCCTTCATCAAATGCTATCTTGGCTTTCTTTTGTAAAAAATCCTCCAGAGCTTTTGCATCCATTCCGAGTTCCCGACAATCCAGCCAAACGAGGTATGTCCCTTCAGGAGGAATCACTTTTATTTCCTCCAAATTCGTTTCAATAAACTCCGTTAAAAATGCCAGATTGTCTTCAATATAATCTAAAAACTTATCAAACCATTCTTCTCCGTATCTATAAGCATTTTCAACTGCCGTAACACCAAACGTGTTGGATAGTCCCAAATAAAGGCGATCAATCATGTTTGTAAAGCTATCGCGTAGTTCTTTATTTGGAATAATGTTATTCGCCATTTGAACTCCCGCTAAATTGAACGTTTTACTAGGAGCTGTACATGTAATCGAATTATCTGCAAACTCTTCCGAAATACTTGCAAAAGGAGTATGGATAGATCCTTTATGAACAATATCCATATGCGCTTCATCAGATACTACCAATACATCATTTTCCATACATATTTGGCCCAATTTTGTCAATTCTTCCTTTGACCAAACCCTGCCGACTGGATTATGCGGATTACACAAAATAATCATCTTAACATCTGTATTCGCAGCTACTTCTTTCAGATTTTCGTAATCTACTTTATACTTTTTATGATCAAGCTTAAGTGGATTTAGCACAATCTCACGGTTGTTTTTCTCAATCACCTCAGTAAAAGGTGTGTAAACTGGGGTTTGGATAATGATCCTATCTCCTTCATTTGTAAAAGTTTGTATCGCAATACTAAGAGCAGTCATAATCCCTGGCGTACAGCGAATCCACTGTTTCTTAATGGACCAATCGTGTCGTCTCTCCACCCAGTCTATAAATGCCTCAAAATAATTTCTTGATCTTGAAGTATAGCCAAAAATTCCATGTTCTGCTCTCTCTTTTATTGCATCAACAACAGGATTGGGACACGCGAAATCCATATCAGCAATCCACATTGGCAGAATATCCTTATCACCAAATAACCTTTCTGTTTTATCCCATTTAACCGAATTTGTATTATACCGATTTATTACCTTGTCAAAATCATATCCCATAAAATACCCCTCCTTATAACGATTGAATCCATATGTTTTTTGACTAAGACTTTACTGGAAACTTTTCCTTCATCCAGGCTAAGTAACCACCTTTTACATTTTTAACATCCTTATATCCATTTGCCTGCATCAGGCTCGCGGCAATTGCTGAGCGGGCACCGGAACGGCAATGTACAAGATATGTTTTTCCTTCAGGCAGATCATCCAAAAGATCTGGAAGTGAACGAAGCGTCTTAAGATCAGCACCTTCAATCCTTCCATCATTCCACTCTGATTGGTTTCGAACATCAATCAGGTGATAATTTTCATCATCAAGTAAATCACGCAGTTTTTGGACATTCACTTCTTCGTAACTTTCTATACGTTCTTGATCACGTAATGTAAATGCTGGTTCTATTGAAGAAACAACCCGATCCAAACCTATTGATGACAAACTTTCTTTTATTTTATTGACGTGTTCTTCAGCTGCAATAAGGACAATATCCTGATCATAGCCGATCAACTCCCCTGCCCAATTTGTGAATGATTGATTAAATGGAATGTTGATGGCACCTTCTAAATGTTCCTTTGCAAATTCTTTGGCTCTTCTCGTATCCAACAAAACCGTATTACTTCCATACTTTATAAGCTCATCCGGTGTTTCCAGCCGCTCAATTTCCGTTTCATTAACTAATGGAGGCCCGATTTTATTCAATTTTTTCATCATCGCAAAATATTTAGGAGGGGTGGACTGACCAGTTAACAAAGATTTGACAAAGTCTTCCTTGTTCTCCTCCTTTAAACCCCAATTGTTTAATTTCTCATATCCAACAGTAGACATTGGTACTGCACCCAACGCTTTACCACAGGCACTCCCAGCTCCATGCGCCGGCCATACTTGCATAAAATCTGGTAATTCTTTAAACCTCTGTAAGGATTCGAACATTAGTCTTGCACCACTTTCAGCAGAACCGGCTATTCCCACTGATTTTTCTAATAAATCAGGCCGTCCAATTTCTCCAACAAATACGAAGTCTCCTGTAAAAATACCCATTGGCTGGGAAAAAGCTGCCCCTTTGTCCGTTAAAATAAATGAAATACTTTCTGGCGTGTGTCCCGGAGTATGCATAACTTGAAACTCAACAAACCCCACATTAAATGTGCTGCTATCTTTAAGAAACGTATAGTTGACACCTTCCACTTGATGGTATTTCCAATTTTCATCTCCCTCATCCGACACATAAACTGTTATATTGCAATTCTTGGCAATTTCCCTGGAGCCAGAGAGGAAATCGGCATGAATATGTGTTTCAGCCGAAGCTATAATGTTGAAACCCTTTTTCTTTGCTATTTTCAAATACGGGTCAATACTGCGTGCAGGATCAATTACAATGGCTTCTCCTGTACGTTCGCAGCCAACTAGATAAGACATTTGTGCTAAGTTTTCATCAAAAAATGAACGAAAAAACATGATTATACCTCCTCCTGAAGTCATTCATATTTAGATCGTGATATATTTCTCCATTGGTTAAAATGTCAGCGGTTTCATATTTCGAAAAACAATCTATTTTTCTCTAAAAATCACTCCCTCTTTATTTAATTAATGTAAAGTCAAAATATAGCTATATTTCAGTTAATTAAATACTAGCATACTAAAATGGGCGTGAATAATTGATTTATTTTATGGGGTATAACTAAATATTGTAGGCAGCAATGCATTTAAATCGGTTACTTCATAACAAACACACAAAAAAACTGCCGGCAAATTCACCAGCAGTATCACTGAATTAGATATTAAGCAGGACCCACACAGTAACCTTCATGCGGCCAGCCTTACTTACTAAATTGTTAAAGAAGATAACTAAAATACATACTATTAGTTGCACCCTGTTTCCATTCACTCAGTTATCCTTTATCTCACCTCCCCTATCATACTTGTTAAATCCCACAACAATAGTATAATTAAATAACTGAATATTTACGCTTATAAAACTTCACATAACCAAGGGAGGTACGCAAATTATGATTCAGGATTTTATTCAAAACCAAGATACAATAATCAAAAATGCTGAGCACTATCAAATAGATAAGTGGATGATTCCGAATCCTAACTATGTCGAACTAGACAACCTATCATTAATGCAAGCAGCTCAAGTAATACTAGCTTCGGATGCTGAATTTATACCTGTTGTGGGTAAAGAAAAAGAGCCGCTTGGTGTTATTACAGCAAAGTCTCTTTTGAAATCGTTTACACATAATGAACCAGTTAACCAAGCATTTATAACCGATCATTTACATGATAATTTTTCAATCGTTCATGTAACTGACCCCCTAATGAAAGTTAGTAAATTATCATATCCATATTATTTAGTTGTGGATAATCAAAATAAGTTGGTGGGCCTTTTAACTAGAAATGAAATTACAAATGGGTTATCCCAATATATTAGTGAAATGAATCAATTGGAACATTCGGCGGAAATATTAAACGTAATCTTGGATAGTGCTTATGAAGGAATTACCGTTGTGGATACAAAAGGTACAATCGTTGAATTCAATGATGCTTATAGCCGTTACACAGGGATTGAAAAAAAGGATGCAATTGGTCACCATGTCCAGGAAGTAATTGATAACACAAATCTTCACAATACGATAAGGACAGGAATGCCTGAACGCGGGGCAATACAATATATTCAAGGTCAAGCAATGATCGTACATCGCATTCCAATTTGGAAACAAAACCAAGTTGTTGGTGCTATTGGTATGCTTGTTTTT
Organism: Virgibacillus siamensis; assembly: GCF_900162695.1. Taxonomy (NCBI): domain Bacteria; kingdom Bacillati; phylum Bacillota; class Bacilli; order Caryophanales; family Bacillaceae; genus Virgibacillus; species Virgibacillus siamensis. The sequence goes on from NZ_FUIH01000007.1 coordinate 2,675,140, forward strand.
GAAGGTGTGACAGAATTAAATAAGATATATGAACGGTTACAGAAGAAATCAAGCCAACCTTACCGAACTGGAAATGCTATCACGCAAAAGTGGCGGGAAACCAATATGTTTACCTTAGATCAAATTATTGGCAATAGTAACCCTACCTCTGAATTAAAGCATCTCGCAAGGAAGGTCGCCAAAACAAATGCTACTGTTCTGATTACGGGTGAGAGTGGTACCGGGAAGGAAATGTATGCACAAAGTATTCATCAGTTAAGTCCATATGCATCCGGAAACTTTATCAGTGTGAATTGTGGAGCCATACCAGAACAACTATTTGAATCGGAATTATTTGGTTATGAAGAAGGAGCATTTACCGGAGCAAAAAAAGGGGGCAAGCCGGGAAAACTGGAAATGGCCCAGTACGGAACATTGTTTTTAGATGAAATAGGTGAAATGCCACTTTTAATGCAAACGAAGTTACTGCGTGTGTTACAACAAAAGGAATTTGAACGTGTTGGTGGTACAAGAAAAAATAAATTAGATACCAGAATTATTGCTGCCACAAATCAAAACCTTAAAGAAATGGTGGACAAAGGTGATTTTCGTGAGGATCTTTACTATCGAATTAATGTAATTGAACTACCTATACCGCCGCTTCGTAAACGGAAAGAAGATATTCCTCCTTTGGTATCCTACTACTTGAGTGCGGCATGCAACAAACATCAAATTCCGTTAAAAGAATTATCTTCTGAAGTAATAACCAAGTTTATTAATTATGATTGGCGTGGTAACATCAGACAACTATTTAATGTAATTGAAAATCTTGTGGTTCTGGTTGAAAGCGATACTATCGAACCCCACCACTTACCAGATTATATGTTACATACTGATCAAACACTCACCATCGGGGAAGATTCATTCCATCAGATGAAGACAGAAAGGATGAATACTGAAAAAGAAATGATTGTAGCTGTATTACGGAAGAATAACGGTAATAAATCAGAAACAGCGAAAACATTGGGGATTCACCGAACAACATTATACTATAAACTAAAGAAATATGACCTTATTTAGTCATCGAAATGTAGAAAAGTTACTACATGTGTTTGAAATAAATGTAGTAATTTTTCTACATTTATTTTTGAAAATAAAGTATTATCAAACCTTTCAAATTGGCATAACTTTTGCATATATAACACTGTACATCATTATAAGGGAGGTATGAAGAATGGAAAACTACAAGACTTTTCACTCGCCGCAAACGATTAATTATGGTCGCAATGCCTTTGGTGAAGTTGGTAGAGAGGCTAAGGCCAGGGGAAAAAAAGCTATTATTGTAAGCGACAAAGTAATGAATGACCTCGAATATGTAAGTGAATGTCGGGATAATCTGCTAAAAGAAGGCGTTGATAGTGTTACGTATTTAGGTGTAGATTCTGAGCCTACGGATATCTATGTAGATGAAGCGTTAACGCTTTTTAACGAAGAAAACTGTGAAATTGTCATCTCACTAGGTGGCGGCAGTTGCATCGATACAGCAAAATCAATTGCTGTTCTTGCAACCAATGACGGATATATCGGGGATTATATGGGCATGAAAAAAATGGCTGAAGTAAAGCCTATCCCACATATTGCAATACCAACCACTGCAGGAACCGGTTCAGAGGTTACGGATGCGGTAGTAATCGCTAATACTACAACCGATGTAAAAATGATGATAAAACAACCATCATTTTTACCTGAAGTAGCTATTGTTGATCCCTTGCTCACTTTATCGTCACCAAAACAAGTAACGGCTGCAACAGGTATTGATGCGCTCAGTCATGCGGTTGAAGCGTATATTTCCAAACGTTCACACCCTATGACAGATGATATGGCACTTTCAGCAATGAAATTAATAGTTGAAAATATCACAATAGCCTACGAGGATGGGGATAATTTAGATGCAAGAGAAAATATGTCATTAGGAGCCATGCAGGCGGGACTCGCTTTTTCCAATGCTTCAGTCTGTTTAGTACACGGTCTATCCAGGCCAATAGGTGCACTTTTTCATGTGCCGCATGGTTTTTCGAACGCAATGTTACTACCAGCGGTTCTTGAATTTAGTAAAGATTATGCCATTAAAAGATTGGCAGACTTAGGAAGAATTTTTATTCCCGCTGCAGAAAATTATTCTGATGAACAGGCTGCCGATGTAGCTGTGGCTTCAGTAAAAAGTCTGTGTTTGAAACTGAACATACCCAATTTAAATGGATGGGGTATTGACAAAACAGAATTTGAAAGCGTTGTCAGCAAAATGTCAAAAGATGCATTAGCCAGTGGAAGTCCAGCCAACAATCCAAGAGTACCTGAACAATATGAAATGGAGGAACTTTATAGAGTCTGTTTTGATTACGATTTTTCAACGGAACGTACAATAAAATAATTTGGGCAAACAGACAGGGGGGGATTTTATGAGTGTGATTGGTGTTGTGGGGTTAATCGTCTCACTGGTATTACTGATTTATCTAACAATGAAAGGGATAAATATAATAATCGCTGCGATCCTGTGTTCCATTTTGGTAGCGATTACAGGCGGGTTGAATCTTCAAACTGCCTTGATGGAAAATTATATGGATGGCTTTACAAGGTATTTTGCTTCATGGTTTTTAGTATTTTTACTTGGGGCTATATTTGGGAAAGTAATGCAGGAAACCAAGTCCGCGGAAAGCATTGCACAATGGATTAAAAAAACGTTAGGGACAAAACGTGCAGTGTTTGCTGTTGTAGCGGCAGCAGCAATTATGACCTATGGCGGAGTTAGTTTATTTGTTGTAGGCTTTGCCATCTATCCTATAGCAGTTTCATTGTTTCGTGCAGCTAATTTACCACACCGGTTTATTCCGGGGGCATTGGTGTTTGGTTCCATTTCTTTTACAATGACCGCACCTGGTTCACCGGAAATTCAGAATATCATTCCGACTAAATTCTTTGGTACAACACCAACTGGCGGTGGGTTTATCGGTGTTTTATGTGCACTGCTAATTATGATTGTCGGTGCCATATGGATTGGACATATGGTAAAAAAAGCAGTTAACGATGGAGAGGAGTTCCATCTTCCATATAAGAATGATAGAAATGAGTTAGCAGCATCCCTGGCAGAGGAAGAATATGATGCTAGAGACACTAAAAAACGATTACCGAACATTGTTGTCTCCGTAATACCATTAATCGTGGTAATTGCCGTATTAAATGTCTTGTCACAATTGATGGACCCGACAGCTGCACTATTAATAGCCCTGACAAGCGGTATCGCCCTGGCATGTGTAACAATGAATACGTTTCTCAAAGCATTTTGGGACTCCCTTGCCAAAGGCGCTCAGGATGCATTAGTTGCGCTTGCAAACACCTGTGCAGTCGTAGGCTTTGGCAGTGTAGTTGCACAGGTTTCAGCATTCGATGCTTTGGTGAATGGGCTTGTAAATTTGCCTGGTCCCCCATTATTGGGATTGGCAATTGGAGTGACACTTATTTGTGGCATTACTGGATCAGCCTCAGGTGGATTAGGTATCGCACTACCGGTTTTGGCACCCATTTATATGGGACAAGGATTGGATCCGGGTGCAATGCATCGAATCTCAGCATTAGCTTCAGGTGGTATTGATTCATTACCACATAATGGATATGTTGTGACAACAATTCGGGTTATATGTGGTGAAACTCATGAAAGATCCTATAAACCTGTTTTTCTTTTAAGCGTTGTTTTGCCAACTTCTGTAATGTTCTTAGCTGTTATTCTATATTCAATTTTTTAGTAATGAACAGCATGAACTAATATAATAACAACTATTGGAGGTATTATAATGGAACAATTAAAGGTTAAAACTATTAAAAACTATGTGAATGGCGAATGGGTTGCATCAAATTCAGATAAAACGGAAAAAGTATTTAATCCGGCAACCGGTGAAGTGATTGCCCATGTACCAATTTCCACCAAGGAAGATTTGGATCAGGCCGTTAAGACTGCTGCGGAATCATTTGAGACTTGGAAAGAGGTCCCTGTACCAAAACGCGCCCGTATTTTATTCAAATATCAGCAATTACTTGTTGAACATTGGGAGGAACTTGCGGAACTGGTCTCCATTGAAAATGGAAAAAGTTATAAAGAAGCCTATGGTGAAGTATTACGCGGAATTGAATGTGTAGAATTTGCATCCGGTGCGCCATCACTGATGATGGGCGAACAACTGCCATCGATTGCCACGGGATTGGAGTCAGGTGTCTATCGATATCCTATTGGCGTCATTGGCGGTATTACACCGTTTAATTTTCCAATGATGGTTCCTTGCTGGATGTTCCCAATGGCGATTGTAACGGGGAATACATTTGTATTAAAGCCATCCGAGCGCACACCAATTCTCGCCAATCGACTGGCTGAGTTACTGGAAGAGGCAGGACTGCCTGCCGGTGTATTTAACATCGTTCACGGCGCACACGATGTAGTAAATGGTTTATTGGATCACAACCAGATTGATGCAATTTCATTCGTTGGATCACAACCGGTTGCTGAGTACGTATATAAGAGAGGTACAGAAAATCTTAAACGTGTTCAGGCGCTTTCCGGAGCAAAAAACCACTCCATTGTATTAAGTGATGCCAATTTGGATAATGCAACAACACAGGTGATCAGTGCGGCATTCGGCTCAGCGGGTGAACGTTGCATGGCTTGTTCGGTTGTAGCTGTGCATCAATCCATTGCAGACGAATTCGTTGAACAATTAATCCAAAAAGCAAATGAAATTAAAATCGGCAATGGCTTGGATGAAGGGGTATTTCTCGGACCGGTTATTCGGGAACAGCATAAAGAACGTACATTACAGTATATTGAAACCGGTGAAGAAGAAGGTGCGAAACTGGTTCGCGATGGACGGGAAGATAAAGAGCTCCAAGAGAAAGGCTACTTTGTCGGACCAACTATCTTTGATGATGTGACTAGCGAAATGAAGATTTGGGAAGACGAAATGTTTGCACCGATCCTATCCATCAGCCGGGTCAAAAATCTTGACGATGCGATTGAGCTAACAAATAAATCAAGATTCGCAAATGGCTCCTGTATCTTTACGAATGATGGCGGAAGCGTTCGGACTTTCCGGGAAAAAATTGATGCGGGCATGCTCGGGGTAAATATCGGTGTTCCCGCTCCAATGGCCTTTTTCCCATTTTCCGGATGGAAAGATTCTTTTTACGGTGACCTTCATGTTAATGGGAAAGATGGAATAGACTTCTATACACGTAAAAAGACGATTACTACTCGTTGGGTTTAAGTAAGGTTTGATGGGGGAATCTTTTGTTCCCCCATTCATTACTTCTTTCATCGCGCCACCCCTAGTAAACTCCACCAACAACCTCTCAAACTCCTCCTGTTCATCCAAATCAAGAACTTCTTCAACAACCGCCACTCCACCATTCTGCTTAGCAGATTTATTAACCTCTCCCCCTGCCTGCGCAATGTTTTCTTCACGTATACAACTGCCCATTTTACAGATTATCGTCCCATTACAGCTTTTCCCGGAACTTGGGATCACGCAGCTTCATTCGCACCTGCTTACCCCATCCCTTCACAGCTTCAACGGTCGTATTCTCCGTAATGGCAATTTCTTTATAGGACATGCCTTCGATGATATGGTAATAAATCCATTTCCATTGTCTTTCTGTCAGTTCAGATTTTAACGTTTTCCAAAGTGTAAAATCAGTTAGTGAAAAGGATTGCCCGGGTAAGATTCGCCGGTTAAGCTTATCCCGAAGGCTGTGACGATTGCCGTCCGTGACTTGTGTTAAATGTTCCTGAATGGCTTTCGCCTGCGTGTTTTGATGGGAGGCTTCCTTGCGTATACGATCAATCAGGCGGTTACGGATGGTGTAATTGAAGTATGTAGCCATAGCGCCTTTGTCCGGCTGATATGTCTCGTAGGCGTTCCACATTGCGATTAAGCCCTCCTGAAAAAACTCATCGTGTGGGTCATTGATGTTCAGCTTGTGGATGTGATAGTGGATCCTTCGCTTGTTTTGCTCAAAAATTTCCTCAAAAGCTATTCGGTTGTCCATTGGCGTTCTTCCTTTGCTTTATAGTGATAAAAACTCCTTCTCATAACTATTATCGTTGCAACCTTGGATTTGGTGGCATGTAAAAACTATTATTTTTCGCCTTCTACTTATTCAATATAAACTACTTGTCGTGTGAAATCCGCCCGTAAGAGGGGTATGCACTCGGGCGGGCTTGCTAAAATGGCGGTGGCTGCCACTTGTTTTCATCTAGTGGTAAACAATATTTTACGCCGAACGTTGTGAAGCGGTATTTTTCCTGTAATTTATTGCGGGGATAAAGCACGGGAAGCATAAGGACTGTTCCAAATACTGATAAAGTGCGGTATCTGACTGATAAAACCCGGAAAGTGACTGATAAAATTCCAAAGCGACCGATATACTTCGACATCTGACTGATAAAAAATGAGAAGTGACTGATAAGCATGGGGACGGTTCCGCTTCTTGCACAATTCAAAAAATAAACAGAGTGCCAGAAAGCAAGGGGAATCGCCTTGCTTTACTCGCACTCTAGGCATCAAGCCCGCCTCTTTACCAACATAAATGAAGCCCTGTTGATAGATAGTGATTGGCTGCTGCAGTGGACGAATAGTTAACATCAATGTCCATTCATCATCCTATTAATGGAGAAGCACAAGAACCGTCCCGGCACTTCCTCAATGCATCAAATCCACAACTATTCTGGAAGAAAACTCAGGTGTCTCATACTCTACCTCATCTATCTTCAGGTTAAATGCAGCAACGAACACATCATTTTCAATCCTATAGTCGATACTGGATATAACTGGGCTGTTCTTTATATCAATGGTTCCTCCTTGTTCGTCTAATTCCCCTTCAATTTCTCCATAAGGAATTTTCAGTAATAACTTATCATCCTTTTCTTTTATCGTGTAATTATTCACTGTCTTGTTCAAATCGAATACTATCCTTGAATAAGCTGAGTGTATTCCATAACGGATATTTTTGATTTGTGTGGCTGATACGTTGACATCCCTGCTTGCGGTATAATCACCATACGAAGCTACTATTTTACCCTGTCCTTCTTTTTCTGCATGAAAAATACCATTTTCAACATACCCGATATCATTTGTAGTGGACCATTCAACCGATGAAGGAGCAATATCCAGCTTTTCACCGTTTTTATCATATCCTTGTACAGTTAATTCAACACTTTGACCCGGAGCGGCTGTTAAATCAAGCGGCAATATCCCTAACACTCCTTCGTCTTTATAAGGCTGGGCACCACTTGGATACGGATTATACAATAAATATTGGTTACGGACTTCTGTAACCCACGTATTTAATTCATCTTCCCAGGACTTTATGATACGATCAACTGGTTCATCATTCATAATCATCTCCGGTACTTCCGGATCCCCAATAAGATTCGCATAACTGGATGTCATCTCAAACTTTTCCGGATTTTGATCTCGCATTGCATCCACCAGATTTAAACCTAAATTAACTAAATTTATTTGTGATGGATCATCAATATGGACTTGAACTCCCCCGACTAATTCACCTTCATATTTACCAAACATCGGAGTGAAATAGGCGGATCGGAAAGTTACCCCTGAAATGTTCCGGTTATTCATTTCTTTTGCTAATGCTTCACCATCAATCCAAGGTGCTCCAACCAATTCAAACGGTTTGGTAGTGCCTAGCCCCGTGCTTAACGAAGTATCATCCAGCAATTCCGTTCCAGCATATAAATATGCAGTCTCTTTAGTTGGTATATTTGGTGAAGTCATGACCCATGGAAGACCGGTGTCTTCGAAATGCATGGTGCGTTTCCAGCCTTTCATTTTAACAACCTTTAAATCTACTCCCATACTATACTCATGATTCCACATCGTTGCTAATTCCCCGACTGTCATTCCATGTCTTACAGGAAGCAGAAATCTTCCCATGAAACTGACCGTTTCCTCTGATCGCAGCGGCCCTTCCACCTTCGTTCCGCCAATTGGATTCGGGCGATCCAATACAATTAATTCTTTATCATATTCTGCAGCTGCCTCCATGGCAAACCCCAGTGTATATATATACGTATAAACATTTGAACCAACATCCTGAATGTCAAATAGTAACACATCTACATCAGCCAGCATTTCTTCTGTTGGTTTCCATGTTGGTCCATATAGACTATACACAGGAAGACCGGTTTTCTCATCAATATATGATTCGACATATTCCCCTGCTTCACGGCTCCCCCGTATACCATGCTCCGGTCCAAATAATGCAGTTAATTTAACATCCGGGTGGTTATACAATAAATCAACACTGCTCTTTAGATCGCTGTCAACTCCAGTCGGATTGGTTATTAACCCAACTCTTTTATTTTCCAGCCAGTCTAACTTTTTATTCAATAACACTTCAATACCTGGAACAACCTTCCCATTTCCATTATTACCGTCTTTCCCCTCTGCACTGGAAGTTACCAACAAGGATGTCACTAATAACGCTAAAACAAATACAGGGAAAATGTATTTGATATATTTCACGAAAACACTCCTCATCTATTATTAGTCTTCCGAAGTACCCCATGTTTCCTGCTCCAGCTTTTTCTTACTGTTCCCCTCCATTAACTGATTCAGCTTTTGATTCATTTCATGTTGTTTACGGTACATCTCAATCATTTCCTGAATTAAATCTCTTTCCGACATTACAGTCATCAGATGATCCTGCGCATGAACCAATATTACCGACACACTGTCTACTTTTTCTTTTGCATCATCCTGCAGGAATTGCGTTTGTATCTTATGTGCTTCCAAAAGCTCATTTGATGCTTGTTTTATTTTTGCATCCACCTGTTCAAAATCATCGTTCCTTGCGTCCTGCAGCGCCTCATGTAAATATCCTTTGGCGTTCCCTGCATGTAATATAATATTCATTGAAAAATTTTCATGGTTCATCAACTAGCCCTCCATAATGGATTAAATCAACAGCGTGCTCATCTATCCAGTTTTTAATTTTGCTGTTCACAAGAATATTTAATTCTTTCATTCGAGTGAAATTATAGCTGCTTTTATTGCTTAGCCACGAATCCAAAAATGCAGGGTGACACATAATTTCTGTTACTCCTGGCTGCAAACCGGAAAATAGATTCAGTAAATATTCCGGTGAAACGTAATTATCACCATAAAAATCGTAGTGAAAGTAGTCACTTGTTAAAACAGAACCAGGAAGAACGGAGTCTGAAAATGACCTTACAGGGAGTTTGTATGTTTCGGCTACTTCCACCACTGCTTCCATTCCACAAGGGATATGGAGGTGCATGTGGTGATGACTATCAATATGCGTCACATCCACCCCCGACCTTAAAAGCAATTCAAGCTGGTATTCAAGTTCATCTTTTATGTCTTGCCGTTTCGCAGACTCTATTAGCTCCCTCCCTTTTAGAAATTCACCTCTATTATCTGTTAAACTGCTGACGGAAGTGGATATCGGTTGACCGGCATCCAGAACAAGATGCAAGCCTACCCCAAGATCAGGATACCGTTTCACTTCTTCGAGGCTTTCCTTTGAAAACTCTGTATTAACCATTGCCGTTGTACTTGTCAATATGCCATGCTGATGTGCATAAAGTATCCCTGCAGATACACCCGGCGTTAAACCGAAATCATCAGCATTTACAATTAATCGTGATGAATGCATGAAAAGTCTCCTTATTCATTCTTCGTTGCAGCAACTTCTTCATCATCTGATTTCTCTTCCTGAAGAAGCTGTTTATCATATAATCGGAAGAATGGATAGTATATAGCCATTGCAACGATTAGGTTGAAAGTCATTAATACGCCGCCACTCCAATCACCTGTTGTTAAAACCCCAGAAAACGGTGGTGGCGTCGTCCATGGAACGATAATATATGGCTTGCCAACCAGCCCTATTGACATTGAAAAATACGTTATTACCCCTATAACTAACGGAACAAGTATAAATGGAACCACTAACAGCGGGTTCAATACAACAGGAGCTCCAAATATTACTGGTTCACTGATGTTAAATACACTTGACCAAATGGAGCCCCTTCCCAGGTTTTTCAGATGTTTTGAGCGCGCCCGCCAGACAAATAATATGGTAAGAGCAAGTGCCATGCCTGACCCGCCAACAGCAAACCAAATTGCCATAAATGGCTGACCTATAATATAAGGCAACTCTTCCCCGGCTTGTTGAGCTGCTACATTTTGTTCGGTTAAACTATACCAAATCGGAGCCATAACACTGGCGACAACTGAAATCCCATGGATACCAAATGACCATAACAAGTGGATAAGTAAAATGGCTAAGAGCGCACCCCATAAACTACTCCCAAACATTTGTAAAGGTTCACGCAGAACGGCACTAACCACACCATGCAAGGATAAATCGAATGAGAATTTCAGAATAAGATCTACGCCCCAAACAACTGCAATAATTACAGCCCCGGGAATGAGGGCGGTAAAGGCGCGCCAAACTGACGGTGGAACACTTTCAGGCATTTTAATAACGATATTTCTTTTTTCAAAGAAATGATACACTTCAACAGTGAATAACGCCAAAACAATCGCAATAAATAACCCTTCACTTCCCATTAAATTCAGCCGGATATTACCTTCCTCCGTAAGTGGTGTCGCTACAAAAAATGCAGCTATACTGAGAACACCAGCAGACAGGCCATCCATTTCATAATTTCTGGCCAGACTATATGCAATTGAAAATCCTGCCACAAGACCAATCAGTCCAAATGTAGCGTTTACCGGAATACTTAAAGCCTCAGCATACGGTGCCATAAAGTCTGACCATGATGGGACCGGTGGTGAAGAAATGATTAAAAAGATACTACCAATAATCAATAATGGCATGGTTGCAATTATCCCATCCCTGATCGCCTTTAAATGGCGCTGTTCAGCCATCTTACCGGCAACAGGCATAAAATAACGCTCCATAAAAGCGTTAAAACGATTCATGAATCTTCCTCCCCCTTTTTTAAAAATTTATTTGCTTAATTTAAGTGCCTGATCCAGCACTTTCTCTCCATTCGTCATTCCATATGCTTTCATATCGACAATATCGATTGGAACATTTGCCGCTTCAGCTTTCTTATACAATTCATTCTTCTTATAGCGAATTTGCGGCCCTAGCAGAATGACATCTGAAGTTTTCAAATGCTCATCGATATCATCAACCGAGTGGGCTTCAATTTCCACTTCAATGGCCCTCTTGTCTGCTGCTTTTTTCATTTTCTCAACTAGTAAACTCGTGCTCATTCCTAAAGCACATAATAATGTAACCTTCATTGGCGTATCTCCCCTTTAATTTTCATGTTTGTCTGTCAGAACTGGGGCAAGTATTGTCTATTCACTTCCAGCATTTCATCCAGAATACGATTGGCCCTGTCGGATGATGGTATCAATGGATGCAACGTTAAAGCCTGAAGCGCCATCCCTCTGTCTCCACTCACAGCAGCTGCAACTGTTAATTCTTCATATGCCTTAACATTTTGCAGCAGACCCCGGATTTGCGGTGGAACACTGCCAACCTGGAGCGGGGTGATTTGATGACTTTCAACAACACAATTCACTTCAATGCTGACATCATCCGGCAAACAGGTGATTGTTCCATTGTTCCGGACGTTTAACGTATGGACTTTTTTGGTATTCAAATGAATTGATTTAATTAAATTAATTGCTGCCTCTGAATAGTAAGCCCCTCCACGTTGTTCCAAAGCATCCGGCTTTTCCTGTACATTGGGATCTTTATAGATTTCAAATAGTTCTTTTTCCACTTTTTGTACCTTGTCTGCTCGTGTTTCGTTGTTCTTGAATTGATCAAGCTGTTTTTTAAGGATCTGATCTGTTTGATAATAATACTTGTGATATCCGCATGGTATGGCCCGAAGCGACTGAAGGAATGATGTATCCCAACCAAACGATGGAATGTTTTTCGCTTCATACGTTTCAGATTTTCCAGTTAAAACATCCTCTAACTTTGACTGACCTTTAATATACAAATCCGTTATCCAAATAAGATGATTAATTCCTGTGAAATTAATACTTACATCTTCCATGTCAACGTTGTACGCTGCTGCAAATTTTTTATAGAAATTGATTGGATTGTTGCACAAGCCAACTACTTTTACATTGCTGTGTTTTAAAATAGCCTCCGTGATGACACCAGCAGGATTTGTGAAATTTAAAAGCCATGCATCCGGCGCAAGTTCTTCGATGTCCCTGCAAATATCAAGCATTACCGGAATAGTCCTTAGTGCTTTCATAAAACCCCCGGCACCGGTAGTTTCCTGTCCAATCACACCATGCTTGATCGAAATATACTCATCATTTCTCCGCATGTTTAATTGGCCGACCCTGATTTGCGAAATAACATAAGAAGCATCCTTAATGGCGTCCCGTCGGTCAAGCGTTGCCACAATTTTTATCCGGCGATTTGCTTTTTGAACCATCCTCCTTGCCAGATTTTCAATGATAGCGAGCTTTTCTTTTCCTTCAGCAGTATCTACCAGCCATACCTCGGATACATGTAGGACATCCTGGTTATTAATAATTCCCTCCAACAGTTCCGGTGTATAGGAAGATCCTCCTCCAATAACAGCCATTTTAACTGGTTTCATCATTGCTGCATCCCTTTCAATACATGAATTTAATGAACTGACTTCATTGTATTATGGAAGCGCATTCATATGAAGCCAGTCTTTTTCCGTTGGCTGTGGCAAAAGATGAATACATAGAAAAAAGCACAATAAATATATATTGTACTTTAACGGTTTCCTAATTTATTTTTGAACTGGATATACGTCCGGCATTGGAGCAGCTGCTGAACAAAGTTTCTGTCGTCCACAAGCTGTACCAACGAATGAAACATCGGTTTTAAATCATCCTTTTTGTACCGATTAACATTTAGTAAAAATACGATTTGCACCAATTTATCTTCCCACTGTATGGGTTTTTTTAACGTGACGATTGACCAAAATGTAGAATCTGTTTTTGGTTCGAGAGGATGCGGGATGGCAACAAGGTTTCCAAAACTTGTCGGGGAGTAACTTTCCCGTTCCAAAACAGAGTCAATATAATCACCTTCGACTATTCCATCCTTCATCAGCACATTTCCCAAAAAGCGGATCACCTCTTCAGATGATTCAAATTGCCGATTTAAAAAGGTATAACGTTCATGTACATATTGTTCAATGACAGAAGTATCTTTCGTAATCAGCCTTTCAATTTGGTCCACATCACTGTCACCGAGTATTGTGCTTACACGGACGACAGGAATTCCCGGATCATCTTCAATCGGTACCGTACTGACAATGAAATCAATATCACTTAGCGACTGATAAGGTAAATTATATAATTCCGTCGTTCCTTTAATATCCAACGTATCGCCAAACCGGTCTTTTAATTTATATATTAATAACTGTGCACTGCCTAATCCTGATGCACAAACAATCAGACAGTTTCTACCGTTGGAAGAAGCTCTTTTCATTCGTTCCTGAGCAGCTTCAATATGAAGGGCTAAATATCCGATTTCATGTTCATCAACATAAATTCCGACTTTTTCATATAACAGTTCAGAACCAATTAATGCTGCCTCAAAAGAGGTTGGGTATTTCGTTTTAATTTCTTCCAGCATTGGGTTCCTTATATTCATTTGAAATTTATAGCGGTTTATTGCCGGCTTTAAATGTAATGACAAATTAAACAGCAATTCCTCATCATTTGAAAGCTGGAAATGATATTTCTCATCAATTCTGTTTACAATTTCTTTTACAAGCATTTGGATTTCTGTATCAATTACCGTTTTCATCTTTTCCTTGCCATGATTCGGACCTACCAGTTTCGTACCCTGCAAATGGATGGCGAGATATGCCACTTCATTCTCCGGAAAACTTACATCAAGTGCAGCTTCAATATCCTGCAATATTTCCTTTGCAACAGCAAACTCTTTCGTATCCTTCATCTCGTATAATGCTTCATGGATAATCTCAACCTGGTTATTTTCCCGAATCCGCTTACAGGCAATAGCCAGATGTGTCGTTAAATTTTGCAAACTAACATCGGAAGTAACAATGTTGTGCTCTCTTAATTGGGACAAAATGCTGTTCCTTATGATGGACAAATCATTTTCGGGTAAAGCAGCCAGCCAATCATGACTTTCTTCCAGTGCGGCAGGTTTCAGATTAAAAATATACTCCGAAATACAATACCTTATTTTCGATTCACTGCCGTTCACTTTGATTCCATAGTTTGGCTTGTGATTGAGGGTTAAATCGTATTCTTTAAGGATTTCCCGGACCTTTTTCAAGTCACTTTGCAAAGTGGAGCGGCTGATGTACAATTCATCTGCCAAGTCTTCTATCTTCACATAACCGGAATCCAGCAATACCCGCTCGACTAAAAAGTTAACACGATCACCAGGTTCATCCGGGATGATTTCCTTCATGTCTCCTGCACCCTGTAACAAACTTTGAAGTGAGCTTTCGCCATTCGTTTCAAGCGTATATCCCTTACCCCGAAATGCATTAATTTTCGTGTTATGATTTTGTAACAATGCATTTAACGCCTGAATATCATTCCGTACCGTTTTTGAACTAACCTGCAAATCCGTCGATAACTGTGAACTTGTGATAGGCTCTTTAGCTGTCTTGAGTATTTGTAATATTTCCATCCATCGGGAATTCATTTGAGAAACCCCTTTTTTGAAAATGAATTCTCTTACTTGAAGCATGGGGAAGAACGAGAACTGTCCCTGTGCTTCCAATCTATAAGAAAATTATTCCTTATCATAGTTTCCAAGATTGCGGTAAAACGAATATTTCTCTTTCATCATTCCGTATGTCCCGTGATCTACTATTTCTACACGATCAGTAGGCTTAAAACATTTAAGATGAATTAAAGAATGAAATTCATCCATTACAACATACTCCGACTTTTCATATTCTTTGTGACAATAACCGCAATGAATTTCCATGTTACCCCTCCTGCACATGAACTGTTTCTTCTATCATACACCATAAATGGGATATTTTATTAAAGTTTTAAAATTTTTGTACAAGTTTCTTTTGTACTAGGCCAATCAACCTACTGAATACCTTTAGAAAAAGGTGGGTGGTACATCATGATGGAGCAGAGTGATTATTTCATATAAGTTCCGCTGGTGGGGCCCCGACCCCTTCCAACAATCACTAAGAAGTGGCACGGCGGTCAAGGGCAAGCAGCTAAAGCTGTGGTTCAGATAGTATTATAATCCAGTTCGTGGATCACTCATGTTATTACTGAATCATTTCCTTGTCACAGTTGGATCAAAAAGATGGTACAACTGGTTCAATCAGAATTCTGTAATCAGTGGACCTCAATTGAATATTAGTGGACTCATGTTGAAAATCAGAAGACTCGCCTCCATGTATTGATGGACTTATTTACGTGAAATAATCACCTGACAATGAATCAAAAACAATCTGAACATAAAATGCGTTCATTTCCTTAATATAGTTCATATCCCCTTTATCCGCCATTTGGATGAATTTTTGAAAGTCAATACACCATAACAGCTGCGACCCTCCACCCCGACCGCAGCCATCTTCACATATACAACTGCCCTTTTTACAGACTCTCGTCCCACCGCAGCTTTTTCCGAATCTCGGGGTCACGCAGCTTCATTCGCACCTTCTTGCCCCACCCCTTCACTGCCTCAACAGTCGTATTCTCCGTTATAGCAATTTCTTTATAGGACATGCCTTCGATGATATGGTAATAAATCCATTTCCATTGTCTTTCTGTCAGTTCAGATTTTAACGTTTTCCAAAGTGTAGAATCAGTTAGTGAAAAAGATTGTTTTAGCTAGGCGAAAAAGACCGGAAGTTGACGGTTATGTCCGACCAGAAGTAGACTAATAGAGTGACCGAGGAAAAAACCTGAAGAAAGGAAAAGGACGTCCCCCATTAACGTGAAACTGCGGGAACAATTTCACTGGAGACGCCCACCAAAAAAACAATATATGGTAAGTATATCAGATTATACGTTGGTTGAGAAGAAGAATGAGCCTGGCGTTTTTTGTTAGGAGTGCGGAAATCAATCACTGTCCTTGTTGTGAAGGTCCTCTAATAGTGGCAGGTAGTCGGCGAAGAGTATGGTATAGACATTCCGGAGATAAAGCGAAACTTATTATACGTCGTCTTTTTTGTGAACGCTGTCATAAAATTCATCACGAACTACCAGATCTTCTAGTCCCCTACAAGCGTTATGGGACAGAAAGCATCGAACAGGTTCTGGATGATCAATTGATAGATGTACCGGCTGATGAATCGACATTGGGGCGCTGGCGTGAATGGTTTCGGAATTGGGGGCCTTATGCTGTGGGTTGTTTCAATTCTATTATCAGGCGCTTTCAATTGGATTTACCTGTGGGGAGCACGTCCGATCCTCCACGGACCGTGCTCCAAAGAATCGGACGCAATGGAGAATCATTCGTTGGATGGCTGGCGAAAGTTGTCCGTCCCATTGTAAATGTTCATTTATGGGTACAGACCCGTTCTGCATTCCTGTCCAAACAGCCTTAAGATAAACTCATGTTAAATAGCTTAAAAAGGAGGCTTTTTGGCATGAGAGATCAAAAGAAAGCACAGGAAATTGCTGCTGAACGGGTACAATTATTGTCCCCATTATTGGCGGATGGGTTGGATGCTGCCAAAGCTAGACAAATCAGACGGCAAATTTGTGAGGTAAGTGGATTGTCTGAACGAACCATTCGAAGATACTTGGCTCAATATCGACAAGCAGGGTTTGAAGGATTAAAACCAAAAGGAAAAGGCACGCAAACCAAGGAGACCATTCCCCATCATTTATTGGAACAGGCCATCTTACTGCGTCGAGAAGTCCCGACACGCAGTATTGCCCAGATTATTCAAATTTTAGAATGGGAAAAACTTGCTGAACCTGGTCAATTGAAGCGAAGTACATTACAGGAAAAGCTCGCTGAAAAAGGATATAGTGCTCGGCATATGCGGATGTACAATGATCCTGGTGTAGCTGCGCGGCGTTTCCAACGGAAAGCGCGTAATCAATTATGGCATTCTGACATTAAGTACGGGCCGTACCTTCCTATTGGCCCAGGTGGCGAGAAAAAACAAGTTTATTTGGTGGCGTTCTTGGATGACGCTACGCGTTTTGTATTGCACGCCGGGTTTTATCCCACGATGGATCAACGTATTGTGGAACAGGGTTTCCGTGAATCTGTTCAGTTATACGGTGTTCCCGAATCTGTTTATTTTGATAACGGGAAACAATATCGCACGAAATGGATGAAGCGAACCTGTTCAAAGTTAGGCATCCGGTTATTATATGCTAAGCCCTACTCACCGGAGTCGACCGGTAAGGTGGAAAGGTTCAACCGAGTAGTCGGTCATTTTTTAGATGAAGTTGGACTGGAGAAACCGACAACGCTGGATCAATTAAATGAGCGCCTTCGCGTATGGTTGAGTGAATGCTATCAGCATAAACCACACAGTGCTTTAGGTAAAGATCAAAGTCCAGAGGCAGCTTTTCGTAGCGATGACAATGTCTTACGGTTTGTTGGTACAGAAGAATTGGCACAAGCATTCTTACACTGTGAAGCACGTAAAGTGGATAAATCAGGGTGTATTAGTTTTATGGGAAAAAAATACGAAGTTGGATTATCGTTTATCGGCTGTAAGGTCGATGTGGTTTACGATCCTTCGGATATTACGGAAGTAACAATTGAATACGAAGGACACGCACCTTGGACAGCCCGTGAATTGGTGATTGGCGAACGCGCTGGGAAACGACCAACGATGCCGGACCATCTTGGAAAACAGTTTGCGGAGCACTCTAGACTGTTAGACGCAGCTTCGGAACAATATGCTTCCCGTACGGACGTTCAGAAGACAGCGGTCTCCTATCGCAGGGTTAAGAAAGAGGGTGCGTCACATGTTTAATCAGTTTTATGGCTTTACGCGTACCCCTTTTACGCGGGATATTCTGACATCCGCATTATACTATCCGGATATGCTGGACGAAACAATCGGGAGATTGGAATATGCAGCCCAATCCCAATTATTTGTGGTTGTGACAGGTGATGCTGGGACTGGGAAAACGACGACACTGAGAAGATTTACGAGTGAACTGGATTCCGGTCATTTTAAGGTTTTATATCTAGCCGATTCAAAATTAACACCGCGACATTTTTATAAGGGATTGTTGGAACAGTTGGGATGCGAGTCCAAGTTTTACCGTGGTGACGCTAAACGTCAGTTGCACAATCAAATTGAAATGATGCGTGGTATTCATGGATTATTACCAGTGGTTATTGTAGATGAAGCACATCTTTTGGATCGGGAAATGTTGGAGGAAGTTCGCTTCCTGCTTAATTTTAAAATGGATGCTGAAAGTCCGATGGCGTTGATCCTTGTTGGACAGAGTGAACTTTGGGATCGGCTTAGGCTCCAATCATTTGCGGCTATTCGGCAGCGAATTGACCTGCAATGTAAGCTTCCGCACTATGATCGTGCTCAGGTGGGTGAATATATACGGAAACATTTAATGGAAGTTAGCGCTCAAAGTGACATTTTCACAGATGCCGCCATACGTGAAATTTTCCAGTTTTCGAATGGGACGCCAAGACTGGTCAACAAAATTTGTACGCATTGTCTCATTTACGGTGCCCAAAATAAACAAAAGCTTATCGATGACCATATGGTAAAGCTGGTCATAGAAGGTGAACTATCATGACAGAAGGGATAATGACGTATGAATATGATCGAGACGCCTGGGTGGTTGAAATAAATGGTTATCAATATACACTCCTCTGCGGGGAGTCATTTGAACTCATTGTTGGACAACGTAACATCCCTTCAAGGCTAGAATTGGGAGAAGACTGGTATATTATAATGGAGGAGAATGTTCCATTCGATCTTCGAATATGTAACGTATACCATATTTACATCTAAGTTTGTAAAACCACGGGAAAAAGGAAAACATCATCCTTCTTCCCTTTATTTTTACAACCATGGGTCACTAATTCCATCAAAAATTGGACAGTGTACGCAATCAATAGAAAGGCATTATATACTAGCAGTAACAAAAGATTTCCCGGGTACGATTCGCCGGTTAGGCTTATCCCGAAGGCTGTGACGATTTCCGTCCGTGACTTGTGTTAAATGTTCCTGAATTGCTTTCTCCTGCGTGTTTTGATGGGAGGCTTCCTTGCGTATACGATCAATCAGACGGTTACGGATGGTGTAATTGAAATATGTTGCCATAGCGCCTTTGTCCGGTTGGTATGTTTCGTAGGCGTTCCACATAGCGATTAAGCCTTCCTGAAAAAATTCATCGTGTGGGTCATTGATGTTCAGCTTGTGGATGTGATAGTGGATCCTTCGCTTGTTTTGCTCAAAAATTTCCTCAAAAGCTATTCTGTTGTCCATTCGCGTTCTTCCTTTGCTTTAAAGTAATAAAAACTCCTTCTCATAACTATTATCGTTGCAACCTTGGATTTGGTGGCATGTAAAAAATATTGTTTTCGCCTTCTACTTATTTAATATAAACTACTTATCGTGTGAAATCCGCCCGTAAGAGGGGTATGCACTCGGGCAGGCTTGCTAAAATGGCGGTGGCTGCCACTTGTTTTTAATCTAATGGTTATCAATCTGTTACGCTGAACGTTTGTGAAGCGGTATTTTTCCTGTCAGGGAGTCAGTCAAATAAATGCGAATGATACAGGTGAAGTAGATTGCCAGAGGATCATTGTCAGACTGATAGAATTCAAAGGGGTTCCATATTGCGAATAAACCTTCTTGGAAAAGATCATTGTCCGGCCTGCTGATGTCCATTTTTCGAGCCTGGCAGCGGAATCTCCATGCGTTCTTCTCCAACAATGCGTCAAGCGTTATTCGGTTGTCCATGTGATTTGCTCCTTTGTGGGTTTTGTGGTGGGTTAATCATATGCGGGTTCTGAGGTGTTGAAATTGTGGTACGAAAGCCTGTAAAGGAAGTCTGAAGCGGGTTGGAATTCAATGGGAGAAATTACTCGTCGTCATACAAACATTCTTTGTATTGGTATAAATAATCCATAAGATCATTCACGTCGATTTCGAGCGCAATGCAAATTTTATGCAATGTTTCAAACAGCGGGCGCTTCTTGCCATTCTCAAGCTTTGAGATATACCGATCACTCAAGCCAGCATATTCCGCCAATTCCGCCTGTTTCATATCAAGCGAATTTCTTTTGTTTTTCACGTATTTCCCCATTTGAATGTAATATTGATTAATTGGCTTTTCCAATGTCCCCTTCTCCCTTTCAACTCAATTATTAAGTCAAAAGAAAGAAATGACCACGCCCGATAGGACACATTTAAGAAAAAATATTTTAAATTTTGAACCTGCTATTACAGGAAAACAAAACCTTTATAAACACAATTAAGGCAGAGTATTCAGATATATATCTAAAAATAAAACCCTGCACTCCTCCAAGCACAGGCTTAATAAAAATATATCACATTATATAAACTTACGAATCAAACTTCATAATCCTTCAATGCTCTATTGCAACCCCTTTATTCCACTACATCATATAATAAGTAAGTTACACGTTCAACATCAGATTAGCTTTGATGGGCGTCTAATCCTTTTTGTTCTTTCCATAGTTTATAGTTATCCAAATCAGATGATATTTGTTTAACAGTATATGCAATTACTGCGGCATCATCGAACAAACCAAAACCTGCAATAAAATCTGGAATTAGATCTACTGGTGAGACAAAATAAATTACAGTCGCTATTATCATTACTATGGATCCAACAGGTATTTCTTTATATTCCCCTTTAATCCAACTTTGAGAAACATCAAATAATAACTGTAGTTTTTCCCATGCTTCACCCAGCGCATTTTTATTTTGGGTTGATTTTTCTTTTGCTGCACCTACCAATTTTCTCGTCTTCTCTTGGTCATTAAGGATTTCTTTAGCTTTAGATTCATACTTTTTAGATCCCTTTTCACTTTTTTGTCCAGTTTATTATCTTTGTTAAATAAATTGGACCATGTTTTTTTAGGCATAGGTTATATTCCTGTAACCGTCAAGTAAAATGTTACAGTTTTCGCTAATTAATTTGTTACACTTATTCCTCAAATATGGATGATCTATGTTTCATCCGATAACTATCCCCATTTAAATGAATGATCTCTGCTCGATGAATAATGCGATCCAGTATAGCCGTTGTTATGGCTGGGTCGCCTAACAGCTCACCCCACTCCTTCGGTGCCTTATTGGAAGTAAGTACAATACTGGCGTTATTATATAAATCGTTAATTAAATGGAAGAATAAATTTGCTTCATGTTGGTCCATTGCCATAAACATTAGATCATCAATAATGACGAGATCTGCGTTTCGTATACGCTTCAACCTGGTTTGTGATTTGCGCGTGATTTCCTCGGTTTTCAAGGCATGTATCAACTCATCCATGGATGTGAATATTACCTTATAACCTCGATTAATTGCCTGCATTCCTAGCCCTATCGCCAGGTGTGTTTTACCAACACCCGGCGGTCCAAGTAGGATAATGTTGAATAGTTGTTCAATCCACAATAACTCCTTCAATTTATTAAATTGTTTTTTACTCATGGACTGTTGCTCACTTACATCAAACGAATCTAGCGTTTTCCGATAAGGAAATGTTGCCCATTTCATCCGTTTCTCGATCTGTTTTTCATCACGTCTTTGTTGTTCGTAATTAACCATTCTTATAAGCATGCTTGCATATGTTTCATCATTTGATTCAGCCTCCTGTAGGAGTACTGGTAAATGATTTGCTGTTTCCGTAAGGCGAAGGGACTTCAGTTTACTTTGTAGTGTCGTCAACTGTTTCATCGTTCATCCCCCTCCAAAACGGATACATATTCATTGATATCTCTTGTTTGTGTATTGGTTTGAACTATGGAATCACCCAAAGGGTGAATTGAACTGGGTACAATTTGGGAATGTTGTATCGTTTCCTCTGTAACTGTTACCCCTCGTTGTCGTTCAAGGTAATGAATGACATCGCTAAAATCTGTTGCACTGAATAATTGTTTCACCATACATTCTGCTAAAGCTAGATCTAATAATTGCTGTTCATATTTTTTAATTTGTTTGGCCATTATTTGTAGTTGATCACGAATGTAGCGTGGTTTTCGCTTATAGATTTCGTTCAAATACAACCTTGCTTTTTCTTCTTCTGTGAATCCCGATACAACTGTTTCAATGAATGTATCAATACCTTTGGTACGATCACGCTTATGTTTGTTATTCTGAATCAACTTCCCTTTTCCAGGGTCTATTTTATGTTTTGCGATGATGGATCCACCTTTCGATTCTCTTATACAAAGGTACGCATCATCCGTTGTTTCAATATAAACCTCTTTTGTCTTATGGAACGTCCCGAGAGGAACGCTGTATCGATTAGAGTCATACCAAATAACATTGTCTTTACGAACGGTTCTTGTTATACTTGATTCATAGTGGTTATCGGCAAATTCGTCGATACGTTGAGAGATTGGTCGCAAGTGTTGCTTTTCGAGGGTGAACACTTCTACCGGTCTCTTTTTTGTTGTGTGATGAATTTTGTAATTACCAGTGCGCTCTAACCAGTCCCATCCCGCCTCATTCCATGCATCAAGCCCGTAATATAATCGGTTTTTCGCAAAATTATGTTTGATATACTTGATAACATTTTCTATTTTTCCCTTGCTTTGCGGATCAGCTTTCCTGCACATTCTTATTGTCAAATCTCTGTCTTCTTTATAAGTCTGAAATTCACGTGTTAGGATTAAATCCCCACTATTTTCACTTACGAGAATCAGTGCATCCTGATCATAAACAATCTCGTCCGGAATTCCTCCTCCAAAATAATGAAAGGCATTCTCGTGGGTTCGAACCACATCTCTAGTGGTAAAGGGCCTATCCAACCACTCTTTATATTTATATCGTGAATTAGAAAGAACAAACGCTATTCCATAAAGTTTTACCTTTTTGCCATCGGGAGTTAATTGCTCCGTTTGCCCAAAGTCTACCTGCACCTGCTTGCCAAATGGTAGTTCTGGCACAGCCTCATGAGACCGAGGGTTTGATTCCTTTTTAATATCATGTTCTCTGCGTAGTTCTCTTACATAGAGCCGAACCGTGCTTTCAGCTACTTGCAGTCCCTGGTACTTCTCCATAAGCCAATCAAATACTTGGGCAGCTGTCATGTCAGGATGTTCACGTAACCAGGAGAGAATCAATTCTTGATAGTCATCCAATTTCTTCTTTCTAGTTTTTGTTTGCGTAACCCATTCCGCCATATCCTGTGGATTACGTTTTAGGTAACGGTATACAGTGACCCTGGATATACCAAGTTTTTCAGCCACCTTTACTTTACTAAAACCTTGTTTTAATAATTGCTTAATGTCCATATACATGTTCCACTTATCCACCTTTTTTCCTCCATCACTGTTGTCATCTATCAAACTATTATTATAACAGTGTTGGATTATGTTTTGTGCCGCATTCGCGCCGGACAGTTTTTATATGGCTGCCCGAGGGCAGCCATATAAAAACTGCACTCACATCTGTAAAAGTGTAAACTTTTATTTAGCGGGAACTGTATACTTTAGTTTATCAGTCACAATTCCTCTCTTGGTTATATTAATCTACTAAATCTAATTCATTTATTAATTATAATATACCATTTTTTGGACACACATCAGTAAAAACATTTCTATCTGAAGTACAGGGAAGGTTCCGATGTTTCGATTGCTTCCATTAAGAAATATGGAGCAAGAGAATCGCCCCCCTGTTTTCACAAAAAAATCCCAGCTTGATAGCGAGGACACCCATAACCTGTTGGATTTTATGGAATACAGCTTCAATGCATAAAAAAAATTACTCTTCATCAAAGTTACCAAGATTACGGTAAAACGAATATTTCTCTTTCATCATTCCATATGTTCCATGATCTTTTATTTTTATAAAGCCAGTAGGCTTAAAACATTTAAGATGAATTAAAGAATGAAATTCATCCATTACAACATACTCCGACTTTTCATATTCTTTATGACAATTACCGCAATGAATTTCCACGTTATCCCTCCTTGGAGATAAACCATTTCTTCTATCATACACTATAAAAATCATGTGGGGAAAATTTAAATCGAATTAAACAAACAATTTTCTACTAAAGAGTTCATTATTCCTTATCAAGTGTAATACACGCTTCAATAAAAATGGTCTCCACAGCGCTAGCGTTGGATATGGCTATTCCAATGTCCTTCTCCCGTTCAACTTAATTACAAGTCAAAAGAAGAAATTACATGCCCAATAGAATACATATAAGAGTTATTCGGAATATAGAATAATTTATATAATCTACTATGGCGGAATATTCAGATACAAAGTCCCTAAATTAGACCTGCACTCAATCAAAGTGTAGGTCTATTTTTATTATTCTATTATTTTGCAAAGATCAGAACCAAACTCCGTAACAGTCTTTTGTTCTTTTCAATTTCCTTAACCGACATATTCATACGTGTATTCTATGGGACGCACACTAATTAAAAGTATTTAAACACTTTTACACTAAATTGTTTTGATACTATCACATATCCCATTATATTTGTAAACATAAGCGTAATCATACTTGCAAATGCAGCACCATTAATCCCGTAAATTGGTATTAAAACCAAATTTAACAATATATTGATAATAAAGGCAAATATATTAGCATACATTTGAAATCTAGGCTTACCTGTCATTGCAAGCATAAGCCAAACACCACCGACAGCTATATTAACAAATTGACCTAAGCTTCTAAGAATTAACGCAGTTTGTCCCTGTACAAATTCAGAGCCAAATATGTATAAAATAAATTCACTGCCAATTAATAAAATTGATGTAGTTATTAAAGAAAAAATTGCTAAACACCTTGTTGCTTTAATGTAAAGCCTCCTTAACTCCATTTTTTTACCTTGATGGTATAGTTTTGCTATTTCTGGAGCAAATACAGTATTAAAAATTATTAATAATGCTGACACAAGCAAAGAAACTTGGACAGTAATTTGATAAATCCCAACATCTTTGG
Organism: Virgibacillus siamensis; assembly: GCF_900162695.1. Classification (NCBI taxonomy): domain Bacteria; kingdom Bacillati; phylum Bacillota; class Bacilli; order Caryophanales; family Bacillaceae; genus Virgibacillus; species Virgibacillus siamensis. Next base: position 2,700,304 of record NZ_FUIH01000007.1, read on the forward strand.
TAGTTGTCATAAAACCAAGCATTAAGATATCAACCTTATTAATTAGAGTATCCATCATGGTCGCTAAAATCAATGGAATAGAATATAACAGGAATGACTTATCGAACTTAAGCTTTTTAAACTTTTTTCTATTTTGGATGAGGTACATAATAATTGAAAACAGAAATGAAAAATATACACCTAAAGCAATACTATACTCGTTTTCACCATAAAGATAATAGAATGAAATTATCAATCCAACCCTTAATATCATGGATAAAAATCCATTAATAAAGTAATATTCCTTAATCATTCCCTCAGAACGATAGATACCAAAAAATATATGCTCACATGAAAACATCCATATTAAGGGAAGCATAAACCTGATAAAAGTATCATCAATTAAAAACCATAAGAGTACAATTAAAATGAACGATAATAGCAAGTTTATTACAAAACTAAGACTCACATGCTTATACCTATTTTGTGGAATAGAATACATTAACCCTTGGTCCATTCCAGCTTTTGCAACTATCATGCTTACTTGAACTATTGTAAAAGCATAAGTGAATTCACCAAAAAGCTCTGCACCATATAACCTTGTACAAACTAATGAAAAGAGTACAGTAAAAAATAAGAACGAACCCCGCCCGAAAAATGATTCTATAATTTTTATAATAAATTTACTGGATGATAATTTAATATTTAATTTAGACTTGCTCAACCCAAACGTCACCAATCCTATAGTATTCAACTTAGAAAAATACATCTTTTTAGATAATGCCAGATATTAATTCATTTATTTCATTCGTTATAATAATGAAAATCAACAATTTATGTTTTGTGATGGAAATCTATACTTAAAAATTTCAACGTCATCTTTGTACACTTCCTCAACAATTTTCATCATTTCATAATTATAATAATCCCAATAGTCTTTATGTTTGCTTGTATTGTGTTTATCCAACCTAATGTTTGGAATTTGAAATACCATTTTTAAGTTCTCAAAATCGTTAGTAAGGGTCTCATACCTCCCTAAGTAATCAACCTGTATTTCACCTTGATCGTTGCATAGAAATTTATGTTGCGGGGTAAAGTGGACCCATTTAAAAATTTTATTTCTATACGAATTTTCCTTTAATTTATAAACGAATTCTTCAAAGGTAATATCTTTTAAATACTTTTTCCTAAACTCTTGATCAAGCGGACTTGACCCACCTTGTTTCAAATAAAAGAACGCAGATACGAGTCTATCCCAAGGATTTCTCACAAAGCCTATCTTGTAAGCTTCTGCAAAATAATTTTTATTAATTTTTTTAAAATCATGAATTGTGAAATGGTTGAGTTCATCGTATCCTCCAAATAACGATTTTACTATTCCATTCCCCGCGGTTTTAGGAACATGCACAAAAATAACATTTCTTTCTAATAAGGAATCTGAGTATGGTTGCCTAAAATAAGTCCTAAAAATATAAGCACGCTGAATTATAGGAACAACTTTCATCAACTTTTTTGATATCAGCTTTAATATTCTATTTTTTTTAATTAATCTAAGTAAATCTCTAACATTCATATTTAACATCCTTACTAAATATTATATCGGGTTTTTCCGACACTGAAGATGCCATATCCAGGAAAGGTAAGGTATATCAAACCTGTATGCCCATTCAAGCAAGTGGGAGCTTATTTGCGATTGAAACTTTTCAGCAAGTTTCCGTGACCTAAAGTATAGAAATTCCGTATATCATTCGTGTCTGAATTATGCCACCTCTTCAGGCAAAGATTCTATTGGCTTATAGTAAGCTGGATCGATTTAATTTGAACCTTTTTTCATTTCTCAAACATCTATAACTTCATTTCTTTGTTTCAAAACTTTTAATTAATCCTTAGGAATTTCAACAAATGTCCCATAAATTGAATATAACGCAATCAAAGAATGTATTATAAAATATAAAATCAGAAAAACGTTTAAGGTTTGGGTTAAAATCGCAACGAATAATAAAGGATTAATAAACCCAGCTACTCCTGCAACATTCAAACCAATTAAATAGAATAGTGAATAACTCTCTTTATTTGTTGTTTTCGATTTAAAATTATCAAACATTGTATGAGCCTTATGAGCTATAAGCCTTGGAAATATTATAGCTATAGAGGTTAAACACCCTAACAATATATATATCCATTTCATTTCATAAAAAATAGTTACAACATTTTCGCTAAAATAAACCGACATGCCTATGGAAACATACATTATTGTCGAAAATACATAACCACTAAACCCGTCAAGAAACTCACCGAATTTACTAGTTTTATTTAAAAATCTTGCTAAGTTTCCATCTACACAATCTAAAACAATCCAAAAGTTGATAATAAAAGCGGCCGCTATCCTTAAATATTGATAATCAGATATTAACAGAATTGATCCAATAACGCCTACAAAAATAGAGATCACGGTTGCCATATTCGGATTAATTCTTAATTTAAGAAATAACCATGTAACATAATAAGATAACGGTCGAATAATAAAATAAACCCATATGTCCATTTTATCAATTTTGTTTTTTTTACTAGGCAAACTATCTCTTATTGAATTAATTGTAATTGTTTTATTCAATTTAACTTGCTCCTTTATTTTCGGTAACTTCGGAATAGACTTCCATGGATAAAGATCTAAATAGTTATATTAGTTTCATACTTATTTTCGTTCAGTATACTTATTAACACAGCTTCTTTTTTGGAAATAAATATATGAAATAAGAGCTCCTAAACACAACCAAAATATTCTAGCATTATTGAGTGACACTGATAGCGATCCTATTAATAACACAATAATGATGTCTCTCAATACATATATTATTTTTGAATTATAATTGTTGCTAAATGTTACTTTTCCCAATAAATAAAATATAAATATAAAAAACGTTATCGCCAATAAAACTCCCCATTCAACAGACAACTGAAGATACGTGTTGTGAGCAACTGTAGGGTCACCAAATAATTGTATACCCAAATTCGAATATGTTCCTACTCCAATTCCAAATACCGGAGACAATTCAATTAAATTCAGGGCGTGATACCAAGAAGTTTTGCGATCAGATCCGCCTTCAGTCATAGCCGCATCTAGGTCCTGGAATAACAGTAAAATTCTATCAAGGGCAGGAATGAAATCATTAATTGAACCTAATAAAGTATCAGATAGAGTTACTAAAATGGGCAATAAAATTAAAAAAAGAAACGTACCAAAGGTAAACAACAATATACTTTTGACTTTTATTTTAAATTGAAACAAGAATTCTATCGCCCTAAATAAAAAATAGATTATTAAAGTAACTATACCTGTTTTTGATCCAGAAATAATCACTGTAAAAGACATTATAAGTACAAATATAGATGTAAAAATAACCTTATTATTGTTACATCTTGTGAAATAAACTAAAGCAGTAATTTGTAAAAGAGAATAATAATTTGGATCATTCATAAGCCCTATAACACGGGTTCCTGATGGGTCATAGAAAAGACCGGAAAAAAAACGTGTATTTGTTATAGTAAACATTAAGCCCAAAATTCCAATTATAAACCCTGCTAAAGCATACCACTTGAGCATTTTATCAATTAAGTTGAGATTCGCCAGATTATAACCAATAACAAAAAATATAAAAATAGCTAATAATTTAATATAACCTGTAATGATATTGTTAAAGCTAGGAACAATGTTAAATTCGATTGGTACATAAAATACAGATGTAAATAATACCACACAAGAAAGTATCATAAAATATAAAAATGATTTTATTGGCACTTGTAACCTTTTATTTATTACAAGGAATAAAAAAATAAAAAAACAGAAGAGATCTGCAATTGACAAATTAATTCCAAAAATTATTCGAGACTGTTGTAAAAAGATTCCCATTAGAATTGCCATTAAATAAATGTAACGATAACAACTTTTAAGGCTGATATTATCAAACATGGGGATACCCGACAATTCCATATCACCGTGGCTTAAAAATTTATTAATGTCATATCCCCCCCCCTTTAAGCTTATGAATCTTTATGAATAACTAAAAGTTCTTTTAAGACATCAGTCTTACGTTACGATGAATGATTCCAATAAATTTTTTTCATTTCTCGTAACACATTTTCTAAAGAATAATCATTAATAAGTTTTAAACTATTCTTTCCAAACTCATATTTTAAATCCTCAGAATTGACTATTTTACTTATGGCAACACTTAACTGCTCAACATTGTTTTGTACAACATAACCATTATATTGATTCTTTACCAGATCCCTATTCCCCCTTGCATTAGTTACAACAAGTGGTAATCCTGTTGCCATTGCTTCCATGATATTTACCGGGAGCCCTTCATGAAAGGAAGATGAGACCGACAAATCTGATATTTTCATCAATTGGGGAATATCCTTTCGATAACCTAAAAAATCTACTACGCCCTGCAGTTTTAAATTATAGACTATATTTTTTAATTCCTCTTCCATTATTCCGCTACCGATTAAAAGCAATTTTATATTTGGTATTTTCATCTTCAGAATATTCATAACCTTTATCAGCATTGTTTGATTTTTTCTTTTATTTAATTCTCCAACATATATTAATATAACATCACTTTCATCATAACCATAACTTTTCCGGAGGTCGTATTTAACCTTACGTGTTTGTGGTGAAAATTCATTTATGTCAATCCCCACACCATGAATATTGTAAGTCAAGGTTGAACTTTTTATAGCCATTTTTTTAGCATTATTAAAATCTTCATCATTCATTGTTATGATTGCATCTGTCCAGCGCATAAGTAATTTTTCTACATTATAATAAATTATCCAATTTTTCAATGGTGCACCTTTAAAGAAATGAAAGCCATGTGCAGTATAAATAACTTGTGTATTTTGTTGGTTCCTTACTTTTCTTGCAGCCAATCTTCCTAAAACACCACCAACTGGTGTATGACAATGTATAATATCAAATTTATTAGAATAAATTATTTCTTTTAATTGTTTAAACGCTCTTACATTATTTAATTTGAACGGTGACCTATCAAATGGTAAGTCGTAATAATAATCACAATATGGTATATTACATTTTTCCATATCTTCATAATCGTTTCTGGCACAAACGAAAGTCTCATAGCCATTTTCCTTAAACCATTTCAAATATGGGATATGAAACTGCATAATATGTTTTTTAACAACTGTTGCTACAAATAATACTTTCTTCATTTTCTCTCTCCAATTTTAAGAAGTCGGCAATATTTCTTTACCTTGCACCCTTCCCGTTAAATACAACCTTAATTGTTTCAAATAAAATTCTTAAATCTATTTTAATACTTCTATTATTTATGTAGTACAAATCTAGATTGAGTTTTTCCTTAGGAGTAATATCATATCCTCCATTAACTTGAGCCCAACCTGTCAAACCTGGTTTTACAGATAATCTTTTAGTGAAATCGGGTATCTCTTGATTGAATTCCGCTGTGAACATTGGCCTTTCAGGTCTGGGTCCAACGAAACTCATGTCACCTTTTAATACATTAAGTAACTGTGGTAATTCATCAATTCTTGTTTTTCTTATAAATCTACCTACCTTAGTAACCCTAGGATCATTTACAATTGCCCATTTTGCTCCGTTCTTCTCCGCATTAACTCCCATAGAACGTAACTTTATAACTTTGAAGTATTTTCCATGAAGCCCCACTCTTTGCTGCATAAAAAAGGCAGGTCCCGGTGTTTCCATTTTTATTATGATGGCAAAAATAAAAATTAAGAAAAGCGCTACTGGCAATGCTAAGGCTACAACAGAAATGTCAAGAGTTCTTTTTAAAAATGAATAATATTCTGGCTGAGTTTCTCTTGGTCTGCTTGTTTCCAATGTGGATGCATATTCTTCGTAAAAGTTTGTAGGACTAGTGTCAGTACCCTGCATATATAACACCACCTTCACGATTAAGAGTGAACATGATTACAAAAGTGTCGACACTGTATTTATAACCCATGACAACAACTCCTTTATGACCTTTTTCTAGTTAATTACTTTTAATAAGTTTATAAGTCCATAATACTAGATTAAAAGTCATATTTTTAGTGACTTTTGTAGGAAAAAGTCACATGTTGTCATTTAGACACCCATAAAATTAGATAGATTTTCGAAAAGAGTTTTTCATTACGTCCGTAAGAAATGTTGTGGTTTGGTTACGATTATAGGTTTGGAGCTTATCATAGATTTCGCTGATATAATTTTTGACCGTTCCTTCACCGAGGTACAGCTTTTTAGCAATTGATTTATTTGAATGTCCGTTCATTAACTGGTACGCAATATCTAGTTCCCTATTCGTTAAATGATAGCCGTAGTTCTCCAGTCTTCTGCCAAGGATTTGTTTTTTGTCCATCGTTAGTTCGCGTATTTTATCGACAAGAATCTGAGCAATTTCACCTGACAACACCGCCTGTCCACGGGCAGCATTTCGGATGGATTCGACCAGGTTGTCCGCATACAAATTTTTTAATAAAAATCCATCTGCACCGACATTTATCCCCCTGATAACAAGCTCTTCGTCTGAGGTAGTTGTCAACATCACTACTTTAACGTTTGGATACTGCTCCTTTATCTTTACAGTAGCGTTAATTCCATCCAAAGCAGGCATGTGAATATCCATTAGAACGACATCCGGTGATGTGCGATTCAGCATTTGCAGTGCAGATCTTCCATCTTCAACCATGCCAACTACTTCGATGTCATCAACCGTATTTATAATAGCGTTAACCCCTTCTCTAAATAAACGCTGATCTTCCACTAGCATTACTTTTATCAACCAATTCACCCCTTTGTCTTATCTCTGGTTATTACATTACACAATAACCTGTACATAAAACTGTATACCTATTTTCAGACCCAAAAAAATACTAGAAAAAGCAAGATCTCTTTTTCTAGTCTGTAAGATTTCGTTGTCTATATTATTTTTAGATTGTAACATAAAAGTAATATTGTAATCAAATGGCAATATTTCACCCAAATATACTCCATTTCTTTTTATGCGCTATTCGTTCCGGCAGGTCTTTGTTGACGGTGTGTCCCAAAATGAGTAATTCATTGTTCTCCATCAGCTGATATGCAAAAGCTTTCCCGTATTGTTTTCTAATATATCCAAATGCCTCCCGCATATGAAACGTGCGCTTCTTTATATCGTGCGCATCCGATGCGATGAAGTGTGTCAGATTTGCTTCGACAAGCTGATCGGCGAATTTCTGTACCCGTTTGCCGGTTTTGCCTAATAGACTGCCGGCAGTAATCTGAGTCAATGCACCGCTTTTCACCATCCGGTACAATTTATCTGTATTCTCCTGCAGTTCTGTGTTGCGTTCCGGATGGACGATTACAGGTTTGTAGCCGGCAATCTGCAGGTCAAACAGCAGCTGTCTGGCATAATTCGGCACATGATTATGCGGGAATTCCACCAGTACATATTGGGTTCCGTTGATCGGGATTACCTCGCCTTTTTTGAGATCCTCCACCATTTCCCCGTACACCCTGGTCTCCTGCCCCGGCAGAATTTCCACAGGTATGTTCTGCTCCTGCAGCTTCCCATTTAAATAAGCTACCATACCGATAATGTCCTGTCCGTAATTGTCAAAATGAGTGCTCTTGTGATGCGGTGTGGCTGCTATCTTTGTAATGCCTTGTTCCGCGGCTTCTTTTGCCATGTTAATACTATCATCCAGTGTTGCAGCACCATCATCGATGCCCGGCAGGATGTGGCAATGAATGTCAATCATCTCATTTCCCCCTTTTAATTCCAAAAACTGAGTCCATAGACCCAATAAAGGAATTATAGCAGAAAGGACTTAGGAAGAAAACTAGCGTTTACTTTATTTTCCATAATAGTAATAATAATTGGTATCTTTTTTACTGTGGTCATTCAAAACGGTACCAAGCAATTTGGCATTTGCATGTTGTAACAGCTCTACTGATTTTTCCGCGCCATCATTTTCCGTTACGTTGCTTCTGACGATTAGTATTGACCCGTCACACAGGCCTGCCAGTAACTGTGCATCAGTCACGGCGAGCAGTGGCGGCGTGTCAAACAGAATAACATCATACATTTGACGTGCTTCATCTAGCAGCTTTTGCATTTTGTTGGAGCCAAGCAGTTCAGATGGGTTTGGCGGAATCGGTCCGCTTGTCATGACATCCAGGTTTTCGACATCACTGGTTATAATTGCTTCGGTTAATTGGTTATCCCCGACAAGTACATTGCTTAATCCGTTCAGATTATCGAGGCGAAATGTATAGTGTACAGTCGGTTTTCGCAGGTCACCATCAATCAGCAATACCTTTTTCCCCTGCTGTGCATAGACAACAGCCAGATTTGCTGTGGTCATTGATTTTCCTTCATCTGGTCCGGATGAGGTTACCATGATTGCCTGCAATGTTTCATCGACGGAAGAAAACTGCAGATTGGTACGGATGGTCCGGTACTGCTCTGATATTGGAGAGCGCGGGTTATTGTTGGCAATCAGTGTCCGGACATTGCTTTTTTTCTTGTTTCGTTTAGACGCCATCAGACCCACTCCTTCTTCTCAGATTTTGGACAGGACGGATATCATCATCCGTAATATGTGCAATTGTACCTAGTACCGGTACATTAAGTTTATGTTCAATATCGGCTTCTGTTTTAATCGTGTTATCCAGGTATTCCAATAAAAAGGCAATTCCCACACCAATCATGCCGCCGAGCACAAGCGCGATGGCAATATTCAGCATTGGTTTCGGACTTACCGGTGCCGGATTGCTGCCGACATCTGCCTTTGACAGGATGCTGACATTATCGACGTTCATAATGTCCGGAATATTTTTCTGAAATACACGGACTGTTGTATTGGCAATTTGTTGTGCCTGATTCGGGCTTGTATCGGTTGCGGTCACGGTCACGACCTGTGATTTTTCAGCATTTGCAACGGCCAGTTTGTTTTTCAGCTGATCTGCCGAGTAGTCCAGATTAAGTTTCTTGACGACATCTTCCAGAATGGCTGGACTTTTAATAATGACATTATACGTATTAATCAATTCCTGGCTTGTTTGGATGTCACTGACACTGTACGGGGCGTCTGATTTCTGCTGGCTCTGATTGACAATGAACTGTGAACTTGCCTCGTAGGATGGCGTTAGGACGAAATAACTAATAATAGCCGCAAGCACCGCCGCTCCTACCATCAGGCTGATAATCAGCAGAAGGCGTTTCTTAATGACCTCAAAAATTTCTTTGAGGGATATCGTTTCTTCCATTAGGTTTACCTCCATTTTTCTCGGATGTTCAACAATTTGTATAGCATGTTACATATACAACGAAGATTATACCATATATTGTTAGAATGATATATAACTTTTTTACTAGGTGGGGGGCTTCTGCTTCCCAGGCTCCTGGCATAAAACTAGGCGGGAGAACACAATTGTCTTCTCCCGCCTAGCTTTGATCCCTGAAGGAAGCATGAGGACCACACCCATGCTTCCCTATTCTTTTTTCGACAACATATCATGCACTTTTTGTATTTCTTCTTCTGGTGTTTCGAAGTAGAAGACGCCTTCGATGTTGGTTGGTTCGCCTTCGACCCGATAGGTTTCTATATTTTTACGGACGTTACGGTAGTTCAGGAACAGACCTTTCATATCCTCGAAATCAAGATTGGTAGACATATTTTTGCCGAGTACGTCCAGCATGTCACCAATTTTACCGACGGAATTGAAGCTGGCACCTTTATTGATCACTGCCTTAATTACCTGACGTTCACGCATCGTTCGTCCCAAATCGCCGCGCGGGTCCAAATGACGCATGCGGACATAGCCCATTGTTTTCGGACCGTTCAGCTTAATTTTACCTTTTTCATAGTGATAGCCTTTTTTGTAATACCCTTCGTCATACCATTCAATCTCGTTATTGACGGTAATGCCGCCGATTGCATCAACCATGTCTGATAGTCCCTGCATATTCATCGAAACATAATAATCGAGTTCGATGTCCAGAAAGTCCTCAACGGTTGCAACCGACTTGCCTGCACCGCCGAATGCAAATGCGTGATTGATTTTGTCATAGCCATAATCCTGGCCGGCAATATCTACACGTGTATCACGCGGGATACTGACGATTTTCATTTTATCCTCGCCCGGTCTTAGAGACAGTACCATCAACGCATCAGAACGACCGGTGTCGCCGGGACGTTTATCCACGCCAAGCAGCAGAATGTTGAGTGGTTCTTCTTTGCTGATTTTATCTTTACCGACATTCTCATCAATAGAGTCCACTGCTTGAAACACTTCTTTATTAACGGTGCTTTTCGCATCCATGTATACCGAAGCAGCATATGCCGTGGTGCCGACAAATAATAGACCGATTAGTAGGATAACCACTTTGACCCATCGTTTAAGTTTTCTTGGCTTTTGGTGTCTGCTCATCCTTCGATTTTCACTCATATTTTATACCTCTTCTTCCTCTCCCCAAGATGATCATTCGATTATCTATCTGTTAAATCCGTTCTTATGGTGCCGGTGCCAATTCCAGGCATGAGACACCATCGTCTCCAGTTCCGGATACTGCGGCAGCCAATCCAGTTCATCCCTGGCTTTTTCGGAGGATGCAATCAGTGTAGCGGGATCTCCTCCGCGTCTTGGTGCCGGTTTTGACCCAATAAATAATCCCGTTACATTACGGCAGGCGTCTACTACCTGCTTTACCGAGAAACCTTGCCCGTTTCCCAGATTATATATAGTACTTTCGTTCGTTTTCTTCAATTTCTGTACTGCCAGGTAATGTGCCTGGGCGAGATCCATGACATGAATATAGTCACGGACACAAGTCCCATCATCTGTATTATAATCGTTACCGAAAATCTTGACAAATTCCCGCTGTCCCAAGGCAACCTCAAGCACAATTGGGATTAAATGGGACTCAGGCTTGTGATCCTCGCCAATTCTGCCCAGCGGATCTGCTCCTGCTGCATTGAAATAACGCAGGCTGATGGACTTGATTCCATAGGCCTGGTCGCTCCAATGAAGCATTTTTTCGACAGCATGTTTTGTTTCACCATACGGATTGGCAGGCATTGTTTCATCTTTTTCCTGAATGGGAATGAATTTCGGCTCTCCGTATACAGCTGCAGTCGATGAGAATACGATATGTTTGACATGATGCTCATTCATTTTCTGCAGCAAGCAACAAGTTTCCGTTACATTGTTTTCATAGAACGTCAATGGATCATTGACACTTTCCCCGACAAGAGAGCTTGCCGCAAAATGGATGACCGCATCAATCCGGTGGTTTGTAAAAATGGAATCCAGCAGTTTCTTATCGCCCACTGTACCACGGTAGAGTCCAGTTCCCATTAATGCATCGTGATGTCCTTTTGACAGGTCATCAAGCACAATAACATCTTCTCCCTGTTCCTTCAAATACAAGACGGTATGACTTCCGATATAACCGGCACCGCCTGTTACTAATATCGCCACGACTATCAACCTCGCAAATCAATAAAAAATAAGCTCCAAGTTCATTGGAGCAACAAAATCTATTCATCTTTCAAGCTACGATAATTCTTTCTCTTTTGCCAGCAGTCCATCAAGAAAAACTTGCAAATCCTGTTTTATTTCATCGTTTTCAAGGGCCATCTCAATCGTTGTTTTAATAAAGCCGAGCTTTTCGCCGACATCATAACGGCGGCCTTCGAAATCATATGCATAGACATTCTGAAGCTCATTCAGCTTCTGAATAGCATCGGTTAATTGAATTTCTCCGCCAGCACCGGTTTCCTGTTTATCCAGGAATGTGATGATTTCCGGGTTCAGAATGTATCGTCCCATAATAGCAAGGTTAGATGGCGCAGTTCCTTGTTCCGGCTTCTCCACAAAATTGCTTACCTGATAACGGCGGCCTTCAATCGTTAACGGATCGATAATGCCGTAACGGTGTGTCTGATCCTGTTCAACCTGCTGAACACCAATTACCGATGAGCCTGTTTCATCATATTGGTCCATCAGCTGCTTGAGACACGGTGTTTCCGATTGTACGATATCATCACCGAGCAAAACAGCAAATGGCTCGTCCCCGATAAACTTGCGGGCACTCCATACCGCATGTCCCAGTCCTTTTGGTTCTTTTTGACGGATAAAATGAAGTTCAACATTGGAAGATTTCTGTACTTTTTCAAGCAGTTCATACTTGCCTTTTTTCATCAGATTATCTTCCAGCTCGAAGTTGTAGTCGAAATGATCCTCAATGGCACGCTTTCCTTTTCCAGTTACAATGATAATATCCTCGATGCCGGATTCAATTGCTTCTTCTACGATATATTGGATGGTTGGCTTGTCCACGATCGGCAGCATTTCCTTTGGCATCGCCTTTGTCGCTGGTAGAAATCTTGTTCCGAGTCCCGCTGCAGGAATAATTGCTTTTTTTATGTTGCTCATTTTAGTGGATACCTCCTCAAATTTTGCGTTTTTAGATTCATTTATTTTATCGTTTCACCATCTATTTAAACAAAAGATTAGACGAAATCCAATCCATTGTGAAATTATTTACAATTATTTTACACGATTCAACAACAGAAGGCGACATTATTCGCCATTGTTAATGAGTCCGCCCTTGATTGTCAGCAGAACGATTTTTAAATCAAGTAAAAAGCTCCAGTTTTCAATGTAGTATATATCGTGATTGATTCGGTCACGGATTGATGTATCACCGCGCAGTCCATTCACCTGTGCCCACCCGGTGATACCGGGCCGAACCTGATGCTTGACCATGTATTTCGGGATTTCCTCTTTGAACTTCTCTACAAAATACGGCCGCTCCGCCCGTGGTCCGATGACGCTCATATTGCCTTTTAACACGTTATAAAACTGGGGCAGCTCATCAAGGCTTGTTTTTCGTAAAAAGTCTCCGAATTTCGTCTTCGCATCCGTATCTTTTGGCGTCCATGTTGTTTCCGAATCAACTTCCTTCACTTTCATCGATCTAAATTTATACATGACAAACGGCCGGCTGTCTTTTCCGACACGCTCCTGTTTGAAAATGACAGGACCGGGTGAGGTTATTTTGATGCCAATGGCAATGATCAGCATAACCGGCATCGTAATGATTAACGCCACCAGGGAGAATAGGATATCAAACACCCTTTTCGTCATGACGTTTTTCGCTTCGTGCAGCGGTACATCACGAACATTAATAACAGGTATTCCCTCAATGCTGTCCATATACGGCTTTGCCGGAAGAAAGTTATAATAATCCGGAATAATGGTTGTGCGAATCCCTTTTCGCTCACAAACCGAAATGATGTACCGCAAGTTATCGTGCCGGATTTGTGAGAGTGCGATGACAACCTCATCCACAATTTTTTCCTCCAGTATTCGTTCCAGGTCATGAATCTTCCCAATAACGTTTGCCCGATCCGGCAATGTTGGCTTATCGATTAAAAACCCGATAATCTCGACACCATATTCCGGATGTTTGCGCAGTTTCTCACAATAAGCCTTCCCCTGCATTCCATCGCCCAACACCAGTGCGAACTGTTTGTTGTACCCTTTGTTGCGCATCCGGTTCATCGTTGCCTTGACGATAAGCCGGAATGTCAGCGTGAACACAACAGCAAAGATAAAAAACAGGAACAGATAAATCCTCGAAAAGTCCAACGTTTTAAACAAAAACAAGGTACTCAGAATGAAGAATCCACTCAGCACATGCAGCTGGATGACCTTGGCCATTTCAAACAGGAATCGCTTCTTCCGTTTGGGAACATATAATGCGAACATCATTCCCATCAGAATAAAAATGACACTGTACATGGAACTCCAGAAGGCATATACCGGAAATGGCAGGAATCCCGCGTCACCACTGTAAATGATGACAAAACGGATGTACCAGGCTGCCAAAAATGCCAGATGGATGACCAGAAAATCCATGATCATGTATAAATTTGCCAGGAATCGTTCTCTTCCTCTAATCATTTACCTCGGCTCCCGATTTGTTAATGTGGTTCCGGCTTCAGCTGTCCAGTTCTTTTTCCACTGTCCGCAATGCTGCTGCGATGACCTGGTGCATATCATAATATTTATATGTCCCAAGCCGTCCCCCGAAAATGACATTCTCCTGTGCATCGGCAAGTTCCTTATATTTCTTATACAAATCATTGTTCCGTGTATCATTGACCGGATAGTATGGTTCATCCCCATGCTGCCACTCTTTCGGATATTCTTTCGTCACAACGGTTTTATCCTGTGTGCCGAATTCAAAATGTTTATGTTCGATCATGCGGGTGTACGGTGTTTCACGATCTGTGTAATTGACAACGGCATTGCCCTGATAGTTTGGCATATCATGAATTTCATGTTCGAAATCAAGGCTGCGGTATTCCAGCACCCCATGCTCATAATTGAAATACTGATCAATCATGCCGGTGAAGACGACCTTGTCTGCCTTGGCCATCAGTTCTTTCCGATTCTCAAAGAAATCCGTATACAGCTGAACATCGGTATTTTCCAGCATTTTTTCGATGATTTTGTTGTAGCCGCCGATTGGAATTCCCTGGTAGCGGTCATTAAAATAGTTGTTATCATATGTAAACCGTACCGGAAGCCGCTTAATAATGAATGCCGGTAAATCGGTGCATGACCGGCCCCATTGTTTTTCGGTATAGCCTTTGATCAGTTTTTCGTAAATATCGTTTCCAACAAGTGAAATCGCCTGTTCTTCCAGGTTTTTCGGCTTATCGATGCCGGCATTCTGTTTTTGCTCTTCAATTTTTGCTGCCGCTTCATCCGGTGTGACAGCACCCCACAATTTGTTAAACGTATTCATGTTGAACGGCATGTTGTAGATTTCACCTTTGTAGTTGGCGACCGGTGAGTTTGTGTACCGATTAAACTCGACAAACTGATTCACATATTCCCAGATTTCTTTATTGTTCGTATGGAAAATATGCGCGCCATATTTATGTACATTGACCCCTTCCACATCTTCGCAATAGACATTTCCGCCGATATGGTCCCGCTTATCAATCACAAGACATTTCTTCCCGCGTTTATGCGCCTCATAGGCAAATGTGGAACCAAACAGTCCGGATCCAACAATTAAATAATCGTACATGATTTAGAAACCTCCTTAAGATGTCGCTTTTTTCTTCTTTCGTAAATTGGACAAATAGGCCAGTATAAATTTAGCCAGAATCGATGCGTATACTGCGGTGTTCACCGGTTTCGAATACTTGTCCAGCATATGTTTTTTGTAAAAAATAATCATGGCCCGGTGGAATTCAAACAACACTTTATTCGACTTCTGCTTATTGCTCGCACCCTTCAGATGGATAATTGTTGTCTGCGGATTGTAGGTAATCCTCCAGCCGGCCTCTTTTATCCGGTAGCACCAGTCAATATCCTCCCCGTACATGAAGTACGTTTCATCAAGCAGACCAACCTGATCAATCGTTTCTTTGCGCACCATCATAAATGCACCGACCAGGCAGTCGACAGGCGCTTCCTGGAATTCATCTATATAACCCATATGGTAATGGTTTAGTTTTCTGCTGTTCGGAAAAATTTTGCTCAATCCGGTCATATAAAAGAAGGAAGCGGACGGTGTCGGAAACCCGCGCTTGCATGCTTTATCAAGCTGTCCGTCACCAAGAACGACCCTGCAGCCGGATGCACCGATGTCCGGGTGCTGATCCATATAGGCAGTCATCATATCCAGTGTATCTTCACGGATGAGCGTATCGGAATTCAGAAGCAGGATATACCTTCCTTCCGCCTCACGAATCGCCTGGTTATTCGCCTTGGCAAACCCGAGATTTTTATCATTTGCGATGATCTTCACATCATCAAATTGCTGCTCCATATATTCAACTGATCTGTCCGATGACGCATTATCGACCAAAATGATTTCATACGTATACGACGTATCTGAATTTCGGATGGAATGAATTGCATCCGCTGTAATGATTTTCGTATTGTAATTGACGATAATAATGCTGATATCCTTCATATGCTACCAAATCCCTTTAAAGTATGTTCGGATTTTTTCAGCGGAAACCGATCGTTGGGCTTGGATCAGCCTCCTTGCCTTCTGCATCTGTTTCCGATTTTTCCGGAATTCCCGCCAGATTGACAAAATTTGCGGTTCTTTTATTAGTATATATGAATTTTGACAAAATTCATATAATAATATTGCTGGAAGGAAACGTACCAAGGTTAAAAGCGGGCAATTTTTGACCATAAAGTAGTAGCGGTTGATGTACGAATGCTGCCTGATTTTCAGGGAAATGTCCGTACGGCTTTTACTGACCGCCCAACCCCGTTCATGCGTTGCCGTCGCATCCGGCACAAAAACCGCTTTCCAGCCCGTAATGTTCGCCCGCCAGCTCACATCAATATCTTCCTTATACGCGAAAAAATGATCGTCATAAAATTCGTGATTGATGCTGACCGCGTTAATCATTTCGTAGCGGTACACCGCCGCCGCACCGGACACCCCAAAAATGGCTGTTTTGCCATCATACTGCCCGGTATCCGTCTCACCGGACCCCCGGTCATACGCCCGGAAATTCTTTTTGATATTGATCCCGGTCGTATCAAGTATTTTGTTGCCGCTGTCCCTGTACAGCTTGCCGGTTGCCATCCCAATGGTAGGGTCCTGCTCCATTTCCGTGATAATTGCTTTGATGTAATCCGGATGCAATGTGACATCCGGGTTCAGCACCAGCACATAATCGGCATCCGGATTCTCTTGGATAGCCAGATTGTGTCCGCCGGTAAAGCCGGTGTTGGCTTTGTTCTCGATCAATGTCACGGTCTTCGGGCCAAACGATTTTACCACCTTGCACGTATGATCGTGTGAATGATTGTCCACCACGATGATGGAGTGGACCGGATGTGATTGCCCGAGCACCGCTTCGATGCACGGCTTGATATCATCTTCGCTATTAAATGTAACGATGTGAACAGCAACTTTTTTCATTGGGTTACAACCTTTGTATGTCACTTATCTTTAATTCTTTTCTTGTACTGCTCATGCTTATCCTTAATAAACAGCCCATTTGGCCGGAATAGCTTTGCCCTTCCCATGAATATTTCAGCAGCATCAATTTGATCATATGCCTCCATAAGCAGCGCCAATTCCCGATACATAACACCTTTATCAAGCTTTTTGTTCACACCAAGGATATTTTGAAAATTTTGCTCCTGCTCTTCAATAGCAGTTAGTTTCTTTTCCATGCTTAACAGTTCCTCTATAAGATTCGCACAAGGCTTTTTTAAATGAGAGGGAAGCTTCAGTTTTTGCTCCATATATTTAATCATACTATTTCGTAAAGTCTTTGAAAGGATAGGATATATCCTTTTTATATCCTTGAAGGTTGTTTCCATATGAGCAAAATTGTGTCCATCTACAATTTCTTCATTTTGATAACTAATATTAAAGTTGTCGTTGAGCCAATCATTATCAATCTTCGTGACAGCTTTAATAATCTGCTTTTCATTTACGGTAATATCGTATTTTTCCCCTTTGATCTCATACAATGGAAAATAATCTTTTTCATAACGTTTTTCATTCATCTTGCCGCCTTTAATAATTGGAACTTCTTCATTTATGTGAGCAAGCAGGTTACCTGTGAACATAGACATGCTTGGATTCGTACTTATCTTTTTTATTCCATTGATAGTATGCTTATCAATGCCAATCTCCACCAAAAAATGCCCCACTGGCCCAAATTCATGCTTCACTGCATCCTCAAATGGGAATACCTCTACGGCTTCTTTTCCAAACACTTCTACAAAATTACCAATTCTATCTACAAATAATCTTGGTAAAATACCGCTTATCAGATTATCAAAAATATTTTCGTACTTCTGTCCCGCCTTCATTCGTTGCTGAATCATGCTTATAGCCCATTTCACCGGGTTCCTTGTGTACGTAATCACCCTGAATTTGGCCTGTGTGAGACCAATTCCTTCCAGGTACTGTTTGAAACTTTCAATATTTGATTTGAACAACATTGATAAATCTTCCCCAGATAAAACCAGCTTTTTTGCATCAGTTTCCTCCAAAAGCGCTTTAAGTTTATCTAAGTTATTTCTATTTGTCTGTTCTATTTCTTCCTTTGACAATCCGCGGATAATATTAGCGTGGTATGTCTCTGGTTTTTCACAAAAGGCGCTATATAAAGGTACCGAATGATTGGGAACCCAACACCTTGGATATAAAACACCTTCTTTTAGTAAGGCATCGTTATTTGTCTTATTGAACATTGTTTCTTGAATACTTGTCGTTCCTGTTTTATGTAACCCAACATGTAAAATTACTTCCTTAATATTATTAATTGACAACGACTATCACTCCTCTCCTTTTTGAAAGAGCTGGCTGGAAACGAATTTTCCAACTCTAGCGTTTCTTGTCAACTTCATTACATAAATAATCAATCAACTCAAGAAGATCCTTCTGTTCAAGTTTGACATCCTCATTGTCATAAGAATTCTCATTCAGCTCAGCAAAAAATTCACTGTCGCTGTTCCAGTATTTGCCTTTAATGTACCTGCAATCTTCTTCAAAGTGATCCAGCACTTCACGACGCTGCTTATAATTTAGAATATCTTTACCCTTCCCCTTGTTCAACAAGTCGTCTGGAAGTGATTCAATCACCTTGTGCCGCGCTTTTTGATTATAATTACGTTTTTGATTGTTATCCAACCTTGCCCGCATTCTTCTTAACAGCTCATATCGCTGAAAACTTAACGACTCATTAACAGTGGACGTTTCCTTGTAATCCTCTGTACGTTCAATACCGATAACATTCAACAAATCATCGATTATATTACCGTTATTAAATACGTCTTTATTGAACGGACGGACAATCATATTCTTAACACCAAAGACAAGTGCCCATTTGTCAAGCCTCGGGCCATACGGACTTAGTCTCTTTAATATTTGGGGTACATTAATTCGTGCTGGCGCGTGAGGACTGGCAACCCGTTCATTGTGTTCTGCCATAGAAATAAAATAATCATCATACCTGCGCAAATAGATGACGACTTTTACATCAAAGTCATCAAAAGCATCTTTTAGAAGTTTTAATTCATCGATTGTTTTATAAACATCGAAAAATGTCTCTGATGAAATCAATACTTTTTCGCAGTCTGTCTTTCTAATCCGGTTCAACAGTTTCTCAACAGGCTCTCTGGATGAATGTATTTCCGGTTTGTTCAACCAGCCGCATATTTTTCCCACAACGGAGAACGAAATATCATGCTGTGCTGTCATCTTGGGAAAAGTAGGGCTTACAGGATACAGAAGTCCCCTGTCCTTCAAATACTCCTTGTTTTGGTAAAACGACTCCTGAATCGAGGATGTTGCCGTTTTAGCACTCCCAATATGAATGTACAGTGTTTTTTTCATCATTTACACTCCTGATAATTACAAATTAGTTTCGCTCTATTTTCAAACTTACTTCCCTGAACATTTTCAAAAATTCATCATCAGATAATTCTAAACCAACTCCACTTTTGGCCTTGTAGTTGCCTTGATTGCCAAATAGCTGGCCGTCCATTCTACCCAGATATTCTTTAGCTACTTTCCGGTTTGATTCATCATAGATTCCAACATATTCATCTGTCAGTAATTCATTAACACTTGGACCGGGGTAGTCAAGTTCCTCTAATGCCCTTAAAATTGCGCGCCAACGTGGGTTCACTTTATTTCCTGACATCCGCGGAACATCTTTATTAATCCTGCGCAAAAATTCCAGCTTAGGGAAGTTTAACGAGGTATTGTATTTTTTTTTGGGAACTTTTATACGCCTAACTTTGAATTTACGCATAAAATCAATAAATACATCTCCACCTTTCAGGTTTGAAGGTTCGAATACATTCACATCTATATTTCCCTTTCCAAAGACCTTTGACCACTTATTAAGCAACTGGTAATAATTAAACCGGTTAACTTGCTTTGAATATTTTTCCGGAGAAATCATCTTATGTTTGGAACCTGTGGTTATCGCGGTTGAAAATCCACTAATTAAAAGCTCCTCCTGTCTTCTCAGGTAAACTATAATCTTAACTTCATCAAAAAAACAATCCAAAAACGCCTTCAACCGACTAATTTCCCTTGGTTGCACCAATCTTGAGGAACAATGCTCATTGGATAAAATCACATTCGAAACAGTGCATCCATCTAATTCCTCGCGAAACTTTTCCTGGACTTGTTGACGATAACTCCTCATTTGTTTCTGTTGATTGATTCCTTCCAGCTTTTTCAAGTTATTCTCTTTTATATCATTCATAGCATAGCATGCCAGCTTGACATGATTACATTTACCAAGCCCACCACTTAAACTTTCAGGGACAAAGTATCCTTTTTTATACAACTTCTTTTTGTTTAGCCTTAGACCATTTTGAATTGTTGTAGTTCCCGTCTTTTCGGTGCCGATGTGTAAAATAGCCTTCAATATATCCCCCACCTTTTAAAGCAGTGCAGTGTTACAAGCTAGCCTCTCGATTTCACCTTATGGTAGGCACGGTGGACAACGGTGTTCCGCAACTTGTTCTTTGCTGTCCGCTTTACTGCATTCAGCATTCGTTTCGACGTTAACGTCTCTTCCAGCGCTTCAACCATAGATCGTTCCTGTTTCCTCATGCTCAACATCACACGTTCGTAATATGGTGTTTTTCGCAAATAACTCCAATAATAATGATCAAATGGCACGCCAATGTTCTTCCATGGTTTGTTATGTGCCGCTGCAAAATGAATAATTTTTGGATGTTGCTTAGCATCTTGAACCTTTTTCATGCTGGTCCACGGAATATTAGCAAACTCCTGATTCAAACTGTTAAAGACATTGTATTCGGATGGCAGCAGTATAAAGTTTTTTCTGAAGTATTTATTCAGGATGTCCTGGTCCTGAAAATAATACTTGTTCTGTTGTGCCTCATCCATCAATTCATCGCCAACCATTTCGGGATCCATATTCTCAAAATTAATGAGCATCAGTCCCGCATTGAAGTAATTGGCGATATCTTCATGATCCATCTTCAATTCAGTTTTCAAGTATGTCTTCAGATCCGGGTAACCGTCCGGAAGATTTACCTTTATATTCAGGCATCTGGTCATAATGTAGTCGGGCACAGCGGCCAACGGATATTCACCCATATCCGTTCTGAACAAATCGACTAGATCATCCAATACAACCATATCCGAGTCAAGGTAAAGCAGCCGCTTAAGGTCTTTAAGCAGATAGAAAATGACAAAACGATTGTACGTTGCAAACGATGGTAATGTATGGTTGCTCCTGAATCCTGTGCCAAAGAAATTGTCTACCGGGATGACATGCATGTTTATGTCCTTGTTGCCAACCGTCAAAAGCTGTTTTACATTTTTCAGACTGTCTGCACTAATGTTGGATGACAAAATAAAAATATTATAGCGATGATCCGGACTGGCATTCTCCTCAATCGAAGCAAACAATGCACTTAGATGCGGCACATAATTTTCATCTGAGCTTACGACAATATTGATGTCACCATCTTTCACGTCACTTAAATCGACCTCTGGAAAAGGAAGTGTTACAGCGCCAGCCAAGTTTAATACTTTTAAATATTTCACCTTTGTATCCGGATGGTCCTGCAGATATTTTTCCATAAACACGCCGAGAAGCCGTTCGGTCAGAAATCCAAAAATCCGTGCCTGATATACGTTGTAATACCGGATATCAATTCGGTCTTCCAATTCAAATAAGACATCAAATACCCATTCCGCATATTGCTCAAATATTTCCCGCTTGGTTACAAACATATTGAACAGGAAAAATGATTCTCTTTTCATACACGTATCAAATGCATCTATGTATTTTGGATACTTTTCTTCAATAATTTCGCGTAATGTATCCAAATCTTCTGAATGATGAACGTCCCGGTAATTGGATTCAACGCTAAATGGCATTGTATGCGGTTCAGGCAGAATAATATCGTATTCTTCCATCAGCGCATTAATCTGGTTGGGTGCCTCTTGACCATATTTCTCAAAGTCAAACACTTGACCATTCAAGAAAACTTCGGTCTGGTGATGATCCTTATACGTATCAGCAAAGTCAAAATATCTGCGGTAATGCATCAGTCCGGTATTGTCAGCATGCTGCTCATTTTTCCAGATCCAATAAAGTGCCGTCATTTCGCAATAGTTGTCATTCTTCTTGGAAATGTTGTCGCCGGTATCGTCACCGATGATTCCCAAATCTTTGTTGCCTTTTCCTTTTCCAACATGTATTGGTGTAATTTCATCTGTCTGTAGGAAATACCCTTCCTTATGATGTGCGACATAAATATTTGTGCTCATACCCTCACTCCTCAAAGCTATTTTTCTTAGTCATTGTTTATGGATGCCTTATACTTGTCGATAACCGTCTTTGCATCGCCAAAATCCATCACTTTGCCTTTTTCCAGCCAAATTACCTTATCCATCATATTTTGAATTTGACCTAAATTATGTGAAACCATGACGACCGTTTTGCCGCTTGCCATCAGTTCTTTCATTGTTTGAAAGCTCTTTTTCTTAAATTTCTGGTCCCCTACTGCCAACACCTCATCAACAATCAAAATGTCGGGGTCAATTTGTGTTGCAATGGAAAAACCAAGTTTGGCACGCATGCCTGTTGAATAGTTTTTAACAGGAACATCAATGAATTCCCCCAGTTCCGAATAATCAACAATCTCTTGGTAGCGTGCTTCCAGAAATTCTCTTGACTTACCAAGCAATGCACCATTCAAGTAGATGTTCTCCGCACCGGTGAAATCCGGGTCAAAGCCTGCACCCAGTTCAAGCAGCGGGGCAATATTTCCATTTACCGTTACATTACCCTTTGATGGCCGAATTACGCCAGAAATGATTTTAAGCAATGTACTTTTGCCGGCACCATTGTGGCCAATCACTCCAACACGATCACCACTCCCAATTGTAAAACTGACATCATTCAAAGCATGAAAATGATTGTACTTCATATTGCCTTTAATTTTCCTAACTATATATTCCTTTACACTCTCAATTTTTTCAGTAGAGAGCATATATTTCATCGTTACATTGTCAACAACAATACTGTTTTTTGTCATGTTTTCACCTACACGTGAAGAATAAATTTATCCTGATTTTTCTGAAAGACGTACATGCCCACAACAGTTGCTCCAATACCCAGAACAATACACATTATGATATTGGACAAGTCAGGCGGTGTACCGTAATATACCACCTGCCTGAAACCCTCGATATAATAATAGACTGGATTAAACCATAATAAAAACATGTATTTTTCCGGAATAATCTCCTCTGGATAAAAAACAACGGAAGCATAACCAAGTGCAGTCATAGCCACTGCATACAAATGCTCAACGTCCCGAAAGAACACCATTACGGTTGCTAGAATTAGCGCAGCTCCAAAACTGAATAAGTAAAGAAATATCAAAAATATCGGTGCGTATAATACATTCCATGTCACACCATGTGTGGTAACAATCATTACAAATATCAAGACTGTTAAGGAAATCAGGAAAAATACAAAGTTCGAGTTAACCTTTGCTGCAGTAAAGATATACTTTGGCATCGGCACTTTTTTAATCAAACCGGAATAGGCCCGCATTGACCGCATTCCCTGATTGGTGCTCGATTTAAAAAAATCAAGGAGCAGTTTTGCCGTCAGCAAATATACCGGGAAATTGGAAATCTGCGTCCCGAATAAATTAGAAAAAACAATTGTTAGGACAATCATAATTAGCAACGGATTCAAAAAACTCCACAATACTCCCAGTACAGAGTCCTTATATTTCTTCTTTATATCTTTTCGTACCAAAATTGACATGAGGTATTTGTATTTTTTAATATTATTTATATAATCTCGAACAATAGCTGTTAACGTCACAATTCTTTCTCCTATCATTTACGGATGACCAGTAGGGTTTTAAGTTTTTTGTATATGGTTGAGATACGCTTTTAATGCTTCTCTCCATTCCCTTAAGGGCTGGAACCCATTATAGATTAGCGCATTATTCCCCAGCACGGAATATTTCGGACGTGTCACTTTACTGGCAAACTGACTGCTGATAATTGGCTCTACCTTTATATCAATACATGCTTCTTCAAAGATGGCTTCCGCCAATGCATGCCTGGAGCATTTGCCGGTGTTGCTGGCATGGTAGATTCCATATTTTTCAGTCTGAATGAGTGCTGTCAGAAACGCTGCCAGATCCGGCGTATAGGTCGGAGAGCCGATCTCATCGTCTACAACCTGCAATGTATCTCTCGTCTCCGCCAGCTTGAGCATCGTTGACACAAAGTTTTTTCCGTTTTCACCAAAAATCCAGGAGGTCCGCACAATAAACCATTTCGTACAGAGACCCCGAATGAGCTCTTCACCCATCCATTTCGTTTTCCCGTATTCGTTTATGGGATTGGGTATATCGAACTCCTCATACGGCTGAGCGGCTGTCCCGTCGAAAACAAAGTCCGTACTGATATAACACAATCTTGCATTGACTGTTTCGGCGGCAGCAGCGATGTTTCGCGTACCGTTGACATTGACGTTGTATGCTGTTTCCCGATCTGTTTCAGCCTCTTCAACATTTGTATATGCCGCGGCATGAATGATCACGTCCGGGTTGATACGCTTGACATAGGACGAAACCTTATCCTGATTCGTCATATCCAGCTCATCACTAGACGGTGCATAAACGTCGAAATTTGTCCTTTTTAGCTCATTCATTATATCATACCCAAGTTGCCCGCTTGAGCCTGTCACAATAACAATCATGTTACACCTTCTTTACCTGGAGTAATACGTTTTGTAATAATTTCGGTAATCGCCTGATACGACATGATTCAGCCAGTCCAGGTTGTTCAGATACCAATTGACTGTTTCTTTAAGTCCCGTCTCAAATGAATATTCCGCTTCCCAGCCGAGTTCATTCCGGATTTTCGATGCATCAATCGCATACCGAAAATCGTGGCCTTTTCGGTCGGGAACAAAGGTTATCAGGGATTCAGGAGCATCCATCAGGTTTAGGAGCATTTTTGCCATTTCCAGATTGGAGTGCTCATTGTTTGAGCCGATATTATAGATTTCACCCGGTATGCCGTCATGAAGCACCCGGTCGACGGCGCGACTATGGTCCTCCACGTAAATCCAGTCACGGACGTTTTGCCCATCGCCATAAATCGGAATGGGCCGATTTTCCCGAACATTGTTCAGCATTAATGGAATCAGTTTTTCAGGAAACTGATATGGTCCGTAATTATTGGAACAGCGTGTAATGTTAATTGGGAAGTTGTATGTTTTGTAATAGGAACGGACAAGCAGATCTGCGCTTGCTTTACTGGCACTATATGGACTGTTCGGTGCAATCGGCGTATTTTCCGTAAAGCTCCCGTCTCCGCCCAGCGATCCGTACACTTCATCGGTTGAAACCTGCACATATTTTTGGATGCCGTATTTTTTGGCTGTGTCCAACAATACTTGGGTTCCCATGATATTCGTGCTGACGAACACATCCGGATTGTTGATGCTCCTGTCAACATGGGATTCAGCCGCAAAATTGACGACAGTGTCGAAATTTTCCTTTTTGAACAAGGTTTCCACTGTGGCACGATCTGTAATGTCGGCTTTTACGAAGGTGTAGTTTGGATTGTTTTCAAGTCCTTTCAGGTTTTCCAAATTCCCTGCGTAGGTCAGCGCATCCAGATTGACTACCTCGTATTCCGGATAGTTTTGCAGCATATACCGGACAAAATTACTGCCGATGAATCCGACGCCGCCTGTAATAAGTAATTTCATCGCCAATGTTCCTCCTAAAAGTTGATGTCTGCCTCTGACAGAAATGGCTGGTGCTGATCTTTTTCGGAAAGTATTGGTTCATCAACCGGCCAGTCAACGGCAATGTCCGGATCGTTCCAGCGTATGCCTTTATCATGTTCCGGCGAGTAAAATGCATCAACTTTGTACATCACTTCGACATTCTCGGTCAATGTGCAAAATCCATGGGCAAACCCTTTCGGCACGAGCAATTGCTTTTTGTTACCGGCGCTGAGCGTGATGCCTGTCCACTGGCCGAATGTCGGGGAATCTTTGCGAATATCAACTGCAACATCAAATATCTCACCACGTGTACATCTGACCAATTTCGCCTGTGCCATTGGATTTGCCTGATAATGCAGCCCTCTGAGGACGCCTTTTGCTGCAGACAGGGAATGGTTGTCCTGCACGAATTGGTTTTGGATGCCCTTTTCCGCAAACTTGTTCTGATTGTATGATTCCATAAAGAAGCCCCGGTTATCTTCAAATACAGCGGGTTCAATAATCAGGACTCCCGGAAGTTTTGTTTCAATTATGTTCATGTTCATACCTCTGTTTGTTTATTTTCGATCGATACTTTTCACTAAATACTGCCCATATGAGCTCTTGAGCAGTTTTTCAGCGAGTGCCTTCAGCTGTTCTTTTGAAATGTAGCCTTTCAAATACGCAATTTCCTCAAGACAGGCTATTTTCAGACTTTGCCGTTTTTCGATTACTTCAATAAACTGGGAAGCTTCGAGGAGTGATTCGTGTGTCCCAGTATCCAGCCAGGCAAACCCTCTTCCCAGCAGCTCAACCTGCAGATCCCCCGCTTCCAGATACATCTGATTCAAGTCGGTAATTTCGAGTTCACCCCGGTCAGAAGGTGTTAGTTTTTTAGCAAAATCAACAACCCGGTTATCATAAAAATACAGCCCGGTAACCGCGTAATTCGATGCAGGCTGATGCGGTTTTTCCACAATTGATTTGACCGTGCCATTCCCATCGAAATCAATCACCCCGAACCGCTCCGGATTGTTTACATAGTATCCAAAAATAGTCGCACCATTTTCGCGGTTGGATGCTTTTTCAAGCAAGTTGGTAATGCTGTGTCCGTAAAAAATGTTATCACCCAGAATGAGCGCAACACGATCATTTCCGATAAAGTCCTCCGCCATTACAAATGCCTGCGCAATCCCATCCGGAGATGGCTGGTCCTGATAAGATAATGAAATGCCAAGTTCGGAACCATCACCGAGCAGCTCCTCAAACCGCGGCAAGTCCTGCGGCGTGGATATTACGAGGATATCCTTAATCCCCGCAAGCATCAGAATGGACAAAGGATAATAAATCATCGGCTTATCATATACAGGCAGAAGCTGTTTCGATATTGATCTCGTCAGCGGGTAAAGCCTTGTACCGCTTCCCCCCGCAAGAATTATTCCTTTCATCTATATATCTCCAATTTTCGATAAGATTTGTCACAATTATAACCTAACTGTGCTGCAGAATAAATAACTTTAATGTTTAGTTTTATTTACATAGTTAGAGGTGTGATGGGTAAGGCGCTAAGCCGGGAACGAAGTGCTTTTTCCTTTATAGGGATATTAAAAGTATGTAAACCTATTAAATTACAAGAAGTTTACTATATTACGTTCACATTACAAATACGGTAATCTTCTATTAAATTTTTACATTGTCATGCTATACTTAGACATAATTTCACATAAAAACTGGAAATTTGAAACGAAGGGAGATTAACAGATTTGGCGAACAAGAAAATATTTATGTCGGTAACCGCAAGTGCTTTTATTGCATCAGCTTTTATTGGCGCACAAGATGCGGAAGCTGCTTCATACAAGGTGAAAAGCGGCGATTCATTATGGGGCATCGCACAGAAATACAACACAACCGTAGCACACTTGAAAGACTGGAACGATTTAAGCAGCAACTTAATTTTCCCGAACCAGGTCATCGAAACATCGAAATCATCTAACTCTACTACTAATTCTAATAATAATTCTACTAAACGTACATATAAAGTAAAAAGCGGTGACACGCTGAGCGGCATCGCAGCAAAACATAATATTACAGTATCCCAGTTGAAGCGATGGAACAATATCGACTCATGGCTGATTTATCCCGGCGATGTATTTGTTGTGTCAAGGGACGGGGCTTCTTCCGGCTCGAGCTCTAACAGTGGATCTGCATCGGCAGGATCAGATTCAGATGGCGCAACCGATGTTTACCGGGTCAAATCCGGCGATACACTATCTGAAATCGGCGTACGCTACGGCGTATCCGTCGCACAATTAAAGCGCTGGAACGGACTTTCATCAAGCCTTATTTATGTTGGACAGAAGCTGAATATTAAGTCCTCTAACGCAGGTTCAGGATCTAATTCGGATTCCGGCTCGGATTCCAATTCCGGCTCTAGCTCCGGTTCATCAGCCGTTGATACGGACTACAACGTTAATAAGCTGATCAGCACAGCTAAGAGCTTGAACGGCGTCGGCTATGCATGGGGCGGCCAGTCACCATCAGGATTCGACTGCAGCGGATTTATTTGGTACGTGTACAATAAAGCAGGCAAAGAGATGAGCCGCACATCCAGCAGCGGATACTTCAACCGCTCATTCTATGTGAACAACCCGAAAGTAGGAGACCTTGTATTTTTCGAGAATACATACAAATCCGGCATCTCCCACCTGGGAATATATCTCGGCGGCAACCGCTTCATCCACGCCGGATCTGACGGAGTTGAAATTTCCAGTCTGAACAACCCATACTGGGAGCGACACTTTGATAGCTATAAGCGATTCTACTAAATTCATAAGGAAGCCATTCGGTATTGACCGAATGGCTTTTTTTGATAGGAAGAATTTTCGGCTTGGGCCGAAAATCAACCGAACTGAAGTGCAGTTTCGGTGTTGTCTTACAGTTTGTATTGATGGTTTCTATGCCCTTTCTAACCAGTCGCCATTTTCATCTGATTTTACAATTTTAGCCAAATTTTTCACATCTTTCATTTTTATTCCACGATGATAAGTGTATCCGGATCTATATGAAGATCATTAGGCCAAGCAACAGTTCCAGCATCGCTATCAACATAAACCTGTTCAAAAATGGTTGGCTCCTCCAACTTCATAAGTACCCCTTTCATCGAAGGTCGTATATCTACAAAACGTTTTTCACCATTATCGAATTCACATAAGAGCCATCCAGACATATTAGGAATTGGTTTTGCCTTCATTATCTCACGCATTTGAATCCCCTTTCTTAGGCGGCGGAATTTGCTTTGGTGTTTTAAACTCCTTACAGTTTTTCCACGCCTTCATAATAGCATAATGATTTTTATTAAGCCAGACTGTTTCTTTAAGGGGTATACCTCTCCTGTCCTCTTATATGAAACTGAGATGGGATATTATTCTACCGATTAGATATTATTAATTCCTTTTTAATGCGTTCTCTCCCATTTGGGGGATGCTCTCTCCCTTTTAAGCGCGTCCTCTCCCATTTGGGCATTGCTCTCTCCCGTTTCGGCGCGTTGTCTCCCATTTGGGCACTGCTCTTTCCCTTTTAAGCGCGTCCTCTCCCATTTGAGCACTGCCCTCTCCCGTTTCGGCGCGTTGTCTCCCATTTGGGCACTGCTCTTTCCCTTTTAAGCATTAGTTTTTTACTATCCATCTTCTATGCCTTGGGTCAAATTGCAATCCGCTATCTCTCATAAGCCTTGTTGCTGTATTTTTACCGTTTATTCCTAACCATCGCATACATTCGCTGTTAGTGATATAAGGCATGCATAATAAATATATTTTTAATGCCTCCAAATGGGCATTACTTGAGAAACCACCACATTTTCTGCATCTCCATCCGCCATACACCCGCCCCATCCCCAGCATCTTACACTTAAGACACCTTACGCCAGGCGATAAATCATCCAACATGATCCCATATTCCCGCATGATATCCCGATCATACTCAATACAATCGCGCAGGATCTGCTTCCCTATATTCCAATGTTGTAATTTGTTCGCACCGGCATTTGACAACTCATCTTCTTTGGCAAGAATCATGGACGGAATCCGGGCGGCGTGTGCTACTATTTTGGCGAGTTCCTGCTCATCGCCGACCACTTCCATAATGGTAGAGGGATCTGCAATGGCGACAAAATAGTAGATGGGGATGTTGGGCATGTTATGTTGAAAGAAGTAGTTTTGCAAATGGAATTTTTGGTTTTCGACCTGTGTGATTGGATATTCGAAGCCGGATTCAATTTTTCCGTCACTGCGGGTTAACTGTTTGAGGTTCGTGTTAAAGATGATCTTATCCATGTAATGCTTAGCATCAACAATATAGGTAGCATAGTTGGCGGAAATGACTGTGTCCATTTGGGTTGTTTTCCCATTAACGCGAAGACATACATCCTGTAGAATGGTGTGTTTTGAGGCGAGATTGTCGAGGTAATAGTCCACCTTTTTTTCACCGATATAGCCGCGTTGCCGCTGTGCCGCATCTTTTTTTATGTCCGCTAATCTTGGAAAGGCCGGTGAGAGCCTCGGAATAATCGCATCCAGCTTCGCAAGTGGACGCGGCTTTTTTCGTTTCCTTAGTATCATAAACTCCACCTCGTTTTTCATTAAATTATAGTACACACCGCCCGAAAGTAAAAAAACCAAAACTGATTAAAATGCCGGCAAAATGGGATTTTACAGCCTTGAAACATCTGAAAATCCCCATTCCCCGTGCCAAAGCGAAAAGTGAGCAAATTTATCGGCTCTAAAATGGAAAAGTAGAGATTTTTTGACCAAAACAAAAACACCCAGCCGCAGCTGGATGTTCCATCTTACAACGAATCCTTCACTTTTTTAGCAACATCATCCGGTACCCATTTCGTCCAGATATCCGGATTTTTCTTTAGCCATTTTTTGGCTTCATCTTTAGCCTCAATTTCATTCTTTTTCATATCAGAAAGTACAGCATTGGTAATATCAGCGCTTGTTTGGTAGTTGCTCAAAAACTCAACAACTTTTGGTGCGGTGTCTTCCAAATCTTTATTAATGGCAACAAGCACATCGTTTTGCGGGAATGTACCTTCCAAATATGTCATATCATACATGCCCAGCATCCAGGTT
This sequence comes from Virgibacillus siamensis, assembly GCF_900162695.1. Classification (NCBI taxonomy): domain Bacteria; kingdom Bacillati; phylum Bacillota; class Bacilli; order Caryophanales; family Bacillaceae; genus Virgibacillus; species Virgibacillus siamensis. Next base: position 2,731,263 of record NZ_FUIH01000007.1, read on the forward strand.
GGTCCCCACATATAACCGACCCACGGCTCCCCTTTTTCATAATGCTGAACCATCGATTGTTTGAGGGATGCGCCTGATCCGGGCTGTATATACTTAAATTTATCTTTCAGACCGTATTTTTCCATTTGCTGCTGGGAAATTTCTTCGGCCTTCCAGCCAAGCGGTGAGCCATAAAGTTTTCCATCAAATACATCTGCATATTCCAGCAGGTCTTTTGTTGTTTTAAGATCAGGCGCCATCGGTTTAATTCCGCGCTCCGGATCTCCTTCAATGACATAAGTCGGAACGTAAAAGCCTTGAATATTATCATCAAAGTTAACCGATACTTTCTTCACTGTGCCTGAGTCGACAGCTTTTTCCCAGGCATCTTTAATGTTTTGTTTCCATATTTCCATATATACGTTAATGTCACCTTCTTGTAAGCCCAAAAGCGTTACAGTGGTTGAACCGGAAGTAACATCCGTCTGGTAGCCATATCCTTCCTCAATAATCGTGCGTGCCACCCAATTGTGGAATCGCAGGCTTTCCCATCCCGCATCAGCAAAGACGATTGTTTGTTTTTCACCATTATCTTCCACACTATTTTTATCTTTGGATTCTTCATCACCTGAACATGCTGCCAGTAACAACATTGGAATGATCAACATCAAGATAGCAAAACTTTTGTAAACGTTTTTCATGTTGGTAACAACACTCCCTAAATTTTAGTATAATACTTGCTCTATGAATCTCGCACTCCCAAACTGCGGAACTGGACGTTTGTTAATACGTTTTATACTATACCATAAGTCGCACACAATATAAACACTATAAAAAATTGTAATTATATAGGTTTTTTATACAGTTTAAATTTTATAAAATGCATAATGAACTACCACTACATCCGAAACAGAAATATAGTACACTATATCTATAACCAAACGCAGGAGGATACACCATTGAATAACATACAGCTTTATCAGCAAAAACGTACTACTCCGGAAGAGGCAGTTACCCACATAAAACCAGGAGAGGACATCATCACCCCGCTCATAGCAGGAGAACCCTACACATTAATGAAGCAATTAGAAACGTATGATGGATTAAATGGTAACCGGCTGTTTCAAATGCTTTCGGCAAATGAGGTTATCAATGTTGCACCGGACAAGCTGAAAATCATCAGTATGTTCATGGGTACGACGGAGCGTAAAGCATTTAAGGAAAGGAAAATTGATCTGCTGCCAAATCACTTTTCCGATATCCCGCGGCTGATGATACAGCAACCCACCGATAAAGTGATCATGGCGGTTGTATCCCCAATGGATGAAAATGGCTATTTTTCACTTGGAACGAATTGTGACCATACTTCCGGGATACTTCCATTTGCCAAAACCGTTCTTCTTGAGGTAAATGAAAATATGCCGCGCACATTTGGCGAGAATCAAATTCATATTTCAGATGTAACAGCATTGATTGGAAGTGATGCACCGATTCCGCAGGCGCCGCCAGCACGACTGTCTGATAAAGATAAAGTGATTGGTGAGTATGTGGCGGAATTGATTAAAGATGATGATGTACTCCAAATTGGATTCGGGTCGATACCAAATGCAATCATCGATAACTTGAAAAACCACCAGAATTTAAGCATTCATACGGAAATGATTCCGGAAAAAATTATTGAATTGTTCCGGAACGGGTCGGTGACAAATGCGAACAACCCGTTTCACAAAGGAAAAATGACGGCAACTTTCGCATACGGGACACAAAAATTGTATGATTTTCTCCATGAAAATGAAGATGTGTATATGCTGCCGGTCAATAAGACGAATAATGCAGCCAATCTTGCCGGGTTGAAAAATCTGGTGACAATCAATGCAGCTGTAGAGGTTGATTTCCTTGGACAAGCGAATTCGGAAAAAGTCGGTGGTACGTACTGGTCGTCAACCGGCGGACAGTCTGACTTCCAGCTTGCCTCGCATTTATCAGAAGGAGGACGTGGTGTACTCTGCCTGCATTCGACGGCTAAAGGCGACTCCATTTCCAAAATTAGACCAACATTGGATCCCGGCACACCGATTTCGACATCAAAGAATGATATTGATTATGTGGTCACGGAACACGGTATTGCCCGTTTGCGCGGGCAAACAATTCGGGAAAGGACAAGTGAATTAATCCGGATTGCGCATCCGAATTTTCGTGATGAGTTGAAATATGAGGCAAAACAAATGGGGTATTTGTAGAAAAGCTTTATCTTCCAAAAACACAAACTGACAAATTATTGCCCGGGAAATAATTTGTCAGTATTTGTGTTATTTATTCTATTATGAATGACAGTACTATTTAAGCAATCCAACCAGTTTCAGACCATGCTCAACGCCATCTTCATCCACACTTTTCGTGACAGATTTTGCCGCTTCCTTAACTATTTCCTCGGCATTTCCCATCGCAACACTGTTCTGAACCGCGCGCAGCATTTCGATATCGTTTAATCCATCACCGAATGCATAGACATTCTCGGGTGCTATCCCCATTTTTTCAATTGCTTTTTCGATACCTTTGGCTTTTGATCCGCCATGCGGCAAAACATCAACGGATACTGGATGCCAGCGAATGAAATCGAATTGATCGAAACGTTCTTCATACACCTGCTCTTCCCCATCTGTGCAGAAGACCAATGCCTGATAAATATCGCGCCCGATATAATAATCCGGGTCATATTTCAATTCCTGAGGGATTTTCAACTCGCCGATTGCATGTTTTACAGAGGCATCATTTTCCTTGTTTGACGTCCAATCCTTATGGTCAATGTAAACAATTGGATGTTCATGCTCAAGTGCAGATGCCGTCAGTTCTTTCAATGCCTCTGTATTTAGTGGGTTCCTGTAAATCACTTCACCCTTGCTTACTACATATTGTCCGTTAAGCGAAACATATGTATCAATATCCAGTTCCTCCAGCAAATGATCAAATGCAAATGGAGTACGCCCCGTCGCAATCGCAACGATATGCCCGTCATTCTGAAGCGCCCGGATTGCCCGTTTAGCTGATTGCGGAACTTCTTTTTCCGCATTCAATAGTGTATTATCAAGATCAAAAAATATCATACTTTGTGTCATGGAAGCTTCCTTTCTATTTCTATTCTAAAGGTATTATAAGCCCTTTTTCACAAAAAGAATAGCCATCCATTTCAGATGGCATTTTTATCTATTCTCCTTACATGACTTCCATTAATCAAACGATTGATCAACAACCCTTGAAACTGCTTCACAAGCCGGAACTGCCACAAAAATTCAAATTAAAAACCCTTCCGGCAGAAAATCCCTCTCATCCACTACAAATTGGTGAAAACCGGTAATACTTGCCGTACCGGAAACTTCTGGTATAACAGCATCGAATGACGTTACTTTTGCATCGGCAATCACTGCACTTTGAAATACACCGCCGGTAATACTTTCATGAAAAAATGATTCGCTTTTCTCCAATTCACCATTTGCATATAATGCTGCTACTCTGGCACTTGTACCTGTTCCACAAGGGGAACGGTCAATTTGATGATCAGCAAATATGGTTACGTTTTTCAAATCAGCATTGCTATTGGAAGGATTACCTGAAAAGATAACGCCGTAAATTCCTTTTAGATCATCCTGCAGCGGGTGTTGAATATTAATAGTTGCTTCGATCGCATATTTTATTTTCATACCAAGTGACTGCAATTTTGGCAAGGATTCATGATCCAGCTGTACATGTAATTCATTACTATCAATAATTGCGTAAAAAGCCCCGCCGAATGCAATATCAGCCGTAATTTCCTGATTATCAATTTTTACAGGGTAATCTTTTTCATATAGAAATGAGGCCACATTTTCAAATGAAACATGAATTACCTGCTTTCCCTCACAATGTGCATAAGCAACGACCTGACCTGCGGGGCTGTCGATAATAAATTTACGATGACCATCTTCTACCATATATTCACCGGTTTCAATTACCATTGTAACGACGGCAATAATACCATGACCGCACATGGTACTCCATCCCTCATTATGCATGAATAACACACCAAAATCCGCTTCCTCCGTTGCTGGCGACGTAATAATGCATCCATACATGCCATGATGCCCTCTTGGTTCATTCATTAATGTTTTTCGGAGCCCATCCAGATGCTCCATGCAATATGCTCTCCGATCCGGTTGTGTCCTGCCTTTGATTGGCGGAACACCACTTTTTATAATTCTTAATGGCTCCCCCGCTACATGCAAATCTACCGTCGAAATAATTCGATTAGCGTCCAATTTATTTCCCTCCTTCGAATAGCTTGCATTCTGTAAAAATATCATTTTATCTCTCGAAAGCGGTATCATATAATATAAATAATTCTATTTTTAACACGGGAGGCATTTCCACCTTGTATACCATTGGAGAAAAAGTAGTTCACCGAGTCTTTAAAATGAATGGCCATGTTGCAAATGTCGATCATGAAACCGTTTCGATTCTATTTAACAATGGGTATTTCCGTGTGTTTCGCCTTGAATCATCTTTCATGTATTTAGAGCGAATCCCTGTGCGATAAGAATCGATCAACCCTTGCCATATAGATTCACCCTAAAACTTTATTATACTTTATCGAAAGCCGCCTCCCATTGCTCCTGAATCACCCTTCTCCCCTTCTTCACTTCAGGATGAAACTGAATGTATGCATTGTCCCGCGTTTGTTCAGTCGACTGAATTGCGTGTTGAATTTCTTGTGTTAAGCCACTTACACCTGCATGGTTTGCTATTGATAGACCGGCCGTTACCCCCTGTTTCATGGCAACTTTGGCACCTTCAACACCGGTAATATTTCCGGCTACGTATACGTTCTCAAGCGGTGTTTCCATATATGCATTGTGTACCGGAACATACCCGCCTAACTCCTCCACCAAATAAAACGGACACCCGGCAACGGCGGCTAGTTCTGCCAATGGATATAATCCGCCCGCAATACATACAAAATCACACGATATGTTTTCCTCACTTCCGACAACGACCTCACCCTTTGAATCGATAGTTGCCAGTTTGACACCTGTAACAGCGTCATCCCCACAAATCTCGATTACGGCTTTTCGAAGTTGGATGGGAATATCCCACATTTTAAAACCATTTTTCGGATAAAACGTAACACCCATCTTTTTCATGAATTCATTTTTCAACAATTTGCTGCCATACCGAACAGCAGGCGATGGGGCCATATGGGAAACATGAAGAAGGGAATCCAGTACCTCCTTTGGTTGTGCTTGATTGTGTGTTATTTCATTCATTTTCGGTAATGTGAGACTTGCGACTTCCACTCCGGCAAGCTGCAGTTCCATCGCAATGGCCGCTGATAGAACATTCACACCAATAATGACACCGCGATTTCCCGGTTTCACCCGGTGGACATTCGTCATCACCTGTGCGGCACCAACAGACATGACACCAGGGAGTTCCCAGCCTGGAACCGGAATTGGGGATTCGGCTGCGCCTGTTGCGAGCAATAGATGATCTGCGTAAAGGACATCCTTTTCCGTATAAACACCCCATTGCTCACCCTGTTTTTCGATATTATGGACCGACGTGCCTAATTCGATTGCAACGTCCAAATGGGTTGCCCGTTCATATAGTTTTTCAGATTCCTTGATTCCGTTCCACCAAAACCCATTTGGCTCTTCATACAATTGTCCAAGCAGCCTTCCACCCGGCTTAAAATATTCATCTATTACCAATGGCTTTAATCCTTTTTCAGCGCCCGTAATCGCGGCTGATAAACCAGCCGGCCCAGCCCCGATGATAATCACATCATGCATGTTCTTCCCTCCAATCCCTAACAGGTGTAGGAAGTTTTCCGCCGCTGTCGACGACCATTCCTTCTTGCAGCGGTGTCAAACAGGCGCGAATACCCGATTTTCCATTAACCTTAACGCGACATTCAAAACAGTGCCCAATATTGCAATATATCCCGCGTGGAGTACCACTTTCCTCATGATGACGAAGTGTGCGGATGCCATTTGCAAGCAGTGCAGCGGCAAGTGATTCGTGTTTCAACCCTTTGTATTGTTTTTCATTAAATGTAAATGTGACATAGTCCTTTTCCGTTATGGCACCGAGTACCGGATGATCCTCTATTCGTTGACTCATTCTTCCACCCTCCCTAAATCGCCGAAATGAATTGGACGAACAGGCGGCTGATACTTCAAAGCTATTTGATCACGCCCCTTGCTTTCGCCCTCCGATGCAACTTTATCTACTATATTCCGGCATGTTCGCCCACCGCAATATCCCATTGACGCCCTTGTTCGCAGCTTTAATTCACGCGCTGAGCAATTATATTTGGAAGCAGTTTCAATTAATTCCTGATAGGTAACTTCCTCACACCTGCAAATAACGACATCTTTTTCTGCCATTTTCACCACTCCTCTTGTTCTGTCTCTTTTCTTATCCATGCAAAAATGGTGCCAAAAACACTTTTCGGCACCATTTATTAGCGAATACTATTTTACCCCCAATTTTTTCAACCGATTATAAAGCGTTGCCCTCGTTATCTGCAGATTTTCCGCACAGACTGCTTTATTCCCGTTTACCTTTTCCAGCTCTTTTACAAGGATGTCTTTTTCCACTTCCTGCAGCCGCTCATTTAACGAACGCCCGTTGTTTTCAGCAACTACTTTACGATTGCCGTTTCCCCAACCTGTAGTAGGTTCAAAAGGCAAGTCGTCCAATTTGATATCACCGTTTTCCGAAAATACAATGAGCCGCTCGACAACGTTTTTTAATTCCCTGATATTTCCCGGCCACTGATATTGGAGCAGCGCTTGCATAACTTCCTGTGAAATACCATGGATCGGCCGGTTATACTTAATGGATATTTCGTTCAGGAAATAATGGGTCAGCTCAATAATATCTTCCGGCCGTTTTCGCAGTGGCGGCACCTCAATGCTTACGACATTTAACCGGTAATACAGGTCTTCCCTGAATTTGCCCTCTTTCACCAATGCTTTTAAGTCCTGATTGGTTGCAGCCACCAGCCTGAAGTTACCTTCTTTTTCTTTCGTTCCTCCAACTGAATAAAACCTGTTTTCCTGGAGCAAACGAAGCATCTTCACCTGCATGTCCAATGGCATTTCACCAATTTCATCAAGAAGGAGCGTGCCCCCTTTTGCCAGATCCACCTTCCCTTTTTTCCCTTTTTGATCAGCACCGGAGAATGCGCCTTTCTCATAGCCGAACATTTCACTTTCAAATAACGGTTCCGGAATTGCACCACAATTAATCGCCACAAACGGTGCATCCTCATCTTCTCGTATTGCATGAACCGCTTTTGCAAACAATTCCTTCCCAACCCCACTTTCGCCGTGAATCAGGATATTCGCATCGGTCGAGGCCGCCTTTTTAAATTTAGTAATTGTTTTTCTGAGCGGCTTGCTGTTCCCCCGTATGTTGATGAACGGATTCGCCGTGGAGGTTAACTTATTAACCTCTTTTTCCAAATGAAATAGGCGCTCCGTGGCATGATACAATTCCTTATTTAACTTGATTTGACTTGTAATATCCCGCTCCGATACAACCGCTCCAATGATCTCCTCGTCGCAATATACCGGATTCGAATTAATTAACACGACTTGATTATCCCGCGCTTTATGCTGGCTATGATAAACGGACGTGCCATCTTTCAATGTATTCAATAATTCCAAACGATCCGGCTTAAAAAAGTCAGTAATCGGCCTTCCTAATATATCTTCCTGCTTAATCGAAAATACCTGTTCCGCCCCTTTTGTCCATGCTAAAACGTTTTCATCACTGTCAATAACAGTACAGGATTCATCAATGGTTTCCAAAATGGTTGAGATATATTTATACAGGTATTGATAGTTCGTGTATAGTTTTTTGGATAAGTCTTGTGATGTGAGATACCCGAGCAGCTGGTCTTGATCAGCTTTGATCAGAATGCATCCGTCCGTTTCCAACACGTTTATCATATGACTTAGTTCTGCATTTACCGGGACAATTGTGCACGATGCATAGTTCAATCGGTTTGTAACGAATTGCATGTTCCCCTCTTTATCTTTGAGAAAAACCTGTTTGGGGTGTTCGGATTGGATGACAGTCTCCAATTCACGTTCCGGCACACTTTCCGCATTCAAGATCACAAAATTCTTGTTAACCATTTTTTTTACATCTAAAAAAGTTGGAAAGTACATATTCAAAACCTCCTTAAACCGTATAAATTTTTATACACTTTTAAATGATTTTTACACATTTATTGATAATTTTCAACACAATTCGGAATTATAGTCCATTTTACGATTGGCACAAAAATTGCAGGATAAGAAGCAGTAAATTTATGGGAGGTTTCGTATAATGAAACGAAAATTTAAACTGGTATTGCTGCTGTCTGCCGCACTCTTTTTAGTCACTTTTCTTAACGCTTGCAGCGAGGATAAATCGGAAGGTACTGAAAGCAACAAGGAAGCCGAATCCGCGGGCAGCGGGCAGGCTGATCTGGCTGAAGACCAGGTTTTGCATCTAACGGCAACATCTGATTTCACATCCCTTGACCCACATCATGCTTCAGATGCACCTTCATTTGATTCCCTTTATCAAATTCGCTCCGGCTTGGTCACACTTGATGAAAATGGGGAAATTGTTCCGGATATGGCTAAAGCCATGCCTGAAATCAGCAAAGACGGAACCGTTTATACATTTACATTAAAAGATGACGTCGTTTGGTCAAACGGAGATCCGGTGACCGCACAGGATTTTGTCTATTCCTGGCAGCGGGAAGTAAACCCTGAGACAGCCGGTGAATATGCATTTATCTATTTATCGGCCAATATTGAAAATGCTGCCAACATCCGTAATAAAAAAAGCGCTATGTATGGGGACACAAAAAAGATAGGCATTGAAGCTATCAATCAACGAAAATTAAAGATTACGCTCGAAAAGCCGACACCTTACTTCTTGGATTTATTAACATTCCCGCCATTTTATCCATTGAATGAGGAGTTCGTTAAAAAGCAGGGCGCTGATTTTGCTCTTGAACCGGAGAATATGCTTTTCAACGGGCCTTTTAAATTGGACAAATGGAATCATGGTGTCGGCTGGACATATACCAAGAACGATAAATATTGGAATGCTGATAAAGTCACATTGGAAAAAGTGAAATACAAAGTAGTCAAGCAGAAAAACACCGCAGTTAACATCTATAAATCAGGCAGCCTTGACTTTCTAAAACTAAGCTCTGACTATATTCAACTTTTCCAAGACAGCGAAGAACTTCATACAGGTGAATTAACGGCAGAAATCAAATTTATCCGCCTGAATCAACAACATGAGGCACTTGCAAATGAACATATACGCGATGCCATTTATAATTCAATTAACCGGAAAGGGCTTGTGGATGTATTGGTCAAAACCGGTGCCGAACCCGCCAGATATGTCGTACCGAAAAGCTTTGCAAAAGGACCGGATGGGAAAGATTTTCGTGCAAAATATCCTTCGATAAATAAAATGTCATTGGAAGAAGCGCGACAGTCCTGGATGAAGGGGCTAAAAGAGATTGGTAAGGAAAAAGTGGAAATTGGTTTGATGATTGGTGATACAGATACAAATGCAACAATCGCCGAATATTACGCGAATCAACTGGAAGAAAACTTGCCGGGGCTAACCGTCACCATCAACAGACAGCCGTATCAAGCACACTTGAAGCTTGAAGGGAACCGAAAATATGATATGTCAAAATGGGGATGGCTGCCGGATTATCGGGATCCGATAACATTCCTTGATCTGTGGGCTACAGACGAACCCTTTAATCGGACAGGGTACTCCAATCCGGAGTATGATGCCCTGATTAAAAAAGCTAAAAACCTTGGCAACCAACCGAAAAAGCGCTGGAAAATCATGCAGAAAGCCGAAAAAATACTGCTGGAAGATGCGGTCATTGTTCCGACACACCAGGCAGCTACAGCCTATGTCAAAAAGCCTTATGTTAAACATGTTATTGTACGGAATTACGGCCCGACAGTTGACTGGACATATGCCCGCGTTTTAAAACATTAATTTGTGAAGGAGGAACTGAAATGGAAAAGATAACTAAACTACGGAATCAATTTGATGATTTAGGGATTGATGGCATGTTGATCACCAATGATCAGAATCGCCGGTACATGACGGGATTCACAGGCACAGCCGGTATTGTGCTTATTTCAAAATCAGAAGCTAAATTGATTACTGACTTTCGTTATGTGGATCAGGCGAAGACTCAGGCCACAGATTTTGACGTTATCCTGCATAAAAATAGAACGATTGATGAGATAGATAAACAGATTGCATCCTCTAACATTACGAAACTCGGCTTTGAAGAAAATCATGTAACCTATAACACGTTCAAAACGTTCAGCGAAACGATCCACGCTGAATTAGTCCCGACGTCAAAAGTGATTGAAAATCTTCGGCTGATCAAAAGTAAAGATGAAATTGAAACGATCAAAAAAGCGGCGCATATTGCCGATGAAACCTTTTCCCACATCATTGACTATATTCATCCGGGGATCACCGAGATGGATGTGAATCATGAATTGGAAGCTACAATGCGAAAACTGGGGGCCACGTCCTCAGCCTTTGACATCATCGTCGCTTCCGGTTCACGTTCCGCACTTCCCCACGGTGTAGCCAGTGAGAAAGTGATTGAAAAGGGAGATATGGTCACACTTGATTTTGGTGCCTATTACAACGGTTATCGGTCGGACATCACCCGCACTGTAGCGGTCGGCAAACCGGATAAGGAGCTGGAGAAAGTTTATTCCATTGTCCGGGAAGCTTTGTCACGAGGAGCGGAGGGATTAAAACCTAATATGGCTGCTTCCGCGGTGGATGCATTGCCACGGGATTATATTACTGCGAAGGGATTTGGCAGCTGCTTCGGACATGGTGCAGGTCATGGCATTGGTTTAGACATACATGAAGAACCATTCTTCTCCAAAAGCTCCGACAAACTAACAGAGCCCGGCATGGTTGTGACAATCGAACCCGGCATCTACATCCCTGAGCTTGGCGGTGTACGAATTGAAAATGACTATCTTGTAACAACGGATGGTAATGAAACACTTTCCCAATCAACAACTGAATTAATTGTATTGTGAACGGAGATTGCGCGACTTTGCCTTGGGGCCGCGCGATTTTCTCCTGAGTTCGCGCGACTTTGACCCGGGTTCGCGCGACTTTGACCTGAGTTCGCGCGACTTTGCTCTGACTTCGCGCGACTTTGCTCCGACTTCGCACGACTTTACCCTGGCTTCGCGCGACTCTCCCTCGACTTCGCACGACTCTCCCTCGAGTTCGCACGACTCCCCATCACTCCGCACAACATCCCCCCAACAAACAAAAGTCGCCTCCAAGGAATTACCTCCATTCCATTGGAGACGGCTTCTTTGATTATGATGAAACTACGCGGATTTATGATCGGTTTTTTCCTTCTTTTTCTTTTTATCAAAGAAGAACCAGCCCATATATCCATAAAAGATGGTGATGATAATCCCGACATAGCCAAACCAGAGAAATGGCAGATAAGCTAACGTTGATACTCCCAACACAGTTGACATGTAGATACCGCCGTCGGACCAGGGTACCATTGGGGTTGTAACTGTTCCGCCACCTTCCGTATTTCGGGATAATACGCGGCGGTCAATATTTCGGTCATCATACAAATCCTCGGTCATTTTTGTTCCGGTAATATTGGATACATAGGCCGCACTTCCGAATAAATTGCCCAGGAACGCTGAAAACATGGTGGCCAGCGTTAATCTTCCGGTGCTTTCTTGTACCCAATTATCGAACAAATTACTGAATGCACGCAATATACCTACTTGATCAAGCAGTCCGCCTAAGCCAAGCGCCATTAAAATAAGTGCAATCACGCCTAGCATGGATACAATACCACCGGAATTCAGCAGTGAATCAATAAATTCAACACCGGAAGAAATGTCAACGACCCCGTTATACGCAGTTTTGATAGCTGCAACAATGGTCATCCCCTGGAATAATGCTGCCCAAACGGCTCCAAGCAGTGCACCGAAGGAAATAACCGGAATTGCCGGCTTTCCCAAAGCTAACAGTAAAATAACAACTGCAGCCGGAATCAAAACGTACCAATGAATATTAAACGTTTCACTTAATGCTGCCTCTACACCATTCGCGCGTGATAAGTCCCCATCATGATTAACATAAAAGAACCCGACAAATGTAAATAGAATACCCGTAATTAATAATGTTGGAATACTGACAGGCAGCATCCCTTTCACATGCTCAATTACATTCACTCTTGAAAGGGAGGCAGTCAAATTTGTGGTGTCCGACAATGGCGACAATTTATCCCCTACATATGCACCGGATATTACCGATCCGGCTACTAAAGGTAACGGAATACCATAACTTGCCCCTATTCCCATCATAGCAATACCGGCTGTACCCGCAGTTCCAAACGATGTGCCGGTAGCAAGCGATGTGATTGCACAAATAATCATTGCCGCTACGAGAAAGATAGTAGGATTTAAAATCTGTAAACCATAATAAATTAACGAAGGGACAATTCCACCGGCAATCCACGTCCCGATTAACGCACCCACCGTAAACAGGATCAGTGTTGCTTCCAATCCGTTATAGATCCCTTTCATAATCGAGTCTTGTAAATCCTGATACGAATGCTTTAATTTCAATCCCAGTCCGATGATAATGAACCATGTTGCAAACAGCCCTAATTGAATTGGTATGGAAAAGACAGCAACAGACAATGACATAATCAATAGAAATACAATCAATACAAGAAACACTTCATACATTTTCGGTTTTTGCGGTTCCAAATCAGTTCCTCCTTTATTTTTAATACCTCAAGCTCAATTTGATAGCGTTTTCAAATGGATGGACTCAGAACACCTCCCTCAAGTTTTCGACAAATTTTTCTTTTATACTTTCATGCAAAAACCATGCCATTTCAACTAGAATGAAATGCACCGATTATGTTGCATCCACCAATCCTTTCAACTGTAAAAATCCTTTGACACTTTAAAACTTTTTTTACATATTCACCGATTAAATTCACCATTTTCAACAGCAATTCCGTACTATGTTGTTGGCATGTTATTTGCATGTATTTTTATGAAACCGCTGTAAAGGAGGTACAACCTTGAAGAACGCAATACATCAGGACATTGTTGTCATAGGCGGGGGGATTATGGGAGGAGCGATTGCCCACTATTGTGCAAAAGCAGGCCTCGACGTAGCGGTTCTGGAAAAAAAAGAACTGGCAAGCGGGACCTCTTCCCGGTGTGATGGAAATATCCTGGCAATTGATAAAGATCCCGGTTTCGACAGTCAAATGTCGCTTAAAAGCCAGCAATTGGTTCATGAATTGCACGAGGAACTGGATATTGATTTTGAGTACCGTAACCCCGGAAGTATTCTCGTTTGTGAAAACGACAACGAAATGGATGCTGCAGCGAAATGGGTGCAACAGCAGCAAGATGCAGGGCTGGATTTTCGTATGCTGGACCGGGAAGATTTGCGGAATGAATCAAAATACTTCGCTGATGACCTGTACGGCGGCCTGGAATGCAAAACAGACTCCACCGTTAACCCGTATATGCTGACATATGCCTTATTCCACAGTGCAGAACAAAATGGAAGCCGCATTTATACACATACGGAAGTGAAAAATGTCTCCAAAGACAGTGACGGACAATTTGTGATTGAAACCAATCACAACACATTTACGGCCAACAAAGTGGTCAATGCCTGTGGTATCTGGGCGCCTGAAATCGGTGACATGCTCGGGGTGGATATTCCTATCAAACCGAGAAAAGGCCAATTAATTGTAGCCTCCAGAGAACGGCCTGTGGGACTGCGGAAAGTCATGGAATTCGGCTATCTGATTTCAAAGTTCGGCGGAGAACGGATGGTTGATGTGATGACGGAAAAATATGGTGTTGCCTTAGTATTTGAGCCGACAGAAAGCCAAAACTTTCTGATTGGCAGCAGCCGGGAATTTAACGGATTTGATCTTAAGGTGAATCAGGATGTGACACGTTACATTGCCAAACGGGCTGTACGGTTTTACCCGAAAATGGCCGATATGACGGTGATCAGGACATATGCCGGCCTTAGACCATGGACAGCGGATCATCTTCCAATTGTTTCACATGTTGATGAAGTGCCGGGCTTTTATATTGCAGCCGGTCATGAAGGAGACGGCATCAGCCTGGCAGCCATAACCGGAAAAGTGATCGAGGAAATGATATCGGAAAAAGAACTGTCGATTCCAATTGAGCCTTTACGCCACAGCCGGTTTACAGAAAGGGTGATGAGTTCATGAAGCTTAACCGGTTATTTACCACAATTGATACACACACAGGAGGAAATCCGACGAGAACCGTTTTGAGCGGACTGCCGGAATTAAAAGGAAATACCATGTCGGAAAAGATGCTGTACATGCAAAAGCATTATGACTGGATCCGGAAATTTTTAATGAATGAACCACGTGGCCATGATGTCATGTCAGGCGCATTGATGGTTAACCCGTGTCACCCGGACGCCGATATTGGCGTTATTTATATCGAGACCGGCGGATATTTGCCAATGTGCGGCCACGATACGATCGGATTCTGTACGGCGCTTGTTGAGGCAGGCCTGATTGCGATACACGAGCCATATACGAACATCAACTTGGATACACCAGCAGGACTCGTTAAAGTAAAGGTTACCGTCGAAAATGGCAAGGCACTGGAAGTCAGCTTTGCAAATGTCCCGTCCTTCTTACTGAAAACGGTTGAAATGGATGTGGAAAACGTCGGTCCTATTGAATGTGAAATTGCATACGGCGGCAATTTTTACGGCATTATTGATGCGCGCAAACTGGGGCTTGAACTCACCACCGACAACGCATCAACGATTATTGACAAGGCCATTACGATACGCAATGCCATTAATGAACAAGTAGCGATTTCGCATCCTGAACAGCCCTTTATAAACGGGTTAACACATATTGAATTTTATACCGATCCGGTTCACCCGGACGCTGACTTAAAAAATACGGTTGTCGTGCCGCCTGGCGGAATTGACCGTTCCCCCTGTGGAACCGGAACTTCGGCCAAACTCGCCACTATGTTCCATCATGGGGACATTAAACAGGATGAACAATTTATCTATGAAAGTATTGTCGGCACACTTTTCAAAGCAAAGATATTGGAAACAACCAATCTTAAAAATTATGAAGCTGTTATTCCTGAGGTTACCGGCTCCGCATGGGTCATGGGGATGCATCGTTTCTTCTATAACGAAAAAGACCCGCTCGCGGAAGGATATCTGCTTATTCCACCAATGGCAGGCCATTAGAAAGGAGGTATGCAGATGGAAGTTGAAAAAATGTTTTCCAGTATCGATACACACGTTGCGGGAGAACCATTCCGGATCATTGTCCACTCCCCCATGACCCTGGACGCTGATGTCATGGCATTAAACCAGGAAACAATCAACGCGAAATTTCAACGCGAAAAAGAGTTGCTGTTAAATGAGCCACGGGGTTACCAGGGAATGAACGGATGTATCGTGCTGCCTTCCAAAACTGCAGATTATGCGTGTCTTTTTGTTCATCATGATAACGATACAACCTTCACATACAGCGGTTTGGCCGCCACTGTGACAGCGTTGCTGGAAACCGGCAACATCGCCAAAAAAGAAACGAATGTGTATCACATTGAAACCGTTCACGGCACATATGCGATCAATGCAACGTTTGAACAGCACGAAGTAACAATGACCCGCTTTGAATGTGGGGAAAGTCAGATTCTGGATATCAATGAAACATGTAAAACGGTTCAAATTGATCAGTCACGAAACTACTTGATCTACCATTTGCCGGAAAGTATACCCGGTATTACCATCAAAAACTTGTCTGCCATCATAAAATGGGGAAACAAAACTGTTACGGAAATGCGGGAGAGACAAGCATTTAACGGCATTATCCTGACTGAACCGATTAATCATGCCGCCGAGGTTCGTTCAGTGACATTTAAGAAAGATGGCACCATTCTAAGGTCTCCAGGGGCTGATAGTACATTCGCGATATTCCGGTCATTGTTACATGAATCCCCTGCTATCACAACGCTTACGAACCAAAGTATTTTCGAAAGTACACTGACCGCATCATTGGCTGCAGAAACCACTGATCGGTTTTTAATGGAAACAAAAGCGTTCGTTACGGGTATTCATCAATTTATCTATGATCAAACAGATCCGCTTGAACATGGGTTTTTATTGAAATAAGGAAATCGCGCGGGGAGCTTCTTAAATCGCGCGGCGATCACCTGAAATCGCGCGGCAACCCCGCTTTAATAGGAGATTGCTGAACATAAAGATTCGTCCATACCGTCTCATTTGCACACAAAACTTTTAAATTTAGGAGGATTTACAAATGGCATTATTAGAAGGAGCGTTTCCAGTACTTGCAACACCGATGCATGAAGATGAAACAGTTGATTACGAAGGTCTGAAGCAAAATATTGAACATTTTATCAGTTCAAACGTGGCCGGTATTATCGTCAACGGCAGTACTGGTGAATTTGTCAGTCTAACAAAAGAAGAAAAGTTCGAACTTATGGAAGCAGCTGCGGAACAGGTAAATGGGCGCATTCCGTTAATTATCGGCACCGCGGCTGAAACGACGGCAGATGCTGTGGAATATACGAAAAAGGCTGAAGCGGTTGGGGCGGATGCTGCGCTGTTAATCAACTCGTATTATGCGCACCCGAAAGAAAATGAAATCTATGAACATTTTAAAACAGTTGCTGAATCTGTATCACTGCCTGTCATGATTTATAATAATCCATTCACTTCCGGGATTGATATTGAGACGGAAACCATTTTACAAGTGGGACGTGATGTTGACAATATCACACACGTCAAAGAATCAAGTGGTGAAATCCGTAAAGTGCGGGATATCGCAAGACAAGGAGAACAATTTATCAAGCCGTTTTGCGGATCGGATGACCTTGTGCTTGAATCCTTTTTAGTGGGAGCAACCGGCTGGGTATCTGTAGCCGGAAACATTGTACCTGAATTGGCAACTGATCTCTATACGAGCTACAAGGAAGGCGACCTGGACAAAGCCTGGGATATCTATGATCAAATCCTGCCGCTTTGCAATTTCCTGGAGGATTCCGGAAAATATGTGCAAATCGTCAAACGGGGTATGGAGCTGCAAGGGTTGGCAGGCGGGCCTTCACGTAAGCCGCGGCTGCCGTTAACAGCTGATGAGGAAACAACATTGCGGGAAATTTTAAGCAACATACAAACTGTCAAACAGTAACAACCAAAATTTTAAGGAGGTTACATTTACATGGCTACAAAAGAAATGGTGCTAAAACCGAAAGTGGAGGAGTTTTTACAAGGTGTCAAAGGACTGTATATTAATGGGGATTATGTACAGTCCAAAAATGGCGAGACGTTCGATGTGCTGAACCCGGCAACAGAAGAGGTGATCGCAACGGTAAGTGAGGCACAGGAATCCGACATTGATGTTGCGGTTGAAGCTGCCAAACAGGCTTTTAAAGAAGGTGACTGGACCAAAATGGAGGCGGCGGAACGGTCACATTTGATTTATAAATTCGCCGACTTACTCGACGAAAACCGCGAAGAACTTGCACAGCTTGAAGCCCTGGATAACGGAAAACCATATGAGGTGGCATTGGAAGACGACATAGACGGCACCGTTCAGCACTTCCGTTATTATGCCGGCTGGGCCACAAAAATTACAGGAAAAACAGTCAATGTATCGCCTGATTATTTTAATTATATTGTACATGAGCCTGTAGGAGTTGTCGGCCAAATTATCCCGTGGAATTTTCCGCTTGCCATGGCCGGATGGAAACTCGGTTCCGCGCTTGCTGTAGGATGCACGGTGGTCATTAAACCGGCAAGTGAAACACCATTGTCACTGCTTTACGCTGCAAAATTGTTCAAGGAAGCCGGATTTCCGGATGGTGTTGTGAATGTTGTTCCCGGTGCAGGCCGGGTAGCGGGAGAAGCAATCATTACGCATAAAGATATTGCAAAAGTTGCTTTCACCGGTTCCACAGCAGTTGGAAAAAATGTCATGCAACAGGCTGCTGATGATATTAAGGACATTACGCTGGAACTCGGCGGCAAATCCCCCAGCATAATTTTCGATGATGCAAATTTGGACGAAGCAATTGAAGGATCTTTAAACGGTACAATGTATAACCACGGTCAAAACTGCAGCGCCTGTACTCGACTCTATGTTCAACGTGATCATTATGATCATGTGGTGGACGCCATTGCAGAGCGTGCCAGAGCCATTAAACTTGGACCAGGCATGGATGCTGATACCGAAATGGGTCCCCTAATTTCAGCCAAACAACAGCAAACCGTCCTTGATTATATCGAAAAAGGTAAAGCTGAAGGAGCACGCCTCGTAGCAGGAGGCAAAAAGGCATTTGACAAAGGCTATTTTGTTGAACCAACTGTCTTCGCCGATGTTGAAGATGATATGACCATTGCACGGGAAGAAATCTTCGGACCGGTAATCGCCATCTTTCCATTTGATTCAGAGGAAGAAGTTGTAAAGCGTGCAAACGACAGTGAATATGGTTTAGCCGCCAGCGTCTGGACAGAGAATATCCGTAAAGGACACCGCGTTTCCGGAAAACTGCAGGCAGGAACTGTTTGGGTGAATGATTTCGGCCTTGAATTAGAAACCATGCCTTTTGGCGGCTACAAGAAATCCGGAGTTGGCCGCGAAATGGGCGGCGAATATGGTTTGGCCAATTACACAGAAGTAAAAAGTGTTTTGGTTAGGATAACATGATTTAGTTGCAGTTAAATGAAGATACCCACCCGTGATGCTGTTTGGGTGGGTATCTTTTTTTGCGATGAGTTCGCACGTTTTAGTAGTGACTTTGCATGTTTCAAGCTAGGTTCGCACACTTTAGCTATCACTTCGCACGTTTCAAGCTAGGTTCAAATGCCTTGGCTATCACTTCGCACGTTTCAAGCTAGGTTCGCACGCCTTGGCTATCACTTCGCACGTTTCAAGCAATAACGTGATTTAGCAATAGTTAAGTTGAACTACCATTTCCATCAAAATGCTTCTGTATTTTCTTCCAACCATCCTTTAATATCTGACAAGGAAGCTTCCCCCTTTGCAACTATAACTGTGAAGTCTTCGTTTAATTGATCATTTCTTTTTATTTTGTAACCATTTTTCTTTAAAAAGACATCTACTGAAGCAAATGCGGTACGCTTATTTCCATTATACAAACAATGATTTCTGGCTAAGGACTCGAAAAATGCTGCTGCTTTTTCCAATAAAACCGGATAGGCATCTTCACCGAATGCGGGTTGTTGCGATCGATGTACTGCTGATTCAAGCAGCCCCTGATCCTTAATTCCGGAATGCTCTCCCTTTCCATACTTCTTCATAATCATAAAATGGATTAATACAACATCTTTTGTGTTCAAGTATGTTATTTCCATTTATCTATCCTTTAGTTTCTTAAATACTTCATCGTGCTCATCAAGCGTTTCAGCGAGCATCTCCACCAATTCAGTATCCACACGGTCTTCCCATTTTTCATGTTTAGTTACAATTATCTGATTATCCTTAATATCAAACCCAAGTTCGTCACCGCGTTTTATCCCAAGGGAATCGACGATGGATTTTGGCAGTCCAACACTTAGACTATTTCCAGTTTGAGTGACTTTGCGAAATTCCTTTTCCTTCGTTGTAATCACACCCATTCATTCATTCTCCCTTCTAGTATATTCTGTTAATAATTATTATATACATTATTATGTAATTACATAATAACATAAATAAAAGCCATTACAAGTAATGAAATTTGCTGGTTGCTGGGCGCTGGAGTTAGCCGCGAAAAAAGACCGGCTCTCACAGTCCCTTGCCGTATTTGTATAAATCGGTTATAGTTGAATAAGAATATGGGAGGAGAGGAAATATCCTCTCCTTTGGGACCTCAGAGCTTCTCCCTCTGCGAATGGGAGTGGCTCTTTTTCTTTTTTCTCATATGCAACAAGGCGACCGATAAATTAATAACGGCAACAGCCAATGTTGGACTAATTATATAAAACCTCTACCTTAAAACAAAACCTGCCACCAAACCCGGTGACAGTGCTTTGTCTTATGATATTCCTTTAATTATCCAACTCTTCCATCACAGACGCCAAAACACGATCATCCGGCTCCAGACCAGATACTTCCTGCAATGTCCGCTCATAACCCTTTTCCGCAATCATCTGCTGCAGCTTAACCGTCATCTTACTTATTGTGAAGGTACAATGCCGCGACGATGATTTTGCTAATGTAATCCTGATGTATGTCCCGGTCAAATCCATACGCATAAATAAGAACTCCGCCAGTTTCATTCAATGCGCTGCTGATGATGCAATGACACAAGTAGTACAATTTACTAATGTATAAATACTATTCCACCATACCCACACTGTTTTTAGTATTAAAAAAGCAATACCGTCATATTAATCAAATACTAAGGGATGGAGGTTGGTACAATGAAAGAACGATTTAAAACAATTAAAAATGCAAACACAAACGCTAAAATAATAAATAAAAGGAAAAAGAAACTGGGTAATGGAAAAAAGGTTTATTTTTCGACACTTAAAAGGAATACCAAAAAGATTGGGAATTAATATATTTGTGTCAATCAAATAATTTTGGTAATATTAAGATAATTAATTGTAGCGAGGAGCTATAAGAGGATGTCCAAAAAAGTAGTGACATGGGTTTTTGGATTTTTATTGATTAACCTTCTATTATTTTTTATTAATGCATTTAATAAAGATATAATAGAACTTGTACACAAAGGGATGAGTACATATGTAACGATTCCCACATTAATTTATGAGGAAAATTCAGGTGTAATAGAACGATTTTTTAGATTTGCTGGTTTACTTATCATCTACATAGTTTTTCTGCTTGGAATTGTACTTAGTATCACCTCCCTTTTACGCAAAGAAGGACAACCTACCTCCACGTATGAGGATATTGAAGAACATCTTGTAGAGGCACTGCTATCTGTAGAAAATGGCGAAGTAGAACACGTTATAAATGCAAAGGTTATTTCTTATTTAACAGCAATGGAAACAGAAATAAGAAGAATATTTAATCTTAAAAGAAAAAAATTGGACGTTATTTGGTATCTTCCCAAAGAAAATGATGATGGAGATTATGAGTTATTCTACTTAAAACCTGCCAAGGACATTAATAGTTTAGGGGCATTGATAGATCGAACTTTGGAAGAAGAAGGAATTCGCTTTAAAGATAAAAGTACTAAAGATAGATATGATTTGGATGATTGTAGGTTTAATCAATTTATCACTGTTAGAAACTATGGAAAAGTTAGATTTGGTGTTGCATTGGGAATATATGAAGACAATATATTAAATGATTTCAATGAGCAGGAGTTTATTAAATTTACAACAAATATGTTATTATTAGGATACAATAAAGAGTTTGTAGAGGCGATAAGGAAGGCACATTAATAACTAAAGGGGATGATAAAATGAAAACAGTTCAAAAAAGAAAATCCTCAGGTTCAGTGACACTCAAGCGAAACAAAAAAGCAGCCCTAGGAACTTATCATAAGGGAATTAAAGATATTAGTAATAAGAAAGCACCAAAAGTAAAACTGGTACATTCAAAATAAATGAAAACAGAAATAAAATGGGACAATTTAGTAAAATTGTCTCATTTTATTTTGGAATCCCCCCAACAGCAATTGTGAAACCTTCCATTTGAGATTATCCCTGTAGCGTAAACCATCACATATAAAACCCTACCTCAAAAAACAAAACCTGCCACCAAACCCGGTGACAGTGCTTTGTCCTATGATATTCCTTTATTTATCCAACTCTTCCATCACAGACGCCAAAACACGATCATCCGGCTCCAAACCGGATACTTCCTGCAATGTCTGCTCATAGCCCTTTTCCGCAATCATCTGCTGCAGCTTCACTGCCTCATCGTCTTCGTCATTCACAAAATTCAGTGCTGCTGCGATCGTTTTTGCAAGGTAAACGGGTTTCTTGCCAGTCACTTTCACATATTCACTGGCTGGTCTAATTAACCGATCCATGGAACCCAGTTTCCGAATCGGTCCGCGCCCGACCCGCTTCACATCATCTGATATATGCGGATTTTGGAAGCGGGCAATGATTTTGTCGATATAATCCTGGTGTGTTTCCCGGTCAAAATCATACGTTTGGATGAGCACCTCACCTGATTCGCTTAATGCGCCGCTGATGATTTCCTGAATGTGCGGGTCGTTCATCGCTTCATTAATCGTGCTATATCCCATGTTCTGGCCGATGTATGCCGGGACCGCATGACCTGTGTTGACAGTAAACAGCTTCCGCTCAATGTATGGCTGGAGATCATCGACGTATGTGATGCCATCAATTGCAGGCACTTCTCCTTTAACGGCGGACGTTTCCACTACCCACTCATAATACAGTTCAACGGAAACTGTTAACAGATCGGCATTCGACTGGTTCGGTACAATCCGATCCACTGCGGCATTTGGAAAGCCGAACAGTTCGTCAAAGGACTCCTGCTCTTCCGCATTCACATGTGCATATACTTTTTCTTTTAGCAGCGCGCTGCCGCCGATCATATTTTCACACGCAATCAAATTAAGGAATTTCCCATTTCGCGCAGCCCGCTCCTGCAGCCCGCGGGCAATGAGCTCCGCGATAATCGGCAGGATATTCGGACCGACAGCAGTTGTGACGACATCAGCCTTTACGATAGCATCCACCACATCTTCCGGATCAGCGACGCTGTTAA
This sequence comes from Virgibacillus siamensis, assembly GCF_900162695.1. Taxonomy (NCBI): domain Bacteria; kingdom Bacillati; phylum Bacillota; class Bacilli; order Caryophanales; family Bacillaceae; genus Virgibacillus; species Virgibacillus siamensis. The sequence goes on from NZ_FUIH01000007.1 coordinate 2,754,139, forward strand.
TGCCGGAGATGTTTTTCACGGTCAATGTTTCGCTGTTTTCCGCTGCCAAAATAACGTTATATTCTTTTTTCGTGTTAAGTTCATTTATAACTGCTTCATTCACATCGACGAATGTTGTGTGGAAACCTGCTTTGTACAGAAGTTCTCCGATGAAACCGCGGCCGATGTTTCCGGCGCCAAAATGTACAGCTAACATTTATTCCACCTCGTCAAATAAAGCGAGGATTTGTTCACTGGAATCTGCATCAATCATTTTTTGGATGTTTTCTTCCTCTGAACATATGATTGCAATTTTGGAAAGCACTTCGAGATGTTCATCCCCTTTTCCGGCGATGCCGATCAATACTTTAACCGTATTGCCGCTGCCGAAGTCAACTCCATCCGGAATGGTCACAATCGAAATACCGGTTTTGGTCACTGTGTTTTTGGAGTCCTCTGTTCCGTGCGGGATGGCGACGTAGTTTCCCATATAGGTTGACGTCACTTCTTCGCGTTCCAGCATTTTTTCCACATATTCTGTTTCCACATAGCCATTGTCGACTAAAATTCCGCCGACATAACGGACTGCTTCTTCTTTTCCACTCAATTTCGCACCCAATTTAATAGTTTGTTCGTTTAAAATTTCATTTTCCATGATGGTTCCACTCCTTACAGAATATTTTTGTCATATAAAAACTTTTGCATCTCGCGGCTCATAAAGGCCATTACCTGTTCTTCATCGCCTGATTCAAACAGCCGCATGCTCTCTTCATCTTGAATAATCAAGCTGCTGAGGTGGCTGAGCACATCAAGTGTCTCCTGATTGGCATCATCCGGCGCCAGCATAACCAGTATCGTGTCCGCCTTCATTGGGGAATTGTCCATCCCCTCCAATGTTAACGGATGCCCCAGCGGATAGATGCTAAAACTCAGGCTATCCAGTCCGCTTGACCGGGCATGATACAGTGCAAGCGTTGTATCTGGTATTCCGAGCCCGCCTTTTTGTTCCCGTTTTTGCAGCTTTTGAATAACCAGTTCCCGATTTCGGATCAGATCATGTGTTTCCAGTGCATTGCCAATCACCTGCAAAACAGATGCTGTCGGCAATTTTTCCTGTATGTTTGCGACATAGACAGAATTTAAAAGATCAGCGACTGCTTTTGTGTAATGCTGGGTTCTTTTCAATTGCTGCATGAAATCGTCATTCTGCTGCAATGGCTTGGCATCATGGGACAGCCGGCGAGTTATTTTCCGCTGCTTAATCGCTTTTTTGATGCGATGCACCTCAGCATTTGTCAGCATTGGTGAAATTTGAATATATTCATCTTGAAAACCTTCCAGCCCGATTGTGGAAACCACGACATCATATTTACCCAGTTCTTGCTGGTCCAAGTCCAGTACCGATTTATTTTCCACGTGCTTAATTTCGGGAACGTGCTGTTTCAGCTTGGTTGCCAATATCTTCGCTGTCCCAATGCCACTGGAGCAAATAACAAGTGCTCGAATGCCGGTACCTGCTTCATCACGGATCATCGCCGCTGCAAAGTGCAGGACAAGATAACCGATTTCGTCATCCGGAAAATCGAGTTCCGGAAAAATTTCCTCGACCGCTTCCTGAATCAGGTCAAACAGTGAAGCATAATCACGTTTGATCTCCTCAATCAGCGGGTTACGGATTACCAGCCCTTGCTTCATCCTGTAAATGGACGGCTTTAAATGGGCTGCCAGATCATTCAGCAATACGGTATTTTCGCGCAAATCGTCCTGAACCATACTGCTGATGTAAGTTATCAGCTCTTTTGCTTTGTAAACAATGTCCAGACCGGATTCTTCCATTAAACTGTTTTGATTGGACCGTATTTTCGCACCCATTAAATGCATCGTAATATAGCCGATTTCATCCTTGGGAATGTCCATCTGGAAGGCCTCTTCAAAATGCCGGATCATTTTCCGGGCGACAGCAAATTCTCTGGATTCCTCCATTTGCGCCAAATAGTCGGGATCCATATGAATCGAATCGCCTTTTAATAACCGCTCCAGCGCAAGCGCCAAATGGACAACCAATCCGATATATGCACTGTCAGCCAGCTTTTGCGGCAATTCGTCCATCGCCGCATTCACCGTTTTTTCAATGATGGTTAATTTCTCCGGATCAACCAGGCCAAGCAGCCGATTGGAAATCGTATTTGTTTGCTGCTGTTTTTTTATATTTTTCTTCAACAGCGCTACATATTTGAACGGGTCCATATGCGACGCGATTAAACTGCTTAACGCTGCCCGCTTGTTGGATTCATTCCCTTCCATCCGAACCCCGTATCCTCTTTTGCGCACCAGCGAAAGATTGTACGTATGAAGCTCGTTCTCCAGCAGGTCCAAATCATTGCTGACCGTCGCGATCGTTACCTTTAATTCATTAGCAAGGGTGAAAAGCTTGATCGGCTCATCCATTTCCAGCAATGTCGAAAAAATAATCGCCTGCCGCTCTTCTGCGGTAAAATCCGAAAATGCTGTATTGGAGACCTCTTTTTCCAATTCGTGTTTCGCTTCCGAATCGCCGGATAGTTGCAGCCCCACACCTGATTGGCGATCCAATTGCAAACCGTAGCCCGCAACCATTTCTTCCACACTTTTCAAATTGCGATGCACCGTTCGTTCGCTCACATCAAGGGTTTTGGCAATTTGATTTACCAAAAGTGCCTCATCGGCATCAAGAAGCAATTGAATTATTTTTCGCGCACGGCCGGAAATATACATGCTTTTCACCTCTTAAGCGTGTCTATTTTTTAAAACGTTCCACCAGTTCATCATATTTAGGACTGTTTAAGAAGTTTTCCACAGAAACGTGTTCCGCATCCGGTATTTTCGCTTCGGCACTGCTCGTCAAATCCTTATGCGTGATAACCAGATCCGCATCATCCGGAATTTGGCTGATTGCCGAATTGGTAACGAAAATATCAATGTCCGCTTTTTTGAACTTGTTTTTCAACAGGGATGCGCCCATTGCACTGGAACCCATTCCCGCATCACAAGCAAAAATAATTTTATTGATTTCATCGTTCGATTTTACAGCCGGTTCTTCTTCTTCTTTTAAAGAATCCGCTACAGAACTTTTCTTGCCTTTCATTTCTTCCATTTTATCAGTAGCAGCCGACAAATCCTCATCCTTCGCTTTACTTGTTTTCAAAATAAGTGATGCGATAACAAATGAGACTGCTGTAGCCACGAGAACACCGGCGATAACGCCAAGATAATTTCCTTGCGGTGTCATGAGCAGAACGGCAATGATGCTGCCCGGTGATGCCGGCCCAACCAAACCTGTTTGGAAGAGTGTCAAGGTGAACACACCACTCATACCGCCGCCGATAACGGCAAGTAACAATGCAGGCTTCATCAATACATATGGGAAATAAATTTCATGAATTCCACCGATAAACTGGATGATTGCTGCACCTGGAGCAGAACTTTTAGACGCCCCTTTACCAAAAATCGAAAACGCCAGAAGCACACCGAGTCCCGGACCAGGGTTTGCCTCAAGCAGAAGCAAAATGGAATCCCCAATATCTTTAGCTTGCTCCAATCCAAGCGGAGTCAGAATCCCATGGTTAATGGCATTGTTTAAAAATAATACCTTCGCCGGTTCAACAATGATACTGGCAAGCGGCAACAAGCCGGCATTAATAATCGCCTCCACACCTGCTGCTAACGCTGAACTCAGACCTCCCACAACAGGGCCGATTAATTTAACCGCAATACCCGCCAGAATCGCCCCGAGGATCCCTGCTGAAAAATTGTTATACAGCATTTCAAATCCTGATTTGACTTTATCCTGAAACAAATCGTCAACTTTCTTGATCAAATATCCGCCCAGAGGTCCCATAATCATCGCCCCCAGGAACATCGGAATATCCGTCCCGGCAATAACCCCCATTGTTGCAATGGCACCGACGACACCACCGCGCATGTCATATACAATCCTGCCGCCTGAATACCCGATTAATAGTGGTAGCAAGTAGTAAAGCATCGGGTCCACCAATACCGCTAAATCTTCATTCGGAATCCATCCATCAGGAATGAAAAGCGCGGTAATAATCCCCCACGCGATAAAAGCTCCTATATTCGGCATAATCATACCGCTCAGAAAGCTTCCAAATCGCTGTACTTTCGCCCGAAATCCTTTCTTTTCAGCCATGATAAAGCGCTCCTTTTTTATTAGTTTATAAGTCCTTAATTCAAGGTTACTGCGGATATAGAGCGTTTACAACAGAATCTAAATGCTATTTTGTCAGTGTCGATACTGACAAGATTAAAATGAAGTCAAAATGTAACAATCATATGCTATACTATTTGAACCAGATGATTTTTCAGTGAAGGGATGCGTTAAGATGAAAATCATACAGCGTAATGATCAGTTTGCCCGAAAATATGTTCAGGAAAAAGTAATCGAACACAACATGACAAAACTGCCGGAAGAATTAAAAACCAACAAAGAAGAACTTTGCTTTCTGCTGGAAGATGATCACGGGGATGTAATCGGCGGTGTTACCTTCACAATGTACTGGCAGCACATCCACCTTGACTTTTTATGGGTAGAAGAAACACTCCGCTTGGAAGGATACGGCCGGATGCTGTTGGAGCATTTGGAAAAATTCGCAGTCGACAATGGCTGCAGGTTAATTTTCCTGGATACGCTAAGTTTTCAAGCACCGGAATTTTACTTAAAAAATGGATTCCAGACATTTGGTGTTTTGGAAGATCATCCGAAAGGCTTTAATCAGTACTTTTTACAGAAGCGGTTGATGGATTGAATATGGTGAAAAATAACCCCGGAACTCTTAACGAATTCCGGGGTACATTCTATTTTTCTACCAATTGCTCTTCTTTCATATATCGATAAACCGGCACAACATCACCAACATCCACCGGCAAATAATTAAAGGTGATATAGCTATCAATTGATTCCGGCTCCAGTGCCACAGAAATTAGATTTGCCCCTGGCTGAGCAGAACTGAATACAAAACTTCCTTTCGGGAATACACGTGTTGTTTCCTTAATATCGGTTGTAACATGATTAATCTGATGACCCTGGTATAAATCATCTTCCACCTTTTTACCGGTGACTTTATAACGTTCAACCGGTATCTCTTTTGCTTCTTGAAGTTTCTTTACTTCCACTCCCATGGTTTTCAATTTCCGGGCAACTTCCTGATATTCCGGTGGCACGATATATGCAGTCGGACGAACACGTTCCATTGTTGGTACCGCTTCTTCTGAACTATAGTAGTCGACCGGTATCTGCTTTATCGAACCTTCCGCTATGTCCACCACTTTTAATTGCTGCTTCCCCGGTAACTCCACGCGTTCATTTTTTAATACAATGGAATCGTTGTCACCTATCTTTGCACCTTGACGTACAATCTTCTCCTTGACATTGTCAATGATTTGTTTGATTGCTTTCGCCCGTTTCGCACTTGATTTAAGCAAGCTTGTATGCGCGGCCACGGTAGCAGCAACACGTCGTTCAAAATTTTCACGACCAATTCCGATTCCCCGGCTTTCGACTAAAATGGTAAAGCTTGGCTGAAGCCCGTACGCATTGGTATCCATGCGTGCCTCCAAACCACCTTCTGTAATGGTCGTTTTCTGCGCTGAACGATCAACAATGTAATATGGATACGAAGAAAATCCGTTGTTTTTCAAATCTTTGTAAGCCGGTTTAACAAACCATTTAGATGACTTATTACGGATTTTCGCTGGTATATTCAGGTTGAAACCGGGAGCCAGCAGAATATCATGATACGGTAATGCCCCCTTTGTTCCAACATCCGGAAACTTACCGGGGTAAGTACTGTATTCGTGCGCACTGACCACTACTTCCGGCTGGAATTCGTTAAACACTTTGTGCAGTGTGCGGACTTCAGGAAGTTCAAGTTTCATATGATCACGATTTGCATCTAATCCGTTAGCAGTCTCCCGTTGAAAGTAGTAAGAGCCGTCCGGGTTTATGCGGGGAACGATAATTACGTTAATATCATCAAGTAAGTTGTTCCCTAATTTACCTTCAGCCAGTTTTTGCGCCATAACCAGCATGGATTCACCACCAGCCGGTTCATTTGCATGTATCTGCCCCTCCAGCATAACCGTCGTTTTATCCGACGTTTTTACATCATCGCTTTTTGAAAAAATAAGTAGCGGTATCTTGCGGCCTTCCAGCGAATGGCCGGCAGTTTTCATTTTCATATAATCACTTGATTGATCCAGTTCCTGCAGAAACCGCAGCATTTCTTCCTGGGTTGTAAAATTTGATTGTCCTTCCTGAAAAGCTGGAGTTTCAAAATCGACATTAGGTGCCGTAAATAATTCTTTAACTTGTTCAGGTTGCGAATAGCGCTTTCCGAAGTATGGCGTGAAGTCCTGCGATTTCGCTTGTGAAGTGGCTTTTGCTGGTGAAGCTTCAGCTATCTGACCGGTACCAAACAAAAGTGACGAGACCATTAGAATAACAGTTATAATCGTTAATAATTTTACCTTTCGAATCGTTAAGCCCTCCTTTAGATGATCGTTCAATTTTTCCTAAATGCGCCCCCTTCCTGTGTCGAAATTTAAAATATATTGTCTTATTAGATTCTCTTTTTAGATTGATAATTCCTTGCTACGAAAGATGCATTTTGAAAGCAGGACTTTCGGTATACGGCAATACAGCCGGTTCAAGTTAGTGTGCTATACTGAATGAAAAGGAGAGATTAGATGGAACTATGGGATGTGTATGATAGAAATCGAAAGCCAACCGGACGCACGAACGCGGTGTGCCATTGGCAGATGGCGACTATCACCTGGTTGTCAGCATTTGGATTGTGAATGATAGAGGAGAATTTCTAATTTCGAAGCGGCATCCCGAGAAAACACATCCGAATTTGTGGGAGTGCCCCGGTGGATCGGTGCTCACTGGCGAGGATAGCCTGCAGGGCGCATTACGTGAAGCCCAAGAAGAAATTGGAATTGATTTGTCCGGGTATGAAGGAGAACTGATTAGAAGTGTGCGCCGTGATGTATCCTTTTACGATGCCTGGCTGTTTCACGCTACTTTTCCAATTGAAGATGTCGTCCCCCAACTGGAAGAAGTGGTCGACGCCAGGTGGGCTACTGTTGAAGAGATCAAACGTTTGATCAGGGACGAGAAGTTCGTACCGTCGTTGGGGTATTTTTTGGATGTTTTTTGAAGATATGGCGGATCGGGTGGGATAAGTGGTTCGCGCGATTTGGGGTGTCGCGCGATTTGACCCACTCGTTGGGTCGCGAACTTTGCCAGATTCCGAATATCTATCAGAAAAACTTCCATAACTCACTTGCTCAGTTTCGATGGGAGTTCGCACGTTTGAGTGGGTGGATCGCACGTTTCGGCGGGACTTTGCACATTTAAGTGAGCAGTTCGCACGTCTCAGCGGCACTTCGCACGTATCCCACCGAAACGGGGTCAACTCTTGCTTCAGCGGATTTCCCTTTTTGTTCAGCGTTTCACGGGTTTCCTTCAGCGCATTACCGCTTTTCTTCAGCGGCTCATGCATTTTGTTCGGCGGATCCACCGTTTCCTTCAGCGGCCCCAGCATTGTGTTCGGCGGGTCCACCGTTTTCTTCAGCGCCTAACGCATTTCCTTCAGCGCATTCCCGCTTTCCTTCAGCACCCCCCATTTCATTTAGCACCACCCGCACCTCCTCCAACAAACAAAAACACCAAAACTGGCTAACACACCCGTTAGCCCAGCTCTGGGTAAAACAATACTTTTCCGAAAGTGTCTTTGCGGTTCACAATTTGATCGAAGACGTCCGGGCCTTCCTGCAGGTTCAGCCGGTGGGTGATGATTGGTTTCACGTTGAGCTGGCCGTTTGCCATAAAGTGGACGGTTGATTCCCATTCTTTTCCCGGGAATGGTGATGAAATGGCATTCCATGATCCGAGTACGGTTAATTCGCTGCGGACAATTTTTTCAAAGTAAAAACGTTCGATGTTCACATCTGCATACGGGATTCCCATAAATACCACTTCGCCGCCTTTTTTGGCGAGGGCAAATACTTGTGCGGATGTGACCGGGGACCCGGCAGATTCGACTGCGACATCGACACCGCTGCCGTTGGTTAACTCCATCACTTGGTCATATGCCGGGTTTTCCATGGGATTGACCGCTACATCCGCGCCAACTTCACGTGCGGTCTGGAGTTTTTCATCGTCAATATCGATGGCGTAGACGGTCTTCGCTCCGAAAATTTTTGCCCACTGAATGGCGAGAAGGCCAATGTTCCCGCAGCCCATTACCGCGACAATGCCTCCGGGCTGGAGGGATGTGCGGTACATTCCGTGCACAACGACAGCGGATGGTTCAATCATAGCTGCTGTGTCAAAGTCCACTTCATCCGGTATCGGTATAATATTTTCAGCGGGCAGCTTTACATATTCCGCATATGCGCCAGGGTGCCGTGCGCCGATAACGGTGAGCTTTTCACACCTGGATAGTTCTCCTTTGCGGCAGCTGTCACATTCCCCGCAATATAATGTCGGGCATCCGGCTACGCGATCACCCACATGCAGTCCGTCAACCCCCGCACCTGTTTCGACAACCACTCCGGAAAACTCATGGCCGAATGTCATGCCTTCCACATATGGTCCGAGTTTTTTATAGCGGGAGAGATCTGATCCGCAAATTCCAACAGCTTTTACTTTCACAATGACATCATCGGGATTTTCGATAACTGGTTTTATTGTATCTTCAAAACGCAAATCCTGTTTGCCGTACAGATTCAGTGCGCGCATATTGCTATCATCCTTTCATCTCAGCTGCCTGCTTCTGATTCGTGCTGTACTTTTTTCTTTTTAAAAAAGATGTTGCATAAAGCTGCTCCTACAACAATGCTGTTCAAAATCATTTGATGCTGGAAATAAAAATCTCCCACAGCTCTCCAGAATGGTCCCAACATAAAATCAAGAATGACTTCAATCATTTTATGCACCTACCTTTCCTGTTCAACAGGCGTCAGTAATACTTTGATTGCTTCCCCGCCTTTAATTGCCTGATACGCTTCATCCCACTCGGTAATCTTAAATTCATGCGTTACCATCGCTTCGGCGTTTACGTTTCTGCTGTTCATTAATTCCAGGGAAGGCTCCCAGTCAGCGGATTTTTGACTTCTGCTTCCGACAACACGGATTTCTTTTTGAATAATTTTTTCCAGGTCAAACGAAACATCCGGCTGCGGAAAAATACCGACTTGGCAGTACTGCCCTTTTTTGCGCAGCAGGTCCAGTCCCTGTTTGGCTGCCGGAACAGCTCCGGAGCATTCAAATACGATATCTGCGCCATATCCGTCCGTTAATTGATGAACAACTTCCTTTACATCCTGTTCCTGCGTATTGACGACATAGTTCATGCCTAGTTCTTCTGCTTTATTTAAACGGACCTGGTCATTCGTCAATCCGGTAATAATAACGGTTGCACCAAAGCTTTTTGCTACTTGTGCTGTAAACAGGCCAATTGGTCCCGGGCCGATGACGACAACAACATCACCATCTTTTATATCTGTCTTCGATACGGCATGGTGTGTACAAGCTAGTGGCTCGGTCATCGCAGCGGATTGGAAGCTTACACCGTCCGGAAGCTTGTGCACACTCTCCGCTCTGGCAATCAGATAGTTTGTAAATCCGCCATCCTGCTGCGTGCCTAGTCCTTTCCGGTGATTGCACAAGTTATAATCACCCGTCTTGCAATATTCACATTCCCCGCAAATAGAATAGGTAGTTTCCGATGTGACACGGTCTCCGACGGAAAAATCCGTTACTCCCTCTCCTGTTTCAACCACCACACCGGAAAATTCGTGTCCCAATGTGACCGGAACACCGACCTTGTAGTGCCCTTCATACGTATGAATATCCGACCCGCAAATTCCGGCGTATTTCACTTCAATTTTTACCTGATCCGGTCCTGGCGTTGGTTCGTTTTTTTCCTGAATTTCCAGGTTGCCGAATCCAAGCTCTGTTTTAACCAATGCTTTCATGTGAAATCCTCTCCTTATGCTGCATTGCTAGTTAAATAGTGAAAATATCTTGAAAATAATCCAGTTAATCAGGTTTCCGCCCTGATCAATACTTGAAATCTTGGTAGACCCTTCCGGCATGTCAAAGTTTGCATTCTTTGCCATTTCGGTGAAAATCGGTGCCACATCGGTTGCAATATATAACGAAATGGCAATCATGATCATTCCGACAATCACTGAATGTACAATGTTTCCTCTTGCCGCTCCGACAATGAACGCAACGACGAATGGTATGGTAGCCAAGTCGCCGAATGGCAATAGCGCGTTACCTGGTAAAATAATCGCCAGCACGACCGTTATTGGAACGAGAATGAGCGCTGTGGAAATAACGGAAGGATGACCCAACAGCACGGCCGCATCGAGACCGATGTAGATTTCCTTATCGCCGAAACGCTTGCTCAGCCATTGTCTCGCAGATTCCGAAACCGGCATCAGCCCTTCCATCAAAATCTTTACCATACGTGGCATTAAGACCATTACTGCAGCCATTGCCATCCCAATTTCAATAATTTCGCCGGCATTGTATCCGGCCAGAAAACCGATTGCTGCACCAAGGAACAGCCCGATAAAAATAGATTCACCAAACACGCCAAAGCGCTTCTGAATCGTATCCGGATCGGCGGACAAATTTTTGATTCCGGGGATTTTTTGCAGCCCTTTGACCAGAAAGATTCCCGGCGCATATGAAATGGTACTTCCAGTCGCAATCGATACACCCGGCATTTCATAGAAGTTTGTAACCATTGGTGCTGTCCAGTCCGCTACTTTGAGGCAGACAATCTGGAAAATAACAGCTGCGATTAACCCTTGAATGATACTTCCGGAAATGGCATACACCATGGCAGCCATGAATGTGTAGTGCCAAAAGTTCCAAATGTCGACGTTCATTGTTTTTGTCGTTTTCGTAACAAGCATCACAACGTTTACAACCAAACCGAGTGGAATGATAAACGCCGCAACCGTTGACGCCCATGCGATGGAAGATGTAGCCGGCCAGCCGACATCAATTACAGTTAAGCTGACACCGAGCCGTTCCACCATTCCCTGTGCGGCCGGTCCAAGGTTATTTACGAGCAGATCAATAACCAGAAATATACCAACAAAAGCAACGCCAATCGTCAGACCGGAACGAAATGCTTTTCCCGGTTTTTGACCAAAAAACAACCCTAATAAGAATATTGCGACAGGCAAAATGACAGTTGCCCCTAAATCAAGGAACGCCTGGATAAAATCAACAAATCCCTGCATGCTTCCTTCCTCCCTATATGGTTATTAATCTCGGTTTTTTTATCATAAAAAACCGAGATTAATAGGTTTTATTTTTTAAGTTCTTCCAAAATCTTCTGCTTTGTATCTTCTGTTCCGATTCCGGTTAAAAATGACTGTGCGTTGATAACCGGGAATGGAAATTCTTTTTTCGTCATGGCCGTAGTCACCAGTAAATCGGCAGTATCCACATAAGAACCAACTTCAGCAATCTTTATTTGAACCAGGTCAACATTTAGGTTATGTTCTTTGGCCATGTCCTCGATTGCACCGTTCACAACAGTGGAAGTCGCGATTCCAGCACCGCAAGCTACCAGTACTTGTTTCTTTGACATCTTATTCACCCCCTTCAAAGGAAAAAATCAGATTTTGTTCAATCAGTGTTTTAATGGTTGCCTTGTCTACTTCTGTAAGCTTCGTTAAGGTCTCCTCGTTCTGGAAAATCTGCATCAGGTTTTGCAGTAGTGAAAGCTGTGAATGGGCCTGATCCATTGCCAGCAGGAAAACGACCTTTACGGGTGTTTCCGCATCCGGATCTCCCATCACACCGAATGACACCGGATTCTTCAGCACCGCAATGCTGATTGTCTTTTGATTAACGTGCTCCACATCGGTATGCGGGATGGCCACGGACACTGTTTTGGTCGGCAATCCGGTTGCGAATTCGTTTTCCCTTGCAATAACGGCAGCACAATAACTTTCCTTTACCAAACCTTTGTTATACAGGTTTTGGCTCATTTCCGTCAGTACCTCTTCTTTATTTTTACTGTCCAAATCCAATAAAATGACGGATTCATCAAAAAACAGTTCACTCAATGTTGTCACCCCATCGTCTAAGTAGTTTTGGAATACGATTTCAGCAGGTTATGCACAGCTTCTTTGCTGTCAGCCTCCATTAAGGCATGTCGATCATTGTCATCGTGCACGAGTTTCATTAATTGCATCAGTGCCTGTAAATGCTGTTGTTTGTCAACGGCAGCAATGACAAAAATAAGGTTAATCGAATAATCTTTGGCAAATGTCACACCATGTTTCAACCGCAGTAGGCTCATGGAAACCTCGTTCACGCCATCTTCCGGTGCGGCATGCGGTATCGCAACATTTGGTGCAATGACAATATACGATTCCTTGTTATAATCATTCACCATTGCTTCCACGTAGTCTTCTTCAATCCGGCCGGTGCGCAGCATTGGTTCGGCACCAGTTCGAATTGCTTCCTCCCACGAGCTTACAGAATCTTTTAATACAATTCTGTCAGGTGGTATCAATTCTGCCAGTGTTGGTGAATGCGCTTGCTCCTGAATTGGATTCAAATCCGGCAGTTCATCACGATTTAAATACGTTTCCAGCTCGGTTTGCAGTTCTTTCTCGTTTTGAATATCGGTATGTTTTTTTATGATTGCAATCAAATCATCCGTACTGATTGTTGACGGTGTAAAACCGTGCAGCTCCTGCATCACCTGTTTGCGTAATGTGTTTTTTTCTTCCCGTTCCAAAAATGAATTGACGGTATACTGCCGTTTCGTCGTTTCCATTGCCACAGGAGAAAACACAATATCGTAGTCGAGCTGATAACGTTGAAACTCCCTTACGGACAGCGAATCCAAAAAGATAAATTCCGGAAATAAATCCCGCAGTTCACTGTACAACAGCCTTGATACTGAAACACCTTGCGGACAGACAACTACAGCTTTCACTTTCTCCTGAATGCTGTCCCCCTGCCTTGTCAGCCACCCGCCAATCAGCATCGTCAAATAAGTCGTTTCATTTTCCGGGATCGTGCTGCCAATCAATTTTTCCAGCGGGCCGGTTGACTTCTTCACAATATGATGGAGCGCTTTAAACTCCCTGCTTACTTCGGCTTTTATATCGTTTACTTCTGTCAGATGATACTTAATCCGGTAGTACGCAGGCTTGACATGGAGCATCAGTTTTTGCAACAACTGCTCTTTATCCTGCAGCTTCATACAGGCAGTCTGTTCAAACAAATCAATCATATTTTTCAGTGCATCCAGCAAATTCGGAATGGAATCTTTCGTCAAAAATTCCGACCAATGAACATTGGATGTTAATAAATGCAGCGTAATGAAAAGTCTTTCCTCTTCCGGAATATCCTGAAAGCCGGAAAACAGTTCTTCCGTTGCCGCATATTCCTTCGTATCTGCCAGTTCATTGTATTGAATGGAAAATGGCGCAATGACAAGCCCGTTTGAAATCCGCCGTAAAATAATGACAAACAGATACGGCATTACGTCAAGCTTTTCATCGGTGAACTTAAGATTTAACTTGTTTTCCACTTTTTCAATCCGGCCGGCCAGCGCTTCCACCTCATTTTCCGTAATTCCCGCCGCTTGCCTGATTCGCTGCTTGCCCTGATGAAGCTCAACTATTTTGTAAATCACCTTCATCAAAAGTTTTCGAATATGAAATTCATTGCCATCCATCTGGTAGCCCTCGCGCCTTGAATACCGGATGTTTAAATCGTAAGTTTCGGCGATATTCTGTGCCTGTTTTAAATCGGAAAGAATCGTGTTCTTGCTGACCGCCAGCTCGCTTGTAAAATGAATCAGCGACAAATCATGATTGCTCAAAATCATTAACAGGATCATGTACACGCGTTCATCTTCCGAAAGAATCCGTGTATCCATAGCCGAATTCGCATTACTGAATTTCGCAACAATTTCCGGCTTGATCAGAAAGTATCCCTGTTTCGTTCTTTCAATTTCGGGAAGGTTATGAAACTGCAGCCAGTCATTTATTTTGGTGATGCTGTATCCAAGCTGCCTGCGAGAAATGTTGTATCGGCATTCCAGTTCCTTGCCTTTTATGCCCGGATTATCCACCAAATCCCCAAACAGCTGACTGCTTCGTTCATCAAGTTGCATGCTAACCCTCCTTCCACTATTTATTGTATCAGCCGATTAGGCAGAAATGTATACGTTTTCAGCACAGTTTATTGAGAATGGAATGTACCATGTTGTGATGAGCTATTGTAAATCACGGTGGACGTGGGTTGGGAGGGGTTGTGCTGTGGGGGTTGATTCCTTGTTGGTGAAGGTTGATTTCCGGCGGGGAAGGGTTGATTCCTGGCCTGTGAGGGTTGTCCAAAAAACCAATCCGGATAACAAACAACTATCAGGTCCGGCTGATCAAGGATGCTTCCAATAAACTGCAGCTTCGGACCCGTATACGAACAGAGGAACCTGAGGGGCATGCATTAAGAATCGCGACGTGCGGCTCCTGCTTCAGCAGACTGGGATTTGGTTCGAAAGATTATTTTAATCCCGACTATAAAAATAAATATGAGGTGGTCTATACACAGTTTCATTCCTCCATTATCAGCATGATGGGGAAACCTGTTACATTTCCGAACGAACACTTTACCAGAATGCATCCAACACTGGCGGACCGCATTCGGAGCGACTTTGAAAAAGACTTTTTTAAAAACCTGAAACTGACAAAACCTGACTTTTTCATTCTTGATTTTTACGTGGATGGCTCAAAGGATGTTCTCTTTTTTGATAAAAAACACATCATTACCGGCAATTACATGTTGACCCAAAACATCAATTATCTTCATGAAATTGAACCGAAAGTAACCGTATTAAATCAGAAAGATATCACGACATTTCTGGAATATTGGCATCGGGCAATCAAGAAATTTGCCAGAAAACTGGTTACCTATATTCCGGAAGAGCGCATCATTCTTCAAAAAGTCCGAAAAGCAGAAGGGTATTACACAAAAGAAGGAGAATACCGCAAATTCAAAAACCAAACCTACATTCAACGCAGTAATTATCTGTTTGAATACATGGAGAATTATTTCCTGAACCTGTTACCGAATGCACAGGTGATTGATTTGTCTGATCAGGAATTTCATTCGCATTCCAAGCATCCGGGCGGGGTCACGCCGGATCACTATGAATCTGATTACTACAAACAATATATGAATCGTGTCGATGAACTTGTTCTGCGCTATTTCATCCGGAATCCGGGCTATCTGAAAAAACGGAAGAAAAAGGGAAAAACGCTTAAATGAAGAATAAAATTATAGAATTATTTTAGATGCAATACGTGTCCTTGAAAAAAGGTCCATGCCGATTCGGGAAGAAATGACATTCCTACATGCCTGGACAATCTGTTACGTGTTATAATAAAAATTGCAATAGTCTGGATTTCTCAAGGGTGGTCGGCGTTGCCTCCAGTCTCCAGCCAGGAGCGGAGAGGAGGTGAGCGCATATGACAACGTTTGATACGCTTTTTCTAATGCTGGCGTTTGGGACGCTTGTCGCAACAATGATCCACAAAAAATAGACCTCCCTTGAGTTAGCGGCTCATTTGGTCGAGGTCTATTTCGCACCAATGCCGACCCCCTTGAAGGGGATTCGACTATTGTATTGGCCGTTGACGTTCACCCGTCACGGCCTTTATTTAGTTTATTCATCTGACTTGTTTATATGTTCATTATACCATGAATTGACGGCTTGTACACCTGCAAAACGATAGGCCGTGAACACGTTGGATTTTATAAATTTAGCCAAACCGGGGCTTTCCATTAATCAGCTTTCAGTTACAATCTGAAAAGTCACACCGAATTTATCTACTACAGCACCAAACCCGGGACTGAATGGGGTTTCAATAAACGGATGGATTACGTGTCCACCCTGCTGCAGTGCGTCAAAAACCTGTTTTGATTTCTTCACGTTGTCCGCTGTTATACAGATTGTCACCTGGTTTCCCTCCTGAGAAGGATTATTCTTACCACAATCGGAAACCATAAGCTCTGCTTCGCCAATTTTCATCAATGCGTGTGCCACATGATTTTTCTCTTCTTCCGCTGTTTCCGTTGACATTTCACCGTGCGTAACCATACCAAGCATCTCAGCACCTAACGCTTTCTCATAATATCCAATTACTTCCTTGGCATTTCCGTTCATCATTAAATAGGGTGTCAATCGCAACGCCACTAAAAACAACTCCTTATGTTTTTCACCAAACATTTCTGCTTGATGTACTCATACAGTAGCACATTGAACAGGGATTGATTTCTCATGGATTGCGATATTATTTCTAAAACTGCTCTAATCAGCTGGCGACTTTTTGTTTTCTATTCTTAATTACATGCTCCAGGGCCCCCGTACCAATGAATACTCCGCACAAAATGAAGAGAAACCCGATGATATGATTAATTTTAATTACTTCATGTAAAAATACCGCTGCACCTGTTACCGCAAATAAGGTGTTCAAGTTAATGAAAATGGCTGTTTCCGCGGGACCGACTTTTTTAATGGCGTAATTATAGGTCATATGGCCAAACGCTGTGGCGAAAATGGCACTGAACAGAAAGATCGCGCCCAGCGGCCAGGCAATCAGATTGGTGATTTGATGGATGCCTGCGCCAAACGCCTGACTTACCAGAAAGATGACTACCGCTCCAAGCGTCAGCATGTACCCTGTTACAAGGCGTGGATCAAGTGTCGGCTTTAGCTTGCTGATCAGCATAAAGCTGAACCCCTGTACAAGAACACCTATGAATACAATCACATCCCCAATGGAAACAGCAGCCAGACCCCCTGCACCGGACAAAGTTGTCATAACCACACCAATAAAACCAAGAATAAAACCGGACATCCGCAGCCATGTGATCCGCTGACGCAGCACAATAAACGCCATCAGCACCGTCACAAGCGGCATCGTCCCCAGGATAAGTCCCCCGTTTATCCCGGAAGTTATCTCCAGGCCGACCGCCACAAGCGAATGATGTAAAATAACATTGAAAACAGCTATGTATAAGATTGTCAGCCATTCATGCTTATATGGCAGACGGAAAATCCCCATTATTTTACAAATGATCAGCACCATAATCCCCGCCGTCATGACCCGGAACGACGTCAACAGGATTGGATCAATCGCGGAAACGAGCACTTTAATCGCAGAGACGTTCAACCCCCACATAAGCATTACTACTAATAATAGGATGTAAATTTTTATCATAAAAAGAACCCACCCGACTTCACAAGCTATTATTCTTTTATACTATCAGTTATTTGTGGAATTTACCTTTTTTAGGGGTTATTTAGAAGTTGTCTGGAAATAATTTTAGGGGCTCTCCTGATTTGACAGCTTTTCTCTCCCGATTGGGGACCATTCTCTCCCACTTCAGCGCTTTCTCTCCCAATTGAAGACTGCTCTCTCCCATTTCAAAGCTTTCTCTCCCAATTGAAAGGTGCTCTCTCCCATTTCGACCCAGCCGGAAATTCACAATATAAATCCCCGCCTCTGTCAGACGGGGAAAATCGTTAATTCTTTTTCACGGATAAAATGACATCTTCGCCAGCAGTGACTGATTCTTTCTTGCCAAAAGGAATAATCTCGCTCATAGCATCCGTATTCGTAATGATAACTGGTATGAGGGTGCTTGTTGCTTTTTCTGCAATTACCTTTGAATCAAACGTTATCAGCATATCGCTTGCTTTTACACTGTCGCCTTCCTGAACAAAGGCGGAGAATCCTTCTCCTTCCAAATTAACCGTATCCAAACCGATATGAATCAGAATTTCCGCTCCATTCTTTGCCCTGATGCCAATTGCATGCTTGGTCGGGAAAAGTTGAATGACTTCGCCGTCAACTGGAGATGTTACCGTTTCTTCCACCGGCTTAATCGCAATCCCGTCGCCCATCATTTTTTGCGAAAATACAGGATCCGGTACATCTTCCAATACAACTAAATCGCCTGTTACTGGGGCGTACATTGATATCTGGACAATTTCTTCTTTTTTCTTGAACAGTTTTCCTAACATCCTGATTGCCTCCATTCGTTATGCTAAGACTTTTTGCAAATCCCATTTGTGAACTGTGGCTTCTATTTGGCCATCCGCCTGAAAAACAATACGCGTTTCATCTGCATCATCAAACATTCGCGATGAAAAGACTTCCTCCCCATTATTCAGAAAAATCTCCATGGATGAGGTGTCTTTAAAAATGCGGATGTTTTCCAAATTAGTCAAACGACAATGCCTTGCTTCTATTCCGCGACCGTCAAATCGCTGACGTTCCATGCTGAAAGTGCCGGCAGTCCGATTATAGGTTAATTTATTTTTCCCGATCACAATGGAGAATATATCCGCATGGCACGCTTGAATCAACATTTCCGATTCAAACACACTTCCAACAAACTCTAAACCTTCCACAACCTGAAAAGTTGTCTTATTTTGCCTTAATGCCTTCAATTCCTCAACAGGTTGCTGAAGCAATTTGCCGTCATTCCACGTTACCTTGCGCGGAATGGTCATTGCGTGAATCCAACGGTGATCGATTGTGGGATGCCTGTTATCGCCTTCTTCCGCATTGCCCATCCAGCCAAACAATAAACGTCTGCCTTTAGGATCTTCTGTTGTCTGCGGGGCGTAAAAATCAAACCCCCTGTCCAATTCATGAAATCCACCATGTGCAAAGGCAGGCTTTTCCGTATCCAATGTTCCGGCAACATAACCGGATTGATAGATATTATTGTACAAATAACCATTAGCCTCGAGCCCCTGAGGAGAAAAAATCAATACATCATTACCGTCAAGCTCAAATAAATCCGGACATTCCCACATGTACCCGAATTCACCAAATCCATTCATTTTGGAACCAGCGAACGGGCCGATAAACTCCCAATTCTCGAGATCAGTGGAAGTGTAAAGAACAACAGCTCCCTGTTCATCCTCTGTCTGTGCTCCAATTACCATGTACCACGTTCCAGCTTTCTGAAAGACCTTTGGATCGCGGAAATGGGCGGTATACCCTTCCGGCACATGGATGATTGGTCCTTTTTTTTCAAATGTTAATCCATCGTTTGATGTGGCCAAACATTGATAAGAGACGCGTATTCCATTTTCATCTTTTACATTTCCGGTGTAAAAAACATACATGGTGTCCTTATGCACCACGGCACTTCCTGAATAGCAGCCGTCTTTGTCATACCATTGATCCGGCGCTAATGCGATTGGTGCCTGCTTCCAGTGGACCAGATCATCCGAAATGACATGTCCCCAAAACTTTCGGCCATGTTTCGTTTCAAATGGATTCCACTGATAAAACAGATGATACTGACCTTGAAAGTAGACGAATCCATTCGGGTCATTAAGCAGCCCAATAGGCGGCATAATATGATAATGCAGCCGAAACGGGTCTGACTGCACGGTATCCTGCTGTGCTGCCATATTGTTGTAAGCAGCTATTGTCAGTTCTGTGTTTGTCATATCTTTATGGTGCACTCCTTATTCCTCCGCTTTTTTGTCTGAAAATCCGAAGAGCCAGGTCAAGGCGAATGCCACGCCGATGGCAAGCAGGTTAATGGCGATATATGGCAGCACCTGACCATTCAAATACAACAGTGTTCCCGGGATAACGGTAATTGCCATACCAGTTCCTTTCAGACCAAGAATCGCTGCGGCAAAACCACCGACACCACCGCCAATCAGACCCATAATAAATGGCTTTCCATAACGGAGATTGACCCCGAAAATGGCCGGTTCGGTAATACCGAGAAACGCCGAAAAAGATGATGGCAATGCGATAGCCTTTAAGTTTTTCGCTTTTGTTTTCAAACCGACCGCCAGTGCTGCACCACCCTGGGCTGCAACGGAACACGTAATGATAGCATTGTACGGGTTGCTTCCTGTATTCTCCAGCAGCTGAATTTCGAGCAAGTTGAAAATATGGTGCACACCGGTGATCACAATGATCTGATTCAAGGCGCCGATTAATATTCCGGCAAGACCAAATGGCACATCCAATACAGCAAGTGTTCCTTGCAGCAGATATTCCTCAACCGTATGGAAAATCGGTCCGATCACGAATAATGCCGCTGCAATCATGACCAATAACGTTAAAAATGGTGTGACAATCAGATCAAGTGATTCCGGCACACGTTTGCGGATCATCCGCTCCAATTTAGCGCCGATAATACCGGTGAAGAACGCCGGCAAGACCGCACCCTGGTAGCCGACAACCGGAATAAATCCAAAGAAATACAATGGCTCTGCTTCCGTTGCAACGTCCCATGCGTTTGGAAGTGCAGGGCTAACTAACATCAACCCGAGCACAAGCCCGATAATCGGTGTCCCGCCAAATACCCGGAACGTTGACCAGGCAACCAAGGCCGGAAGAAAGATAAATGCTGTATCGGTTAGGATTTGTGTGAACAAGAGAAAGTTCTGTGAAACATCATCCGGTGTCATGCCGAATAACCCCAGGATCTGCTCCTGCATCACCAGGCCGCGAAGCCCCATAAATAGACCTGTCGCAACAAGGATTGGGATGATTGGCACAAACACATCCCCCAGCGTACGGATGGCACGCTGCAACGCATTTTTATCCTTGGCAGCTTCTTTGGTCTGTTCGGATTTATTTGTGCTGTTGACACCCAATTTATCCACTTCTTCAAAAATGCGATTGACCGTTCCTGTTCCGAGAATGACCTGATATTGGCCTGAGTTGAAAAATGCTCCTTTTACTTTTTCCGTGTTTTCCACGTTTTCCTGCTTTATCTTTTCCTTGTCGTTCACCATGAAACGGAGTCTTGTGGCACAATGGGCAACAGACTGGATATTATCTTCTCCCCCAACGGCTTCGACAAGCTCTTTGGCAATTTTCTTATTCGCTGACAATGTAATCACTCCTTGTTATATCGAATATGTGGAATCGATTCCACTAAACGTATTAAAAAAAGATCATGTCCTATTCGATTGAATGGAACCGATTTCAAATTGTGTGGGATCGATTCCATATTTCAATCATACACTACCTCTTTTTATTAGTCTATAGTCAAGAATAATTTTTTTAAGTGATTCCTTCTGATGCAGCACATGTAAAATTTGCCGGGCAGCCTGTTCCCCCGCCTTCTTGTTTTGATAATCAATCGTTGTAAGCGGCGGATCCACATACTGGGAAATTTCCGATGCACCGATGCTGGCAACAGCCATATCAGCCGGGATTTGTATATTCCTTTCTTTCAACAAACTCATCGCACCGATGGCTAATCTGTCAGTAACGGCAAACACCGCGGTTGGGGGTGTTTCAGGCAGCGCAAGCATTTTTTTCATTGCATCACGACCGGAGTCAATATCAAAAACTGCTTTTTGAATCCAGTCAGGTTTTACATTGAGCTGATGTTCCTTCATCGCCTCCAAATATCCCTGTTTCCGCTGCAACCCTACAGCACGGTCTGTTTCATCAACACCAATAAACCCGATTCGTGTGTGTCCCTCTTCAATAAACAGGCTGGTCAGTTCTTTGGAAGCATGGAAATCATCATACACGATACTTGTAACTCCCTCCAGTTCCTGACCGATTGCAACTACCGGGATATCCAGCGCATTTATTTTTTCAACCAGTTGTGGTTCTGTATTCGTCGCAACGAGGACAATGCCGTCAACCTGACGCACCTTCAGCAGATCCAGGTAGTCGAGTTCTTTTTCCTGCTCCAGGTTTGTATTCGCCAACAGAATCTGGTAACCCTGTTTTGCCAGCTCCTGATCAATTCCGGAAACGATCTTACTCGAAGTTTCTGTTTGAATGGTCGGCAAAATAACACCAATAACTTTTGTTTTCTTTGTCCGCAGCGATTTGGCATGCTCACTCGGAATATAACCGGTGTCCTCGATTACCTTGTCAATCCGCTTCCTGGCATCTTCACTGACATAACCGGATTTATTTAAAGCACGGGAAACAGTGGACCTTGAAACATTGGCCATTGCAGCAATTTCTTTAATGGTAGGCAAAATATCTCCCCCTTGCAATTGAAGACGTACTTGATAAAATAACTACATAATGATGAGATAATCATAACATAGGAGGAAAGAGCCGTGAAACAAGGCGTCATATCACTTGGGGAAGCATTAATCGATTTCATCCCCACCGATGAAACAAATACGACCTATCAAAAAAGTCCGGGCGGCGCTCCAGCCAATGTTGCAGTAGGTATTGCAAAACTTGGCGGGAAATCTACATTTCTAGGAAAAGTCGGTGATGATGTGCTGGGCAGATTTTTGAAAAAAACATTGAATGCCCATCATGTGAACACATCACAGCTTTCTTTCAGCAATGCCCATCGCACAGGACTGACATTTGTCACCAATACCACAGACGGTGACCGCAGTTTCGACTTTTACATAGAACCGAGCGCAGATCATTTTCTGGAAATCGAGAACATTCACCTGTCCACGATGTTACGGCACAAAATACTTCACATCGGATCAATTTCACTGATCAGCCAACCGGCGAAAAACACAACGGAATATGCCGTGAAATGCGCGAAAGATGCCGGGATGATTGTTTCATACGACCCAAACCTGCGTCTGGCGCTATGGGATGACGAGGACACCGCACGAAACACAATTATTTCCATGCTGCCTCATGCCGATATTGTAAAGCTGTCCGAAGAAGAACTTGCATTCATCACGGGAGGGAATACGATCCGGGAAGGACTTGAGGCTATCAAAACATATGAAATTCCACTCTTGTTCGTCACATTAGGAGCGGACGGCTGCTATGCCGTTACTGCCGCAGGGTACGAGCATGTCCCGGCGATGGATGTTGAAGCCGTTGATACAACCGGTGCAGGCGATGCTTTTGTGTCAGGCGTATTATACTTGTTGAGCCAGCATAAAAAAGACTTACACAGGCTTACGCTGGAGGATGCCGTGCAAATGGCAAAATTCGGAGGAATATCCGGCGCCCTGGCAGCATCCAAAAAAGGTGCGATGACAGCACTGCCCACGTTGGATGAGGTGGAGCGGTATTTGGCAGAGTGAAGTTGTTGGAGAGGGGTTTTGACTTGGATTGAGATGGAGAGCCGCTCGATTTGGTGTGAAGTCTCGCTCGAGTTGATGTTCGTGTCGCGCGATTCGTGGGGTGCTTCGCGCGATTTGATCTACTTATTGCGCGACTGTGGCCCCACCCATACAACGACTTCACACTTGATCTATTCCATACTATCCCCAAGAAAACCTTTACACCACACACATGGGTGAGCCTTCAAATCATCCCCTTCTGCATGGGAAAGTATCCACTACAAAACAACCATTTCTACCCAACCGCTGATACGCACAAAAACTTTATTGTTTGATCTGTTTGGTTCAACCAGTAATGCGATTTGGATGATTGCAGAAAAATGGAATCGTGCGGATGGAGTACATGCTCCTCCCCCTCAATATGTATTGTCAGCGTTCCTTCCAGTACATACAGAAATTCCTGTCCTTTATGCGAAAAATTGCTGCCGCGGTTATCCCCCGGGTTCAATATAATCAGGATAGGTGAAAATAATGGGTTATCCATTCCGCCTGACAGGTCCCTGTATATAAATTTATTCTCCCTTAATTCTGTTTCCACACTTTCATGACGCACTACTGTTGAAGTTGATGCAGTTTGCGGTTTTGCGAAAAAATAACTCGGATTGACATTAAGTGACTCTGAAATTTTTTTCAGCGATTCCAATGTTACGGATGTTTTGGAATGTTCCAGTTGTGACAGGAAACTGATGGACAAACCTGTGTCTTCAGCTATTTGTTTTAACGTTAATTTTTGTTGCTTTCGTAATTGCTTTATTTTCGTGCCTAATTCGTCCGTCAAGTTCAGGACCTCCTTCTTCCCCACTATACCATGTTTCAGCAAGGTTTTTCCTGCAGCGTTTGACAAAATAGGGTGAATTGTTATATATTTTAATAAATTTAAGTGACAGTTAAATTATACAAGAAAATGTACTTAAATTTAAGTAATAATGGTATTTTGGAAGCGATTCCACCAGAAAGGATGGTAAAGTGCTTTTTTTAACGGATCAGGAAATACAGGAAAACTATTTTATGCAGGATGCTGTGGAAGCGATAAAAGAAGGACTTGCAGCGAAAAATAAAGGACTGATTCAAAACCCGCATCGAACCGTAATTGAAATCCCGGACAAGCAGGCGTCAGCGTTGTATATGCCAAGTGCTGACCTGGAAAATCAAGTTGCCTCCGTGAAGGTCGTGAATATTTTTCCAAACAATCCCGCTGATGGAAAGCCGACCACACAAGGTGTGCTGATGCTGTCTGACGCTTCAGATGGAAGGCATATTTGCACAATGGATGCTTCCTACTTAACAAGACTTCGAACCGGAGCGTTGAGCAGTATTGCGACAAGCAAACTCGCACGCGAGGATGCCAAGGTGCTTGGTGTAGTTGGGACTGGTGCGATGGCTTTTGAACAAGTATTGGGCGTTTTGGAAGCCCGT
Organism: Virgibacillus siamensis; assembly: GCF_900162695.1. Lineage (NCBI taxonomy): Bacteria > Bacillati > Bacillota > Bacilli > Caryophanales > Bacillaceae > Virgibacillus > Virgibacillus siamensis. The sequence goes on from NZ_FUIH01000007.1 coordinate 2,778,720, forward strand.
ACGATTGAGACAATTGTACTTTTTAACCGGACTATAGAAAAGGCGCGAACTTTTAAAGAAAAATTAATCCATTTTGGTGTAGCGGCTGACATTCAGATTGTTGATAAGGTAAAAAACGCGGTACAGGCATCCGATATTATCAACTGCAGCACACGATCGAAGGTACCGGTATTCGATGGAAACGATTTGAAAGATGGCACACACATAAACGGAATCGGATCTTTTTTACCGAGCATGCAGGAAGTCGATTTAAGTACCATTAAAAAAGCAACGATTATTGCGGTGGATGATCTGGAAAGTGTAAAGGAGGAGGCCGGTGAACTGATCCATGCTGACCAGTCAGGAGAATGGCGTTTTTCAGATGTGTACGGCGAACTGAGTGATTTTCCGACTGACGGCAAACTTATTCGGAAAGCATCGGATGAAATCACATTCTTCAAATCAGTCGGGGCAGCTTATTTTGATTTGGAAGTGGCAAAAGGAATCTATCAAAAGGCCAAAGAATCCGGATTTGGTACAAAAACATGATTCATTTTTCAAGGGGGAGAATACTTGGATAAAAAATTGAAACGAAAAGTCTTAACAGCAAGTTTAGTCGGAAGCTCGATTGAGTGGTTTGATTTCTTTTTATACGGAACTGTTGCCGGGCTTGTGCTGGATGATTTATATTTCCCATCATCCGACCCGATTGTTGGCCTGATGCTCGCCTATTTATCGTTCTCATTAACTTTTTTCATACGACCACTCGGCGGGGTCATTTTTGCACACATCGGCGATCGGATCGGACGGAAAAAGACGCTCGTTATCACGTTGACCCTGATGGGCGGCGGAACGGTACTGATCGGACTATTGCCGACGTATGCGCAAATTGGAATTGCGGCTCCTATATTATTGATTTTGCTTCGTTTATTACAAGGGCTTGGACTTGGCGGTGAGTGGGGCGGCTCGCTGCTGCTGGCTGTTGAATATGCACCGGAAGGCAAAAAAGGCTTGTTTGGCAGTATCCCGCAAATGGGTGTTCCAATCGGTCTCGTGCTTGGGACGTTCACCCTGACGATGATGAGCTTGCTTCCGCATGAAGCGTTTATGACATGGGGATGGAGGCTTCCGTTCATCCTAAGTGCGCTGCTTGTCGTGTTCGGCCTGTGGATTCGTTCCGGTATTAATGAAACACCGGAATTTGAAGAGGCCAAAAAATCCGGTCAGGTTGCCAAATTGCCTGTAGTGGATACGTTAAAATACCATTGGCGTGAAGTGCTGATTGCGGTCGGTGCAAAAGTCGTGGAAACCGCGCCGTTCTATATTTTCGCAACCTTTGTCGTCAGCTATGCGACCGGCACACTGCAATATGACCAGATAACTGTACTGAATGCCATTACGATTGCAACGGTCGTGACAGCCATCATGATTCCATTTATGGGGAAACTTTCGGACTCGATTGGACGCAAAAAAATTTATGTTATTGGCTGTATCGCCATGGTACTCTATGCTTTTCCATACTTTATGCTGCTGTCGGTCGGGCAGGACTGGGCAGTTATTGTTGCGAGCGTACTGGCACTGGGTATTGTCTGGCCGCCAATCACCGCAGTACTTGGCACCATGTTTTCTGATTTATTTTCCACCAAAGTACGATATACCGGCATCTCGCTCGGATATCAAATTGGTGCTGCAATGGCTGGCGGGACCGCTCCGCTGATTGCGACATGGCTGCTTGGGCAATTCAACAATGCATGGACACCAATTGCGATATTCATTGTCGCGACAGCAGTAATTTCGCTTGTGGCTGTGGCATTTACCGGGCGATATAGTAAAGATGCCAGTGTACAAAGAGGAGCATGATTTTTCTATGGGCGGAGCAAATTTTCGTGTTCATTTGTTCCGCTTTTTTTGGATAGACAGTGATGTTAACTGAAGCTGTGAGATGCTCTACTAGGTATTATTGGATAACGTTTCTATATTTACCACCTTTGTTGTAATTCGATCATATAGCAGCAAATTCTCAACCTTGAAAGCCATTAAAAGGGTCTGTCAGAATGAAAATTATGGTATACTATTAGAAATAGATTGGCTTCGCATGAGGGGTTAGGCACACTGTTCTTTTTGGGATACCTCCCAAAGAGGAGGTGATGCTCATGGCTGTGGAGACTGTGTTAACGTTAATGATATCCTTTGGGATGTTGGTCGCGTTCATCATGTCAGACACAAACCATAAAAAATAATCCCTCTATGCCTTTAGCCAGGTGCTGAGGGATTATTCCACTAAGTGCCTATCCCCTTTTGTCGGGGTTGGTCTATTGGAACCGTCTCATGCTATAACATGAGGCGGTTTTTACTAGGATATGTTTTTCTAATATCATTATACCACATAAGTTGATATTGTACACCTTACATGATGGGTTCACATTTCGTCGCCGCCAAGTTTGCACGAATTTTTCCTGAGTTCGCACGCTTCCCGCAAAATTCGCACGTTTGAAACTCCAGTTCGCACGTTTCATCCTGACTTCGCACATTTGGACCGCCCGTTCGCACGTTTGGCCGGACGCCTACGCTGCCACTAAAGCAGTATCCTTAATCATCCACTACAATATAGGTAACTTCCACCGGGCCGTGTACGCCGACAATCAGATTCATCTCAATATCGGCGCTGTTGCTTGGGCCGGTTACAAAGCTGACGCAGGATGACACGTCTTTGCCTTTTGCATGGTTCGCATGTATGTGCTGTGCCGCCTGGGTCATTCTTGGTACAATCGTACTTTTCGGGATGATGGCGATATAGGTTCTTGGCATCAGACTGATGGCGCGTCCGTTATGTTTATTGTTAAATAACGTAACTGTGCCGGATTCGGCGAGGGTGATGTCGCTGAATGTAATTCCGACATCGGCGCGCTCTGCAATCTGCTTATTTTCTTCGCCCTTTGTTTCATCCCATAGATGAACCTCATTGCCTTCTGTCGCCATGATGCTGAATAGTTCGTCTAGATTGTATGCTGCATTTCGCGCATCATTGGAGGCAACGATTGTGTTTCCGTCAAATTCCTGAATTGTTTCGCGCAGTACTGTCAAAAGGCCATCCCGATCTGTCCGTTTAAAATTCGTATGGATGACCTCACAATGTTTTTCAAGAACGTCGACCAGTTCATCTGGTGTTGCATCAGGCAGGACCTTATCTTGCGGGCGGACACTCCATTCCGGACGCTCCACCCCTTCTTTTCGACGGGCTCTTCCCATTTTGGCTGCTAAATTATCAAGAAAGGATTCTCTGTTTTGAATCGTCATTTGGCACTTCCCTCCTTGCTGCGTTTTTTGTACCATGACCGGAATGTCTGCCGGGCTGGTGCCGGGAAGTCGCGATTTGCCGTCCAGCCGCTTAACGGTCCCGGCCCTTTCGAAATGTTTTCATCTCTTGAAAAAGGTTTCATGGCAGTGCGGGCCATTGCTGCACTCATTTTGTAGGCAGCCGGACTTGATCCCCATTTGGCGAAACCTTTCATGGCAATTTGCTCGGTAACAGGTGCCATTCCTTCCTCTTCCACAATAATCTGCCGGTGGCGAATCAGTTGTTCATGCAGCGGAATTTTCACCGGGCAAACCTCGGTACAGGCGCCGCACAGTGATGATGCATACGGCAATTCTTTATGGTCCTCATAACCGTCTAAAAGTGGTGTCAGGACAGCACCGATTGGACCCGGATATACAGACCCATACGCGTGTCCGCCGACATGCCGGTACACCGGGCATACGTTGATGCATGCGGCACAACGGATACAGTGGAGCGCTGATTGGAATTCCGTTCCTAAAATTTTCGAGCGGCCGTTGTCCACGATGACAAGGTGGTATTCCTCAGGTCCGTCCGTTTCGCCTTCCAGACGCGTTCCGGTGATCGATGTCACATAGCTGGTCAATTTTTGTCCTACCGCCGCGCGGGTTAACAGGCTGACAAGAACATCAAGTTCTTCCCATGTCGGCACAATCCGCTCCATTCCCATCACAGATATTTGCGTGTCCGGGAGGCCTGTCGCCATGCGGGCATTCCCTTCATTTGTAACAAGCGTCACCGCACCGGACTCTGCAACAGCAAAGTTACAGCCTGTAATGCCAACATCGGCGGACAAAAATTCCTGTCTCAGCTGTTCGCGGGCAAATCCCGCCAGTTCTTCCGGATTGTCCGATTTATCGTACCCTTTTTTATTGGCAAATGTTTCGCGGATCTGCTCTTTATTTTTATGAATGGCAGGCGCCACGATATGTGATGGCGGGTCTTCATCCAGCTGCAGAATCCATTCGCCCAGGTCCGATTCGACAACATCGGCGCCGACTTCTTCAATTGCCTCATTCATGCCGATTTCTTCGGTGACCATTGATTTGGATTTCACAACTTTTTTGGCGTTCTTTTTCTTCATCACGTTTTGAATGTATGCATTCGCTTCTTCGGCTGTTTCCGCAAAAAATACATTCCCGCCGCGTTTCGATACATTTTCACTTAAAAGCTGCAAATAATAATCGATATTTTCCAGCGTGTGGGTACGGATCTCCTCTCCCAGTGTGCGCCAGTCTTCCCAATTTCCAAGTTCATCTGCCTGCTTTTGCCGGCCGTCCCTGAAGCGTCCCTGCGCGGAGGTTACAGCCTGACGCATAAAGTCGTTTTCGACCCCTTCCTGAATCCGCTCTTTATATGGGGCTTCACTAATTTTTATACCCAAAGCACTTCCCTCCATTCGATTGATTTTTAGCGATTTAAAATTTCCGATATGTGAGCTATTTTGACATCCTTGCCTTCCCGTTTCATGCGTCCGCCGATGTTCATCAGACAGGCCATGTCACCGCCGACCAAATATTCCGCACCTGTTTCGGAAACGTGGCGTGATTTTTCTTTGACCATTTCACCGGAGATGACGGAGTTTTTAACGGCAAACGTTCCACCGAATCCGCAGCAGTCCTCTTTTACCGGCAACTCTATCAATTCAGCGCCTTTGACATGATTTAACAGTGTCATAGGAGCATCCTTCACACCGAGAATCCTTGTCATATGGCATGATGGATGGTACGTAACTTTCCCTTTGAATGTTGATCCTACATCTGTAACACCAAGGACATCCACCAAGAACTGCGTCAGCTCGTATGATTTGGCTGCTAGTTTTTTTGCTTCTTCTTCCCAGACAATGTCGCCTTTGAAAATTTTCGGATATTCATGCAGCATACCGACACATGAACCGGATGGACCGACGACATAATCCGAAAACTGAAATGCCTTCATCATTTGTTTCATCGATTCCTTGGCATCTTCCAAATAACCACTGTTGAACGCCGGCTGCCCGCAGCATGTCTGCGTTTCCGGAAAGTCCACCTCACACCCGACTTTCTCCAATAATTCAACGGTATCTTTTCCTACGTTTGAGGTGAAGATATCGCACATACATGTAATAAACAATGAAACTTTCAATGGTTACACCTCCAATTTTTAAAAAGCAGGTCATCATATGACTGCATTTAATTTAAAAGACTTCACACGATGTAAAGCCTTGTTTGATTTTCATCAGCTTCAATTAATGTATTCCGAAATGACTTGATCCACTCTGACCAGATGATTCAGCATTGCTTGCCGGGCACCTTCGGAATTGCCGGATTTGATTGCGTTGTATATCAGCTCGTGCTCGCTGAACAATTGTTTGCTTCGTTCTTCCGAATAGAGAATCAAACGGCGGGTCTCCCGCATCGACTCCACCATAATATCCGATACACTGCCCATCAGATTGATGAGCATTTTATTATGGGAAGCTTTCGCGATAGCAAGGTGGAAATCAAAATCCGCCTTTTCCCCAACGTCCCCTCTGCCTTTTGCATCTTTCATATCCTGCAGTGCCTGTCTGATCGGTTCCAGTTCCGATTCCAAATGGTTCTCCGCTGCAAGTGCTGCCGAGCCAACTTCCAATATTTTCCGCACTTCGGATAACTCCCGAATGTCATCCCGCTTCATGATCAATGCAGTTGCTACAGGCAATGAAAATCTTGATGCGTCAAATTCCTTTATATACGTGCCTTCGCCTTGCCGCATTTCCACAATCCCCATAGCCCGCAGTCCGCTTAATGCTTCGCGAATCGCCGAGCGGCTGACATCATAGCTTTTCGCCAGTTGTTCCACGGAATCCAGCTTATCGCCCGGCTGGAGTTTTCCGGATTTCAGCATTTCTATTAATGAATCAGAAATTTCCTCATAGATTTTTCGTGTTTTAATCGGTTTAATATTCAATGTGATTTCATCCACCTTATCCCATTTTACATACTCTCAGTTTACTTGAAAGCAAGCAAATAAGAAAGGGCAGCAGTTTTTATAAAATAGTCATGATGATAAAACCACCCAATCCTGCCAGTAAACCGTAAATAATTGCAGGGATTAACGTTTTGCGAATGATGTCCCCTTCTTTACCAGTCAAACCAACAACCGTGGAAGCCGCGACAACATTATGCACGCAAATCATATTGCCAGCCGCACCGCCAATAACCAGAAGTGCAAGGATGATTTGTGTATTCATACCCGTCTGATTGGCAACACTGTACTGGATTGGTGAAAAAGTCAATGTCGATACAGTATCACTGCCTGTAATAAATGCCCCCAGTTCACCTAAAAATGGTGCTACAAAGACCCAGCCGGATCCGAATGTTGCTGCCAGTGCCTCGGCAATGTATTGCGGCATGCTGATAAGATCATTCGCATTCATCCCGGAATTTGTAAACACCTGTACCAGTGCCAGTGTTGAAAACAAGGCCAGACCTGCAGTTTGTATGGATTGCAGCGATTCCTTGGATGCTTTGGCGAAATTTGAAAATGATTTTCGCTGGATGATAACGGCTAATACCGCAGCCAAAACGAGTACGGTACCTGGTGAATACAACACTTCCCAGCCGGATGTTACGCCTTCAAATCCAAGAATGTTTTCCCATGTCAAATCCACATATGTCAGCGTAAATTCTTTTATCGGATCAATAATTCTTGTAATCAACAGAAGTGCCACTACGATAAGATATGGTGACCAGGCTTTGACTAGACTCATTTCGGATTTTTCTGATTTGATTTCAAAGTTATCCTGCAACGCATCTTTCCAAACCGTTTTAGGCATCAGAAATCCCTTTCTCGCAGTGAACGTCGATACCAAAAGCCCGGTTAACGAAGCCAAAATCGCGACAAATTCCTGTCCGAACAATACAGCGAATAAAAGCGCAGATCCAGTGTAGACAATCCCGATGAAAAGTGCCCACGGTGCCAGTTCGAATACGTTCGATAGACTTTTCTTCTTACTGAAAAATAACGTTAAAATAATGACCAGCATGAGCGGTATAAAGGTTCCCCCAAATAAATCAATCAGGGTAATTTTTACACCAATTTCATTAAAGAATTCCAAATTCGCACCGGGAATGTTACTGAGGCCGATTTGAACCGGCGTACCCACAGCACCGAAAGATACCGCTGAACTATCGGCAATCAATGCCAAGGCGGCAGCTGCCATTGGATTAAAACCAAGCGCCACCATCAATGGTCCGGTTACAGCAGCCGGTGTGCCAAATCCGGCCGCACCTTCAATCAATGCGCCAAACAGAAACGCCACAATGATGACCTGAACCCGCATATCACTTGAAATATTACGGAATCCTTCATTAATCCGGTCAACCGCTCCTGTATGACGCAATGTGTTGAGCAGGACAATAGCCCCGAACAAGATTAATAGAATCGTTAAAGCCTTATGTATACCCTGCAAAACTGAAGCGGTTACAATTGCGCCGCCCATTCCCCAGACAAATAATGCCAAAATGATAATGATAATTGCACTGAAAAACATCCCTTTAATCGCCGGCATTCTAAAAATAACCAGAAAGATGAATGGTGCAATAATCGCACTTAATGCCACAAGCAATAACAACGTAAAACCCTCCTCTAATATTCGTAATCGCTTTCAAAGTCCATAAATAAAAAAGTCATGCATTTATGATAATCTGGTCATCAGATGACCTTATTAATATGAATACTTTACAATGTGTGAGGGTTTTTGTCAAATACAATAAGTAAATTAAAGTATATTATATGCAATAAAATAACCCCCTTTTGCTGAAGAGGGTTACTATTCTTTCGTCATATTTTCAATCCCTGTCAGTTCTGCTGAAGCTTTTCTTTATACTCCTTATGCTTTTCCTTAATAAGTGGACCAACATTTGTTTTGTATAAACTTGCTTTGCGCATGAATAATTCCGCAAGCTCAATTTGATCATATGTTTCCATTAGTAATGCTAATTCTCTATATAACACACCTCTGTCTATGTCATTAATCTTTAGAGTACTTAAAAATCTGTTTTCGATATGGTCAGTTCTTGTTAAATCCTCTTCCAGTTCTTTAAATTTCCTGATTAACTCGAGACAGTAATCCTTTTGGTCGGATGGGATCTCCGGCAGCAATTTATTTTCCATAAAATCCACAATGGAATTACGGATCGTCTTTGTTAACGTAGGGTAAATTTTTTCGATAGCATCAAAGGTTTTATCCACATTTTCATAGTTGTTCTTTTCTTTTATTTCTTCGTGCAAATAATCAATATGATACTTATTCTTCAGCCATTTAAGGTCATTTTGCACAATCAGTGAGATTTCTTTTTTTGTCTGCATTGGAAGATCAAATTTATCTCCCGGCAATGTTAGCAGCGGCTGGTGATCTCTTCTGTGTCTTTTTTTATTCGGTTTGCCATTTTTAAATAATGGAACGTTGCCATTGATATATTTCAAAAACTCACCGGTAAACATTGACATACCATCATTTTTACGAATCTCCTTCATTTTTTCGGCGGTTTCTTTATCTGCATTTAGTTGTTCCAAAAAGTGCCCCACCATTCCATTGTCGTGCGTTCTGGCTTCCTCAAATGAATACACATGTACAGCTTTTTTGCCGAAGATATCAATGAATTTACCAATTTTATCCTGAAATAATGTGGGTAACGTTTGGTTTTTAAGTTTATCCATAGCCGGGGCATATCGGAAACCATCTTTAAATCGTTGCTGTAGCGTACTACCAGTCCATGACACAGGATTCCTCGTATATATCAAAATTTTAAACTTTGCTTTTTTGAGTCCAATCTCCCTCAGATACTTTTTCAGATTATTGATACTTTCGTTAGGGAGGGGAAGAATTCCTTCACCTGAAATAACCAATTTTTTTGCGGAACTGTTATTTACAGTCTCTTCAAATTTCTTTAGGTTAAATCTGTCTTTTTTTTCAATTTCATCTTTGGAAAGGACTTTCGGAAACTTATTTACGGCATATTTCCCCGGATCGGGAGAAAATGCACTGCATAAGGCAACACCATGATTTGATTGCCAGCAAGTTGGGTATAAAATTCCTTCGTTTAACAATAATTTGTTATTATTCTCATCATACAAAGTGCTCTGTATGCTTGACGTACCTGTTTTACTCCAACCAACATGCAGAATGACTTCTTTAATATGATTTTTGCTTAACATTATGATTCAGCCTTCCTGTAGGGTTTTAAAATCTCTTTTTTCATATTACCAAAGCCTAATATGCCTGACAAGAAAACGAAGAGACAGTCACCTATAGAGGAGTTTTTTCGCAGTAAAATTCCATCATAATACCACCAATTTATAATTGGGTTCAAAAAACCAAAACAATTAAGGCCGGAGCACCTATGCACCGGCCAGACTTTTACACTAATTCAATATCCTGCACATTACGTTCAACCACACGGGCTCCTTTGATGGATACAATGTCACCACCGGAAGTGGCGAATGCATTCTGATTGATAATCTCATCCATCGCAGCCTTCACTGCTGCCGGATCAACGGGCTCATTTGGTTTGTCCAATGAGTATGTGACCGTTTTACCCTCAACATTCAAAAATTTAAGTTCGAGTTTTTTCAATTTGTCCCCTCCTCCCTGCTTAATTTTGACTTATCCGATGTTTTTCCGATTATTCCCCTGTGATATGAGAGTTGTCTTTACGCTCAACGCTCACAAGCGGACGTTGCTGCAGTGGAGCAACAGCATTTGCAATGGCGAATAATTGGTCTGCTGTCGCAGCAATCTTCACGTTGTTGAAGCTTTTGGATTTAAAAATCGGCTTGCCGGATTCCGGATCTGTTCCATCATCAAGGATCAGACTCAAGCGGGAATCTACCATTTGTGCTACTGCCATGTCGTTCACCTCCCTTCACCCTAATAATCGTGTTCAGGGCAAAGATGGTGGCAGAATTATTATAAAAATTTTTACGTGGAAAATGCCACTTTTATCGTTTACGGAACGATATTAAATAAAAAAAGTATTTTCTGCTTTAGCAGAAAATGACCTTCATAAGTGAATATAAATAAGTGTGGAAATCATGGAATGCATAATATGGGCTTGCGGCCCTACGGTATAAGAGAATAGATATCAATCCTCTGAGATGTCATCCATATCATGATCATCATTATCGTCAGCTTCATTACTTCCATCATCATCGTCAAGATCGTCGTCATCATCCCCGGCATTTTTGGAGAACCAGGATACGGAGGTGGCTTTTTTCGTTGCTTCCTGCACATAGACATGGGCGCCTTCAGTTCGTTTCTCTACGGTCACTTTATAGACGATTCCATGATCTGTATTTAACTTCTTAATATTGGAGACATTTCCATCTAACTGGTTTTTGGCGATGTTCGTTAGCTGCCCCATTGAGATTCTCATATTCTTTTCCTTATCACCGGTAGATTTTTTCGAGCTTTTTACTACTTTGGACGAAATAATTTTTCCTTCTTTTAAGTCATAGATGATCTGATATGTGCGGTTTTTCTTTTTCACCTGTGCATTTGCGACTGCATCACCGGACTTCCTGATAGATAATACGTTTCCTTTGAATTCCTGTTGAATGTTTTTTTCCGCTGCATCCAATGCCATAAAATGTTGTTTCTTTTCTTTAAGTCTTTTAACATTGCTGACTTTTTTAGTATGGCCGTTGACAGTAAGCTGATAAATTCCCTTTTCATTTTCGATGGATATTGTGTAATTGCCTTTTTTATCTTCCTTACTTTTAATAACCTTTCCATCATACAGTCCAGCAGCAATCGCTTCCGCTTCTTCTGTGGAGATTGCGGTGGTGTTGTCATCGATGAAAACCTGGAAAAATAAAAAGGATACCCCTGCAAAAATAACGGACAGTAGAGCCAATTTTAATTTCATTTACTGCACCTCCGATATTGGCAGACTTACAATAAATGTTGTTCCGTGACCTTCTTTACTAATGAGTGAAATCGATCCGCCATGCCGTTCGCTGATTCGTTTTGCTATGAATAGGCCAAGTCCTGTTCCACCGGATTTCCGGCTGCGATTTTTGTCAACGCGATACATTCGATCAAAAATGTATGGTTGTGCTTCTCCCGGGATGCCGATTCCCTTATCTGTAATGCTCAACTCCACACATCCCTCTTGTTCCCTTAGTTTGACCTGAATAACGTCATTACTGTATTTGTTGGCATTATCCAGAAGAATTACGAGCAGCTGGACGAAGCTTTGTTCATGAATTTCCGCAACAATCTGTTTTGGTTCTGTTGTCCAGATAATTTCATTCTTATAGGTCCTGGATAAACGTTCAATCGTGCTGCCTACAATCGGGACGATATCCATCCGTTCTTTCGCAAATTCACCCAATTTTTCCGCTGATGCAAGCTGAAGCAGCTGTTCCGTCATAAACTTCATACGGGCGGATTCCGATTCAATGGAATTAATTGCTTCCTCCAACACTTCCGGGCGTGTCGAACCCCATCGTTTCAATAAACTGACATAGCCTGAAATGACGGTTAAGGGAGTCTTTAATTCGTGTGAGGCATCTGATACAAATTGTTCCTGTTTCAAATAACTGTCTTCCAGCTTTCGCATCATTGAATTAAACGTCATACCAAGCTGATTTAATTCATCGCGTTTGCTTTTGGTGATTTCAATTTGCTGGTAGGACTCCTCTTCTTCAATCGTTTTCATGGTACTTATAAACCGATGAATCGGGCGGGTAATCACACCGCCAAGCACCCATCCCGCAATGCAAAGAATCCCGATAACAAGAAAGGAGGTAAAGACTAACACTCCTTTTAAGTCTTCAAGATTAGAAAACATCCCATCAGCGTTTTGGATTATCTGCAAATTCACGATAGAGCCATTATCATGAATGATTGGTGTTGAAACCAGAATAAATTTTGATCCATTATACGTCAGTACACCTTCAAATTGGTCATTTCGAAAAGAGGTTTGTATTTTCTTATAACTGTTTTCCCTTGTTAAATTTAAATCAGAATCGCCTTTCCGATTGACCAGTCTTATTACCCCATCACTGATTAAAAATGTATGAAGCACCTCTTCATTCGTGCTGTTGCCTCCTTTGTTAAGTTCTTCAATAATGTGGCTGGCTGTGCTTTGGAGCAATTCCTGTTCTGATTTGATACTGGCATTTTTAAACATCAAATATATTGTTGTGTTTGCAATCAAAAGCAGAATAACCAGCAAAAACGTTATTGACAGTTGTATACGTGTCCTTAAACTCATTTACGTATAGTCCTTTACCATATAACCGACACCCCGTACGGTTTGAATCGGTGCATCGGGCATTTTTTTCCGCAAATACCTGACGTAAACATCAATCACATTTGTATCACCGAAATAGTCATAACCCCATACATAATTTAAAATCTGTTCCCGTTCAAGTGCCTGGTTTTTATTTTCTGTCAAGTAAAGCAGTAAATCATATTCTTTTGGTGTCAATTCAATAATTGTTCCATCATCATACACTTCCCTTGATCCGGTTTGTATTTTGATCTTTCCCAATGAAAGTTCTGCCTGGGCATGACGGTCCGCCTGTTTCTTGTTAAACCGCAAATTGGAACGAATCCTGGCAAGCAACTCTTCAATTTCAAATGGTTTCGTCATGTAATCGTTGGCCCCCAAGTCAAGTCCGTTCACTTTATCATAAACCGTATCCCGTGCTGTCAGCATAATAACGATAATTTGTTCATCAACAGCACGAATACGCCTCAGTACTTCCATTCCATTTAATTCAGGAATCATTACATCAAGGATAACCAGATCTGTCCTATTTGATTGTACAAGCTCAAGCCCTTTCCGCCCGCTATGTGCAACATCCACTGCGAATCCTTCATATTCCAGTTCAAGTTGAATGATACGCGCGATACTTTCATCGTCTTCGATTATTACAATATGGTTGCTCATTGATTCCACTCCCGTTTTTAAAAGGATAAACCGGTCCATTGCCAGTAAGTAAAGTAATACACCATCATAACGAAAATATAAAGAGGCATTAGAACTAAACTGATTTTTAACAAGGTTTTTGCATCGTATGTGAAGTCCTCCTCTTCATAAAAAAGCAGCAGCGCCTTTGAACTGACCGGAAATGTTATACAATAGTTCATCCCTATTAAACTGATAAATACAATTGCAACAGGGTCTGCACCAATTGTTTGACCAAACAGGATCAGGGCCGGAATAAAGACGATTGCCCGGGTTGTATGCGATGTAATATATAAGTGGCTTGTAACCGTCACGATTAAAACCAGCAATACAAGGATCCATTCCGGTGCTCCCGCAAACAACTGCAATACACCGATCATTTCCGTTTCCATCCATGCTACCACTCCTGTATCAACCAGGACTCTGCCCAATGCGGTTGCTGATGCAACAAACAGTATTAAATTCCAGGAAACAGCACCAATACCCTGCTTCCAGCTGATCACGCCATACACCGGCATCATAAATAACACCGCGCCGAACATAGTTAGAAATGCTATATCATACCCGTGAACAGGCTCCGTCATCCAGCTGATGATTAGCAGGATGACAAGTCCAGCTGTCCTTTTTTCCGTATTATTCATTGGCTGTTTCCTTTTCTGTTGATACAGTTGTGACATGGATGTTCTTTTTTCTGACTGATGTGATATTATGTTAGGCGCCTTTTTCGGCCACAGCATCATTTTAATTACAAAAAGTGACAGTAATGATATCGTCAAAGCGAATGGAACGCCCCATATAAGCCACTGAACAAAGGAAATCGATTTACCGGTGGAAGTTTCCAGGAAACCAACTCCGATTAAATGCGATCCGGCTGCAATGATTGTTGCTGACGTACTCATCAGGATAATCACCGGAGCAGAGACCTGCAGCACTTCCCTTTCTTTTTCCGAAAAATAACTGTTAAGCCGTCTGACAATCGGCAACGACAATGCTGCCCTTCCGGAAGTTGACGGGATAAAGAATGCTGATATGCATAAAACGTATGTCAGTGACCGGATCATTACATGTTTATTTTTTGTCCTATTCAATAATGTTTCGCTGATTCGATCAGCAAGCCCCGAATCCTTTATCGCCTCTCCGATTATAAATGCTCCCAGCATCAGCCATATCACTTCTTCACCAAATGAATGATACAGAAGTTCCGGCTCTCCCGCCTTCAGAAATATAATGATTAAAATCAACGATACAGCCACATATCCAGCCGGAATTTTGGTACCAACCCAAAGTGTCATAGCAGACAGAAAAGCAAACAGTGATATTTTCGCTGCGTAACTGAGATCATCTGCCAATACTATTAAACTAGCGAAAAGAACGTGAACCGTTATAATGATCAATCGTTTTGTTGAAAATTTCTCAACCGCCCTGATAATCTTATTTTCTTTATTATACCTGGCCAGCCTTGTCTCCATTTGTGAAAACCCTTTCTCTTTGCTGAGACATGCGAAGTCCAATAGTGATATGCCGCAAAATACCTTCCACACTTTCTTCAATCCATTTGGGCGCCTGGAACATGGCTTGCTCCAAGGTGACCGGTTTTTGAATGATACTGGAATATGCGTGAATGCCTGCATTGTAGTTGAGCTCTGCATCAAGTCCTACTGTACCTGTAATCGCGACAACCGGTGTATTATATTGTTGAGCAACCCTGGCAACCTCACTCGGAATTTTACCATTTACCGATTGGAAATCGAGACTGCCTTCTGCCGTAATGACAAGATCTGCTTGAGCAATCTTTTCCTCAATTTGAATAAAATCCATAATTAATTCAAATCGCGGGTGTAATTGCGCATTTGCAAATGCATACAGCCCCGCCCCCAGACCGCCCGAAGCACCGCCCCCTGGCATTTGACGTACATCAATCCCCAAATGATATTTGATTAAATCTGCATAACGCTCCAGTGATACGGACAGCACTTTAACCTGCTCCGGGGTAGCTCCCTTTTGCGGACCAAAAACGTTTGCTACACCTTTTTTTCCGCAAAGCACGTTTGTCCAATTGCAAGCGACTTCTATTTTAGTTTGCTGAAGCCGTACATCCAGGTCAGTTGTATCGATTGCAGCCGCACGGTACAAATCCTCTCCGCCATTGATGTAAATCGAACGATGATTTTCATCAAGGAAACGGACTCCAAGCGCCTGCGCCATACCTGCCCCGCCATCGGAAGTCCCCGAGTCACCACAGCCAATAATGATATAATCAGCGCCTTTTTCCAAAGCATCGATGATTAATTCCCCTACCCCATAAGTTGTCGTTTTTAATGGGTTCCGCTGATTAGACGGAACCATTTTCAAACCGGCAACCGCTGCCATCTCAATCACTGCAGTCTGTATGTTATTTTCACCGAATATTCCATAATGACTATCAACTTGTTCTCCAACCGGCCCTGTAACTTTTTTGTGGATCAACTCACCTTGCTTAATCCTTGTAATTGTCTTAGCAAATCCTTCACCGCCATCAACCATTGGAACTTTCTCAGTCTTTATAAAAGGGTCAAAACGCTTCGCCCCGTTTTTCATTGCTGCAGCAACTTCCTCTGCACTCAAACACTCTTTAAAACCTGATGGTATCATTGCAACCTTCATTTGTATTTCCTCCCTCAATGATGATCTTATAATTGAAGGATATCTTTGGTAAGTTAATGTGTCGTTAGTGAATCATTAAAGAATGATTAAAAAAATAATTCCGTAGAAACATGTGAACGTTACAACCAACCGTGCGGACCAGCCCGAGTTTAACCAAGCCGAAATCCCAAACAAAAAAGCCAGCCACCAGGGCTAGCTTTTTTTGAAAAATATCCGCAGCATAAATTCGGCTACTTTTAAGATTCGTTTAAATCTAAATGGCTGCTTTAACAGACGATAGAGCCATTCAAGGTTAAGCTTGATCCAAAAATCGGGGGCACGTTTTACTTCCCCTGCTATCACATCGATTGATCCGCCGACTCCCATGAAGATGCCTTTATCGAATACGTCAAAGTGTTGGGCAATCCATATTTCCTGGCGGGGCAGTCCGAGGGCAACAAATACGATATCGGCACCTGAGGCACGAACCTCCTCCACTATAGAATGATCATCCAAGGCAAAAAAGCCGTGGTGACGCCCGGCAATTTTGACATGCGGGTACTGACGCTCCACCTCAGCGACTGCTTTTTTATTAACCTCTTCCGTCGCGCCGAGAAAATAACAGCTCATCCGATGCTCATTTGCGTAATCCAGAAGATCGCGCATCACATCATATCCTGCAACACGCTCCTTTAATGGCTGTTTTTTATATTTCGCGGCAATCAGAATGCCTGCTCCGTCCGGAATAACGTAATTAGCGGCTCCCACAGCTTTTCGATATTCCTTATCCTCCCGTGCGCGCATGGCAATTTCTGGATTGCCTGTTACAACAAAACACTTTCTTCCATGCTGAAGATGTGGATCCAGGACATCCTCCAGAAATCCATTTTGTGTGGTGTTGATAAAATCCAGGTTCATAATACGTACTGTATCGACATGTTCATTCATTTTTTGCAACCTTTCTTTTTCCAAAACATCTATATATCCTGAAATGTAATCCTCATATGATTGTAATAAAAATTAAATTTACTAAATAGAAGTTTCATAGTAAAATAAGGGATAGTTTTATTAAGGGATTGTAAATTTTTCAGTGACTTTTGACTTATAATATCATTAAATGTTTTGTTTTCCTAATAAATATAAAGTGAAGCTAAACACAGAGGGGAATTTCTTGCATGAATGAAAATACGAGAGTCAGACGTACCAAAAAGCGGAAACTTCGGAAAAGAGTTTTTTTCCTGTTGATTCCAATGATGGTCGTTTTTGTCGGAGTTTGCTACGCAGGTTATCTATATGCCAAGGCAGGTTCGGTACTGGATGCTTCATACATGAATCATGGCCGAGACAAATCCGATTTGCGTGATGAAGTGGTGGACCCGGGGAAAGATAATATTTCGATTCTGATTGTTGGTGTTGATGCGAGTAATGTCCGCAACAATAAAAACAATTCCAGATCCGATACACTAATGCTTGCAACATTGAACAAAGAAGAAGAAAGCGTGAAAATGGTGAGCATCCCGCGCGATTCTTACGTATATATACCGAAAGTCGGTTATAAAACAAAAATCAACCATGCCCACGCATATGGCGGTGTGCCGGCAACCATTGAAACCGTTGAAAAGCTTATGGATATACCGGTTGATTATTACGTAAAATTGAACTTTAATGCGTTTATCGAAGTCGTGAATGCAGTTGACGGCATTCAATATAACGTTCCGTACGAAATATATGAACAAAATTCCAAGGATAAAGCCCGTGCAATTCATTTGATGCCGGGTAAGCAAAAATTGAACGGCGAAGAAGCATTGGCACTGGCACGTACGAGGAAATATGACAGTGATATCGAGCGTGGAAAGCGGCAGCAGGAAATCATTAAAACAGTCATTAAGAAGGCTATTTCCCTGGATTCCGTACTCAAATTTGATAACATTATTGAAGCAGTAGGATCAAACATGACGACAAACATGACATTCGATGAAATGAAAAGTTTGATTTCGTATGGCACCGGTAAAGGAAGTCTGGCTTTTAAGACATATACACTGGAAGGACACGACTACCAGCCGGAAGGTACGTATTACTGGCAGCTGGATCAAGTTGCCTTGAACAAGACGAAAAAAATGCTCCAGCAGCATTTGGAACTTAATACAACAGCTACTGCCGATGGATCAACTGGAGAAGCTTCCTTAGACATCGACGATAACAACAATACGTATTAAAAAAACAGCCGGCTCTCAAGAGGCCGGCTGTTTTTTTAATTTGATTTACGGCGAATGCCATTTAATAGTTTGGTAAGCGGCTTGAAATTACTATTAATAAGTTCAAGATTTTCAATTAAGAACTGAATCGCTATAACAGAGATCAGAAAGATAAGTACAGCGCCCCAGATGGTTGTCATCGAGAACAGTACTGCCGCCAAATTGAACATGATGCTGAGCCCGTATAAAAGCAGAACCGTCTGCCGGTGGGTAAAACCGGTCCTGACAAGGCTGTGATGCAAATGGGAACTGTCAGGCTTTGTCAACGGCTGCTTGTTAATCGTCCGTCTGACAATGGCAAGAATAATGTCTGACAGCGGAACCCCGGCAATAAAAACAGGTATAATAAACGAAATGATCGTCACATTTTTAAACCCAAGTAAGGCGAGTACCGCAATCATGAAGCCAAGAAACTGTGAACCGGTATCCCCCATGAAAATTTTCGCAGGGAAAAAATTGTATCGTAAAAATCCAACTGTACTGAAAAACAGAATCAATGCCATCGTTGCTACATAAACCTGGTTCATGGCGATGGCCATCATGGCAATCGTAAACAACGCAATTGCCGAAACACCTGCGGCAAGACCGTCCAATCCATCAATCAGGTTCATTGCATTCGTCAGCCCAATAATCCAGACCAGTGTAACAATGGTACTGAAAAAGCCAAGTTCAACCTGTCCGCCAAACGGTAAATTTACCAATTCAACCTGCAGACCGCCCCAGAATACAACAAGTAAAGCTGCCGACAGCTGGAAAACGAACTTGACCTTTGGAGTAAGATTATAAACGTCATCCACTACACTATGACTAACGATAATGATGGATGCAATAATGATGGATACATGATATTCATTGTATGGCTGTAAAATAACAAGCCCAATGAGAAAACTTGTATAGATGACCAATCCGCCAAGTGTTGGAATTGGGTCTGTATGCACTTTTCGGTGATCCGGTTTATCAGTCGCTTTGATCTTTAATGCAAATTTTATAAACATCGGCGTGATGATTAACGAAACAAGCATCAGTAAAAAGGCTAGTATCCCGATTTTAAGCACTTAGCCCACCTCAATTTATTTTTCCTGACGTTTTAGACGCTATTAATAAGTAATTCGTTACAATCACTCATTTTCAGGTTATCCTTAATCGACATTCATTTTTAAATATACATTATAAATGTCCTCAGCGAAAGTCTGTACCGAAAATTTTCTTGATGCATGTGTGAAAAGTTTATCTCCAATTACTTGTAATTTACCCTTTCTATGCGCATACAAAGCTTCTTCCATGGCAAGACACAGTTCCCTGGTATTTCCAGGGGCAACCTTCCAGCCATGCTGTCTGCCTTGAATTAATTGGCTGACACCACCAACATCTGTTGCGATGACAGGGGTCTTTGCACGTGCAGATTCCAGTAAAACAAGTGGAAAACTTTCACTGTATGACGTCAGCATGGTGAGATCCGCGATTTGATAGAACGGATCGACATGCTGCTGGTGTCCCATGAAATGCACATGATTACTGATGTTCAGATCATTGACGAGCAGCTTCAATCGGGTAAGAAGGCTTCCTTCGCCAACCAGTACAAGCTTACATTCGGGATGTTTTGCGGCAATTTCCGAAAAAGCTTTCAGAGCAACTTCATGACCTTTCACCGGTTCCAGCCGTGCTACCATAATGATGACAAAATCATCTTCCGCAAACCCGTAATCCTTTTTTGCTGCAGTTTGGGACAGACCTTGATGAAAATCAATGCCATTTAATGCAGTAACAATTCTATTACCTTGAAAACCTGCGTTTATCAACCCATTCCGGAATGTCTCGGATATCGCAATAATCCGATCGGCATTTTTCAGTGCATGTACATTTATACGGGTAAGGAGGTTTCCGTACTTCCCTTTCCCCATAAAATCATGAAATGGATCACTGTGCACAGTTGCAACCCAGGTGAATGGTGTCATTTTTTTCAGCAGATTTGCATAGACATTAGCGCGTGGCCCGTGTGTGTGAATGATATCAATCTGCTCATTTTTGATGTGGTTTTTCATTTTCTGCATCAATGGGATGCTCATTTTCATCCGATTGGGAAAATGTACGGTACGAATGCCGGCATTTTGGGCGCGCTGAAGCAGTTCACCTTTTTCCAGCACGCCAAGGGTGAACTCATCAGGACTGGAGATTGGTGTCTCCTTTGTGCTCCCGGGTAAAAATTCCTGACTCATTTCGTACTGGCTTTCCTGCAAACCTGGATTTTTCCCGGAATTGAATTCATTGAGCAACCCGAGGATGTGATGCATCCCTCCACCTGTTTCATTTCCCGCATTTAAATGAAGTATTCGCATTCGATCAGCCGCCTTTTCAGAATTATGATGCAGTCATCAATATGTCCAAAGAACGCGGGAATTATAAGTGGCAGCGCTCCTGTTATGAATATATGCGGGTAAGTTGTCCATAATTGTTATGTAATCATTAATTTTAGGCTTTTTATTAACCTGTCATATCGGAGTGTTTCCAATGGCCTATCAAAAATACGGCATCTATTTGCTGTTGATTTATTTTCCGGTAAGGACATTACTGATTGAGCTTGCCCCTGTTTTACGATTTCTTGGTGATGTTATCATCGTGGGAATGTTTTTACATATACTTCTTCAGGATCCGGTAGGTTTATTAAAAAAATATAAGTTTACCTGGTTCTTTTTATTATTCGTGGCTGTTGGAGTGGTTGTCGGGTTATTGCAAGGGGTAGCCCTGATGGCTGTTATCATTCAGGTGCGAACATTTCTCATACCGTTTTTACTGATTTATATTGTCGGAGAAATGCGGATGGGACAGGAATTTCAGCAGCATTTCGTCTCGGTTTCATTTGTTATGGGTGTTCTTGTGGCACTGCACGGATTAATTGCGAAAATCTCACATCGGACGTGGCTGATGCCGGATTCCTGGCAGGCATGGGATTTGGCAGCTATCAACAGCGGCAGAATTTACGGAACACTCGGCAACCCCAATATTTTAGCGACGTATTTATGTATCGTATTTTTTCTCGTTGTCTTCTTCCGAAAGCGATTCACCTGGCATACATATGCCGGGCTGATTGTAATCGCTGGAACTGTGGTATTGACGTATTCGCGGGGAACATTACTCGCATTCGTTATTGGATTAGTGGTTATGAGTTTTTTGTGGCGGAATTGGAAGATCGTTTGGCGAACGGTATTTGCGTTTCTGGTGGCAGTAGCACTTATTTATTTTCCGGCAAAAGCGGTGGCAGAGCTTACCTCGGATGGGTTGGAAGAGCCGGTTGATGAAGTCACTGAAACAGGCAGCATCAGTTCCAGTCTGTTTGTCAAACGCTTTTTAGAAATGTTCTCCGGGGAAACGATTGAAAAAAGTGCCGGCAGCGGAAGGATTTATATTGTACTTAAAGGATTGGAAATTTTTTTGGATCAGCCGCTGGTTGGAACCGGATTTGGTACATACGGTGACACCGCCTCGTTATTTTACAAATCCCCGATTTATGAGAAGTACAATGTGTTGGACGGGTTGTATACAGACAATCAATACGTGCAGATATTGGTTGAGACCGGTATTGTCGGCGCGTTCCTTGTTCTGTTATTTTTCTGGCGGACAATTCGGTCGGGGAACAATTTTTATTTCTTTCTGCTCATTGCCGGAACGATTGCCGGGTTTTTTTACAACATTTTGGAGGATAAAACGTTTGTCCTCTACCTGTTTGTCTTTCTTGGATTGGAAGTGAGGCGATGGCATGAGTAATATGCTGCGTGCTTTTGGTGTCATTACGATTCTTTCCATCATCGGGAAACTGCTTGGATTCGGGCGCGAAGCATTAATCGCTGCATACTTCGGGACATCGCCAGTCGCAGACGTTTTTTTCATGGCCAATATTATCCCGTTGATTATGTTTACGGCTATCGGAACTGCCATACAAGCCGGAATTATCCCCCTTTATATGAAAGATAAGGAAAAGGGGCATGATGTGGCGCGGAATCATCTGAATAGCCTTGGAACGATTTTCATATGGACAGCAGTTGCATTCAGTCTAGTGACATTCATATTTGCCGACATCATCATGGAGTTGATTGCACCCGGATTTTCCGAAGAACAACTGGAATTGGGAGCATTTTTAACACGTATCCTTGCCCCAACGATTGTATTATTAACGTTCATGGCGATTTCCACCGGGGTGCTGCACTCCCGGAAACATTTTCTCCTTCCCGCACTATCACCAGCTGTACAAAACGTCTTCGTGATTGTAGCAATTATTTTTTTGTCGGCTGAATTCGGTGTTGTCGGATTAGCGATAGGTGTACTTGCCGGTGTTTTCATCCAGTTTGTCATACAATACCCTCCACTACAGATGGATGGTTTTCGGATGACAATGCATTTTTCACCGGAGCTAAAACGGCGTTTGGTCATGTTCATTCCGATTATCGCCGCAGCCCTGTTTTTGCAGTTGAATGACGTCGTTGATCGTATCATTACCTCGACATTGTCATCCGGAAGCGTTGCAGCAATTAATTATGCCAGTCGGCTTGTCTGGATTCCGGTAAGCCTGATTATGACACCATTGATAACCGTATTTTACCCTTCCCTGGTGGAAAAAACATCCGCCCCCGGCGAAGGGTTCATCCATATGGTTAAGCGTGGGATGTTTGCCATCTTTTTGATTGCAGTACCATTCGAAATTGTCATGCTCTTGGAAGGAAAACATGTGGTGGAATTTGCTTTCCAGCGTGGTGTGTTCGGAGATCAAGCATTGAACCTCACATGGCGTGCCTTTTTCTTTTTCGCGGTTGCCCTGCCCTTTTTTGCGTTACGTGATTTTCTGATGAACGCTTTATATGCGGTTCGAAGGTTTAAAGCAGCCATGTTTACCTGTTTGATAGGCTTGGTGGTCAATGCCGGTCTGAGTCTATTTCTGGCATCCCTTATGGGAATTGGCGGTGTTGCCCTTGCCACCAGCATATCAATGATTATAACGGTCACTTTTTTGTTTTTTACGCTGAAGGGAATCTATACATTTTATGCCGATGGGATGCTGGTGCGTGTTGCTAAAGTAGTGCCCATTTCCATTGTCGCCTGGTTCGGCGGATATGTGAGTGACTTTCCCGTTGCATCTGAGATTGGCGGGATTATTATTTCCAGCATTGTCGTGTTTTTGATATACGGAGTGCTTTTATGGCTGGGTGATATTGTGACGCGGGAAGATATTGCGGAATTGCGAAATGGAAAATGAATATGGCGGCGGTGTGAATTTGATTAACGCACCATTTATTTTAAAAATATGAAAGTAATTATGTTATGCTATCAAGAGAATTGGAGTGGTTCAACATGACATTAAATTTTGCCCATCGCGGGTCATTGACAGAGGCACCGGAAAATACGATTCCTGCCTTCCAAAAAGCGCTGGAACATGGTGCAAAGGCTATTGAGCTGGATATTCAGCTCACAAAGGATAATGAATTGATTGTAAGTCACGACCACCACTTCCGGAGGCACAATCATGAAATCACCGGTAATATCCGTGACTATACGCTTGAAGAAATAAAAGAAATTGATGTGGGGTCCGGATTCGATGAGAAGTTTGCAGGTACATCCCTGTCGACCCTCGACGAAGTGCTGGATTTGTGTCCTTCCGAAATTCTCTTAAATGTGGAAATCAAAAATATTCCGGTTATCTATGAAGGAATCGAGAAAATCTTGCTCGGTACACTCAGCAACCATAACCGGCTGGACAATCTGATTATTTCTTCGTTCGACCATGTCGCCTTGAAAAACGTACAGCAACTCAATTCGGATATTCCGCTTGGCATGCTGTTTTATTATCGGGTCCTGAACGCTTGGGATTATGCCAACAAGAGCGGGCTGAACATTACCAGCATTCATCCGAATCAAGTCTATACTGATCAAACGTTTGTTCAGGAGTGCAAAAAACTTGGTTATAAGGTTTATCCGTACACGGTAAGTAATTGGGAGCGGTACGAGGAGATGCTGAATTTCGGTGTTGACGGGGTGTTTTCCAATTCACCGGAGATATTTGGGGAAAAATAGCCACCTTTCATATTAATTTCAGGTATAATTGAGTTGGTGACGATTATGAAATGGAGATACATGATACTATTATTTATTTTTATGGTTGGAGGTTGCAGCCAGCCCACTGCTGAGGATGAGTTTTTATCCCAACATCACTTTTTAAACATTGCACATCGCGGAGCATCCGGTCATGCACCTGAGCATACATTACCATCGTATAAAATAGGCGAAAAGATGGTTAGTGACTATATTGAAATTGATTTACAAATGACCAAAGATGGCAGATTAATTGCTATGCATGATACGAACGTTGCGCGTACAACCGATGGAAAAGGAAAGGTCAGGGATCTTACACTAGAAGAAATTAAAAACCTTGATGCGGGCTCATGGTTCAATCAAAAATACCCTGCATCCGCAAAACCGGTCTTTTCAAATACACGAATTCCAACGCTAAGCGAAATATTTGATACATTTGGAAAGGACGTTAATTATTATATTGAAATTAAATCACCTGAACTGTATCCCGGTATGGTTCAAGAATTGATTTCTGCTCTGAACGAACACAATTTAACTGGAAAGGATGTCCCAAAAGGAAAAGTAATCATCCAATCATTCAGTAATTCAGCTTTAAAAGAAATACATCAGTTAAATGAAACGATTCCACTTATTCAGCTTGTCAGACATCAGGTAGACGATGCCGATATGACTCAAAAAACACTGGATCAAATTAGTGAGTATGCAATAGGGATCGGTGTAAACAGAAAATTCCTAACGAAAAAATATGTTCATAAAGTGTTGGATTCCGGGCTTTTGTTACATGCATTCACTGTTAACGACAAAAAAAATATGAAACAACTGATTAATTGGGGGGCTACGGGTATTTTTACGAATTACCCGGACCGTTTAAATAATGTCCTGAAAAAAATGGATAAACAATAATTAAGCTGTCGCTAAGATTAAACCTTGGTGACAACTTTCTTTTCTGAAATAAAAAGGCTATTCTAAATCAAGAATAGCCTTTTCCCATTTATTGCTTATATCCATTCGGGTTTTTCTGCTGCCAGTTCCAGGCATCTTTACACATATCATCAATACCCTTCTCTGCTTTCCAGCCTAGCTCCCTTTGCGCTTTGGAAGGATCTGCATAACATGTTGCTATATCACCGGGTCTTCTTTCAACAATTTTATATGGAACCTGTTTGCCGGAAGCTTTTTCAAATGCATCAGCAACCTCCAGGACACTATATCCCCGTCCAGTTCCAAGGTTATATATTTCAAGTCCATCATTTTGTTCAATTTGTTCAATGGCTTTCAGGTGACCTGTTGCCAAGTCCACTACATGAATATAATCCCTCACACCTGTTCCATCCGGTGTATCATAATCATCACCGAACACTTTTAATTCATCTAGTTTACCGACCGCAACCTGAGTGATAAAAGGCATCAGATTGTTCGGAATACCATTCGGGTCCTCCCCGATCTTACCACTGGAATGTGCACCTACCGGATTAAAGTAACGAAGCAGGGAAACATTCCATTTGTCATTGGCAGCTGCAATGTCCTTGAGCATCTGCTCAATCATCAGCTTTGTTCTCCCGTACGGATTAAATGCAATTGTCGTTGGAAACGACTCTTTTATTGGATTTGTTTCCGGATTACCGTAAACAGTTGCTGATGAGCTGAAAATCAGATTATAAACATTATTTTCTTCCATTACTTCACATAGTTTAATTGTACTTATTAAATTGTTTTTATAATATTTCAGTGGTTGTGCAACAGATTCACCTACAGCTTTATAGCCGGCAAAGTGAATAACGGCATCGATTGTGTTATCTTTAAAAATCTGATCCAATTCCTCTTTGTTCAATAGGTCAATATAATATGGTCTTACCTTTTTTCCGGAAATCTCCTCAATCCGCTGCAATACCAGTTTATTACTGTTACTCAAATTATCGGCAATTACGACATCATGTCCTTCGTTCAACAGTTCGATGGTTGTATGGCTCCCAATATAGCCTGTACCGCCTGTTACAAGAATCTTCATATTAGGTCTCCTTTTACACTGTAAAATCATTCATGAATAAATTATACAAGCACCTTGCCAAAAAAACAACACAGCACCTCCACAAAAAACACTCTGATTTCGTTAAGGAAATCAGAGTGTTCTCTTTACCGATATACTGGTATATCGAAAACTAAATTGTATGAGCTAAGTAAATTATACAAGTTATACATTCCATAAGTCTGTTTGTATGCCCAACCTATGTCACTTGCATACTGGTGGGATGCATACCCGTAAGTGTCTGCAAATAATGGATTCCAGCGCATTTTATATAACGTATTCTGCCCTTCTCCAACATAATTGTTTGAAACAAAGGCAGCTCCGCCAATAATAGCTTTCTCCGGTGTGAACCATCCTGCATCATAAGCGTATTGTGCACCGCATGATAACGGACATTCGTCTCTTGCGCCAATTCCATACATGTTATAAACTGTTCTGCCGTTAACTTTAACACCTGTTGCCAATTTGGAAGTACCATTGCCGGTTTCAAGCAAAGCATGGGATATCAGATAGATTTCATTAAGTCCATGCTCTCTTCCAGCGCTAATAAAGGTTTGAGCCTGCCCCTCCAAAATACCTTTTCCACGCAGAATTTTAGTGTTTACTTCACGTGCATTGATATTGGCACTCTGTGAAAGATTCAGAAACTGAAGTTTTCCCCGGAAACTGTCAGTAAAATTAAGTGGGTTTAAGTAGTAACGCACATCTTCTGGCGTACTGTAAACCCATTGTTCGTTATCCGAGTGTTTGATGGCATACCATCCATCCATCTTATCAACAACGTTTACAGAAGTTCCATTTAACAATTGTCCAACTATTTTATAATTGGTACTTGGACCTGATCGGACATTTAGTACATCTGCTGTTACCCGGCCTTTTTTGATGTATGTCCCTGAAACCCATGCATATGCCTGATCAGTTAGTGGGCTGACCTTCATTTGAATATCTTTCATTCTCTCAAGCGTGAGATCATATTTTGTTTTCTCCGTAACGCTTGCAAGAACGTTGAAGGACATAATCCAAACTGTTTTTCCATCCAGGGTTCCGCGGTACCAAGTGTAATCTCCGATCTTCTCCGTTAAATTAACCTCAAACAATGCCTTGTTTTTAAAGTATTTGGAAAGATCCTCGTAAATTACATCCTTTCTGCCGCCCCATGGATCGGAGTATGCCCAACCTGTTCCATCTAAAAAGAAGGATTTCCTTTTGGTATCGACTTGGACATGAGTCTGCGTTCTTAGTTCATCTGAATTTATCCATCCTACTACACCTGAATTTCGATTGATTGTAATTCTGTAATATATTTGATCAAAAATCTTAGCCTGACGTTTAATATAAAAAAGCTTACCCGTATATTTAGAGTTGGCTTTGAAACTGTTTGATACATCCCCAATAGTTTTATAGATTGTTGCGGTCGAAGCACTAATTCGTCCAACCCTGCTTATAGAACTAAATTCCGGTGCTATCACATTAAACGCTTGAACCCAGACAGTTTTTCCCTTTAATGTGCCTTTATACCAGAAGTAATTCCCGACTTTCTCGGTCAGGGTTACCTTAAACAACTCACCTTTAGGAAGACTTCTGGAAACTATATCTTTTGAGCCGCCCCAAGGATCTGAGTACGACCAACCTGTACCATCCAGATAATAATTAAAGTTTTTTATATTGGCTACACTATGTTCTTGTACTCTAATTTCTTCAGATTTAACCCAACCCACAATACCTTTTGTGCTGCTGCGCTGATTGCTGATCAAGTAAAAAAGCTGATTATTGAATGCAGCTTTTTTCTTAATATAATAAACCTTATCAGTCCGTTTCAATCCGGCCTTGGACAAAGATGTTCCCTGCATGATATCATCATAGATATATGTACCAGCATCCTGTATCCGGCCAACTTTACTTGTTGAACTTTGGTTAATGTTCACGTTCATAAAGTTGCTTCCCATTATCCAGACAGCTTGACCATTCAAGTCACCAAGAAACCAAACAAATTTACCAACCTTTTCGGTACGGGTTACATTGAACTTAAGATGCTTATATGGCTTTAGATTTGTTTGAACAATATCTTTGGATCCTCCCCATGGGTCTGTGTATGCCCATCCAGTACCGTCCAAATAAAGCGTTTTGTTTCTCTCATCCACGATTCGATGTGACTGTGTCCGAATATCGCTAGCATTTACCCAACCAATTACACCATCGGAACTGCTGCGCTTGTTACTGATTAGATAGTAAAGACGACTACTTATTTTTGCCTGTTTTTTAATGTAAACAACCGTATCTGTGTAGTTGAATCCGGCTTTTTTCATGGATGATCCGGCATTCAAGTCACTATAGATTATTGTGTCCGGTTTACTGATCCGGCCAATTCTGTTTAAATCAGATTCATTATATCCTGGCTTATCCAGGAAGTTATTACCTTGGATCCAGACCTTTTTCCCGTCCAGTGTACCTAAATACCAAAGATAGTCTCCAACTTTCACCTCTTTGGTCACATCAAATGCCAAATACTTATAAGGAGCTAAGTTCTTATTAACGACATCTTTTGCTCCACCCCAGGGTTCTGAATACGCCCACCCGGTTCCATCCAAATAAAGTGTTTTCGATTGTTGACTGATAACAGTATATTGTTGGGATCGCACATCGTTTGCGTTTACCCAGCCTGCAATGTCACTTCCGGGACTATCCAGTAACTGATAGAATACTTCACCAAAAATTTCTAATTGCTTATTAATATAATATAGTTTGCGTGTATACTTGTTTCCAGCATTCACTTTGGAAAAAGCATTTCCAAATGTCTTGTAAAAATCCGCGCTTTCACTTTGGATACGGCCGACTTTGCTTAACGTGCTTTCTTTTGCCCCCTCCGCATTATTCCCCTGAATCCAAACTGTTTTTCCATTCAATGTTCCCCTGTACCATAAATAATCCCCGACTTTTTCAGTCAGATTTACTTCAAACACATTATATTTATAAGGGGACAGATTATCGATAAGCACATCTTTTGACGCACCCCATGGTGTACTGTATGCCCAGCCAGTTCCATCGAGGTAAAGCGTTTTGGCTTTACTGTCAATTGTTCGATGACCTTGAACACGCATTTCCTCCGCATTTACCCAGCCGATTACACCAATAGTCGAACTTCTTCGGGTACTGATTAAATAATATATTTGTCCATTACCTTTTGCCTGTTTTCTGATGTAAAAAGATCTATCGGTATATTTGGTTCCAGCTTTAAAATTTTTTCCGTCAATAGTTTCATAGACTTTGGCATCAGAATTCAGTATGCGGCCAATTTTACTTACAGTGCTTTTTGTATAGACTGTTGCCACAGTTAAAGGTTTTACAGTAGTACTGCTTTTCTCAGTTTTCTGTTCAGCTTTATTCGTTGACTGTTCTTCTTGTACTGTCTCCTTTTGTTCACTATCAGTTGGTGTATCCGCTGCATCCCTCTGTTCTATAACTGATGATGGCACATTTTGCTCTTCATCATTGGTAGGGTCTGCTGTTTTATCTTGCTCTGTATTATTTACTGTGTCATTTGTTTTAATTCGTTTTTTATCGGTTAGGGAGTCTGTTGAGGGGTCTGACTTTAAACTTTGTTCAGTTCCTGTATTGTCTGTTACAGTACCTGTTTCATCCTTCAAGTCATTGTCAACATTGGATGTTGCCAGTGCCTCAAACGGGAATACAATGCAAAAAACAACAAGTAGGATCGTGATGAATAACGTTCTTCTCATTTAATGCCTCCTTTTGCAAAAATGTAATACTCTCCTAATATAACATATTTTTCCGGAGAATATTACATTTTATTTAACAATGTATTACAAAAGGTTGCAAAAAATTTCATTACTGATTGGTCAGCATTTTTTCCCGGCGTTTGTATGCCTCGGCCTTATATTTTCTACGCTGTTTCTTGGACATTTTTTTAAATTGTTGCAGGAATTCCTCATATTTTGGGAGAACTTCGTCAACAGAACCGAAATCCTTCACCATACCATACTCCAGCCACAAAATTTTTTCACAGAACTTTTTCATCTGACTGAGTGAGTGACTCACAAAAATCATTGTCTTACCTTTTTCCTTAAATTCGTTCATCTTTTCCAGGCTTTTTTCGGAAAA
Organism: Virgibacillus siamensis; assembly: GCF_900162695.1. Lineage (NCBI taxonomy): Bacteria > Bacillati > Bacillota > Bacilli > Caryophanales > Bacillaceae > Virgibacillus > Virgibacillus siamensis. Next base: position 2,809,080 of record NZ_FUIH01000007.1, read on the forward strand.
TGCTTTGTCTCCCACTGATAATGCTTCATCAATAATCAGGATATCGGGGTCTACATTGACAGAAATAGCGAAACCAAGTCTGGACTTCATCCCGCTCGAATACGATTTAACAGGCTGATCGATAAAATTGCCAAGTTCCGAAAACTCTATGATATCGTCTTCCATTTCCTTAATCTCTTCTTTGCTAAAGCCAAGCATCAAACATTTCAGTTCAATATTGTCCCTACCTGTCAAGTCATTTTTCAAGCCGGATGAAACAGCTATTAGTGCCGTATTCCCATTCACCTGTACAGCACCTGATGTTTCGGGAACGATGCCTGCAATGATATTGGACAATGTTGATTTTCCGGAGCCGTTAACACCGACAAATCCAACAACATCCCCTCTATATGCCTCAAAACTGACTCCGGTTAATGCATAAAAGGGTTCTCCATGGCTTCTGGGTGAGATAAGATCCAATATCCGTTCTTTGGAATTTCTGTACAATTTATATTTTTTCGTAACATCTTTTGTAATAATTGCCTTTTCCATTTTCACCACATACCTTTACAAGTAATCAATAAAATGCCTTCTGAATTTGATGTGAATTTTGGAACCAAATAGGAACAATACAATTACAACTCCCCAGAAGTAAAGAGTATATTCCCAGTTCGCTGCGAAATACCATCCTGTTCCAAATAATGCCGCCCTGTAGCCTTCAATCAAATAATAAAGTGGGTTAAGCTTCATGATAAACATGATGATCGGATGGTCACTTAATATTGTAATCGGCCATAGAACTCCGGATAAATACAGCATCATTCGCAGCGTTGAACTTAAAAACATATGCACATCCCGGATAATGGTTGATAATGTCGACATAATCAGAGAGAGAGAGAAAATGAAACAAAATGAGGCAACCATAAAATAAATAAGCTGCACATAATATATATTGGCAAAATATCCCGCGAAATTAAAGATAATAATTGCGATTCCCAATAAACCTACATGAATATAGAATTGGGAAAAAATCACAAAGTTAGGTATAACACTCATTGGAAAATTCATCTTCGACAGCATCTTCAGTCGTGAAAAAATGGACTTTGATCCTTGTAACGTTGAATGGAAGAAAAAGTTCCACAATATAAATGCGGCGATCAGCCAAAGCAGGAACGGGACCATTTCCCCTCCAATTTCAATATCACTGCGCTGTCGGATACTTCCAAACACAAACCAATATATTACTATCTGAACCAATGGATTTATCAATTCCCACGCCATGCCCAGATAGTTGCTTTTGTTTTTGCTTTTTAATTCATATAATGACAATCGACGTATTAAATAAAAGTGTTCAAACTGTTCTTGTATTACTGTAATTGCAGATTTCATAAATTGTTTTCCCTTCAAGACAAGCTGTTATGATTTTAACGCGTATAAATTATACAGGCAACTACTATAAAAAACAATATTGTGTGCTCTTTTCGAAAGTCTCTAAAAACCTTGCCGTAGTTCATGACTTTCGGCTATAGTATCGCCAACTTTAAAAACTGCAAAATAATAAGACTTAACCACACGTGATTAAGCCCGCTTATCAAAAACTTCATTTACCACACGTTTTGTAGCTTTCCCGTCTTCCAAATAACAAAACCTTTCATGGAACGCCTTCGCTATTTCCGACGGTGTATATCCATTTTGCTCTATATTTTTGACAACATCCACTATTCCCCCGGTCGTTTTCACCAACGGACCGGGAGCCTTCTGTTCAAAATCAAAATAAAAGCCGCGCAGTTTATCCCGGTATTCTTCCAAGTCGTATACAAAAAAGATGATTGGTCTTCTTAATATAGCAAAGTCAAAAAACACGGATGAATAATCTGTTACAAGCATATCCGCAATCAAATAAAGATCCCTGATATCTTCGTGGAACGTCATATCATATACAAAACCATCATATGCACTTAAATCAAGATTTTCTGCCACCAGATAATGTAGCCGAAGCAGAATAATATAGTCCTTTCCCAATTCCTTTTGCATCATTGCAAGATCCATTTCGATATCGAGTTTATATTTGCCAACACCATAATATTGATTATCACGCCAGGTAGGCGAATAAAGTATAACCTTTTTATCTGTTGGAAGGTTGCAACGTTTTTTGATTTCAGCGATGGTTTTAGCATTGTTTGCATTGACTAGAAAATCGTTCCTTGGATACCCGGACTCAATCATTTTTTTATTAAAATGGAATGCCCGCCTGAAAATTTCCGTTGAATAATGGTTGGGAGATATAAGATAGTCCCATTTACTAGCTGATTTTATAAACGCCTTCTTGTACACCTCAGTATCTGAACCGGCCATGTGAACCTCATCCATGTCTAAGGCAAGCCGTTTCAAAGGCGTTCCATGCCATGTTTGTAAGTAAACCGTCTTCTTTGGTTTTGGAACCCAAACAGGCAATCTGCTGTTATACACCCAGTACTTGGCGGAGGTCATTAGAAAAAGCCACTTAATTGATAACCGTTTTACTTGCAAGATATTATGATTGGCAAAAATATGCCGGTAATTTTTATCAACGCTCCAGTACATGGTATAACCTTCATGATATTTATGAATGTATTCATAAATTGCCCTCGGATTATCACTGTATTGCTTCCCCAGAAAGCTTTCAAAAATTATCAGTTTATCGTTCTTCGGCAACACAGTACCGAAAAAGGCAAATGTCAGCTTATACATTTTAAATAAAATTCTTACTACCAGTTGTTTCATATATAATCCCTGCTTATTAAGTCAAATTACTCAGTCCAATGTACGATAGAAAGATGCCATGGCTTCCTCATTAAACCGGTTCACATCAAAACGGGTTGGTTCTTCATTCGTTTGAATAACGGATTCCATCCCGGATACAAGCCCGGCAACAGAATTCTCAACCAGTTTCCCATACTTCCCATCTTCCAGTACATACCTGCTTGCTGTAATGTCAGTTGAAATTGTATGGAGACCGAGCGTTAACGATTCAAGCAGGACAAGCGGATGACCCTCATAGTGTGATGAAAGTACAAACGCGCTACATTGTCCCATCAAATAAAATGGGTTTGACTTGTGTCCTACAAGGTAGACAGCGTCCTCCAGGTCATACTCTTTTATAAGTGCTTCCAATGTTTTTCTGGCTGGTCCTTCGCCAATAATATAAAGTCTTGTCTTGTCATATCTTTTATGCACCTCTGCGAATGCTTCAATCAACTGGTCCTGACCTTTTTCAGGTGACAGTCGCCCCATGTTCACAAAATTACAATAGTCTTCGCTCTTGTCCGGTACAGGAACATCATATAATTCATTATTACTTTTTACATTTACAAGCACCGGTTTGTTTTGTTTCATATAAACTTCACTGTCATCATTTGAGAGCCTTCTGATCTTTTCAGTGTTAATGGAATTGATCAGGTAACTGACTTTCGTGTCACCAATATAGTCTTTCAGCTTCTCTTTATTCACTTCCATGGTTGCCTCTGAAACACTGATTAATTCATCAAAATATTTATAAAGTGAAAAAACACCTCTTAAATTAATGAAATGCGGATTTCTTCCGTTCACATGACGATACATATCGGACATCATATCACTATGCAGAATAATCATTTTCTTCCCAGCATCCCCGGCAAGCAGTACACTTGGCCAGAACATAGCGTATCCACTGAAATCAATTGCATAATCAAATTCAGATAAACCAACAATGCGCTTGTATTCTCGTTCATACATATCCCCAGGGAACATACGTTCCAGGTAATCTGCTGTCAGTCCTCTGTTTTTCGTAACATAATTCCGATAATCTTCAGCCATGGTCTGACTAATCCGGCCTGACTTAAACACAATTCTTGCATTGGTATTGATACGCAATAGATTATCTTTAACGTACTGTTTATTACTGTAGTTAACGAGTACTGTCACATCATACTTTTTATAATCAATATTATCCAATAGGTTCAAAACAGACCCGGTAATTCCGTTATTTTGTAATCCACCCGGATAAATCAAAATCTTTTCCTTATCAGACTTTGGCATGATTGCGTGTTTATCTTGCCTTTTCTTTGCCAAATCAAAAACATGCTGAACCACTTTTTCAGTAACATGCCCGTAATCATGGTAGCAATACGTATCAACAAATGACTGATATACTTTTTCATATTTCATCTGCACGTTTTCAATATGATCAATACTGCTCATTAGTTCATTTATATCCGTACAGATTGGTCCCGGTAAATTATCTGTATCAATATACATTCCGCGGTTTTCATTGTAATCATCATAATCCCACATATAAAACAAAATTGGTTTCTTCGTTACAAGGTAATCAAAAAAGATACTGGAGTAATCTGTAATTAAAATATCTGTTACAGATAAAAGCTCATTCGTTTCAAACGTGTCAGGAATCAATTTCCCCGCAAGTTCGGGTTCTTCAACAGCATACTTGTACAAAAACGGATGGACTTTCACCAAAATTTTATACGTTTCCCCAAACTTTTCTTCCAACTTGTTAATATCACCGTATATCTGCTCAATGTCATTTCTCGGCTGGGAAACTGCATCACCTTTCCATGTTGGTGCGTACAGGATCACCTTTTTATTATTCAGTTTGATTCCTTCCTCTTTCAATGCACCTTCAATTTCCAGCCTATCCGTATTGACGGTCAAATCGATCCTTGGATAACCTTCTTCAATAATCGATCCATTATATAAATTTTTCAGCTTAAAACCATTTTTTAATATTTCAGTTGTAAATTTATTCGGACTTAAGAGAAATTTTGCACTCAGGAAATTACGAAGCACATTACTAGTACCCGTAGGAGATCCTTCAATATCAAAGCCCATATGTTTCAATGGGGTACCATGCCATGTATTTGTGTAGACCTGTCCTTCTTTAACAGTATATATATTTGTAAACGTGGAATTATTGAATAAATACTTGCATGTTGCAAGATACTTGAAATACTGATCGCTATTTTTCAGTACAAACTTGACATTATGAAAATCTTTATATGTTTTTTGTAACTTTTTCAGGTAATCTTTATCCGAAATCGACCATACATGAACCAGATCCTTCCATTGGTGCTCTTTCAACAAATATTTAAAAATAGCGTAAGGACTGTCGGTCATTGATTTTCCATCTCTAGTTTCAAAAAAAACATAATTATTTTTAATAGGAAGCTGCTTATACCACTTTGAATATTTCGCTCTTCTATTATAGTCCCTGCTCTTTATATAATTTTTTACTGGACTCAGAAAAAATTTTGCACGTCTTTTTGTTATTTTCTTCATTGTATTGGAATCCATTTATGTCTCTCCTTACAAGGGTGTGTACATTGTCATAATTTCCAAACATCATTACATTATAATATTGATAGTAATTATTTTAAACTTTTTTGTCAAAATAAAACAGATTACATTTTTATAACAGTATAATGATACATAAATATTTTGTCGCTATATCCTCATAAATTGTGGGGATTAGTCGAAGGGATATGTGGAGAAGTTGACATTTCCAATATAACATGTGTATTTTTAGTTATAACCGTACTAAAAGAAATCGATATAATTTTAGGAGGAGTATATTCAATGGCATTGTTAAAAAAGAGCGAAGATAAACGAACAGCTCCATATAGTAAAGCAGTAACCATTCTTGGGTCCGGAAGATGCGGTACCTCCATGGCTTCCCGTTCCGTCAACCTTATAGGTGTTGACTTGGGCGAAGGCTTTGTCAAGCCAAATAAGACAAATCCCAAAGGGTTCTGGGAACACAGAAAAATTGTAAACATCCATAAAGATATCAAAAAAGAACTTGGGCCATATCCATTTCCTAAGGGCTGGAAAGATTATGAAGAAGTTATTCCACATAAGCAAAAAATGAAAAGCTTGTTAGTCGATGAGTTCTCCGGGAAAGCTCTATGGGGATGGAAAGACCCCCGAACAACAGAAAGTCTTGCTATGTGGAAAGAAATCCTATCTGAACTGAATGTGGAAGGCAACTTCCTTCTTATGATCCGTAACCCTGTTGATGTTGCAGCATCATTCAAAAGAGCATACAACCGGAAAGAAGATGCTGCACTGAATCAATGGCAAATCCGGACACTGTTATCTCTAAAAAATACGGTTGGACAAAACCGCATTATTATCGATTATGATGATTTTATTGAGGACAGTTTCGGTACATTGAAGCGCATTTCTGATTCGTTCAGCCTTCCTTGGACTTTCGATGAAAACAGATTGCAGGAAGAATTGGATTCATTTATTGATCCAACACTTAGACACAGCAGAACGACACTGAAAGAACTTGATAAAAACACTGAAATAGACAAGGATATTAAAAAGCTGTATAAATTGGCATTAAAAGCTTCGCATGATCAGGAATTTCTTAATTCAAGCAAATTTTCAAAGCAAATTGATAAGCTATATAATGCATATATGAAAAAACACGGATAAAACAGTCTATATTCAGCACTACCCGGGTCAGTTTATTGAGCACGGATAGTGCTTTTTTATTAGCAAACAATAGGACTAACAATAAATACAAGTTTCTATTTTTATAACTTCATTGTATAATAAAACATGGTATCATTGAATTGATATTTGTTTGTTAATTTATTGTAAAGGGAATATAGTATAATTAAAATATATAGCAATCATATACGGAGGTTATTTATCATGAAAAAGGTAATAACGTATGGAACATTCGACTTGCTCCACACCGGACATATTAATATTCTGCGTCGTGCAAAAGAGCTTGGCGATTATTTGATCGTTGCCATTTCAGCTGATGAATTTAATGCTATTAAAGGAAAAGAAGCTTACTACAGTTTCGAACAGCGTAAAGCAATTTTGGAAGCTGTCCGTTATGTGGATGAAGTAATTCCGGAATACAATTGGGAACAAAAAGTGGAAGACGTTCAAAAACATGATGTGGATGTATTTGTTATGGGAGACGACTGGACCGGCAAATTTGACTTCCTGAAAGAATATTGTGAGGTTGTCTATTTACCGAGAACCGTCGGGATTTCAACAACAAAAATCAAAAAAGATTTAAATATGTCGAACAATGGCTAGGGACTTTTTCATCTCGTTGTACCTTTCTGTCTTTTCTATTATTTTTAATATCTTTAAAATATTTCCTCAAAAGAAGAAAACAGTTTTTGTTGCTTCATTTGGGGATAATATATTGTTTACACTGAAAGAATTGGAAAGACAGGCGGAAGACCAGGTTGTCATCCTGAAAACCTCCCAATGCAAGACAGATTTTGGTTCAGAACGATTAACACTTGATTTTGAAACAGCAAACATATTGGATTGGTTCCGTTCTGTTTACCATCTTGCGACATCACGAAAAGTCATCGTGGATAATTATTTTGCTTTTTTAGCCGTCACCAATTTCAGTGCAAATGTAAAGTGTGTGCAATTATGGCATGCTGCCGGCGCCATTAAACAATTCGCATTGAAAGATCCATCCGTTGAAAATCGAACAGCTGCCGCATATAAACGGTTCAGAAGGGTTTATAACCGGTTTGACCATGTTGCAGTGGGATCTGAACGGATGGCAGCGATTTTCAGGGAGAGTTTTGAAATCAATAATGACCGGATTTTACGAAGCGGCATCCCAAGAACCGATTTCTTCTTTGACGACGCTAAGATTAAACAGGCTAAAAAGCTTGTTGTAACGGAATACCCTGCCATGCATGGTAAAAAGGTAATTTTGTATGCTCCAACATACCGGGATGACGAATTAAATGTAAGTGAATTGCATTTAAACATTGATAAGATGTATCGGGCATTTAAAGGGGAATATATACTGATGCTTCGGCTGCATCCGGCGGTTAATGGGAGTTTTCAAAATAAATATCCGGGTTTTGTCGTGAATGTTTCCAGCTATGCTAATATCAATCATTTATTGGTGACAACGGATATTTTAATTACCGACTACTCGTCCATTCCATTTGAATTTGCCTTGTTGAACAGACCAATGATATTTTTCGCGTATGATCAAGAAGTTTATGCTAAGTCACGCGGTTTCTGGGAGGATTATGAAGTTCTTGTACCCGGTCCTGTTGTAAAGACAACTCGGCAAGTGATTGACATTATCTGCAATGGGAAATATGACTTGGAGCGTATACAGCGATTTGCCGAGACTTGGAACCAGTATTCGAACGGAAAATCAAGTGAGAAGCTTGTTCACAGCCTTTATAGAGAACACGCCAATGTGAAGTCAGTTGTGAAGGCACAATCGTGACAAGACACTTTTTTACAAAGTTATCCCGTATTAACTTATTGTTGATATGGGTTCTTTTTTTACCTTGAGTCAGATGCAACAAATACCTTGCACTTACCTGGAGGAATGATTGAATGAAAATCAATGATATACCAACTTATTATCAATATCCGGAATTACCGACCGGTTGTGAAGCGACTGCCTTAGCCATGCTGTTGAATTGGGCAGGCATTGATGTCAGCAGATATGACATTGCAGATGCCATGCCGAAAGGAGATAAAGTACGTTTTCTGGATGGCAAATGGAAAGGTGCGAATCCGAATGTTAATTTCGTCGGAGATCCGTACTCAGACGATGGCAGCTTTGGTGTGTTTGAAGGTCCGATTTTAAAAACAGCGGAAAATTTTATGCCTGGTAAAGCGGTGGATTTGACCGGAAAGCCATTTGAAAAGCTGCTTGATATCGTACGGAATGGAACCCCTGTTGTCACCTGGACCACGCTTGAACAAAGAGAAACCTTTCACAGTAAGACATGGTCTGATCCGGATGGAAATATTATTAACTGGTTTCGTTTTGAACATGCGGTATTGATGATTGGTATGGATGAGAAGCAAGTCATTGTGAATGATCCGCATACCGGCCGTGAGGAACATTATGACCGTGTTCTTTTTGAGAAAAACTGGGAATCAATGGGCGGCCGTGCTGTGACATTGGATATGAAATAACCCGGAGCTTAAATTACGCTCCGGGTTTTGTTATACTATCCTCTGTTTTTAGCTTCGATTTTTTTATCCCCGAGAATAAGGTAATTCAATTCTTCTTTCGGAATACTGTTAAATTCAGTCCGTTTTGTCAGGTAAAATAAAAATCCGAGTGCAACCCACGCAATCAGGGCAATCATGGATTCCATGCCAAGTGCTGCCGGTGACCCTGGAATAAGCAGCAGTCCGAGGAAAGCAATACTTGCTATCATTCCAAGGCCGGCAAATGTTTTTTTCAATGGTGAAACAACATGTTTTTTCGGATTGAATTCCTTCCCTTTGGACCATTTAAATAATGAAAATGCTGTGTAGCATGTATAGAAATACGCAATCGTTACGCCAATTGATGACATATCAACAATCCAGCCAAGCACTTCACGGCCAAACCATGGTGCAAGCATTGCGACAATTACCGTGAAAATTATCCCAGCGTAAGGGGTTTTATAGTTGGAATGCAGCCTGGCGAATATTTCCGGCAAAATTTTGGCACGTGCCATTGCGAATAATAAACGGCTTGATGAAATGATAAAGCCGTTCAGTCCGGTGAAGATCCCCATTGTCAGTGCCACAACTAAGATAACCAGACCCATAGTTCCAAGCAAGTCCTGAATTGCCGCTCCTGTTCCCCACACTTCATTTTGTGCGACAAGGTTCTGCCATGGAGCAATCATCGATGTGGCAATAATCATTAAGCTGTACAGTAATGCTGCGAAGAATATCGCCAAAATGATTAACATAAAAGCTTTTTTGGATGAAAAATGAAACTCCTCAGCGGCCTGTGGGACATTATCAAAGCCTACATATGCCCATGGTGCAATGGCGACAATGGAAATAATCGCGGCAAAAGCAGTCGTATCTGTCGGAAACAGCGGTGTAACATTTGAAAGTCCCGCTCCTGGCTGAACACCGACCATAAATGTGATGGCCACAACACTAATGACCATAATAGTACAAAAAATAAACTGCATACGACCGGATAAACCGGTTCCCTTTATATTGAAATAACCAAAAATACCGAGTGTTACAGATGCAATGACGATTTCCATCAGATAAACATCCCAGCCGGCAACCTGATATAAATGCACGTTTTCAATTAACGGCGGGAAGACAAATTTAAACATTAATGAAAATGCGGATGCGTTCAACGCTACGATACAGATGTAGCCAAGCGTTAAAAACCAGCCGCAGATGAATGCATGTGTACGTCCCAAACTGACAAATGCATAAGCAAACTCGCCTCCTGATACTGGAAAACTTTTGATCAGGAAGCCATAGCTTACAGCAATAAGCATCATAAGAAGTGCACCGATGCAGAAACCGATAATGACGCCAAGCGGTCCGGAGCCGTCCATCCAAGTTGTCGGCTGTACGAACGCACCCCAGCCGATTGAGGAACCAAGCGCTATGGCCCATACCCAATGCGGCTTTAATGATTGTTTCAGTGTCTGTCGTTCTTCCATGCTTCGTCTCCTTCTGTACGTTTTTTTTATGTACCACTCTAAAATATCAAAAAACCGCGAGCTTCTCAAAAGTCCTGACACTATTGAATAAAGAGCTTCAGGATAATTTTCACTTTATTATAAAGACAAACAAGGCGTGAAGTAAATTCCACACCTTGTTTATTGATTGCTGTTATCTATTTTCGCTCCGATTAGAATTTTTTTCATGAAGTTGATCCAAATAGCTGATTAACGGCTCCCTCAGGTCATCCCGCTCCAATGCGATTTCCAGCGTTGTTTCGATAAAGCCCAATTTTTCCCCCACATCATACCGATTGCCTTCTATTTCCAAGGCAAAAACACGCTGGATTCTATTGAGTTCCTGAATGGCATCCGTCAGTTGGATTTCACCACCCGCGCCGATTTTTTGGGCATCCAGAAAGTTGAATATTTCCGGTGTCAAAATATATCTGCCTATAATGGCAAGATTGGATGGTGCTGTTCCCTGTTCCGGCTTTTCAACAAAACTTCTGACCTGATACAGCTTTCCAAATTTCTCTAACGGATCAATAATGCCGTAACGGTGCGTTTCTTCGTCGGGTACCTTTTTCACACCAATAACGGAGGAGTTGGTCTGGTCGTATTCCTGCATCAGCTGACTTAATCCAGGTTTATCATTTCGGATAATATCATCGCCAAGTAAAACGGCAAACGGTTCATCCCCGATAAATTTCCTTGCGCACCAGATGGCATGGCCGAGTCCTCTCGGTTCCTTTTGCCGGATATAGTGGATATCGATTTTCGCTGTTTTCCGTATTTCTTCCAGCATTGCAAACTTTTCTTTCTTAATCAGGTTTTCTTCCAGTTCAAATGATTTATCGAAATGATCCTCGATCGCCCGCTTGCCTTTTCCGGTTACAATAATGATGTCTTCAATTCCGGAATTAATGGCCTCGTCCACAATATATTCAATTGTTGGGCGATCAACTATTGGCAGCATTTCTTTCGGCATTGCTTTTGTTGCCGGTAAAAATCTGGTTCCCAGTCCTGCTGCAGGTATGATTGCTTTTTTAATTAAGCTCATCTTCCAAACCCCCATTGAAATTTCGGTTAAAGCTGATTGGACTTACTTCCTAACCGTCTCATCACTTTAAGGATGGTATCAATAATCGGTCTCTTTCCACTCCAAACAATCCCGCTTACTTCAGCAAGCATGTGGATCAACACCAGTACGAAAAATGTAATAACCAATGCGGTAAATAAGGATGCATTGGAAAATAAAATCGCCATGGTACCGAATAAGAGACTAAATGCATAAATAATCAAAACTGTTTTTCGATGGCTGAATCCTTTTGCAAGCAGCTGGTAATGAACATGCTTGTTATCCGGCATCATGATATTCTCCTTGTTATAGGCACGCCGGAGAATCGCAAATAACGTGTCAAAGATCGGCACTGCCAGTACGATAACCGGAATGATGAAACTGAATAATGCGATGTTCTTAAATAGTCCCAGTATCGACACAACCGCTATCATATAACCGAGAAAATTTGATCCGGTGTCGCCCATATAAATCTTTGCCGGGTAAAAATTGTGATATAGAAACCCTAGATTTGCACCAATCAGTGCCACACATATATATGCTGCCATTAAGCGAAAATCAATCAGTGCCATAATGAACATACTGGAAAGTGCTATCGTTGTAACCCCGGTTGCCAAGCCGTCCAAACCGTCAATCAGGTTGATGGCGTTGGTGATGCCGACAATCCATAAAATGGTGATAAGGACACTGAAAAAGCCCAGATCGACCAACCCGATAATCGGGATCGTTATATTTTCGATAATAAGCCCCGAAGATATTAGAAAAGATGCGGCAATCAGTTGCCCTGCAAGCTTTACGACGGGTCTTATCTGGAACCTGTCGTCCAAAGCACCTGTAATTATAATTACGATGGCACCCCATAGAATTTCGGGAAGATGCTCATGATGCGGGTGTAAATAGAGGATTCCCAAAAACACACCAAAAAAAATGGCTAGTCCGCCTAACCTCGGAGTGATATGTTTATGTATTTTACGGTGATTGGGAAAATCAACCACCTTTAATTTGATGGCGAGTTTTTTTATCGGGTAAGTCAGCAAAAAAGATGAAGCAAGCGAAATAAGAAATGCTATCGCAAGATCCGTATAATTTATCATCATTAATCTCCTAAAGTAAACTACTTGTCGAATTATGTTAACATAACTGACTAAATTATAACGAATCAGCACTGCCCATGGCAAATTAAAGTTTGATTGCAATCCCAAAGATTATTCGACAAAATTCGGGTGGTGCCTGGCACCACCCGAATTTTCTATTTGCTGATACCACCCATGATGATGGAGATTAGTTGTTTGATTTCTGCTTTGTCGTCCCAGTCTTTTTCGGGTTGCAGGATAAATCGGGTTATCATGAAGCCGATAATGGTCGGGACAATCAGGCGGATGATGGTTTCGTTTGGCAAGTTCTGCAGTTCTCCTTTTTCCTTATAAAAATCCAGCGTTTGATTGAAGGCAGGATAAACCCTTTCACTAAATACCTTCTTATAAGATGCCTGAATTTCAGGATGAAATGCCAGCTCCTGCAAGAGAATTTTTAACAATGGCAGATTGGACTTTGCAAATTCAAAACGATTTTCGATAAATGCATACAGCAAATCTTCAAAGTGTGCAAAATCCTTCCTGAAGACCTGGCTGACAAACTTTTCGGCAAACAATGGTGCGGCAAAGTTCGTGATGACCGGTGTGACGATTGCAACGAGAAGATCTTTTTTCGTGCGGTAATGGCGGAAAATAGTCCCTTCCGCCACCCCGGCACGTTTAGCGATTTCACTTGTTGATGTATTGTGATAGCCTTTCTCGGAAATAAGTTCAATGGCTGCCTGAATGATCGCAACCTGTTTTGGTGTCATATTTTTTTCGTCGCGTAATATATCCAGCATATTTGACATTGGTGTTCCCTCCTATCGTTATAACGTCCGGTGCTGTTTCAGGGCAATAATGTTCAGAAAGATAAATACTACCGAAAATCCGATAAGCACACCAATTTCCGGTAATACGGCCGCTAAATCCTCCCCGCTTATCATAATTGCCTTCAATGCATCGGCACCATACGTCAGCGGCATTATTTTTCCAATCGCATCTATCCACTCGACTTGCTCAATCGGAAATACACCACTGAAAAATACTTGTGGAACGATTACTACCGGGATGAACTGAATCATCTGAAATTCATTCTTCGCGTAAGCCGACAGCAATGTGGCCAGGCATAATGCAGTGATGGCAAGCAGAAGTGTTATTGCAAGCACCGACACGAACGAGCCTGCCATGTAAATGTCAAGAACATAGATGGCATAAGCGGCAACAATCGCCGACTGGATGACGGTGAAAATACCAAATCCAATCAAATAGCCGAAGACGATTTCCCAGCGCTTTAACGGCGTTGCCAGGAGCCGCTCCAATGTCCCCTGTGTGCGTTCACGAAGAAATGATACCCCGCCGATGATAAATACAAAAAAGAAAACGAAGAATCCGATTAGAACTGAACCGGTATTGTCAAACAGGTTTAAGTCGGAAGAGCCGTGAATAAATTCCACATCCAGATCAGGTGCCTTCGGATTCAGTTGTTTAGCAGCCTGACTGATCACCCGGTTGACTGCGGATGTAGCTGATGGCTGACTGCCTTCCATAATTAATGTTTTATCCGCAAAGTTCAGATAGGCATCAATTTCCTTATCCTGCAACGCATCCGCCGCTTCGCTCTCTTCCATCTCTTTAACGGTTGCACCCGCATCTTCCATGATAGTTTGCATTTGAGATGGAACACCATTGACTCCAATCGTCGGTTCGTATTGTTCCATATCCAATACGAGCCAGAGCAGTGTAAGGACAAGCAATGGCGCGACCATCATAAGTGCGATGCTTCGTTTATCCCGTAAAAATTGCTGAATAATCCGTTTAACGATTGCCCGAATTCGCATGCCCTGCACCCCCAAACGCCAGAAACGCTTCTTCAAGTGTTTCTGTACTGCTTTTTTCTTTTAATGCATCCGGACTGCCATGTGCAATGATATAGCCGTCACGGAGCAAAGCAAGATTATCGCATTTTTCCGCTTCGTCCATAACGTGTGTCGTAATGACGATGGTCGTGCCTTTTCGCTGCATCTCCCGCAAGTCCTCCCAGATGGATGCCCGCAGAACCGGATCAATGCCGACTGTCGGCTCATCAAGAATGAGGAGTTTCGGCTGGTGAAGTAAGGCCACTGCCAGCGACATACGCCGCTTCATCCCGCCTGAGAATTTTTCCAATGTTTTATCAAGATGATCTGTCAAATTTACGATTTTGGCTGCTTCTGCAACCCGTTTTTTTTGCTGCTTTTTCGGAATCCGATAAATGCTTGCAAAAAAATGCATGTTCTCACGTGCAGTCAGCTCACTGTACAAGGCATCCGCCTGTGCCATGTAACCAATCTTTTGCATCAGACTGAATGACGGCATCTGTTCATGATCAATTCGGATGGTGCCGCTTGAAGGTTTCAAAAGTCCGATCATTATTTTTACCAGTGTTGTTTTTCCCGATCCGGACGGTCCAAGCAGCCCAAACAACTGCCCCTCCGGTATTTCAAGGTTAACATCTTTTAATACGGTTTCTTTGTTGTTGTAACGATGCGCAATGTTGCTCATTTCGATGAAGGTTGACATGTAAAAGCCTCCTTACATTTCAGGTGTGAGTGATTACTCACTTTTAATCATAATTGAATTAGTTCCGTTTGTAAAGGGGGGATTGATGTCTAGTGGCTGCTGCTGTGTTGTACGCTGGCCTGGAGTGAAAGATTGTATTTTCTTTTGGAGGATTGTATTATTCCGGGAGCGCTTGTATTTGGATCTGGAGGACTGTATTTTCCCGCAAGTGCTCGTATTTCACCGGGAAGGACCGTATTTTCCCATGAACGCTTGAATTTCAAATGCACGGATCCGTCGTTCCATATTATTTTTGCAAAATCCCGTTTCCGGTAAAGGACTGGGCATGAACTCTTCGTCGGCAGCATACATTTTATTGGACATAATTTTTTAACATCAGGAGGCTGAGATATGCAGTATTATTACGGGGGGCAGATGCCACTTCGGGTGCTCGATGAGGCGGAATTCTGGAAGATGCAGGAGTCGGAGCATACAGTGGTGATGCGGGAATTGATGCCGAATCTGGAAAAGGAATATGTTGATGCACTCAAGCACTGGGAAGAAGTGCTGAATACAACCCATCAGCATGTCAAACGGTTTATCGAGTCTGTGGTCAGGAGCAACAATAAAGTTGCCCCGGCATTGTATCAACAGGTGCTTGACCTCGTTTCATTCTGCCTGCAGGAAAGTGTCGCGTTCATCCAGTTTTGCAGACAGGTGAAAACAGAAAGTGAAGCAGCCAAAAATAATCATACCGCCAAAGTTGTCATCGACCATATTATTGATGAATCGGAATATTTTATCGGAATTGCACAGACAATTTTATATGAAAAATAGCTTAACTGGGCGCCCTTTGTATGGGTGTCCGTTTTTATTATGAACCGGCTTCACTTCCCAAAATGATCCGCTCCACTTATAATATGATCATGGAAGGCGGTGTTTGCATTGAACGATGACATGTTGATCCAAAAAGTATGCATGCTGGCAGGCAAAATCATGCTGGAGAGCAGTGCGGAAACATACCGGGTGGAAGACACGATGAACCGGATTGCATATGCGTATGGACTGGAGAATGCGCAAAGCTATGCGACACCTACAGGGATCAATTTTTCGGCGGATTTTGCCGAGGTGACTAATTTTATTCGGATTTCAAACCGGTCAACAGACTTACATAAAATTACCGAAGTGAACAATATTTCCAGGAAAATCGCGGAAGGTGCAGTCCCGGTTGAGGAGGCATTTGCACAACTGAAGCAAATTGATACAGCGAGTTTTTCGTTCCCGGTTTGGATCCAGATTATAGCCGCGGCATTTGTCAGTGGATCTTTTGCTATCATGTTTGGCGGCGTGTGGCCTGACTTTCTGCCAGCTTTTCTTACCGGCGGAATTTCCTATAGTGCCATGGTTGGATTTAGTCGGCTTGTACCTGTCAGTTTTGTATCTGATTTTCTGGCATCGGTATTGATCGGTATTTTGGCAGTGATGTTTATTGAACTTGGCTTTGGTGCCAACTTGGATAGGGTGATTATCGGTGCGGTCATGCCGCTTGTTCCGGGGCTGCATATAACGAATGCAGTAAGGGATCTCCTGGCAGGCCATTTGGTTGCCGGTCTGTCAAAAGGAACCGAAGCTGTGTTGACTGCATTTGCAATCGGTGCTGGTGTTGCTGTGATTTTTGCTTTTTAGAAAGAGGGGTGTCAAATGATGGTGTTTACGCATCTTATTACAAGTTTCTTCGCATCAGCGGGGTTCGGCGTGCTGTTTAATGCACCGCGAAATGCGCTTGTACAAAGTGGCCTCGTTGGTATGGCCGCGTGGATTTTGTACTATTTCTTAACACTGGGCGGTATGGATGTCGTTCCGGCTAATATTTTTGCAGCGATCTTGGCAGGCGTTCTCAGCCAGATTTGCGCCAAAGTGTACAAAATGCCTGTTATTGTGTTTAACGTATCAGGGATTATCCCGCTTGTGCCAGGCGGTGTTGCATACGAGGCGATGCGCCATTTTGTGGAAAATGATTACTATACAGCAGTGCAAATTTCCGCAAAAGTGATGCTGCTTGCGGGGGGAATCGCAATCGGCTTAATGTTTTCGGAAGTCGCCAATCAGTTATTTAAAAAGATAAAGTTCAGCAGGTAAGGGATCGCAAGGCTTTACGTTTCCCTTATCGATGCATTCACAAGCAAAACCAGGGCCGCTGCCATGTGCATAAGCATTCCCGCGAACGCAAAAACACCGACAATGGATGCAACCATGCCAACTAAGCTTCCAAAGACGCTCCCGCCTTCATTCCGGGCAATCAGAAATGTCATCAGATGGAAGATAAACATGATAATCAGAACACCTGAATTTGTCGTAATGACAATCGTCTCCCCGATAATCGGAATGCCTAAAAGCGCCTCAGCACCCCCACTTATAAACTTCAATATTCGTGGTAGTGTCAAAACCATGATGATTTCTCCTTCAGTCAATCTTTTTCTTTATCTTAGCATATTAGCATTAATTCGGCAGGTATTTTTTGTATATTGTTTCTGACTATTGTGTGAAGGATTGTTTGTTAAGGGAAGTCGCTTGTTTGGTATGTTCATTTGACTGTGATTGCGCGATTCCGGCTGTGCATTGCACGATTCGGATGGCTTCTTGCGCGATTCTGCCTCTTCCCCGTCTCCCATACAAAAAACTCCCTGCCGCAGCAGAGAGCTTAAACTACTTATTTCGTTTTTTACGTCGGGTAATTTTTCCAGTTAAATCATCGAATAGCGTATAAACGACCGGAATGAGCAGCAATGTGAAAATACTGGATATGCCGAGTCCGAAAATAATGGTTACGGCCAGTGGCTGCTGCATTTCCGCACCTTCGCCAAGTGCGAGAGCCAGTGGCACCATGCCCAGAATGGTCGTTAATGTCGTCATCAGAATTGGGCGCATTCGGCTTGGTCCGGCTGCAAGGATTGCCTCATACCGATCCATCCCTTTTCGCCGTAAAATATTGATATAGTCAACCAGCACAATTGAGTTGTTGACCACGATACCGGCGAGCATGATAATTCCGATGAATGCCGGTATGCTGAGCGGCAAGTCTGTAATGTACAATCCCGTCATGACGCCGATAACGGTTGCCGGCAGGGAGAACATAATAATGAACGGGAACAGGAAGTTTTCAAATTGAACTGCCATTACTGCATATACCAAAAAGATGGAGAATACAAGGGCAATGGACAGATCGCGGAATGATTCAGCCATATCCTGTGCCTGCCCGCCGATTTCATAGCTGTACCCTTCCGGCAGATTCATGGCATCCAATTCCGCTTCAATATCCTCAACAACACTTGCCAGGTCGCGGTTTACGACGTCACTTGTCACATTCATTTGCGGCTGCTGGTTTTCCCGCAGCAGTTTTACCGGACCTTCCACCTGTTTAAATGTGGCAACCGATTCGAGCGGGATAGCTGCACCTGTTTGTGATTTAATTTGCATGTTCTGTAAATCACTGATGGTACTGCGCTCATCCTCAGGGAACAGCATCGTCACGTTCATTTCATGGCCATTCTCGCGATATTTCGTTGCAACCTGACCGGTGAACTGCAGCTGGATCTGACTGATGATCTGCTGCTGATTCAAGCCGTACATAGCTGCTTTTTCCTCATTAACTTCAATTGTCATTTGCGGAACGCCTTCTTCAGCTGCGGACGTTGGATTGTACACTCCGTCAACTTCGGAGATCCGGTCCACAACATTGCTTGACAGTTCGCGCAACACCTCATGTTCAGGACCATTCAGCTGTATCTGAACCGGTTCTCCTGTGCTCATACCGCCGCTTACAGCACTCACTGTAATTTCCGCTCCGGGTATCTGCTGCACGTCGTCATCGATTCGCTGCACGATGTCTTTAGTCGTGCGTGAGCGTTCGGTGGATGGAACAAGCTGCATTGTGAAAGTTGCCTGATTGGCGCCTAACCCCATCATACCGAAACCGCCGCCCCCTACAGAGACATAACTCGTTTCGATGACAGATTCATAATCTTCCAGTTCTGCATTGATTTGGTCCACAACTTTTTCTGTATATTCCAATTTGCTCCCAGGTGGTGCTTCGACACTGATTTCCATTTGGCCCTGATCGGATGCCGGAATGAATTCCGCACCGATAAGCGGCGTTAATGCCAGGCTTGCTGCAATGGCCAGGAATGTACCGCCAATGGTTGTTTTCCGGTGACTAAGCACCCAGCGGAGAACGCCGCGATAACGATCATTCACCCAGCCGAGAAAACGGTCAAACCAATAACGGCGTCCGCTCTCTTCCATTGCCTTCGATAACAGTTTGGAAGAAAGCATCGGAACCAGTGTGACCGCAACCACTAATGAGGCGATCAGGGAAAACGAGACTGCCAGCGCGAGTGGGGTAAACAAGTCAGATGCGATTCCTTCCACATAAATAATCGGCAAAAAGACTACCAATGTTGTGGTGGTCGACGCAATTACCGCCGGCGCAAGTTCGGATGCTCCCTTTGTTGCTGCATCAAACAGCGAATAACCATTTTTACGGTAGGAATAAATATTTTCCAAAATAACTATCGAACTGTCGACCATCATTCCAAGGCCGAGCGCCAGACCACCGAGGGTCAGCACGTTCAACGTCTCCCCGGTAAAATACATCAAAGCAAACGTTGAGATAATGGCAATCGGAATGGACAGGCCAATAACGATTGTCGCCCGGATGCTTTTCAAAAAGAGCAGTAAAATGAAAACCGAAATGATACCGCCGATAATCATATTTTGCACAACGGAACTGATGGACATCTTTACAAATTCCGATGTATCGATGATTGTTTTCAAATTAACGGCAGATGGTATTTCGCCTTCGATTTCATCCATCGCTTTGTTGATATTTTCTGCCACTTCCACCGTGTTGGCATCGGTTTTTTTCATAATCGACAGTACGATAGCCGGATGGCCGTTCACCAATGTTGCCGATGATGCTTCGTTGTATGTATCCTTCACTTTTGCAACGTCATCCACATGAATGGTGGCACCGGTTTCCGATTGAACGATCGTTTGTTTAATGGCATTAATGGATTCAAATTCACCGGTTATCCGCAGTTGCAGGTCTTTATTCCCTTTTTCAACAGTCCCGGCGGATGCGGATTGATTGGAATTGTTGAGTGACTGCATGATCGTCTGGGCTGATACACCGTACTGCTGCATTTTTGCCTGGTCCAGAATAAGCTGGATTTCACGATCTTTGGCACCTTCGACTGTCACAGACGCAACACCGCTCTGCCGTTCAAAATACGGTACAATCTGGTCGTCGGCAATCTGTGTCAATGTTGCGGGATCATCACCTGTCAGTCCAACCCACATGACCGGCATCTGATCGGGACTGAACCTTAGTACACTCGGATCACCGGCCCCATCCGGAAGCATGCCTTTCACCTGATCAATTTTTTCGCGGACATCAAGCATGGCCTGATCAAGGTCCACACCGTTATTAAACATCATCACAACAAGTGAGTTTCCGGCTTGTGACTGTGATTGGACAGTTTCAATGCCTTCCACCGAACTGACCGATGATTCGATTGGTTTGCTGATTAAATTTTCGATTTCCTGTGGTGCCGCGTCTTCATAGCTTGTCGCAACGACTGCAACCGGCAGCTCGATTTTTGGGAACAGATCGATTGTTAAATTTCTGACAGAAACAATGCCCAGTGCGATGATGGCCAGCACAATCATAATGACGCCGACCGGGCGCTTCACCGAAGTATTTACAAGCTTCAAGATTTATTCCCCGCTTTCACCACGTCCACCTTACTGCCGTCTTCCAGTGTCAGCTGGCCGCTCGTAACGACTCTATCCCCTTGGTTTACATCTCCCTTGACGGCGGTTTTATCGGATTGGGTGTCTTCAATTGTCACGTTGATTTTGGAAACTGTATCATTTTCAACTGTATAGACAAATGACTCACCGCTTTCAGACATAACCGCTTCAGTCGGAACAATAATCGTGTTCTTCACCGTTTTTTCCGGAATGTTCATGACAGCAACCACACCCGCTAAAATGTCGCCATCCGCCTCTTCTATCGATGCTTTTATCGGATACAGTCCGGTATCATCCGGCATGGAACTGACGGAGGTAATTTCCGCTTGATATGTTTCATCATTTATTTTTGTTGAAAATGTATTTTCTTCACTTAAAAGCTGCTGCGTTTCGGATGTCACCGTAAACGATAGCTTCATTGACCTTACATCTGCAATAACGGCGAGCGGTTCTGAATTGGATGCCATTGCCCCTTCACTGACATTCAGCTTGGCAACTTCCCCGTCTGCAGGCGCATAAATTTGCTGTTCACCTGCTGCCGTCTTGATCGTTGCAATCAAATCATCCGCTTCCACGATATCGCCGTTTGTCACTTCAAGTTCCGTGATTTCCCCCGGCGTTTGTACCATAACAGGGGTTGTGCTTGCCGGTCCGGTGCGTCCGTAGATGGATTTTTCGATAACAAGGTCATCCTCCACAGCCTTTGCTGTTTCGACCGGTGTTATCCGCTCCTTCTCCTTTTCACCATTTGCATCCTCATTTTGATTACACGCGGCAAGCACACTGATTAAAGCAGCTGCCGTTATGAATAAAAGCATTTTCCGCATAGCTGTACTCCTCTGCCAATTAATTGATTCCTCTATGTTAAAACATAACAGGGCTGATTTTCCCCCCGAATGAAATACGTGTTTCAGTTTTATTTGGTTTCACATGAAAAAACTTCCGAAGTTCGGAAGTTCTTAAATCCATGGCAGCCCTCTATCAAAGAAAATCGAACGGCTCATTCTGGCAATAACGTCACCAGTCCGCTGAAACTGCTTATCGAATGCTTTTTCCGATGTATTGATGTATAAACCGGTGCCATCCCTGAACTCAACATATGTTTTATCACCCTGCTGCTCGTATCGCTCAATTTGATAATAAGAAAGCCATACACAGTCCATGCTTTTGGCAGACGCTGTCGGGAGCATGTAAACACCTTTACCCGGAATGACCGGAATCGGAACTTTATTATGTATTTTCACAAGTTTCTTGACGGATTTACGACGTCCTTCCAGTGAAGAAAAATAAGGTAAACAACTGTGGTCAATAATTTCCTCAGGCCAGTACTTCGAATGCCTCTCCCCCTGATTATCAAGAATAAGCGATCGGTAATATGACGAATCCTTCATTAAAATTGCTTTTGTATGTTGATTAATGATATAAACCGGTGACACACCTGCTACCGTCATTTGCCTTCCTCCCACCCTTATTATAAGACTATTGTACTAGGTTTGGAGATGTTTAGCTATCGTTTTTTTAAATTTTTCCAAAAAATTTACAGGCCCCCTAAAATCAGGAGACCTGTGGCTGGCAGTGAACTATTTGTTATTGTCATTATCATCATTGTTATCATTGTTGTTAAGCGGATCGTCATCTTGATTGTCGTTATTAATGTCGTCATCGTTGTTGATATCATCAGCATCATTATTATTGCCATTTTGATCCTGATTCATGTCGTTTCCATTATTGTTCTGATCGCCATTATCGTCTTCCTGATTCAATGGTGCTTCATCATCATTAACCGGATCCGGATCATCGTCATTCGCGCAACCTGTCGCCAGTGTAAGCGCCAAGACAGGTGCCCCCAGTTTAATAAGCGTTTTTCGGTTCATTTTATTTCCCTCCTTCACAAGTCCACTATCGCCCTTAGCTTATCCAAAATTGGAAATGTGATACTTTTGAGGAAGGGTTTATTTTTACTGAATCGCGAATGTAATTTCCGCTTCGCAGGCAACTTTTCCGTTAACCGAAGCGGTTCCTTTGCCTTTGCCGATTGGTCCTTTGACACGGATAATTTCAACATTCAGCTCAAGCTGGTCGCCTGGTTTCACCTGATGCTTAAAGCGGCATTTGTCAAGACCGGCCAGAAAACCGATTTTGCCTTTGTTTGCTTCCAAGCCAAGCACAGCGATCGCACCGGTCTGGGCGAGTGCTTCCACAATCAGCACACCCGGCATTACCGGGTAATCCGGGAAGTGCCCCTGGAAAAACGGTTCATTGGCTGTAACATTTTTAATCGCCTTGACACGTTTGCCTTCTTCCATCTCAATTACTTTGTCCACGAGTAAAAATGGGTAGCGATGGGGAATTGTATTTTTGATTTCCTGGATATCCATCAGGTTCCTCTCCTTTTATTATGGAAGTTTTTATTTCGAATAGGCAAAAAGCATGTCCATCAATACGGGCATGCTTATTTTTCCTTTTTCATTACAATATCAATAATGTGCTGCCATGTATCGGGATCAAGTACATCACCTGGCGCGCCATCTCCGACAATTCCATAGCCAATAATTGCACCGAGCAGTAAAGCAATTGCGCAAAGGACGAGTACAACGATAATCCGCAACCAGATGGGAAAAACCCTGCGTCTCGGTTTACGGTTTTTACGTTTCTCCGCATTGCGTTTTTTCCGCTGCTCCTTGCGCCTTGCTTCTTCTGAATCCTGTTGCTGATGCCGTTCATTTTCCTGTTCAGCAGTCCGATTATTCCGCTTTTTCTCCGCAGGTTTTTCGGTCAATTTTGTTGGCATGGTTCTATACTCCTTACGTTCCCAAGCTTCCACGCTCAGGGAAAAAATTCATGATGTTATCTGAGTTGTCAGATGAGTCTATCCATCTTTTCCTTGGTGCATTAAATGGATACGAATGCTGCATCTTGTTCTTGTCCGTCCTTTTTAAAGGAGGCATCTATTTTATAAGGCATGATACCCCCGTAAAAAGACAAATATCCCAGAATAGCTATAGTACCTTTTACTTAAACAATTTTTTTACGATCTACCTTGTCGATATTTTCCAGCATGATTCCCGTGCCGCGTGCAACACAATGCATCGGTTCATCCGATATGAAGACCGGTACTTTCAATTCTTCAGCAAGCAGCTGGTCAATACCGTCTATCAATGCACCGCCGCCGGTAAGAATTACACCGCGGTCAATAATATCAGCGGATAATTCCGGTGGTGTACGTTCCAGCACGGCTCTTGCACCTTGCGTAATCAGTGCAATCGATTCACGCAGTGCCCTTTCAATTTCATCTGAATAAACTGTAATGGTGCGCGGCAACCCGGAAACCATGTCCCGTCCGCGGATGTCCATTTCTTCCTTGCGCGAGCCCTGAAATACCGTTCCGATATTGACTTTGATATCTTCAGCAGTACGTTCGCCGATCAACAGCTTGTACTTTTTCTTTATGTACTGAAGAATTTCGATATCAAATTTATCGCCGGCCATTTTAATCGACTCTGCTGTTACAATATTCCCCATTGACAGTACAGCAACATCGGTAGTTCCGCCGCCAATATCAAGGACCATATTTCCGCTTGGCTGGAAAATTTCCATCCCTGCGCCGATTGCGGCAACTTTCGGTTCTTCTTCCAGATAAACGCGCTTTCCGCCTGACTTTTCGGCCGCTTCTTTAATTGCTTTCTGCTCCACTTTTGTAATATTCGTCGGGCAGCAAATCAGCATTCTCGGCTTAGACAAAAATCCGCGTACATTAATTTTATTTATAAAATGCTTCAGCATCGCTTCTGTAACATCAAAGTCAGCAATCACACCATTTTTCAACGGGCGAATGGCTTCAATATTTCCTGGTGTGCGTCCCACCATCCTGCGCGCTTCCTCACCAACCTCAAGCACACGGCCGGTCGTACGGTCCATCGCAACTACAGACGGCTCATCCAAAACAATCCCTTTACCTTTTACATGAATCAACACATTGGCAGTTCCAAGGTCAATTCCGATGTCCCTCGAAAACATTAACTCAGATCCTCCCTGCTCAAATAACTTCCTAACGCACTCTAACGAAGAGGGCATATTGCTACTAATATTATATTTTACCACAAAAATCAACATATAACTTTATAATTCGCAAAAATTATAGGGAATTTTTCTCATGGGTGGGGTAACTTGATCCTCGGGGCGCAGTTTTTATTGAGGGGGTGTAAGAAGGGGTTGACGGTTGATTTTGGTGGGGTGAGGGTTGATTTTAGCGGGATGGAGGTTGATATCATCGGAGTGAAGGTTGATTGCAATACGATATTGGTTGATTCTATGCCTTGGGGGTTGATATTCGTTTTTAAGGGTTGATATCCGTTTTGTGTTGGTCGATACCCACGTCTGAGGGGTGATTCCTTCGCCGTGAAGGTTGATTGCAATACGATATTGGTTGATTCTATGCCATTGATGGTTGATTTTCGTTTTTGAAGGTTGATTCCATGATAATAAAGGTTGATAATCCGAAATTGAATGTTAATACACCAGTTTTTAAAAAGACTTTTCCTGCTTTTTCAATATAAAAATAAAGGATTTTACAAACTTTTGTCGAATTAAGTAGTAATAATTTAAGGGGTGATTTCACTGAACAATACAGTCAGATACAAGACATATGATTTACTTTCTTATGAAGCGTTATTTCGGCGGCTGAAAGAACCATACCGTAATGACCAACGCATTATTTCGGAATACCGGAAACACAAGGCCGGATATGACGGGGAACGAAATGTAGATTACAAACTTTCCACCTTCCCGCAGAACGACTTCTTCAGTTTAAAAGGATTGCGGCTCAGCAATCATCCTCACTATTTTCAAATGGACACACTGCTTTTGACAAGAAAGTTAATTTATTTACTCGAAATCAAAAATCTTCAGGGAACTTTACATTATGACTCCAAACTATGTCAAATGACGCAGGAAACAAAGGACGAAACCGTCGCACACAAAGATCCTATTTTACAGGCCGAGGCACAAAAAGAACATCTGCAGGAATTCCTTGGTGATCTTGGTATTTTCGATGTCCCGATTGAAACCCTCGTTGTTGTCGCATATCCCACAACGATTATCAATAATATCCACCAGGAACAATGGGTTTACAACAAACTGATCCACAATGAAAATCTCCATCATCACCTGCACCGCCTATCCAACCTTTACTCAAAAGACATTATGACACATTCCATGATTCAAAAACTCGGAAGAAAACTACTGCAGTCCAACAGGCCACTTCAAAACGATATCCCCGCCAAGCACGGCCTTCATCAAAATCATTTCATCAAAGGGATTCCATGTTCACAATGTATCTCCTCTCCCATGATCCGAAAAAACAGAAAATGGATATGTCCGAAATGTCTGCATGAAAGTCGCGATGCGCATATCCAGGTCATTCTTGATCACTTTCTTCTTTTCGGGAAAACCATCACAAATCGACAGTGCCGGGAGTTGCTTGGTTTAAACTCTGCAAGATCCGCATACTTAATATTAAACTCCATGAAGCTAAAATCATCTGGCAAAAATAGGGGGAAACTATATCATGCTCCTAAATTAGGTGACTTCCCGCAAAAATCTTATTTCCCATTTCTTTATAGACAATTTTAACTGCATATTAAGGTATCAGAGTTGATAATCACTTGGCGAAGGTTGATACTTTGTCTTCGAAGGTTGATTTCCAGATATCGATGGTCGATTTCTCACCCTTAATGGTTGATATCTGCTTCTGAAGATTGATTTCCATCCGTGTGGGTTGATATCTGCTTCTGAAGATTGATATCCATCCGTGTGGGTTGATATCCACGTTCGACGGTTGATTCCTTCATCTTGAAGGTTGATTCCTTCCCCTCGAAGGTTGATTTCCGTACAATGCTGGTTGATTCTGTCTCACTGATGGTTGATATCCGCTTCCGAAGGTTGATTATTAAACTCACTGCCACACACCAAAAACCCAGCCTAAGCTGGGTTTTTGGTTGTCGGATGTACAGTTTGCCGCATTTCAGTCGGGTGACCACCCCCTTTAGGTTCGAACCACTGCTGTTGGATGTTGTGGCATTATCCCGGGCTGTTATTCGGCTGTAAGGTTACAATGCCGCCTGTCTGCCGAAACTTCAGAAGGAATGCTGACCCCCTTTTTCCTTTCGATTGCTCCTGAATATCCGGAATGCTCATCCGACCGGTTTTGCCGGTTTTTCATCTGGTGTTACTGTGGCGGTGATGCGGTATTTATTTCGGGTAGCCTCGCCCCCGCGGAGATGGCGGATTGATTTATGGTAGTCGAGTATATCTTTTACTTGGTTATAAAGTTTGGGGCTTATTTCCGGCAAGCGTTCTGTCAGATCTTTGTGGACTGTGCTTTTGGAAACACCAAATTCTTTCGCTATCACACGGACGGTTTTCCTCGTCTCCACGACATATTCACCTATCCTGATAGTCCTTTCCTTGATGTAATCGTGCACACCATTCGCCTCCCTGTGTTGGATATTTCCGAGGTGTGGTTTGAGACAAGGTGATACATATGTTGTGCTGCTCACTTATCTGCTTTCACGTCATGCTGTGCAGCTTAGCTGGTATGCGGTGTATTCAACTGTTCAGATTTTGTATGTAAAAAAAGGCAGGGATTAAGCTGGATGGAAAGCTACACATGCTTTCACCTCAGACTTTTCTGAATGCTTGGTTTGTAACATTTTATTACACTACAGGAAGGAATATGATTAAAATTACATCTTTGGGAATTGTGGACAGGAAGTATTTCTGAAGTGGGGGTGTTACTGTTTTGCCTAAAAATAGGGAATAGGGTTTGTTTTTCCGGAACAAAAATTACTACAGTAGTTTCTTCTCTCTTTAAATTAAGAAAAATTTACGCGCTTCTATGTTAATCCAGATCGCCTAACACAGGATCGTTCATAGGACCGCCATCAGCAGGTGCTGCTGAAACAGCTGCGCCACCCATTAATACGATACCAGTGATTACAAGAATAGCTACTAATTTTTTCATCCTGAATCCTCCTCCTTTCAAAGCTTATTAATTTTCGGAAAAACCAAACCCTATTTTATATAAAGGGCACTGACTAGCCCCTTTTTACAATTTCACTCCATTGCTTTCATAGCATTTAATGGCAGCCTGCTGAAAAAATAATCGCTGCGCTTTTCGATGAAATAATTGTAGGATTGCAGCAATGTTGATCTATCTTGTTTTGCAACGCCCAAATAATACATTTTAAATGGGCTGTCGATGTCAATCTCGTGGAGTATTTTTTCCGCTTTCCGGTAATTTCCTTTTGCTATTTCGATATGTGCCTGCTCACTTTTGTCAGGCGAGCTAATGCCATCCACCCGTTTAAAGTGGGCGGACAAAAAAGGAATGTTGAATTGTTCTATAATCTTCCTGGAGCTTTCCAACTGATGATCTTTGGCAATTTTTAATGCTTCGGACATGTGGAACATCCCCTGGAAGTACGTATCAAAAATATAGGATAATCCCAGTGTGGTATGGATGTTGACTTTCGTCTTGGGGTTTGTTGTCTGGTTCAGCACACGAAATGCATGCTTTCTTGCGATAATTACCTCATTGCGGACCAAATAATATGCAAACAGGTTGTGGTTCAAGCGCTGGTTGAAAAATGACAACAAAAACCGGTCATCAATTTCTTTAAATAGATGCTGCTGTTTTTCGAGGAAGTTTCCCAGTTTGCCGAATTGATCCAGTCCATAATAAATCGTGACTTTAATAAATTCGATAATGCATTTTAGTTCCGGCTCATCTGTCCGGAAATTTTCTGCATAGCTGAGCAACACATCTGGTGGATAGCGCCGCAGTTTACGGTCAATTGTAATCTGGTAGATGTCCGCCCATTTCTGATTCGATTTGTTCAGTGACTTTTTATTTTTGTTAATCAGGTTTTGCAGATCTTCAAAGTATCCATGCATGTACAAAAATTCCATGCCCTTTTTGTTAATGTCATCCGAATTGGATTGCAGGCATAATTTACGCATCAATAAACCAGCCGTCTCCGGATCATATTCCTGTGACAACATTAGATCGAGCTGCTCCATTGATAGTTTGTCATCTTTCGACAATGCACTTAATGAATTGGATACTGTATCAGTGTTGAATGTATGCATGGATATGTCACCTCACCACAAAACAAATACAAATTTTTTCTTAATACAATTTTCATCATTTTGTAACAATTTTTTCTATTACTTGCTATAATAACATATATTTCTGGAAAATCTAGTTAAATCGTTCGACAATTTTCGCAGAAGCCACAAAAAATAACCCCGGCATATACCAGGGTCAAGCTTTATGATAGTTTATGCGCTTGCTGATGTGGAAGATGATTCGGTCGTATTGTCCGTTGTATTACCATTTTCCGCATCGCTATTTTCTTCATCCTGACTTTGATCAGGAGAATCATCGCTATTATCGTTGCTGTCTGTATTACCTTCTTTGGTGCCATCCAGATTTTCACCATCACCGGCATTCTCGTCTTTTTTGCTGTCCTGGTTCTCCTCGGCATTACCGCTCTGTTTTTCAGATGCAGCTTTTTTCAAGGCACTTACAGGCTGTTTGAATACTTCTTCCGGATTAACCGCTTCGCCATCTTTTCTGATTTCAAAATGTACATGGGTTCCGAATTCCTGACCAAACCTGTTTTCACCGGCTGTACCGATAACATCGCCCTGCTTAACCTTGTCGCCTGCTTGCACTTTCACATCTCCAAGACTAGCATAATGGGTAACTACTTTATTTTCGTGCTGTAATGTAACAACCTGTCCCAGAAGCGGATCCTCTTCTACTTCCTTAACTGTTCCGCTAAGTGAAGCGAGCACATCAAATGATTTGTTTTCACCAGCTTTGATGTTAATCCCTTTGCTCTGGTAATAACGGTTGTTATACAGGACCAGTGCACTTTTTTGGGCCTTCGTATCTGCGTTGTAATCATAAAATTTAGTTACGATTTCTGCTTGATCCTGATTTCCGACAGGCATTTTGATGATTTCCTGCTGTTCAATAACGGGTTGTGCATCATTTTTATTTTCGGCCGGGTTGTAATAATCAGTAGATTTCTGTTCGTCCGCCATATCAGGCATCTGATTTTCCAGATTTTGATACCAAACTACAAACGCCAGCAAAACTGCAGCAACCGTTAAATATACTGCCGGGAAAAACCACTTCTTCCGGAAAATTCGACTCCACTTATTTTTTGGAGTACCGTTGTTTTCCTCTTTCATATCTCATCACCTCAACAACCATTCTGAGCAGAAAAAGGGAAATCTATACATTTGATGCAAAAAATTGTTGAATTTCATGCATTTTTTTATAGATTCCGGGAAAAGTAAGGCGTTTACGGGACAAAATCCCCGGAATGACAATCATCCCGGGGAACTGTTATTTTGCTACAAGCGTTGGTGCGGTTTTATTAATAGAGCTGATTTCAACGCCCTTGTAATAGTGTTTCACAATCTGTTTGTACGTTTTGCCGTGTTTCGCCATGCCGTTCGCTCCATACTGGCTCATACCAATGCCGTGGCCGAAACCCTGGGTTGTAAAAATCAAGTGATCATTTTTCTGTTCAATCGTAAAATCACTTGAAGCCAGCTCAAGTTTTTCGCGAATTTTCCGGCCTGAAAACTTCTGGCCGGCAATCTTCAGTTTATCGACCCGTTTTCCTTCTGTACGGGTTATTTCCATATCAATATCACCGGAATTCGGCAGTTTTACACCAAGTGCTTCTTCCACTTTAGGGACAGTAAATATTTCCTGCGCGAGGAATTTCGGTGATTTTTTATCCCACGGGCTTTTTACACTGCGCAGGTAAGGAACTTTATTGGACCAGTAGTCCTCTGAGTTTTCAGTATACCCATTACTGGTCGAAAAAAAGGATGCTGTAATCGGTGCATCGTCATACGTGAGAATCTCACCCTTTGTTGCTTTAACAGCCTTTTTTATCTTTTCCATTTTCCACTCAAAATCCTCTTCCAGTAAATCGCGCAGCTCCTGTTTGCTGTGATATACCTGGTCACTGACCGTATCCGTCACATCTGATTTGCCTGACTGGTCCTGACTGATCATATGATTGACGATGAATGTTCGGGCAGCCAGTGCCTGTGCCTTTAATGCTTCGATTTCAAATTCCCCCGGCATTTCCGAGGCTACCACCCGTGCGACATATGTTTCGAGCGGCACATTTTCCACTTTATCGGCGTTTGCCCGCATAACTGCAACGGAAAACGGCGAGTCTCCCATTGAAATATCCACTTTGCCATCTTTCTTTTCGTCCGCGGTATGCTGATCACTATCACCGACAAACGGGACAACAATCAGTGTCGGGATGATAAGGATGATTGTTATCAGGGTTGCAAAGAAAATAATTCCCTGCAGTCTCCATGGAGCAGCCCGCTGATTGTTGAATTTCGATGATTTCTGAAATGGCAGCAGATTACTGTGCTTTTTCTTTTTTTTCTTCCATTTACCAGGAATGTTTGGTTGCTTCATAGGCAGCCTCCCTTGTAATGTATCATACTGGAATCATTTCTAGCATTCCTACTATTAAACGTATACGGAAAAAGGAAGAAATAGAACAATAGAATGAAGAAAAGTGTAAGCGCCCGTATAGCAACGTACAAACTGGAGCACTCCGCAATGAGATAAAGGAAACACGGTGAGCTGGAAGCGAACCGATGTTGACTTTCACCACAAGGGTATAAGCGCGACTAGGCCTCTGGTTTCACCAATCGGCAAGTCTTCTTTATCGTAGTGGAGGAGTGTGAAGTTTGCTAGTTGCTGGGCGCTGGAACTGGACCTTTGAAAAAACCTGCATGACATAACATCTCTACAGGTTTTATCTCTGGCTTATTGCTGCTTTGTTAAGACAGATTCACGTTCCGGAGCATTTTTATTATAAAGGTGGCAGGCGACATAATGGTCCTGCTCTACTTCCTGCCATTCCGGTTTTTGCACCGAACAAATATCCATTGCCATTGGACACCTTGTCCGGAACACGCAACCGCTCGGCGGATGAATCGGGCTTGGAAGTTCACCCTCCAAAATAATCCTCTCCCGTTGATCTTCAATATCGGGATCAGGAATCGGTATCGCGGAAAGCAATGCCTGTGTGTACGGATGCAGTGGATTATCATACAGGGATTCGCTCTTGGTCAGTTCAACCATGTTGCCGAGATACATGACGCCAATCCGGTCGGAAATCTGTTTCACCATTGACAGGTCATGTGCAATAAATAAAAATGTCAGCCCTTTTTCCTGCTGAAGTTCCTTTAACAGATTAACAACCTGTGCCTGAACAGATACATCCAGTGCAGAAATCGGCTCATCCGCGATAATGAAGTCGGGGTCAAGTGCCAAAGCACGGGCAATCCCAATCCGTTGCCGCTGTCCGCCGCTGAATTCGTGCGGATAACGATTGGCATGGTCGCGATTCATACCGACCTCCTCCAGCAGCATGTAGACTCGGTCTGCCTGCTTCCGCTTATCTGAAAACATGTTATGCACTTCCATTGGCTCTGAAATAACTTCCCTTACAGTGGAGCGTGGATTTAACGATGCATATGGGTCCTGAAAAACCATCTGCATATCACGGTAAAATTTGAACCGTTCCTTCTCGCTCATGGCATGCACATCATTTCCATCGTACAGCACATTCCCGGCAGTTTTATCATACAAACCCATTATTGTCCGTCCGATGGTTGATTTGCCGCAGCCGGACTCGCCGACCAACCCGAACGTTTCACCTTTATTGATATAAAATGAGACGTCATTTACCGCCTTCAGATCTAACCCTTTTCCCATATCAAAGTATTTTTTCAGATTGTTGACTTCCAATATTTTTTCGCTCATATTATTTCTCCCCTGCCTGCTGCCAGTATCGTGCCGCGCCACAAAGTTCTTTTTCATATATGGTTCCATTCAGATCAATCAGTTCAATACCCTTTCCGGTTTGCGGGGAATGAAGCATTTTTCCATCACCATAATAAAAGCCGACATGGTGCAGGTTGCCTTTTCCTTCTTCATATGCAAAAAATAACAAATCACCCGGCATCAAATTATGATAAGAAACCTTTTCTCCGCCGGCCAATTGATCATCCGCATCACGCGGAATCTGATAGCCATTCGCTTTGTGCATGGCATAGGTAAATCCTGAGCAGTCATAACCGAATGCACTCATGCCGCCCCAGAAATAATCAAGCTTTCTATAATGTTCGCCTGCTGATACTAGTTTCTGTCCGGGCTGCTGCCTTATCCCGCTGCCAGTCTGATAGATAGCCGCGTGTTCTTTTGCAAGGAAAAGCGGTCCATTCGGTGTGGCTGCTTTTAACCGATTTCCTTCATCATTGAGAATCGGGAGCATTGTATTAAAGCTAAGTTTGATGACCGGCTCGCCATCAGCTGATTGCAGCCAGGCAAACTTCGATGTGACAGCTGCTGTCCTTTCCTGGTCCCATTCTGTTTTATGCACCTTTTTCAGCTGATTCAGCGGCACCCAGCCAGGGTAACCCCTTTTGTCCTTTTTGGAAGGCTGTGTTGGAATGACAATATGTGCCCAGTCATCTTTAATCTCCATAATGATAACCGCTTCACCATACAGCAGCTGTGTCTGTACACGATTTTCATCACAAAGGGCAACCCGTTTTTCAAATGTCAGTTCTGCTGTCCACCGATCCATGTCTGTCGGCGTGGAAATGCCCGGTGCATCAATGGCGCGTGCTGATTCAGGTGACGTCCATACGGTAGCGACCTGCACTGCTGCCACCCAAAGTACATCCGGCTCTTGATCAAACGTTTGTTCAGGCATGATAGATTCCCCCTTTTCCAATGCTTTGTATGATAGATCCGCTGTCTTATTAAAAAAATGCGGGCTCAATGAAAACATTATGATTCCGTGATAAATTCCGGATTGATTTTTTCAATACCAAGACCTGATTTCGTTCCAAGTGAGATATTGCTGCCGTTATAAGCAATGCCGCCTTCTATCAGGTCACCGGCGAGCATTAATGGTGCATCAAAATCATAGTTGATAATATTCGGCTGACTCGCGGCAAAATGTGCTGCAGCGGTAATGCCGATTTTTGTTTCAATCATACTTCCGACCATACACTTGACACCATAGATATCTGCCAGTTTGGCAATCTTCACTGCCTGATGGATTCCGCCTGCCTTCATCAGTTTTATATTGATTAAATCAGCAGCACGCATTTCAAGCAGCCGTCTGGCATCCCCCGTTGAAAAAACACTCTCATCCGCCATAATCGGTGTTTCCGTATTGGCTGCGACATATTTCAGCCCTTCAAAATCTGTTTTATGCACCGGCTGTTCAATCAGTTCGATATCAAGCCCAAGATCCTCCATTTTCCGAATAGCACGGACCGCTTCTTTTGCCGGCCATGCCTGATTGGCGTCCAGACGGATTTTCGCCCGCGACCCGACACGTTTTCGGATTCCCTGTATGCGTTTCACATCGTCATCTATTGCATCTTTGCCGACCTTTACCTTCAAAATTGAAAAGCCATCACTCATGTATTGCTGTGCATCATCTGCCATTTCTTCCGGGCTGTTCACACTGACAGTATAATCCGTCTCAATCTGGTCGTTATAGCCGCCCAAAAATTGCCATAGCGGCATTTGCGCTTCCTGTGCGAGACAGTCATATACCGCCATGTCAACTGCTGCCTTCGCGCTTACATTACCGATGATACTTTTATCGATTTTTTCAAATATCCGCTCATACTGCAAGATTGATTCATTAAGCAATAGCGGTTTGAATACATTATTAACGGCAATATCAATACTGGCGATGCTGTCTCCTGTTATAACGTGAGTCGGCGGTGCCTCCCCAAAACCGATTATTCCACTGTCACATGTTAGTTTGACAACAACTGTTTCAGCAACGGTTACAGTCCTTAGTGCTGTTTTAAATGGTGAATTCAACGGAATCGCTGCCTGGAATGTTTCGATCTGCTGAATTTGCATACCTGTTTCCTCCTTTCCGTACTATCGGATGCCCGGTTCGATAATCAATGATCTTTTTGCTGACGATAATGTAGCTGGTACACCCAACGGAAGCGAGAAATTGGGCATACAGTGGCCAATGTTAAATCCGGAAACAACCGGACCGTTCAATCCGCCCAGGTACGTTTGAAAAATTTCTTCCAATGTCAGCGACGGTTTGTCTTTTGGCGGGTCGCATTCGGCAAAATCACCAATAATAACGCCAGCTGCTCCAGCAAACTTCCCAGCAAGCTTCAGCTGATTCAGCATCGCGTCAATTCGATATGGCGCCTCGCCGATATCTTCCAAAAGCAGCAGTTTTCCTGCTGTATCAATTTCATATGGTGTACCAAGCGTGCTGATAAGCAGGGACAGATTACCACCGACTATTTCAGCCGATGCCTCTCCTGCTGCAATAACGTTTAACATTGAAACACTCTCTGTATAATAAAGTTCCGATGGTTCTAGCAGCTGTTGAAATAAACCTGCCGTATATGTATCAAAATCGTCATCCGCAATGTCCGAGACAGGCATTGGCCCGTGAAACGTTGCCAAACCTGTTTCCTGACGTATTGCGGTATGTAAATATGTAATATCACTGTATCCCCAAATGATTTTCGGATTGTTTCGGATCAGTTCATAATCAATATCCCCGGCGATTCTTCCTGTTCCATATCCGCCACGGGCAAAAATGATTGCTTTGACACTGTCATCTGCAACCATATCATGAAAGTCTGCTAGCCTCTCCGCATCCATCCCGGCCAAGTAACCGTATGTATTTTCCACATGCTTGCCCAGCTTCACATGCATGCCCATTTTTTCAAAAAAAGGGATCGCCCGCTGAAGACGGTCCGAATCAACAGGGCCTGCCGGTGCAACGATTCCAATTAGATCTCCCTTGTTGAGCCGAGGTGGCTTCATCATAATGATGTACCTTCTTTCTGTCTTTTTTTATGTATGGTAAAGAAGGAGCGAATGTTCCGCTCCTTCTTTACGTTGTTGTAGTAATCAACCTTCCATTCTAGTTATCAACCATCCTGTGCCAGAAATCGACCTTCACTGACCGGTTATCAACCTTCCTCGTGCGAATATCATCTTTCACCGCCATATATCAACCCTCACCGGCCTCATATCAACCGTCCATTCAAGATATCAACCTTCGCACAATCTGCTTTTTTTAAACTATTTCTTATCAGCCCACTTCAGCTCGAGATAGCCAACCGGGTGACGCACAATGTCTTTGACGTCATCTTTGTAAATGAATACCTGGTTATAGTAGTGGATCGGGAAGATTGGCATTTCTTCCGCCAGCAGTTTTTCCGCTTCATACATCAGCTGCCAGCGTTTCTCTTCATTCGTCTCCTTCTTCGCCTGGGCAATCAGTTTGTCGTACTTTTCGTTGGACCAGCCGGTGCGGTTCATCGTCGAGCCGGTTACAAAGCTTTCCAGGAAGTTGACCGGATCAGCGTAGTCAAACAGGAATGAACTTCGGGATAACTGGTGCTTCAGATTTTTCTGTGCTTCAAGGAACACGTTCCACTCCGTATTTTTCAAAGTAACATTAACACCAAGATTTTCACTGAACATATTCTGCATTGCCTCCGCAATTGCTTTGTGTCCTTCATCCGTATTATATGTGAGTGTCACTGGAGGCAGTTTGTCATACCCTTCTTCTTTCATGCCTTCTTTCAGCAGTTTTTTTGCTTTTTCCGGATTGAATTTAACAAGGTCACCGTTTACTTCACGGAAATCTTTGCCGTTTGGTCCCTCAAATCCTGGTGATACGAAAGCTTTTGCCGCTTCTTCCTTATTTTTCGTTACATAATTGACAATGTCCTCCTGGTTGATTGCCAGTGCGAACGCTTTACGGATTTTCTTGTTCTGGAATGGTTCTTTGTTGACGTTAAAGCGGTAAAAATAAAGCCCCGCCTGTTTTTCAATGACAACATTATCACCATCAATTAACTGATCAGCCATATCGGGTGGAATACTGGTCATGTCAAGTTCATCACTTTTGAACATCTGATACTCCGTGTTGGAATTGTTGACCATTGCCCAGTGTACCTTATCAAGACTCACAGTTTCTTTATCCCAGTACTGGTCGTTCTTAACCATGACCATTTCTTTTTCATGCTTCCATTTCTTCAGTTTGAATGGTCCATTGGCAACAAATGATTCCGCTTCGGTATACCATTCCGGGTTTT
Organism: Virgibacillus siamensis; assembly: GCF_900162695.1. Lineage (NCBI taxonomy): Bacteria > Bacillati > Bacillota > Bacilli > Caryophanales > Bacillaceae > Virgibacillus > Virgibacillus siamensis. The sequence continues at coordinate 2,846,270 of NZ_FUIH01000007.1, forward strand.
CCTTGGCAACTTTATGATTCACCGGGAAAAATGCCGGATTTGTTACGACATGCAGGAAGAAGTTCGTTGGTGCCTTCAAGGTTACCTTCAATGTTTTATCATCGACTGCTTTTACTTTCACATCATCTGCAGAGCCTTTGCCGGTATTATACTCCTTACCGCCTTCGATAAAATAGCCAAGAAATGCAGCTGGTGAGCCGGTCTTTGGATTTAAAAGCTGTTTCCATGCGTACACGAAATCCTGTGCTGTCACCGGATCCCCGTTTGACCAGTTGGCGTCTTCACGAAGATGGAATGTGTATACTTTTCCATCATCTGAAACATCCCAGTCTTCCGCCATGGCTGGATGGGGCTTATCATCTTTACCCAGACGTGTCAATCCTTCCATCAGGTTGTTCAGCACATTCCAGGAAACCGAGTCAAAGCCGATTGGCGGATTAAGTGATGTTGGTTCCTCGCCATTATTCATGTATAAAACCTTTTCGCCGCTTTCGGATGACCCTTTACTGCTTTCCCCGCTATCACCCCCGCTGCCGCCGTTGTCACTGTTACCCCCGCTGCCGGTCGTACATGCCGATAAAACAGCGATCAGTAATACGGAAAATAATAATAATAATCCTCGCTTCATACCAATTTTGCCCCTTTCAAAATTTATTTTGCGGCTGTTGCAGCCAATAGCTGTTTAGCCCGTTCATCCTGAAGCCAGCAGTCCACTTTGTGTGAATCGCTCAGCTCCGTCATTGCGGGATAAACTTTATCACACACCTCCATTGCGAATGGGCACCGTGCTGTAAACGGACATCCCTGTGGAGGTGAGAATAAATCTGGTGGTGTCCCGTCAATCGGCGTGAGACGATCTTCTTTCAGATCAAGCCGCGGGACGGATTTTAACAGTCCTTTTGTGTATGGATGTTCCGGGTGATAAAAAATTCCCCGTTTAGTACCGGTTTCGACCACTTTGCCTGCATACATAACGGCAATCCGGTCGGCAATTTTAGCAACAACACCAAGATCATGAGTAATCAAAATAATCGATACACCGGTTTTCTTTTGGATTTTGTCAAAGAGTTCAAGGATCTGCGCCTGAATCGTAACGTCGAGCGCAGTCGTCGGCTCATCCGCTATCAGCAGTTCCGGCTCACAGATCAATGCAATCGCAATAACGATCCGCTGCCGCATTCCGCCGCTGAACTGGTGCGGATACTGCTTGAGCCGTTCTGTCGGGTTGGGAATTCCAACCAGTTCCATCATTTCAATTGCCTTTTGACGTGCTTCTTTACGGGATATGTGATGATGCTGCCGCACTCCTTCAACAAGCTGTGTTTCGATCGTAAGCGTTGGATTCAGTGCTGTCATCGGATCTTGAAAGATCATAGATATATCCACGCCGCGCATCGCCCGCATTTCCTTTTCACGAAGTTTCGTAAGGTCCCTTCCATTGAACAAAATCGTCCCATTGGAAATTTTACCGGGAGGATCCGGAATCAGCCGCATAATGGCATTGGATGTAACACTTTTACCGCAGCCTGATTCTCCGACGATTGCCAATGTTTCTCCTTTATTTAAATGAAAATTCACCCCCCTGACAGCTTTCACTGTCCCGCCGTATGTAGTGAATGTTACGTGAAGGTCTTTTACTTCAAGAATCTTTTCCATATATGTCTCACCTACTTCCTCAGCTTCGGATCGAGTGCATCCTGAAGCCCGTCGCCTAATACGTTAAATGCAAACATCGTAAATGAAATAAAGAATGCCGGGAAAAATAATGTCCACCAATTTCCGGACAAAATGGCCCCGAGTGCATCATTCGCCATCACTCCCCAGCTGGCATACGGTGATTGAATCCCCAGACCAAGGAAACTCAGGAATGCCTCTGCAAAAATGGCGGACGGCACTGTCAGCGTCATTTGAACGATAATTGGTCCCATTGTATTCGGCAGCAGATTTTTGCGGATAATCCGCCACGTTTTCGTTCCAAACGATTTCGATGCAAGCACAAATTCAAAGTTTTTGATCTGCAGAACCTGCCCCCGCACAATTCGGGCCATCCCGACCCAACCGGTAACGGTCAATGCGACAATGATGGTGGTAAGACTCGGTCCCATTACTACCAGCAGCATGATAACGACTAATAAATACGGCAGGCCATACAGCACTTCAATAATCCGCATCATAATATTATCAGTGCGTCCGCCTTTATAGCCGGAAACCCCGCCATAAACGACACCGACGAAAAAATCAATCAAGGCCGCCATCAGGCCGACAAAAAGTGAAATTCGCGCACCATACCATGTTCTCGTGAATACATCACGGCCCAGTGAATCGGTGCCAAACCAATGTGTTCCGTTTGGCGGCTGAAACTGATTCGGCAAATTCTGTTCCTTTACTGAGAACGGCGAAACCATTGGACCGATAATCGCCATAATCGCAAGCAAAATCAGGAAAACGAGTCCCGCCATGGCAATTTTATTTTTCCGGAGACGTTTCCACGCATCCTGCCAATAGGAAAGGGATGGACGTGAAACCGTTTCTGCCGCTTTCAGGTCTTTCTCTTTCCACTTAAATAGGTCATCCGGCACTTGATTGGGAGCGTAGTTTGTCGCTGTTTCGTCTGATAGTTTCATAGATTATTTGCCTCCCTTTTTATGCAGCTTGATGCGGGGATCAAGGATACCGTAGACGATATCAACCAAAAATAACGAGAAGATGAGAAACGCACTGTAAAAGACGGTCGTCCCCATAATAACCGGGTAATCGCGCTGATTGATACTTTCAATAAAATATTTTCCCATCCCCGGGATTGCAAAAATCTTTTCGATAACAAATGAACCTGTCAAAATACCGGCCAGCAATGTTCCCATAATCGTCACGACCGGCATCAGTGCATTCCGGAGTGCGTGCTTCAAAATGATTTTCCACGGAAAAAGTCCTTTAGCACGAGCCATTTTAATATAATCCTGTGTAAGCACCTCAAGCATGGTAGAGCGCGTCAATCGGGCTATAATTGCCATCGGCCCGGTCGCGAGCGCTGTTACCGGCAGAATCATATGGATTGGACTTGACCATGTTGCTGCCGGGAGAATGTCCCAATCGACAGCAAATTTCTGGATAAGCAATGTCGCGAGAACAAAGTTTGGTATTGAAATCCCGAGCACTGCCACACTCATCGCAAAATAATCAATCAGGCCGTTGTGACGGAGTGCTGCCATAATTCCGAGGATAATTCCGGAAATGACAGCAACTAAAATGGTCACCATCCCCAATTCAAACGATACCGGAAACCCGCGGCTGAGCAGATCGTTGACAGTTGCATTCGGCTGCTTGATAGATGGCCCGAAATCGAGCGTCACAACAGATTTCAAATAGAGCATATACTGAACAGGCATTGGCTCATCAAGGTTGTAATGTTCTTTTAGATTTTCCTGAACGGCTTCTGTTGTACTCCGTTCTTCATTCAAAGGTGAACCTGGAATGGTGACCATCAGGATGAAAGTCAGCGTGACAATAATCCATAATGTCACTGCCATAATGGCAAACCTTTTCAAAATATATCCCAGCATTTGTCCCACTCCTATGAAAAAGTTGTACGCATCGCAAGCTCGGTCATTACTAGCATGGCCTGGTACGCTTCCAAAATATCGTCCGCTTCAAATCGAACAATTGTTGTTCCATCAAGTAATTTGGTGCCTGGCATCAGGTTCGCCCATTCTGCCTGCCCATGATTGTTAAATTCAATTTTCAACACCGGTTTATCAGGAGGAACAAGTGGTTGTACCTTATCACGGTTCTTAAGGGCATGCGCTGTCTTTTGCTGCAGCATTTCACCCGCTTTTTTCGGTGTCATGCTTTTTACAGCAGACCGTGAAATCGTCTTTTTCACAGCAGCTGTTGTGATATTCGGAATTAATGCTTCCGCTTCTTTTGCTGCCTGGTCATCACCGGCAACCATCAGTACCGGAACACCATAATGTCCCGCAACATATGCATTAAATCCGAGTTCCCCAATTGGTTTATCGTTTATGTAAAAATTCCGCACCGCATGAATCATCGCATGGGACATCACCCCAAATTGTCCCGCCTGCGCATGATACCCGACAAACATCGCCCCTGCATAGGATGTATCAATACCTTGCATCATCGAAAGCGGTTTCACATCACCGGTAATTAAAGTCGCATCCGGGTGCAACTGATCAATCATAATATTATTCATTTTTGAATGGCTGTCATTGATTAAAATTTCATCACAGCCAAATTTAAACGCCGCTTCGGCAACATAGTTCGTTTCCTCTGTCATGATCTTACGTGCTCGTTCATAATTATGTTCACTGGAATCCACATATGTATAATCGGGAAGACCGGTGATCCCCTCCATATCGACAGAAACATATAATTTCATGCAGCTCCCCCTCTCATTTTGTAATTTTCTTTCAATTTTATCATATTAAATCTGAAATTCAATGATAAATTTGGATTCTTTTTGGGGATAATGCAGTATTTATCGGACTGTTAGCATATGTGCCGGAGTTTAGCTAGTCATTCAGAAAAAGCAATAAAAAAACAGATGCTTGTTGCAGCATCTGTTTTTTATCAAATATAGTATAAATTCAACTGTTTAATTTAATTCAGCAAAAATTTCATCGTTCAAAACATCTGTTTTAACCGGATCCCCATTTTCATCGACACGCTCAATATCCGCACCAAGTGATGAAAGCTTGCCTGCAAGATCCACATAGCCGCGATCAAGATGCTTTAATTCGGTAACACGTGTATGCCCATCTGCACGGAGTCCCGCAAGAATCAATGCTGCAGCAGCGCGTAAATCAGTTGCCGCTACTTCCGCACCTTGTAATTTACATGGACCTTCGATAATGACACTGCGGCCTTCAATTTTCATTTTCGCATTCATACGACGGAATTCCTCGACGTGCATAAAACGATTTTCAAATACTGTTTCTGTAATCACACTCGTGCCATATGCACAAAGCATCAATGCCATCATCTGCGACTGCATATCCGTCGGGAAGCCCGGATGTGGTAATGTTTTAATGTCTGTCGGTTTCAAAATGTCAGGACCGATAACACGGATTCCACCGTTTTCTTCAAGAACCGTTACTTCCATTTCCTGCAGTTTGGAAATAACAGAACGTAAATGCTCACTCACAGCATTTTCAATTAAAATATTTCCGCCAGTAATCGCAGCAGCCACCATAAATGTACCTGCTTCGATCCGGTCAGGAATAATCGCATGTTCTGTACCGTGAAGCTTTTCCACACCTTCAATACGGATTGTTTCGGTGCCGGCACCAACAACCTTGCCGCCCATTTTATTAATAAAGTTTGCCAAATCCACAATTTCAGGTTCTTTCGCACAGTTTTCTATAACTGTTTTACCTTCTGCCAGTGCAGCCGCCATCATAATATTTTCAGTCGCACCGACACTTGGCATATCGAGATAAATTTTGGCACCTTGCAGACGCCCTTCTGACTTCAGTTCAACAAAGCCATTGCCAACATGTACGTGTGCGCCCATTGCTTCAAATCCTTTTAAATGAAGATCAATTGGACGTGATCCAATCGCACATCCGCCGGGCATTGCCACGTTCGCATGTCCATAGCGGGCCAATAACGGTCCCAGAACAAGCACAGATGCACGCATTTTCCGAACATATTCAAAAGGCGCCTCCGTTGTTAAGGTCTTGGAAGCATCCACGTGAACCGTATTATTTTCAAAATGTACATTCGCATTCATATTCCGTAAAACTTCATTAATGGTATACACATCAGCCAGGACCGGAACATCATTGATAACACTTTTTCCCTCACTTGCTAATATGCTGGCTGTGATTACAGGCAAAACTGCATTTTTTGCACCTTCCGCCTTAACAGTACCATTTAGCTGATTCCCGCCTCTTACGATGATTTTCTCCATGTTTTAATTCTCCTTATGTTCCAATTTCACTATATTAATATTCATTAATCAGGATAGGTGTTCCAATTGTAAGTTCCCGACTCCCGTTTTGACCTTTATTAACCGCCATTTGAAAGTTCAACGGCCGATCTTTCAGGTCAATTTTTTGATTCCATAGTGGTGTATACCCGTATATAATTTTTTTAACCATTGAATTCTTCACGGAATCTTTTTGTCTCTTTATATGTTTTAAATCAAGTTCGCTTTTCAGTTTATCAAAAAAATAAACACTACTCATTATATCATCAACTGTTGTCTTAATACAAGCAAACTTTGTCGAATCTTCGGTGAAAAAATTATTTTGAATCGTTTGTACCAAACGCCTGTATTGTTTCACCAAATCATCTGTCCAAAACTTCCCCTGTACGACTGCGATAAACTGAGCTTGATACTCCCTATCCTTTGGAATAATGACACTATAACTTTCGGAAATCCCCTCCGTTTTTTGCACGTGTCTAACTGAATATTTTATAGTGTTCGCATCGGCTTCTCCAGAGACTAAATAACTATTTTTGTGACGAAACTGTCCCAAAATTTCCTGCACTTTATTATACGTCATTTCTTCACGAATGGTGACTTCCCAATGATCCACTTCCAGCTCATTTTCCGTAACCAGTGCAGCCAGATCTGTCATCGCATCCGGCTCCATGCTTACTGCGGATGCACTATTTCCAGTTATAAAAATAATAAAAGCTATCAGAACAAATTTACGCATAATAAAATCCCCCTTGAAATTCATATCATCAGTATGAACCGGGAGATTCTTAAACATACTATCGTAAACTGGCAATCTATCGACAAGATTTACAAGTTATTTAGAATAGGAAAATCAGATCCCGCGACCATTGCAGGAAACTGAGAAAAAAGTTACTGACGCCAGTGCCAACCGCTATGGCGATAAACAAAAGCATAATCTTCGCTTCCATTGCCCGTCCCTTACGGATAAGCGGGTCAAAATTAATCGTCTGCATTACCCGCCATGTGATAAAAATGAAAATCAGATGCGATATCATACTAAATAATGCCATCTGTCCAATCGAAAACATTAAATTCACTCTTTCCAATTTGTATATTTTGCTTTGCTACCTGTAACTTTGCCACGGATACGAATGATTGTCAATCAGGACCGTTTTGTAAGCCCTTACGAGATATGACCATTTCTATCATTTCCCGGGAAATAACGACAATCTTTTCTGCCTGGAGGTGTGATTATTTTTCAGTCACATCTTTTTACTTTTAAGGCTTTTCCTTGGGGAGATGATGCTTTTATCGTGTGATTGATGTGATTCTGACATGGATGGTTGATATGGTTGGTTTGAAGGTTGATTTTGCATCACTATTGGTTGATTCCCTGGCCATGAAGGTCGATTTCATATCCTTGTTGGTTGATTTCCCAAGATGAAGGTTGATTCCTCTCCATGTCGGTTGATTTCCCGCATTGAAAGTTGATTCCGCACCACCATTGGTTGATTCCCTGGCCATGAAGGTCGATTTCATATCCTTGTTGGTTGATTTCCCGGGATGAAAGTTGATTCCTCTCCATGTCGGTTGATTTCTCATATTGAAAGTCGGTTCCGCATTACTTTTGGTTGATTCCCTGGCCGTGAAAGTCGATTTCATATCCTTGTTGGTTGATTTCCCGGGATGAAGGTTGATTCCTCTCCATGTCGGTTGATATCTCACATTGAAAGTCGGTTCCGCATTACTTTTGGTTGATTCCCTGGCCGTGAAAGTCGATTTCATATCCTTGTTGGTTGATATTCCCAAGATGAAGGTTGATTCCTCTCCATGTCGGTTGATATCTCACATTGAAAGTTGATTCCGCATTACTATTGGTTGATTCCCTGGCCGTGAAAGTCGATTCCATATCCTTGTTGGTTGATATTCCGAGATGAAGGTTGATTCCTCTCCATGTCGGTTGATATCTCACATTGAAAGTTGATTCCGCATCACTATTGGTTGATTAACACGCCGTGAAGGTCGATTTCATTTCCTTGTTGGTTGATATCCCGCAGTCGCAGCCAAACATTCCGTACTCATTCCACCAGCCAATATGAACGAAAAAAATCCCTCATAACATGTGTTACAAGAGATTTTTTCATTACTGAGCGATATCTAAACGATTCATTGCTCGTTTGAGTGCTAATTCTGCCCGTTGGAAGTCGATGTTATCCTGTTTAGCCTGGAGACGTTTTTCGGCGCGTTCCTTTGCTTCTTTTGCCCGGGAAACATCAATTTCTGATGGTTGTTCGGCAGACTGAGCAAGGATGGTGACTTTCTCTGGTCTGACCTCCAAAAATCCCCCGCTTACAGCAAGTTTTTCAGATCCATTGCTGCGTATCAGGCGTACAACACTGATTGTCAATGGCGCAACGGTCGGGATATGCCCGTGCAAAATACCGAGTTCCCCGCCTTCCGCTTTACAGCTTACCATTTCGAAATCATCTTCCAATACTGGCCCATCAGGAGTAACAACACTCACAGTTAGTGTTTTCAATGTAACCCCTCCTCAGACAGGTAGAATGCTGGATAAGATCCGCACGTTCGTGCATTGCAAAAACATACGTGAAGCGGAACTTTATCCAGTTATCGTTATACCCTGCGTCTTCGTTATTATTCCATGCCTTGCGATTTTTCTACTACTTCTTCGATGCGCCCTACCAGACGGAATGCATCTTCCGGCAGGTCATCATATTTTCCGTCCAGAATTTCTCGGAAGCCTTTAACAGTCTCGCTTACTGGCACATAAGAACCTTTTTGACCAGTGAACTGTTCAGCTACGTGGAAGTTCTGTGACAGGAAGAATTGAATACGACGTGCCCGTGCAACGACGAGTTTATCATCATCAGAAAGTTCATCCATACCGAGCATTGCGATAATATCCTGCAATTCTTTGTAGCGCTGAAGTGTTTGCTGTACTTCACGTGCAACATCATAGTGCTCTTGACCAACAACCTCAGGGTCCAATGCACGTGATGTAGATGCCAATGGGTCCACTGCCGGGTAAATACCTTGCTCGGAAAGTTTACGGTCAAGGTTTGTTGTTGCGTCCAAGTGAGCAAATGTTGTTGCAGGTGCAGGGTCTGTATAGTCATCGGCAGGCACGTAAATTGCCTGGATTGATGTTACTGAACCTTTATTTGTCGTTGTGATTCGTTCCTGTAATTGTCCCATTTCGGTTGCAAGTGTCGGCTGGTAACCAACAGCTGATGGCATACGGCCCAGAAGTGCGGAAACCTCCATACCTGCCTGTGTGAAACGGAAGATATTGTCAATAAATAACAGTACGTCCTGTCCTTCCTCATCACGGAAATATTCAGCCATTGTCAGACCGGTCAATGCAACACGCATCCGGGCGCCAGGTGGTTCATTCATTTGTCCGAAAACCATCGCTGTTTTTTCGATAACACCTGAATCTTTCATTTCGTAATAAAGGTCATTACCTTCACGTGTACGTTCACCAACACCGGCAAATACAGAGATACCGCCGTGTTCCTGTGCAACGTTGTTGATCAGTTCCTGAATCAGAACGGTTTTCCCAACTCCGGCACCGCCAAACAGACCGATTTTTCCACCTTTTGTATATGGTGCCAACAGGTCAACAACTTTAATACCTGTTTCCAGGATTTCAGTATCTGTTGTCAGATCCTCAAATTCCGGCGGCTGACGGTGAATCGGGTCACGCCTGATATCCTCTGGTAACGGTTCGTCAAGGTCGATACTATCGCCAAGTACATTAAATACACGGCTGAGCGTATTATCACCAACTGGTACAGAGATTGGATTGCCTGTGTCCTCTACTTCGATTCCACGCTGCAAACCATCTGTTGATGTCATCGCGATGGTACGGACCGAGTTGTCACCAAGATGTAGAGCTACTTCCAATGTAAGGTTAATTTCATTATCCGCATCATTGGATTTGATCGTTAGTGCATTATAAATTTCAGGGAGATTATCGTCATCGAATCTTACGTCGACAACAGGTCCCATAATTTGTGTAACGTGTCCTTTGCTCATCGATTTCCCTCCTAACTTACTTTCGAACTGGTCAAAGAGCTATTCCAGTGCAGCTACACCGCCGATAATTTCGGTGATTTCCTGTGTAATTTCTGCCTGGCGTGCACGGTTGTACGACAATGACAGGTCATCGATAATTTCATTCGCATTATCGGTTGCACTGCGCATTGCGGTCATCCGTGAAGCATGCTCGCTTGCTTTACCATCCAATAGTGCGCCATAGATTTGGCTTTCTGCATATTGCGGTAAAAGAACTTCAAGAATTTGCTCCTGATCCGGTTCATATTCATATTGACTTCCATATGCGGATTGCGTCTCCACATCTGTTATCGGCAATATTTGTTTCGATGTAACTTCGTGTGAAATTACACTGATATAATGATTATAGTTCAAGATTACCTTATCAACTTCTTCATCAACGAACATTTGAACAGTTCCGGATGCAATGGCTTTGATATCAGCGAAGTCAGGCTGATCGGCAAGTCCCGTTATGCTTTTGGAAACCGGCATGTTGCGTTTCTTGAAAAACTCATATCCGACGCGTCCAATTGCAATAACCGTGTACTCGTCTGTTGAAGTGTGCTCTTTGTTAATTGTCTTATAAACTTCACGGAGCACGCTGTTATTATAAGAACCAGCTAAACCGCGGTCAGATGTGATCACTACATAGCCGGTCTTTTTAACTTCACGTTCCTGCAGCATCGGATGTCTTGCATTCTTGTTGCCGTTCGCAATGCTGCCGACCACTTCCTGGATCTTCTCACTGTATGGTACGAATTGCTTCGCGTTCAGCTCTGCCTTGCTTAATTTTGAGGCAGATACCATTTCCATAGCCTTCGTAATCTGCTTCATTTTTGTTGTTGATGTTATACGTGCTTTTATATCTCTTAGTGATGCCAAGCTTTTTCACCGCCCTTTCATGAAAAGGTTGCGTGTTCCTCATTTATTTATCTGAAGGTATAAATTTCTTCTTAAATGATTCCACTGCATCGTTCATATCCTCTGCTTCAGGAAGTTTTCCCGTTTCGCGGATAGATGCAAGCAGCTCTTTGCGATTATCATCGAGCCAAATATGGAATTCTTCTTCAAAGCGTGTGATGTCTTCAACCGGAACATCATCAAGGAAGCCTTTCGTCAAGGCATAAATAATCATAACCTGTTTTTCAACAGCCAATGGTTTATGCAATCCCTGTTTCAGAACTTCAACTGTACGCTCACCACGTTCCAGTTTCGCTTTAGTTGCCTTATCAAGGTCTGACCCGAACTGAGCAAATGCTTCTAGTTCACGGAATGATGCAAGGTCAAGACGCAATGTTCCGGCAACTTTTTTCATTGCCTTAATTTGTGCGGACCCACCAACACGTGATACGGATAAACCTGCGTTAATAGCCGGACGTACACCGGAGAAGAATAAATCAGACTGCAGGAAAATCTGTCCGTCAGTAATCGAAATTACGTTTGTCGGGATATATGCACTAATATCGCCTGCTTGCGTTTCAACAAATGGCAATGCAGTCAATGAACCGCCGCCTTTTGCATCACTCAATTTCGCAGCACGTTCCAATAGACGTGAATGCAGGAAGAATACATCCCCTGGGAATGCTTCACGACCTGGAGGACGACGCAGCAATAAGGAAAGTTCACGGTAAGCTGTCGCCTGTTTTGATAAGTCATCATATACAACAAGTACATGCTTGCCGTTATACATGAATTCTTCACCCATTGAAACTCCGGCATATGGTGCCAGGAAAAGCATTGGCGCAGGGTCTGATGCACCTGCAGATACAACGATCGTATTCTCCAATGCACCATGACGGCGGAATGTTTCAACAGTACCTCTGACAGTTGATTCTTTTTGACCGATTGCAACATAGATACAAATCATATCCTGATCTTTCTGATTCAAAATGGTATCTACTGCAACGGTTGTTTTACCAGTTTGACGGTCACCGATAATCAATTCACGCTGACCGCGTCCGATTGGAACAAGTGCGTCAATCGCCTTGATACCTGTCTGAAGCGGCTCATCAACTGATTTACGATCCATTACACCAGGTGCAGCTGATTCAACCGGGCGTGTTTTTGTTGTTTCCGCAGGTCCTTTACCATCGATTGGCTGACCAAGCGGGTTAACAACTCGACCAAGCAGCTCCTCACCAACAGGTACTTGCATGATTCTGCCTGTGCGGCGAACTTCATCGCCTTCTTTAATTTCTGTATATGGTCCAAGGATTACAATACCGACGTTTGATTCTTCAAGGTTTTGTGATAGTCCCATGACCCCATTTGAAAATTCAACCAGCTCACCGGCCATAACGTTGTCAAGACCATGAGCACGTGCGATACCGTCACCGACTTCGATAACCGTGCCGACATCGCTGACTTCGATTTCCGAGTCATAATTCTCGATTTGCTGTTTAATCAGACTGCTGATTTCTTCAGCTTTGATGCTCATACCATTTCACCCCTATCTTCTTTAGTTTGCAAAAACTATATTCCGCTCAAGTCGTTGTAATTTATTGCTGATGGTCCCATCATAGATTGAATTCCCGACACGTACTTTCACGCCGCCAAGAACAGATGGATCTACGATGTTCTCCAGCTTGACTGTTTGCTTGTTCAATCGTTTCGCAAACGATTTTTCAATCTGCTCCCGTTCAGCATCAGACAATTTGCGAACGGAGTATACGGTAGCTTCCACGATTCCCTTTGCATCATTCACCAGTTTTGTGTAGTGATCGATCATCGAAGGAATAACCTCAATACGATGGCGTTCTACTAGAATTTTCAACGTGTTTCTTACATCGGTTGAAAAGTCTTTAAACACTTCATCCAGAAATTGTTTCTTCTTATCATTACTGACCCGCGGATGCTTAAGAAATGAATCCAGCTCTTGGTTCTCCTGAAAAACTTCTTCCAGCACACTGAATTCTTTCATTAACTGTTCTGTTTTGCCTTGTTCATTGGCAAGCTGGAAAAGAGCGTCTGCATATCGATTGGCAATTGCTTCACTCATCGCTCTTCTCCTGCCTCTTTAATATATTCATTAATCAGTTCTTCCTGATCCTGTGCACTAATTTCTTTTTCAATAACTTTGCTTGCAATCAGAACAGACAAGGAAGCAACTTTATCCTGCAATGCCTGGATTGCTTTTTCTTTTTCATTTTGGATTTCTTCCTGTGCAGCCTGCTTGATTCGTTCTGCTTCTGCTTTGGCAGATTGAACGATTTCCTGCTCCTGCTTGGTACCTGTACGTTTAGCATCCTCAATGATTTGCTGCGCATCATGCTTTGTCTGCTTCAGCTGGGCTGCAGCCTCGTTCTGCGCTCTCTCAGCTTCTTTACGGCTGTGTTCAGCGGCTTCAATTTCGCTTGCCACGTATTCTTCACGCTTTTGCATTATTCCCATCAATGGCCCCCACGCATATTTGCGCAGTAAAACCAACAGAATGATGAAGAACACAAGCTGAACAAGCATATCTCCAACATGGAGTCCGCCGATTCCGGCATAGATTGTAGAAAATCCGGTGAATGTCGGCACAGTATTCACTCCTTCCGTCTAACATTTCTGCATTCCATATTCCATCCACGTGCATAAAGAATGGCGAAGAAGTTCTCTCCGCCTATTTTATTCGGCTCACTACATAACCATAAATGCGATAACAACTGCGATGATCGGCATAACCTCAACCAAACCGACCCCGATAAACATTGTTGTTTGAAGCTGACCTTTCAGCTCCGGTTGACGAGCGATCCCTTCAACTGTACGGCTTGCGATAAGACCGTTACCAATACCGCCACCAACTGCGGCCAATCCTACTGCGATTGCTGCTGCTAATGCTCCACTCATAATAAAAATCCTCCTCAAATATGTTTGTAATTTTTTATCCTGATAAACAGGTTTATTACCAATTGCTAATAAATCCTAGTGATCATTACTGAACTTTTGTGACAGATAAACTAATGTCAGCAATGTAAAGATAAAGGCCTGAATAGCACCGATAAAGATACTGAAACCTTGCCATGCCAACATCGGAATTGCACCTCCGAAAAACCCAAACCAACTTGAAGTCATCAATCCTGCGAGTAATCCAAGTAAAACTTCGCCCGCATAGATGTTACCGAATAACCGGAGACCCAGTGTCAACGAATTGGCAAATTCCTCGATAATTTTTATCGGGAAAAATATCGGGAACGGCTTGAAGAAACCTTTAACGTATTCCTTGCCGCCCTTAACCTTAACACCGTAGTAGTTTGATAAAATAATTACCATTCCTGATAATGTCAATGTAACTCCGGCATCAGATGTCGGCGATTTCCACCACAGGTCGTGGCCGAATGTTGCCAGTGTGACAACCCCCATCAGGTTGCTGACAAAGATATAGGTGATGAGTGTCAGTGCCATTGGCAGAAAAATTCTGCCTTTGCTCCACTCCATTGTGTCATTGACCATACCTCTTACAAAGTCAACAATCCACTCCATAAAGTTTTGTGCGCCGGTCGGTTTCATTTGCAAGCTTCTTGAACCGAGCACACAAAGTACAAATACAATGGCCGAAGCGATAATAATCATCAAAACGTTGGATAAATTAAAATCCAGCCAGGAAATCCCAAAAACATCCTCAACGATTGGTGCGCCGTGATCCACTTTTTCACCCCTCTCTCATTACTTTTTAAATTCAGACACAAAAAAATCTGCAATAATGACAATATAGGATGTCATCAGTCCAATTACTACTGCTATCATGTGAAAATGTTCTTCGAAACGAAGTGCGATTAACACTGCCAGCGCGACTGCTGCAAGCCTCCCCAACGTGCCAACCCCTTTTGCTTTCTTGTTCTCGGCTACTGCATCGGCAACATCGTTAACCTTCTTTTGCAAGAGCCATAAGTTGTAAAAGCTGGCTGTGCTTCCTAACAGAAGTCCGAGGAAAATTCGTGGATACGGAGTAAAACCTGCCCCCAGCACTAAAATTGCAAGAAGGTAAAACATCCATTTTCGCTGACGGGTTATCATAACATCATAGTTTGACATGATTTGACTCTTCTCCTGATCATGTTGTGCAGCTCCAATCCCTTTCTTATCAAAGGTTGGGCTGCCATCATCCACATTAGAAAACCTGGTCTGCCCTTACCTTAGGGCAAAAAAATCCAGGGATAATTTCCTCATTTATAATAAGAAGCGATGTGAGGTATATCACTGCAGTTGTGGAATAAGTTATTTAAACTTATGTAAGATTTTTCGCGAAAAAAACACAATTATTTCAGTTTATAATTGGAAACCTTACCATTCCACACTAAGCTAGTTTACATTAGGCACAGTCCCTTGTCAATCACTATGTGACACGAAAAATCATTTGTCACCTGCCAATTTTACACAGGCAATTTCCGACCTGATTCAACACGTTTCGCAGAATGTGCCACAGATATACAACCTGCAATTCGTTTGAACATTTCTTTCCACTACATATTATAAATGATAAATTACGTCTAAATCATGACGATTCTGTGAACTGCGGAAAATTTTTGAAAAAATAGATGAATTACAGCAGATTTTTATGTGTGAACTCAAGACGACCCGGGAGCTGTTCCCGGAATCGTCACTTCTGTCTGGTGACTTTCGATTTCGCCATTTTTCAGGTGAACCGTAATAACAGCCCGATATTTGCCCGGCTTGCCAAGTTTGTTTTTTTCAAAATGGCCTTTCACCATCCCGGCATCAACGTCCTTCAGCTTTAATAATGTACGGTCAAAGAGAAGTGTATCCGGATTGTACAGGTTCACCTCAATACGTTCCGCCGGCTCAGTAACATAAATCTGGTATACATATTCTTTTGCGGAGAATGGTTTCAGAGAAAAACTGAACCCCATTGCTTTTGGATATTCGGCCGTTTGATTAATGAACATATATGGAAGCTGGTATGCCTTTTCACCCTGCTTCAGTGTGAGCCAGCCCTGGTGAATTCCTTTGCCAAGCAGACTGCTGTTGATACTCAGTTCAACCGGTACCGTTCTCGTTTCTCCCTTTGGAATCGTGAATGATAATGGCAGCTGCCACGTTATCCCCTGTTGCTTTTTAGGAATGTTGAACGTATATTGCTGCCCATGGCTGCTTGTATTTTCTATTTTTAAATGGATTGTTTTCGATTGTTTATAGGATGTGATTTTCCCGTAGGACAGTAATGGATTATACAGAATCGATGTTGTATTGATCGCGGCTTTCGGCTGAATTTCACCCATCCCCTGGACAATCGGACTAATTGGTTTACCGTGATGTTTGATTCTTTGGGCGGTCGTTTTTAATGCGCCGCTGATTTGGGCAGTCGTCCATTTGGGATGTGCTTCTTTTATCAGTGCAACCGTACCAGTGACATGAGGAGCGGCCATGCTTGTCCCTTGCAGTTCCATATATCCACCGGGGACAGTGCTTAAAATATTGGTCCCGGGTGCACTGACATCCGGCTTCAGATCCCAATTCACAGTGACCGGACCGCGCGAGCTGAACGGCGCAATATTCAATTTTGTTGTCGCATAGTTCGTTTCCATATAAAAGTGTTTCTTTTTTGCATGCTGAAGCAGCCATTCCCCGTCACGTTTGGAAATGGAAGCAACCGGAATCCCAATTGGATCTTCTCCATTGTCAATCGATCCCTGGAAGGTTCCTTTTTCATTGTTGTAAATAAGGACAGCAATCGCCCCTGCTTCTTCCGCCTGTTCCGCAAGTTCATGAAAAGGCACCTTGCCACGCTTTATAAGCGCAATTTTACCGCGTACATTTTTTTCCGGGAATGGAGCAATTTGATGATCCGTTGTAAAATCCCATGGAACCGATCCTGCCATTAATGCTATGCTGATTTTTTTATCCAGCAGTGTCTCATAAAGGTATGGAACCTTTTGCGGATTTGCTGCTGCTCCGACTGAAATGGCTTTTGCCGCGGTCGCCGGAGAACCGACCGTCCATGTATCCGGTCCGCTGTTTCCGTTGGCGATGACAACCGTTACACCTTTTTCAACAGCCCGATTTACCGCAACACTCGTCGGGAAATCAGGGCCATTCACCGTATTTCCAAGTGACAGGTTTATTACATCTGCCCCGTCATTTACCGCCTGCTCAAGTGCAGCAATAACCTGTACCGATGTCCCCCGTCCGCCGGGGCCAAGTGCACGGTATGCATAAATATCCGCATCAGGTGCTACCCCTGTTAATTCCCCATCCGCTGCAATAATCCCCGCCACATGTGTACCATGCATCGTCGGAATCCCTTGTGATTTCAACGTTTCCATCGGATCATCATCAAGGTCAACCAGATCGAATCCGGTTACATAGTTACCTGCCAGGTCAGGGTGGTCATACGCAATCCCTGTATCAATAACAGCCACCTGCACCCCGTCCCCAGTATAGTCGGTATTATTGATGGAACCCGGGATAAAGGCATTTTCATTCTCCGGCATTCGTTCCGTGCGTGCCGTCTCGTTGGACAGATTTGTTTCAAATACTGCCGTCGGATGAACTGCCTTCACGAAATCGAGCGAATCCATTCGGCTGAGCCGTCTGGGTGATGCCTTCAATGCAAGTCCATTAAACAACGTATCATAAACCGCAACAATCTCAACATACGGGTAGTGGTTATTTATGTATTGCTTGTGTTCATGCGGGTTGCCCTCCACCTCGATAATGATGGATGCCATGTTATCTGTTTTTTCGTTGTTCGGTGCTGCAGATGTATGTACAGGAAATAAGGTGAGTGCTGTTAATAGCAGAATAAGTATGTAGCGCATGATCAAGTCCCCTTTTTACGGATAGTTTTTGTAAAAAAAGGAAAATCATGCATCGGGGATTGTTTCCTGTTTTTAAAATGATGATGGACTTTTTGGTGAAGGACCGTATTTTCTTGTGAAGGCGCGTTTTTCCACTGGAAGGTTCGCAAAAAAGCTTCGGCAATACGCTTTTCAAAATAAAAGAACTGCACGCAATCGGATCCCGTGCAGTCCCTTACTCAATATATTTATCTTTTAAAATACCCCACAATCGCATCGGCAATTTTTTGCGATGCCCGGCCGTCACCATATGGGTTGGATGCTTTGGCCATCTTCTCATGGGAATCGTGATTGCTTAGCAGTTCGTGTGCCATCTTAAAAATGGTGTCTTCATCCGTGCCGGCAAGTTTCAATGTACCAGCTTCAATGCCTTCAGGGCGTTCCGTCGTGTCACGCAGAACAAGGACAGGGACGCCAAGTGAAGGTGCCTCTTCCTGCACACCGCCGGAATCGGTCAAAATCAAATGGGATCTTGCCGCGAAATTATGAAAATCCACAACATCCAGTGGTTCAATCAATTGAATGCGGTCATCGTTTCCTAGAATCTTGTTGGCTGTTTCGCGGACTGCCGGATTCAGGTGGACCGGATAAATCACCCGGATATCATTGTGCGCTTCAACAATCCGCTTGATCGCGCGAAACATTTGCTGCATGTTGTTGCCTAAGTTTTCCCGGCGATGGGCAGTCATGAGCACAAGCCGGTTCCCGCCAAGCGCATCAATGATTGGACTTGAATACGTTTCATTTACAGTTGTTTGCAAAGCATCGATTGCCGTATTCCCGGTAACGAAAATACGCTCGGCCGGTTTATTTTCATCGAGCAGATTTTGTTTTGATTTTTCCGTCGGGGCAAAATGCAGGTCCGCCATGATGCCTGTCAACTGCCGGTTCATTTCTTCCGGGTACGGGGAATATTTATTCCATGTGCGGAGCCCGGCCTCCACATGTCCGACGGCAATCTGATTGTAATAGCCGGCAAGTGATGCGGCAAACGTTGTCGTTGTGTCACCATGGACAAGCACGATATCCGGATTTGTCTTTTTCATCACATCATCGAGCCCTTCCAATGCACGTGTCGTTACTTGCGCAAGGGTTTGCTTTTGCTTCATAATGTTCAGGTCAAAATCCGGGGTAATCCCAAATATATCCAGTACCTGATCCAACATTTCCCGGTGTTGAGCAGTTACCGCCACAACCGGCTCAAATACGTCCGGATGCTTTTTCAATTCCAGTACGAGCGGCGCCATTTTCACCGCTTCCGGTCTCGTCCCGAAAATCGTCATCACTTTTATCCGTTCGGCCATTGTCAATTCACTCCACTACTATTTTGTACCGAATAAACGGTCTCCGGCATCACCAAGCCCAGGAATGATGTAAGCATGTTCGTCCAGTTTTTCGTCCAGTGCGCCAAGATAAATATCGACATCAGGATGTTCTTCCTTGATAACCTCGACACCCTCAGGAGCAGCAATCAGACACATCAGGCGAATTTGTTTTGCCCCGCGTTTTTTCAGGGAATGGATCGCATCATTTGCTGAACCGCCAGTGGCAAGCATCGGATCAATCACGATCAACTCGCGTTCCTCAATATCCTTTGGCAATTTGATATAGTATTCAACCGGCTGCAATGTCTCCGGATCACGGTATAAGCCGACATGTCCGACACGCGCTGCCGGAATCAGCTTCAGCATCCCGTCAACCATACCAAGCCCGGCGCGGAGAATCGGAATCAGGCCGATTTTTTTACCCGCCAGCACTTTCGTTTTTGCTTCCATGACAGGTGTATCAATCGTCTTTTCCTGCAGCGGCAGATTACGGGTGATTTCAAACGCCATCAGCATTGCCACCTCGTCAACCAATTCGCGAAATTCCTTTGTTCCGGTATTTTTATCCCGTATGTACGTTAACTTATGTTGGATTAATGGATGATCCAGTACGTGGACTTTCCCCATTTCTGATCACTCCTTCATTATTTGTTGCATCTTTAAAATTGTACTGAAAAAAAGACGTGCTTTCAAGTATCCCCTGCAAAATATCGAAATGCCGTTTTCGCTGAAAGAACATGGATTTTTCTGATAGAATCGGAAATTTCCTGATAGAAGTATGCAGAACCCGCACGCTTCCCCGGCACACAGCAAAAGGATGCTCCCCGTTCAGGAGAACATCCTTATCAATCACGCATACAATGGAGTTTTATCAGTAAGTCCTTTAACACGATCAGCCGCCTCACGAAGTACGGATTTGTCTTCATGATTTTTCAGCGTATACGCGATAATCGAACCAATTTCCTTCATTTCCGCTTCACGGAAGCCGCGGCTTGTCACAGCAGCTGTCCCGATGCGAAGACCGCTTGTGACAAATGGGCTTTCTGTTTCAAATGGAATGGTATTTTTATTTGCTGTAATACCAATATCATCCAATACTTTTTCGGCAACTTTACCAGTCAGATTCAATGTTGTTACATCAACAAGCAGCAAATGGTTGTCCGTTCCGCCTGACACAATCCGGATACCTTCATCGGACAATGTTTCAGCGAGTGTTTTGGCATTGGCAATAACCTGCTTGCTGTATTCAACAAATTCATCAGATAATGCCTCTTTAAATGATACTGCTTTCGCTGCAATCACGTGCATCAATGGGCCACCCTGCATACGAGGGAAAACGGATTTATCAACTTTTTTCGCAAATTCTTCATTGCACAAAATCATGCCGCCGCGTGGTCCGCGCAATGTTTTATGTGTCGTCGTTGTGACAAAATGCGCATGTGGCACCGGATTGTTATGAAGTCCCGCTGCAACGAGTCCTGCGATGTGTGCCATATCCACCATCAAATACGCATCAACCGCATCCGCAATTTCACGGAATTTGGCAAAATCAATCTCACGGGAATATGCGCTCGCACCTGCTACAATCAATTTCGGCTTTACTTCTTTTGCTTTTTCCAAAACAGCGTCATAGTCCAGTTTCTCAGATTCTTTGTCCACACCATAGTCGACAAAGTTATAAAGTTTCCCGCTGAAGTTCACAGGGCTGCCGTGTGTCAGGTGACCGCCATGGTTCAAGTTCATGCCAAGTACGGTGTCACCCGGTTCAAGCGCGGTGAAATATACTGCCATATTTGCCTGTGCACCGGAATGCGGCTGAACGTTGGCATGTTCTGCACCAAACAATTCTTTTGCACGGTCGCGGGCCAGATTTTCCACAACATCGACGTGTTCACAGCCGCCATAATAACGCTTGCCCGGATACCCTTCCGCATATTTGTTCGTCAGCACGGATCCCATCGCTTCCATTACCGCTTCTGAGACAAAGTTTTCAGAGGCGATCAGTTCAATCTTTTCCTGTTGGCGCTTTTTCTCACCCTGAATCGCATTGTACAATTCCTGGTCTGTTTGTTTTACATGTTCCATTTTGGTTTCCCCCTTAAATTTGAAAGTGGATTGATTGCTTCATTCATAGGTTCATAGACCGCACGTTTGCCGCCGATCAATTTCGGGCGGGTGCGTGCCGCATTGATCCGTGCCTGACCGATTGTCCGCTGTTCAAAACGGAGCGGAACGGCAACATGCTTTAAATGCATCCCGATCATCGTTTCGCCGATATCGATACCACTGTCGGCATGAATCGTCTCAACGAGGACCGGGCTCTTCATGTGACGGTAAGCGTAGGATGCCATCGAACCGCCGGCACCTGGGACCGGAACAGCGGAAACTTCATCCAAGAGGTGCTTTTTCATCGTGTCCTTTTCGACCACAAGTGAGCGGTTCAAGTGTTCGCAGCACTGAAAAGCAAGCAGCACACCGGTTTCGCGCTGCAGCTCATTTAATGCTTCAAAAATAGTCGCTGCAGCTTCTTCACTCCCGGATGTGCCGATGTGTTTGCCAACAACTTCACTTGTGGAGCAACCGATTACAAATACATCACCATCAGCCAGATGCCCGCTGTTTTTGAATTCAGTTAAAACAGCTTCGGCATCGCGCTTGATCTGCTGTGCAACATTATTCATGACTACCTACTGCTCCTCATACGCTGTAACTTTTCCAACCCGGTTAGCATGCCTGCCGCCGTCAAAATCGGTTTCCAGCCATGTTCTGGCGATTTCAGTCGCAAGTCCCGGTCCAACGACACGCTCTCCCATTGCCAGAACATTGGAGTCATTGTGCTGGCGAGTCAATTTTGCACTGTACACATCATGTGTCAATGCGCAGCGGATTCCTTTAACTTTGTTGGCGGAAATCGACATGCCGATTCCCGTTCCGCAAATGAATATCCCCCGGTCAAATTCACCACTGGCCACTCGTTCAGCAGCAGGCAGTGCATAGTCCGGATAATCAACTGACGTCTCACACGAACAGCCGGTATCTTCATATACAATATCCATATCCTCCAGCAGGCTGCGCACTTCCTCACGCAGTTTTGCGCCTGCATGGTCTGATGTTAAAATGACTTTCATCCTCTAACGCTCCTCTCGGTGTAAATTTCAACTATTTCCATTATGCACGAATTTTGTTGAATTTTTAAGTGTTTCCGTTTATTTTCTTTACAAGCAGTCCAATATATTTTTCCAGTTCATCCAATGTTTGCTGGTACGTTTCCAGACTGCCGCCGAACGGGTCGGATATATCATAATTAATCAGATTTGCTTCAAGATTCCTTATATTATGAATACCTTCTTCCAACTCCCCGGCCAGCTTTTCTTCCAGTTTCCGTTTGCTGAGTGTATGCTGATTCTCAAAAATGATGCGTGACCGTTTTTCTTCAAGCTCTGCATATGCCTGGGTCAGTTCATTCCACACTTTTTTGTCTTCAGAAACATATTCTTTCAATGTAAAATACTTTTCCTGGAAATCCGGATGCTGCATGATCAGTGATTGCTTATGCTGGGTCGTCATTGTTATGACGAGATCAGCCCAGTGAAGCAACGGATTGGTAACCGGCTGTGACTTGGAATCCATCGGAATGTTTTTCTTTTCCAGTACCGTGATTGCCTTCGTATTTGGACGCTGGTCATTCACCGCAAAAATCCCCGCCGATTGCACGCTGATTTCCGGCATTTTATGTCGTATTAATGCTTCTGCCATCGGGCTTCGGCATGTATTTCCTGTACAAACGAATAAAATGTTCATTTGGGTACCCCCGTTTTTATCTTCCAACTCAAACTATACCATAGAAAAATTGGCGTGTCAGAAAAAAATCAGCAAAAAAACAAAAGCGGAAGCGCCCGTTTAGCAACGTATATCGTGAAACTTCATGCAGTGGTGTTTTTCCACTGAATGTTAGTTGAACAAATCGGGCTTGAACTGGCAGTTTCCCCACGATTTTCAGTGGGGATTACTGCCAGTCAAACTGCGACAAACTGCGCCCTGCCATGCAGGGTGGATCGGCGTTGCCGCGCAAAGCGGCGGTTTTAGCCGATCTTCCTTAATCCGTGTGAAGTTTGCTAGTTGCTGGGCGCTGGAGCTGGACATGGCTGATTGGATAATGTTAATTATCCACAGGTGAAAAATCTATAATTTCCTGAACAAAGAAAAAAGACTTCCTGCTTCATTGCAGAAAATCCTTCTCATCTTAAAACAACATATTCAGGCCGAACCCGCACAATATGCTGCCGCCTAAAATTTCGCTGTACACACCGAGCAGGCCGTGCACTTTCCGGCCCAGAATCATCCCGGCCCATGTCAGCATCATACTTGCTGCACCGAACGCCAGTAATGCAATCACCGTTTTGACTTGGGACATGCCCAGGCTGAGCCCTACTGAAAAGCTGTCCAGGCTCACACTGAATGCGAGTACCAGCAGCCCGGTTCCAACCGGATTGACAAAACTTCTTGTTTCATGATTAAACGCGGAAAACACCATTTGAGCCCCAATTCCGATAAGCAGCAGCCCACCTGCAAGAACCGCGTACCGACCGATTTGTTCGGATATGGCTTGTCCCACCAAAATTCCGATAAAGGGCATTAATACATGGAATAATCCAATTACTAATCCGATTATGGCGATGCGTTTCAAGCGGATTTCCCGCATTCCCAGCCCAAGACTAACAGAAAATGCATCCATCCCAAGCGCGACCGCCATAAATAGAAGGGAAACCAACTCCCCCACCTGATATGCCGTCATCCACATTCCTCCCCGGACATGCTACTTCACTATATGCATGTCCACTGGTAAATATGATGACTTGCTTCAGGATGGAACTTTAGATGCCGTGTCCCTTCTATTCCCTGATATACGACGTAGCAGCTTTTTCCAGACGGTTCATTATAGCATGGCCGATATTTGTTGTCGGAAATGTTTCGCAAAGAATCACATCGACATCCCCGTTTTTAAATTCACGTAACGCATCATACAAATTAGCAGCAATTTCCACAAGATCGCTGCCGAGCGGGATGATATGATCAGCATTCATTTTTGCAGCCGTTTCATTGCTTGCCATAACACCGACCCGCTTATTTTGTTTTTGTTCCTTGTGGATAACTTCCTGCAGTTTATCCGCAGATCCGGCAACAAGCCACATCGGAACTTCCGGTGCATAGTGGGTATACTTCATTCCGGGTGCTTTCGGTTTGTCCGACGAATCCGCCAGGGCGGGATCAACCATAACTGTACCACTGACTTGCTCAATCTGTTCCTTTGTAATGCCGCCAGGGCGAAGAATAACCGGAATATCCTGCGAGCAATCCACAACAGTTGATTCCACGCCAACACCGGTAGGTCCACCATCCACAAGACCGTCTATCTTCCCTTGCAGATCTGCCCAGACGTGTTCTGCTGTTGTCGGGCTTGGCTTTCCGGAAATATTCGCACTCGGGGCAGCAATGGGGATATTGCACGTTTTCAACAGTTCATGGGCAACCGGATGACTGGGAATCCGCACCCCGATTGTGGATAACCCTGCCGTTACGTTTTTTGCACAGGTTCCGTTCGTCGGCAGAATAATCGTAAGCGGTCCCGGCGTGAATGCATCGATTAATGTTTCGGCAAGCGGCGTCAGCTCCGTCACCAGTCCGCGCAATTGTTCTTTCGTTGCAACATGGGCAATCAGCGGATTATCCTCAGGCCTGCCCTTTGCCCTGAAAATTCCGGATACTGCTTTTTCACTCGTTGCATCCGCTCCAAGCCCGTACACCGTTTCAGTCGGAAAAGCAACCGTTTTTCCATCTTTTAAAAGACCTGCTGCTTCCGTTATTGCATTGCTGCTCATCGTCACATTCCATCGCTTTGTTTGACTCATCATTGTCCCTCGCTAACTCTTTTATCTCGTAAATTTATTTTAATCGATGGTTGTTTTAATGGCAAAATAAAGAGTCTGCAGACGTTTATCCACAGACTATCCACAATTAACCTATTGATATAAAAGCTATGTTAATAACTAATCTTGGTTATACACAGATTCCGAACACATTATCCACAGTTTCTGTGCATAAATTTAAGATACATTATATGTCCACCAGTTCCCCTTTTCAATCGGATACTTATTCACCCATTCGCTCCCAGCTTGTGGATGAAATTGCAATGCTTCGAGTAAGATATCCACCATCGGCTGATGGCTGTGGACATATACTTTCCGCGCCTGCTTCTTTTTGGCCAGTGTCAGAATCCCTTCCAGCAGTACCGGAAGTTTGGCAGCAGCACTCTTCGTGATATAAAGCTGCTTCAGCCAGTATATATCATTTTCCACTGCATCCAGAACAAAACATCCCTCAATTTTTTCGTTGACCTCAACTGCATACCCTTTATCCACAAGCAGCTTTCCGTCCACATTTTCGTTCATCTCCAAAAAACGTGCCAGTTCTTTTTTCGGTGCCTTATTTGCTGGTATAAGTTTCATCCTCATCACCTCTTAAGATAATCATTGTATTTCTATCATCTTATGCAGAACTTGACAGACCTATAACCAATCAAACCATTCAAACAGGAAAAACTTTACCTCGACAGGCTCTTCCTTCTCTTTTAATTCTTCTTGTTCTTTTTCAGGAGCAGCTTCAGCGACACTTGTTCCATTCGAAAAATCGAGAAAACAGAGCGGCGGGAACAGTACACACCACCAATTGGCACCTTTTCCTTTACCAAGTGTAATCAATACTGCCTCATATTTTCCAGCCGGGTACAAATAATCACCGTATAGCTTGGCTGGAAACGAAATCTTTTTACCATATTTCACATCATAGATTGGCTGTTCGTTCTCCCGCTTCAACACGCCGTCGACAATCTGCTTTATTTCTGGTATACGCGCTTCAATCATTCTTCTCGCTTCATTAATATCGGTTATATCCTTAACCCACTTCGAAATGACATTGCTCACCTCATCACGGACCATCCGTTTTACCGCCTGATCGGCCGGTTTATCACTATTGGCCAAAATACGGAGGCGAATGGCTTCATCAGGAATAACCTTCACATCCATAGATGAACTGTTATCTTCACTCATGCCCTTTATCGGCATGGAAAATAGAATAATAAATAGGATAATAGCTCCACAAATAAACTTTTTCACCGTCAAAACCCCTCTCCAACTGATTTACCACCAGTATGGACAGGGGTGATTTTTTTTAAACTACGAATCTAGTATATTTTCTGCCAGCTTCCTTTTATAATACGATCGTTGCGGTTGATATCCTGCATAATTTCGGTTGTGCAGGATGGGAAAGTGTTACGGAGCAGGTTGCTGACCGCCTCTCCCTGTTCATGCCCAATTTCAAAAAATATGTGCCCGTTCTGCTTTGTTACATCCGGCAAATCGGCGATGATTTTTTGATAAGCCGCCAATCCGTTCTTATCGGCAAATAAAGCAAGTTCCGGGTCGAAATTTTTCACCGTGTCCGAAAGCGATGGTTTTTCTGCCGCGGAAATGTATGGCGGGTTGGAAACAATGATATCCGCTTTTATATTTTTTTCCATGACCGGCTTCAGGAAATCGCCTTGCATGAACGTAACTTCGGCACCGAGGTTGGATGCATTTTTTTCCGCGGTCTGCAGTGCCTTTTCGGAAATATCTGTCGCGTATACGGTGGCATTTTCAAGCTCAAGTGCAAGCGTAATCGCGATGATGCCGCTCCCCGTCCCAATATCAACAATCGTAACCGGCGTAACCGGGGCGGCTTGAATCACTTGCTGGACAAGCTCTTCCGTTTCCGGCCTTGGTATCAGCGTATGACGGTTCACCTGAAAATTTCGCCCGTAAAATTCCTCACTGCCGATGATATGCTGGATCGGTATACCTGTTGTTGCATGCTTGATAATCGCTTGCCGGAATTGGTCCGCAATATCGTTAGGAACCGGCTCCCGCATATCCATGAAAAATTGTGACCGGGAAACACCACGGAAATGCTGCAGCAGCAACTCGGCAACCTTTGGCTCACGATGATGTTTTTCTAAAAAAAGAGAAGCCCGGCGCAGGACTTCATATTGTTTCGTTTCATTCGCCATATTATTCACCAATTTGTTCCAGTTTTTTCGTTTGTTCCTCGATTAACAACGCTTCGATGAATTCCTCGATTTTTCCTTCCATAATCTGATCGAGTTTCTGAATGGTCAGACCGATACGGTGGTCTGTCACGCGGTTTTGCGGGAAATTGTACGTACGGATCCGCTCCGACCGGTCACCAGTTCCAACCGCAGACTTCCGATTCTCATCATACTCCGCCTGTGCCTCCTGCTGGAATTTGTCATAGACACGAGCGCGCAGCACTTTCATTGCCTTTTCCTTATTTTTAATCTGGGATTTTTCATCCTGACACGACACAACAACACCAGTCGGCATGTGCGTCAGGCGAACAGCGGACATGGTCGTATTAACACTCTGCCCGCCGGGACCGCTGGATGCGAACGTATCGACACGAATATCTTTTTCGTGAATATCCACTTCCACCTCTTCCGCTTCCGGCAGCACGGCCACTGTTGCAGTCGATGTATGGATTCTTCCGCCTGACTCTGTTTCCGGAACACGCTGTACGCGGTGTGCACCATTCTCAAACTTCAACTCGGAATACGCACCGGTACCATTGATTATGAAAATAATTTCCTTGTACCCGCCGACACCTGTGGAACTTGCCTCGATAACTTCCGTCTTCCAGCCCTTCGTCTCGGCAAATTTTGAATACATCCGGTACAGATCACCAGCAAACAGTGCAGCCTCATCACCGCCAGCCGCACCGCGGATTTCCATGATAACGTTCTTATCATCATTCGGATCTTTCGGAAGCAGAAGAACCTTCAGCTTTTCCTCCAAATCTTCCTGCTGAGCATCCAGCTCTGAAATCTCTTCCTTTGCCATCTCCAGCATCTCTTCATCCAGATCATCATCAAGCATATCGCGCGCATCTTTCAATTGCTGCGTCACATCTTTATATTCACGGTACGCCTGAACAACATCCTCCAGATCAGACTGTTCCTTGGAATACTCACGCAATTTATTCATATCACTGATTACGTCCGGGTCACTAAGCAGTTCATTCAATTTATTGTATCGATCTTCCAATGATTGTAAACGTTCTAACAAAACCGTCACCTCTTTTTCGATTAACAGTCTAATTATAGTATACTCGGGGGAAGTGGTCAAAGTTATCGTGGTTTGTTCCGGCGAATTTCGATGCTGTTCCGGCACTAATAGAGTTATTCCGGCGAAAACGGGTATTGATTGGGCACTTTTTGAAATTATTCGGCATAATTAGCATTAATCCGGCACTTTGATAATTTATATCTTCTGTTTTTTGTAGTCCCCGCCACTTGATATGCAGCACGTAACAACCGCTTCATAACATCCGGTGAATCTAACTTTAGGAATTTCCGCGCTTCTGCATTGGATAGTTCATCAGAAATAAGCAACATATAATCACGCAGCGCCGATATATGGGACATCTTTGAAGCATGCAAACATTGAATGCAGTGCCACTTCCCATGTTTCCAAGCCATTGGAGCTATTCCACATTTCGGACAAAATACCCCTTTAATCAGTTCCCACGGTTTAATACCAAACTCATACATAACATCAACCATTTTCGGTGTATGTTCTGCTACTAAATACGCCGAAACATCAGCTATGTTTTTCATATCCAAGATAGGTGCAGAGTACTGCTGGAGAAATTTTTTTATAAGGAAAAACAACCGATTCGCGTGAATAACTTCTTTTGGAACAGGGTTGTCAGGATAGAGTGGTTTGATGATTGTTTTTGGTGAGCTGAAAACGATGAAATAGTGCATCGGAATATATGGGATATTCAATCTGTTCAGAAGTAGTCTTAAACGGTGTATTTGGAGTTTAACTTGTGGAATCGGGTTGGGATATCCGATTTCAGTTCCATTATCATGGCGCTGGATCACTTGACTTTCTCCATCAAAAAATATAGTACCATACCAATTTTTTACCTCAACCGCCAGAAAAGCTGTACAATACATTAGAAGATTATCTATTTCAAAGTGGCTGCCATGGCATGGGATGCGGGGATTTTTATGAAGATAATGATTGTCGGGGGACAAAAACCTCAAATAAAAATTCATATCGTTTTCCCCTTTTATCCCCGCCTTCTCCCGTATTAACCGATTTTCTACTTTATTTTTTGCCGGATGCGTGGCGGGAAGTCTACGGTTAAGTGCTTCCAGCTTTATAATATAATCAGATCGCTGGTGCTGAATAACTGGCATCAGTTCACAACCTTTCCACTGTTTTTTTCTATTGTACACCAAAGGCTGCTGCATGGAAATTTAGCAAAAAGT
This sequence comes from Virgibacillus siamensis, assembly GCF_900162695.1. Lineage (NCBI taxonomy): Bacteria > Bacillati > Bacillota > Bacilli > Caryophanales > Bacillaceae > Virgibacillus > Virgibacillus siamensis. The sequence goes on from NZ_FUIH01000007.1 coordinate 2,875,787, forward strand.
GATTTTAGTGCAATTCTTTTGCACAAAAATTATTAAAGCAGCAACAATTTAGCTAACTTGTCTAAACAAAATAGAATTTCAGCTATTTTTTCTGTAGAAATTACGAAATTACATATATTATTAAAGTATGTTGTACGGAGGGATTCGGCGGATTTCAGGGTTATTCCGGCACTTTTTGATTTAATCCGGCGAAAACCGGTATTGATTCAGCACTTTTTCATAATTTTAAAAAAAGCACCCCGCCAGGATGCTCTTATCGTTGTGCACTTTTCAATTCAGCTGTTAATGCTATACTACTGGGCTTGTTTGGGACCTCGTGGTGATGGCGGCATCTTGGTTCATAGGACTCGGATGCACCAACCATGATGATTGGGTCATCGTATGATGCTGGTTTGCCGTCAATCAGCCGCTGGGTACGGCTTGCGGGAGATCCGCATACAGGACAAATGGCATTCAGCTTGGTGACCGATTCGGCGAGTGCCATCAGTTTTGGCATTGGTCCGAATGGTTCGCCGCGGAAGTCGGTATCAAGGCCGGCGATGATGACGCGGATGCCTTCGTTTGCCAGTTCATCGGCTACGGCTACAATATTTTCATCAAAAAATTGTGCTTCATCAATCCCGATGACATCAACATTAGAATCTCCTTCAATGTCCGCCAGAATCTCATCGGAATTTTTTACCGGGCGTGCGATGGTTGAGTTGCCATTGTGCGATACAACCGAACCGTCGGAATATCGGTCATCAATTGCCGGTTTAAATACGCGGACCGATAAATGACCGAACGTTGCGCGGCGCACTCTCCGGATTAATTCCTCGGATTTCCCGGAGAACATACTTCCGCAGATCACCTCTACCCAGCCACTTTGTTTCATCACATACATATGCGGAGCTCCCTTCAGTGTCATTTCCTATGTAATAGTTTAACACTTTTTTCGACATTTTTTCATAAAAATTGAAAGTAAAAAAACAGGCAACGCTTTAGACATTTTGCCTGTTTTTTTGCATATTCATATCCAGCTGTAACGATCCAGTCGTCTCAGCCTTTTATCAATCCAGCTTCGACTCCTAGAAGTTGCCGTCATAAGCAATTGACACTCTAAGCGTGAAAAACCACACGCTTTTCGGTCCCTTGCTTATGCGTCCACTTCTGACCAGTCGTCTCAGCCTTTTACTTCATATTATATTTTTTCTTGAATCGGTCTACACGTCCGCCAACTTTGTCAGCTTTTTGCTTACCAGTGTAGAACGGATGTGAATCTGAACTGATTTCAACACGGATCAGCGGGTATGTGTTGCCATCTTCCCACTCGATTGTTTCGTCTGAACTTTTTGTTGATCCGCTCAAAAACTTAAATTCTGAGCTCGTGTCCAAAAACACAACTTTTCTGTATTCCGGATGAATTTCTTTTTTCATGTCTTCCACTCCTTTTTGCCCTGAATCCTATGGAAACAGAGTTATTGCAAGAGCCGTCACAGGTAAAATACCTTATCTAAACTCACATAAAAGAATTATAACAGTCTGCTTTATCGATTGCAATAGCTAATTGCTACAGGCTATTTCTTTACACCTTTACGGGCCATTTCCTCGTCCATTTGCTGGAAAAATTCTTCGTTGTTCTTCGATGCACGCAATCGCTTCAGGAAGCGGTCCAGGAAGTTGTGGGAATCCTGCATTGTTTTGCGGATTGCCCAAATTTTGTCAAGATGACTTTTTGAAATAAGCAGTTCTTCTTTCCTGGTGCCGGATTTAAGAATGTCAATTGATGGGAAAATACGACGTTCGGCAAGACTGCGGTCAAGGTGCAGTTCCATGTTGCCGGTTCCTTTAAATTCCTCGTAAATCACATCATCCATGCGTGAGCCTGTATCGACCAATGCTGTCGCCAAAATGGTGAAGCTGCCACCCTCTTCAATATTGCGGGCAGCACCGAAAAAGCGTTTCGGACGGTGGAATGCCGCCGGGTCGATACCACCTGAAAGCGTACGTCCGCTTGGCGGGATAACCAAGTTGTATGCACGTGCCAGCCGCGTGATACTATCCATCAGTACGATGACATCACGTTTATGTTCAACAAGACGCATCGCGCGCTCCAGGACAAGCTCGGAAACTTTGATATGGCTTTCCGGAACTTCGTCAAATGTTGAACTGACCACATCGACATCCGGTGAGACGGATCGTTCAATATCGGTTACTTCCTCAGGACGCTCGTCGACCAGCAGAATAATCAGCTTCGCTTCCGGGTGGTTTGCGGAAATGCTGTTGGCAATTTCCTTCAATAATACCGTTTTACCGGCTTTTGGCGGGGCTACAATCAGACCGCGCTGTCCAAAGCCAACTGGTGTCATAATATCAATAATCCGGGTGGAAAGTCGTTTCGTATCTTTTTCCAATTGCATTAAACGGTCCGGATAAAGTGCTGTCAACGCCGGAAAATGGACACGTTCTTTTGCTGTTTCCGGGTCTTCCCCATTGACCGCGTCAACATGGAGCAAACCATAGTAACGTTCGTTTTCTTTTGGAGGACGGACTTTACCGGAAACTTTATCACCATTGCGCAAATCAAAACGCCGGATTTGTGATGCGGAAATATAAATATCCTCAGCACTCGGCGAATAGTTGATCGGACGCAGAAATCCGAATCCTTCCGATGGAATAATTTCCAGAATTCCATCCATAAACAGGTATCCGTCTTTTTCCGCCTGTGCTTTTAATATCGCAAAAATCAGCTCGCGTTTTGTAAGTTTTGCATAATAGGATACCTTATACTCACGCGCCAGAGTATATACTTCTTTTAATGTTAATGTCTCTAAATGAGATATTGTTAGTGCTGCCATTCAATTCACCACGCCTATTCATTTTTACAATTTGATTATTTGTTCAGATATGCTTTCATTAAAATTTTCCTTATGATGGTCAGTTTTATATGAAATGAAGAATTACTGGGAGCTAGAATAGAAGTTTGTACACATTACAACTATAATATCCAAACTATACTAGTATTAAACATCTACCATAATACCCTTTAACCTGGCAAGTTTCAACTCCATTTGAAAAAATAATAGAGAGGGAAGCCCGTTCAATGGCTTCCCTGCACTTATATTTATGGTTTGATTACGAGGTTTGGTTTTTTCTCCAGGCTGTGTTTTCCATCAATAAAGCGGACTGTTCCGCTTTTAGCACGCATGACGACTGTCTGGGTAGTTGCATTATTTGCGCCTTTAAACTGAACACCTTGCAGTAATTCGCCGTCTGTTACACCGGTTGCTGCAAATATGGCATCATCGCCGCCGCAAAAATCATCCATATACAGAACTTTTTCTGTATCCGGAATACCCATATCTTTGCATCGTTCGCGCTCTTCATCATTTGATGGAATCAGTTTACCCTGCATTTCACCGCCAAGGCATTTCAGTGCAACTGCACCAAGTACGCCTTCCGGTGCGCCGCCAATACCTAAGAGGAGGTCGACGCCTGTATCATCAAATGCGGTGTTCATTGCCGCTGCAACGTCACCGTCCGGAATCAGTTTGATACGGGCTCCCGCTACACGGATTTCTTCGATCAATTCTTTGTGGCGGGGGCGGTCCAATACGATAACAACAAGGTCTTCCACTGCTTTGTTTTTCGCTTCCGCAACAGCTTTCAGGTTGTCGGCTGTGGAAGCGTTAATATCAACTTTGCCTACCGCTTCCGGTCCTACTGCAATTTTTTTCATGTACATATCTGGTGCATGCAACAATTTTTTATGATCGGCAATCGCGATAACTGCCAGCGCATTCCATGTACCCTGGGCAACGATGTTTGTTCCTTCAAGCGGGTCTACTGCCACATCCACACTAGGACCGGAACCAGTACCAAGTTCTTCGCCTATGTAAAGCATTGGCGCTTCATCCATTTCACCTTCACCGATGACGACTCGTCCTTTCATCGGTATCGTATCGAATACGTCACGCATAGCGGAGGTTGCTGCATCATCTGCTTCTTCTTTTTTTCCCCGCCCCATCCAGCGAGCTGATTTAAGGGCTGCTGCTTCGGTAACGCGTACGATTTCCATTGTTAAACTTCTTTCCATGTCATTCCTCTCCTTTAAAACAAAATACCCTCATCCCACGAAGATATTTTGAATCTCCTTTAGAGAATGAAAAAAGCGTTGCGGCTGAGACATTGGAAAATGGAGCGAATAACCGCTCCGGAAATATACTTCGCTTTCACTGCCAGCATAAGTGCGACATCTGCTCAAGCAAGCTTTCGCAGTGTCTTCTTTACCGCGGGCGGCTGCTGAGCCTCCTCGTGCTTACGCACTGCGGGGTCTCACCTATGCCTTTCCTCCCGCTGGAGTCTCCGTATATTCCCTCCGCTAAATTCCCAATTTTTTCCTTTTGAATTACACGTTTTTATTATGTCCCAGCCTTTTTATATCTAATACCCATCCATAACCAGCCGGCTTCAGGAGTTTTGAAACTGCTGGACTTCCTGCTCGGTCATTTCCTCGCGCCAAACATTTGCACCAAGGGCAAGTAATTTATCTGTAAGCTTTTCATACCCGCGGTCAATGTGTTCGAGGCCGGTTATTTCAGTAATGCCATTGGCCATCAATCCGGCAATGACAAGTGATGCACCTGCACGCAAGTCGGTTGCTTTCACCTTTGCACCCTGGAGCTGAACAGGCCCGGATACAATGGCAGATCCACCCTCCACTTTTATTATAGCATTCATTCGGCGTAATTCATCAATATGTTTTAATCTTGCTGCGTAAATTGTATCGGTAATGACGCCGGTGTTGACTGCCTTGGTTAAAAGTGTTGTGAACGGCTGCTGCAGATCAGTCGGGAATCCCGGGTAGACCAATGTTTTAATATCAACACTTTTGAGCGGATTTTTCGGGGCAACCAAAAGCTGCTCATCACTTTCTTCTATCGTCACACCCATTTCGCGCAACTTTGCCAATACGGATTCCAGATGCTGTGAAATTACGTTATCAATGATAACTTCATTGCCCTGTGCAGCCGCGGCAATGGCATAGGTTCCCGCTTCAATTCTATCCGGGATGATGGTATGACGGCATCCATTCAAGGACGAAACCCCTTCAATGCGGATGACATCCGTTCCCACACCCTTGATCTTCGCACCCATATTCGTTAACAATGTGGCTACGTCAATGATTTCAGGTTCTTTTGCTGCATTTTCTATGATGGTTTTTCCTTTTGCTTTAACAGCGGCCAGCATAATATTGATAGTTGCGCCAACACTGACAACGTCTAAGTAAATCCGCGCGCCGGTCAATTCTTTTGCACGAAGATAAATCGCACCCTGTTCATTGGTCACTTCCGCCCCAAGCGCCTCAAACCCTTTGATATGCTGATCAATCGGGCGCGGACCAAGATGACATCCACCAGGCAGGCCAATGACAGCCTGTTTAAATTTGCCCAGCATTGCACCCATAAAATAATAGGATGCCCGCAGTTTTTTGACTTTTCCATTTGGCAACGGCATCGACACAACGTTAGTTGGATCAATGTAAGCTGTTTGCCCGTCCCAGGTAACACGGCCGCCTATTTCTTCCAGCAGACCGCCCAATGTATAGATATCCGAAATTTCCGGAAGACCTTCAATCGCTACCTCAGAATCAGCTAAAAGTGCAGCAGGCAGCAATGCAACTGCACTGTTTTTAGCACCGTTGATCCGAACCTTTCCATTTAACAAATGACCGCCTTCAACTAACATTTTTTGCAATTAGGAGCACCCCACTTTGTATGTTACAGGACTTACTGATGCAGGCTGACATTGCACTGCCATTCATTTCCATCCATATTCAGTCATAGTTTGCACAAATTTTCCATTTTCATGTACTTATTTTTTTAAAAAACAGGGTGAGCCGTGGCCAGCTCCAGCGCCCAGCAACTAGCAAACTTCACACTCCTCCACTACGATAAGTCAACATCGGTTCGGATTTTAAGGAAGGCCGACTAAAACCGGCCTTTGCGGCCAACGTCGGCACACCCCTATGAAGGGGCGTGTTTCCTTTATCCCATTGTTGAAGGAAGATCGGCTAAAACCGCCGCTTTGCGCGGCAACGCCGACCCACACTAAATGGCAGGGCGCAGTTTGTCGCAGTTTGACTGGCAGTAATCCCCACTGAAAATCGTGGGGAAACTGCCAGTTCAAGCCCGATTTGTTCAACTAACATTCAGTGGGAAAAACACCACTGAATGAAGTTTCACGATATACGTTGCTAAACGGGCGCTTCCGCTTTTATTTTTGCTTATTCCAATCTGCAAGGAATTTTTCGATACCTTGATCTGTTAGTGGATGTTTGACAAGCTGTCCGAGTACCTTGTATGGAATTGTTGCAATATTCGCTCCATTTGCTGCAGCATCAATCACATGGAGTGGATGTCTGATTGATGCAGCAATAATTTCCGTTTCGATGCCATGACGGTCAAAGATTTGTGAAATCGTTGCAATCAGATCCATTCCATCATGACCGATATCATCAAGTCTGCCGAGGAACGGTGAAACATATGATGCACCTGCTCGCGCTGCAAGCAGAGCCTGATTTGCATTAAAAATCAAGGTCACGTTCGTTTTAATATTCAGATCACTGAACGCTTTAACCGCTTTTAATCCTTCCAGCGTCATTGGAACCTTGACAGTGATATTTGGTGCGATTGCAGCAAGCTCCTTGCCTTCCTTAATCATTCCTTCCGCATCTTCGGAAATGACTTCTGCGCTGACGGAACCGTCCACCTCACTGGTGATTTCCTTCAAACGATCATGAAACGAAACACCTTCCTTTGCCACCAGGCTTGGGTTGGTCGTCACGCCGGCCAGTATCCCGAGTTCATTTGCCGAACGAATTTCTTCAATGTTCGCCGTATCAACAAAAAATTTCATCGTTGTATACCCCACTTTCATGCATTATTTATTCCTATGAATTATGCCCGATCAGATGAACCGAATGCACACATTTTAACGTGCCATATTTCGTTTTATTTCGACGAAAACACGCTGAATTAGATGCGGTTCGACAGCTTTTTTCGTCAACGTACCGGCAGTTGTGCCGATACCTCTTCATAGCGGCCTGAAAAGCACGGGCATATAAAACTTCACCTGATTCCATATATTTTTACTACAGTATTAGAATACCAACTACTGCCGGAAGTGGCAAGAACAAATACAGGTGGTCAATCCATTAAAAAAACAGCCGGTGATAAAATCATCGGCTGTTTTGCGCTGAATATTATCCCAACAGGTTCCTGGTGTAGTCGCATACTTCCTGAACATTAAACGGTTTGGCAAGAATCTTTTTCACCAATCCGAATTGCTCGGTTTCACGGCTGATATCCTCCGGCAGTCCGCTCATTACGATTGCCGGTGTTGTTATTTCACGCTCGCTCATCTTTCGAAGAACTTCAATTCCATCAATTATCGGAAGTTTATAATCGAGCATAAGCAGATCAAATTCTTTGCTGGACAGATAATCCAACGCTTCTTTTCCCGTCTGTACAGTCGTTACCTGATAGCCTTCATTTGTAAAAATCTCCTGCAGAAGCAAGCGGATGCCTGGCTGATCATCTACGACCAGAATCTCTCTTGTCATTGTTTTGAACCATCCCCATCCCCATTTCGCAATTATTTTACTTTTTACCCTAATTTATCTTTTATCACATTATATCTAATTCTACATGAAATGAAAATATCCTTTTTCATATCGAATTTTTGACATGAAATAAGTAATTTGACTGTATTTATACGATAAGACCTACATATGGAAGCAAACGCGCGTTCCGCATGTAGGTCTTTATCCCTTACCTATATTTCTTTTTGTTGAATGGCTGCTCCGACGAATCCTTCGAACAGTGCTTGCGGGTTCGTTGGACGTGACTTGAATTCCGGATGGAACTGGCACGCGATAAACCATGGATGGTCTTCAATTTCAATGGTTTCAACCAGTCTGCCGTCAGGGCTTGTTCCGGAAAAGATAAATCCGCTGTCCGCCATTTGCTCACGGTATTCATTGTTGAACTCATAACGGTGACGATGGCGTTCATACACGATATCCGCATTTTGATAGGCAGCTTTTGTTTTTGTGCCCTCCACCAACTTGCACGGATAAATACCAAGTCGCAAAGTACCACCCATATCAGAAATATTTTTCTGCTCAGGAAGCAAATCTATGATTGGATATGGAGTGTGCGGGTCGATTTCCGCAGAATGTGCTCCTTCTAATCCGAGGACATTACGAGCGTATTCGACAGTCGCAAGCTGCATGCCGAGACAAATTCCGAAGTATGGAACTTTGTGCTCTCTGGCATAGCGGATTGCCGCGATTTTCCCTTCAATCCCACGGTCTCCAAACCCGCCGGGAACCAAAATGCCGTCCACGTCTTCCAGTGCATGCTTAATGCTTTCTTCACTAAGTTTCTCAGCATTAATCCACTTGACTTCGACATTGGAATCATACGTATAACCGGCATGCTTCAGCGATTCAACAACTGAAAGATATGCATCCGGCAATTCGACATATTTACCTACAAGCCCAATCGTTGTTGTTTTGGACAAACCACGTACTTTATTGACTAGCTTCATCCATTCTTCCATTTCCGCCTCTTTGCATTCCAGTCCGAAATGGTCGCATGTCAGCTGATCCAGATGCTGCTCCTGCAAGGAAACCGGAATCTGATATAATGTATCGGCGTCGATCATTTCAATAACCGCTTCTTTATCAATATCGCAGAAAAGTGCAATTTTCTCTTTCATTTCCTGGCTGATAGGAAGTTCTGTCCGCAATACAATGGCATCGGGCTGTATCCCAAGTGAACGCAATTCCTTTACACTGTGCTGGGTCGGCTTTGTTTTCATTTCACCTGCTGCTTTAATATATGGAACAAGTGTACAATGAATGTACATGACATGGTCCCTGCCGATATCACTTTTAATCTGGCGGATTGCTTCCAAAAATGGTAATGATTCGATATCGCCGACTGTCCCGCCGATTTCTGTAATGACAACATCTGCCTTCGTTTCCTGTCCGGCGCGGAAGACCTGTTCTTTAATTTCATTTGTGATATGCGGGATAACTTGTACCGTCCCGCCAAGATAATCCCCGCGGCGTTCCTTTTTGATGACGCTGGAATAAACTTTTCCAGTTGTGATGTTGCTGTATTTATTCAGGTTAATATCCGTAAAACGCTCATAATGGCCAAGGTCAAGATCTGTTTCCGCGCCGTCTTCCGTCACGAAAACTTCACCATGCTGATACGGGCTCATAGTACCCGGATCCACGTTGATATACGGATCAAATTTCTGAATGGTAATTTTTAATCCGCGGTTTTTTAATAAGCGTCCCAGTGATGCTGCCGTAATTCCTTTTCCCAATGAGGAGACAACGCCCCCGGTTACAAAAATATATTTCGTCACTGTTCATCCCTCTTCCTTCTATTGTTAATATGTTCATTTGAGTCGAAATTAAATCGTCAAAAACTATTTTGTGGGAATCTCCGCTTATTCCTGCCATTTCGAATTTGGTTTTTGTAGCTGATTTTCCAATAAAACAAAAAAAGCGCTCCCCTAACGGAAGGGGAAACGCTTTGTATTTTGAAATTAAAGAGCCCAATAAAAATTGTACTCATCCCTTATCAAAAAGTCAAGCAGCCTTCATGAAAACTATTTCTTTTTTTCCTCATTATCGTCGTCATCTTCGTCATCATAGTCTTCATCATGTTCGTCATCATAATCGTCATAATCTTCATCATGATCGTCATCATGGACTTCGTCTTCAAAATTATCGGTCAACACTTCAAGATCATCATCATGATCTTCCGGTTCTTCTACTTTTTCTTCTTTCTTTTTCTTCGTTGCCTTTTTCTTTTTTGTCGTTTTTTTCTTTTTCGGCTTAGGGCCGTCCTCTACCTGATCAATCGGGTACCACCGTTTCAATCCCCAGATGCCTGAACCGGTTGTAATAAAACGGCCGTCCACGGTCAGGTCTGTATAGAACTGTGAAAGGTAGTCCTGTTTTAGTTCCTCAGTAAAGCCTTTCATTTCAGCTACCTGATCATATAATTCACTGTAATGAACAGCTTTTTTATTATCTGTCAAAATGATATGTGCCAATTCAATCATTGGCATTCTTTGCATTTCCTCGCGGCTGTAATCTTTCAAACCCATGCTACCGCACTCCCTTTTTCATGTATTAAGGCGATGGTTATTGTTCATCGCAACATAATGTTCGTTTTATGGTTGTATAGTATAAATCATACCATACATTATAAACAAATCTGAAACGAATATGCCAGTATGAACCTGAAAAAAGTTGAGAAAATCTTGTTTTCTCAACTTTTTTGAATTCGTCGTACGATTCTATGCTTTTGTACCATCCAGCTCAAGCACCCAGCGACTAGTAAACTTCCTGGAGCCTCCCTACGATAAGTCAACGTCGAATCGTAATTTAAGGAAGGCCGACTAAAACCGGTCTTTGCGACCAACGTCGGCATACCCCTATGAAGGGGCACGTTTCCTTTATCTCGTACGGTCCAGTCCAGTTTATACGTCGCTAAACGGGTGCTTTCGCTTTTGTACCTACATATTCCTTCTGTATTGTCCGCCGACTTCGTACAGGGCGTTGGTGATTTGTCCGAGGCTGGCAATTTTTACAGTTTCCATCAATTCGACGAAAACATTTCCGCCGGTTGCTGCGGTTTTTTTCAGTCGTGTTAATGCCTCTTCCACTTCGTCTTTGTTTGCATCCTGGAATTTATGCAGTTCGCTGATCTGATGTTCTTTTTCCTCTTTGGATGCCCGGGCGAGCTCCATTGAATCAATCTGATCCTCTGACGGCGGATTTGGATTGATGTAAGTGTTGACGCCGACGAGCGGCAGTTCACCGGAATGTTTTTTCCCTTCATAATACAGCGATTCTTCCTGAATTTTACCGCGCTGATACTGGCGCTCCATTGCACCAAGCACACCGCCGCGGTCATTCATTTTTTCAAATTCCTGCAGTACCGCTTCTTCGACAAGATCTGTCAGTTCCTCTACAATAAACGAACCTTGCAGGGAGTTTTCATTTTTTGTCAAACCGAATTCTTTGTTGATAATCATCTGAATCGCCATTGCACGGCGGACAGATTCTTCGGTTGGTGTCGTAATTGCTTCATCATATGCATTTGTGTGCAGTGAATTTGTATTATCCTGAATCGCAATCAATGCCTGCAATGTTGTGCGAATATCATTAAAATCAATTTCCTGTGCATGCAATGAACGTCCGGATGTCTGAATATGATATTTCAATTTCTGGCTGCGTTCATTCGCACCGTACTTATCACGCATCGTAACAGCCCAGATGCGGCGAGCCACGCGCCCGATAACCGTGTATTCCGGATCAAGCCCATTTGAGAAAAAGAAGGATAAGTTTTTCGCAAACTTATTAACGTCCATTCCCCGGCTTAAATAATATTCCACATACGTGAAGCCATTTGCCAATGTAAAGGCAAGCTGTGTAATCGGATTTGCCCCCGCTTCTGCAATGTGGTAGCCGGAAATGGAAACCGAATAGTAGTTGCGCACTTCTTTATCAATGAAATACTGCTGAATATCCCCCATCATGCGAAGCGCAAATTCGGTTGAGAAGATACAGGTGTTCTGACCCTGGTCTTCTTTCAAAATATCTGCCTGCACTGTACCGCGAACGACCGATACCGTTTCATCCCGGATTGTCTCGTATTCATCTTTGTCCGGTCCACGATTATTCTCTTCCTTGAATTTGGCAACCTGCTGATCAATGGCGGTGTTAAAATACATAGCCAAAATAATCGGTGCCGGTCCATTGATTGTCATGGAGACCGATGTTTTTGGATCAGTGAGGTCGAAGCCGCTGTACAATTTTTTCATATCGTCCAATGTACAAATGCTTACACCGCTTTCGCCAATCTTTCCGTAAATATCCGGACGCTCTGCGGGATCTTCTCCATACAGAGTTACCGAATCAAACGCGGTGGACAATCGTTTGGCGTCTTCATTTTTGGATAAATAATGAAAACGGCGGTTGGTTCGTTCCGGCGTTCCTTCACCGGCAAATTGACGGGTAGGATCTTCACCTTTTCGTTTAAATGGAAAAACACCTGCCGTAAACGGAAATACGCCTGGTACATTTTCCTTCATCAGCCAGTTCAGGCGTTCACCCCAGTCGGCAAATTTCGGGAATGCCACTTTAGGAATTTTAAGGCCTGCAAGCGACTCTGTTGTATTGTCCATTTCGATTTCTTTATCCCGGACTTTATATGTCAGCTTATCACCACTGTACCGTTCCTTTGTTTCATCCCAGCCATCAAGAAGCCTTTTCGCTTTCGGATCAAGGTCTTCCTGGTATGTCCCGATAGATTTATCAATTGCTTCTTTCGCGCTTTCATCTTCAAGTACCTCTTTTGCCCCTTCCAGCTGATACAGCTTCCGGGCGATTTTACTCTGTTTGTCGGCATGGCTGTGATAGTTGCGGACATGTGTGGCAATTTCACGCAAATAATGCCGGCGTTCATTTGTAATAATCATATTATCCTTTTGGGCGATTACGTTACGCTCAAAGTCAATATCGGCATTCCATTCATATTTTTCGTTCAATGTATCGATAATGGCAGCAAACAAAGCGTTCGTACCGGCATCGTTAAACTGGCTGGCAATCGTGCCGAAGACCGGGAATTTCGTTTTGTCCTCGTGGAAAAGCATATGGCTGCGCTCATATTGTTTACGGACTTGATTTAACGCATCCTCAGAGCCTTTTTGTTCAAATTTATTAATGACAATAAAGTCGGCAAAATCAATCATGTCGATTTTTTCCAACTGTGAAGGTGCACCAAACTCTGCAGTCATCACATACATGGACAGGTCAGTCACATCGGTAATTGCCGCATCACCCTGACCGATACCGCTTGTTTCCACAATAATAAAATCGTAGGATGCGGCGCGTACAACATCAATAATGTCATGAAGCGCCTTCGATAATTCGCTCCTTGAATCACGCGTTGCCAGTGAACGCATGTATACACGGTCGGTAAAAATAGCGTTCATCCGAATACGGTCGCCTAATAATGCGCCGCCGGTTTTCTTTTTCGTCGGGTCAATCGAGATAATCGCAATTTTTTTATCGGGTACTTCGTTAATAAAACGGCGAATCAGTTCATCGGTGAGGGAACTTTTACCCGCACCGCCAGTACCGGTAATCCCGAGCACCGGTGCATGATTGGATTTTTGCTGTAATTTTTTCAGTACCGTTTGTTTTTTATCGTCTTTCTGATTGCCTTCCATATACGTAATGAAACGGGCGATTGCCTGTCGTTCTCCGGCAGCCAATTTATCCTGATCTTGTTTCAAATCAATCGGCGGCAAAAAGTCACATTCCTCAAGCATTTTATTAATCATACCCTGAAGCCCCAGTTCACGGCCATTTTCCGGTGAAAAAATCCTGGAGACTCCGTAATCATGCAATTCTTTTATTTCCCGCGGGATAATGACACCCCCGCCACCGCCGTAAACTTTTATATGTTCCGCGCCTAACTCATTCAGCAGGTCAATCATGTATTTGAAATATTCCACATGACCGCCCTGATAGGATGAAATCGCAATTCCTTGCGCATCCTCCTGAATCGCCGCATAGACGACCTCCTCAACAGACCGGTTATGACCAAGGTGAATCACTTCCGCTCCGCTCGACTGGAGAATTCTGCGCATAATATTGATTGATGCATCATGACCGTCATATAAACTGGATGCCGTTACAAAACGAACGGGATTTACCGGCTTATACAGTTGCACTTGTTCCATCATCCATCCTCCTGTCTTTCGTATTTTTTCGTTCAATTGCCAGTGCCTGTGTTAAATAGTCTGTCTGGCGTTCAATGTACTCATCAAGGGTAAACTGCTTTTGCAGCATCCATCGTCTGAACCCCCACATTTGTCCTTGGATAAATATGTTATTCGCCAGAAGTTTCACATCCTGCTTTGCCATGTCATGCGGGACACATGAAACAATGACCTCTTCCAGCATGCCGACCATGTCGCGTTCCTTTTGCAGGACATAGTCGCGTGTTTCCTTTTTCAGCGATTTAACTTCCTGATACAGGATAATGACTTCTTCCTGCATGTCATCCATCAATTCAAAATAAGAGCGGATAACACTTTCCAGATTGTCAACGGATGGATTCTTCAGGTCAATAGCCGCCTCAAGCCGCTGTCTGACTTGCTTATAAATCGCATCCACAACAAGAAAAAGCACATCTTCCTTTGTTCGGATATATTCATAAAGTGTGCCGATGCTGAACCCGGATTCTTTGGCTATTTCACGTGTCGTTGTCCGGTGAAAACCTTTTTCCTTAAAAAGCGAAATTGCACCTTTGATCATTTGGCTGCGGCGTTTTTCGACCAGACTAACATCTTTTACAGAAGAAAGGATTTTGTTTTTTTCAGTCATGTTTGTCCCCCTTCCATTTTTTAAAAATTTCCTGTGCCAGCTGATATGGATCACTGTCTGCCTCAATTGTAATGTCCGTGTTGTTTTGCTCCATGTATTCTTTTACGTCAAGCCATATTTCTTCGCGAACAAGTTCATAAACTTCCAGCTCCTGCTGAAATTGACGTCGTTCTTTTCCTTCAGCTGTATGATATAAAAAATCATGATGCGCATTGATTTTTTCCCACAGTTTATCAATGCCTTTGTTTTCTGTCGTAATCGTTTTGACAATCTGGGTCTCCTGATCGCCTTTAGCTGTCATCATCACAAGCTCTTTTAATAGTGCCTTGAGCTTGCCGTAACCAGGCAGGTCTGCTTTGTTGATGACAAACAAATCGGCAATTTCCATAATGCCCGCTTTAAAAATCTGCAGCACATCACCACTATTCGGCGTCAAAACAAGTGCAGTCGTATCAACAATTTTCATAATGTCCAGCTCTGACTGACCGACACCGACTGTCTCAACGATTACGACATCAAACCCATATGCATCGCAAATCCTTACTGCATCTTTGGTCGCCCGGGCAAGACCGCCAAGACTGCCGCGCGTTGCCATACTGCGGATGTAGACACCTTCATCGGTAAAGTGTTCATTCATCCGGACACGATCGCCAAGCAGTGCACCGCCGCTGAACGGGCTTGTAGGGTCGACAGCAACCACTGCAACAGTTTTTCCTTCACTCCGAATATGTGTAATCAGCCGGTTAACGAGTGAACTTTTTCCGGCACCGGGCGATCCGGTTAAGCCGACATATTGGGCATGTTTTTTCAAGGAGAAAACATCGCTCAGCATAGCGAGCTTCTCAGGATGGTCATTTTCCACCATGGTGATGGCACGTGCCAACGCGCGTATATTTTTTTCTTTAATTTGTTCAACAAGCTGGTGCATGTTCATGACCATCCTTTCTGTTTCAAAGTAGTTCACCGGTATTTGGAACTGCTTGCCTGATTGGATGTGCTCCCCGTCCGGGTCTGGATTTCGCACGGTCGAAATTATAAACTTGAGCCAAATATTTGTGAACTTAAGCCGATTCGGATCAAATTTGGGCCAAAATTAGTTCAACTTGGGCCAAAAGCCCGTCAATTTGAGCCAAACGCTATTCACTCCCGCATTAGATCTTCTACTTCGTCAGCATCCGGCCAATAACAAGGCGCTGGATTTCGTTTGTGCCTTCATAGATCTGCGTGATTTTCGCATCGCGCATGTAACGTTCAACCGGATAATCTTTCGTGTAGCCATATCCGCCGAATACCTGAACAGCTTCAACGGTAATGCGCATGGCGGCATCACCGGCAAACAGCTTCGACATTGCGGATGCTTTGCCGTATGGTTTTCCTTCTGATTCAAGCCATGCAGCCTGATAGGTTAAGAGACGCGCTGCTTCCACATCTGTTGCCATGTCAGCAAGCTTAAACGAAATACCTTGATTCGCTGCAATCGGTTTGCCGAACTGTTCGCGTTCTTTCGCATAATCCGTTGATGCATCCAGTGCACCTTGGGCGATTCCGAGCGCCTGTGCAGCAATACCATTACGGCCGCCGTCAAGCGTTGTCATAGCGATTTTAAATCCTTCGCCCTCTTCACCAAGCATGTTTTCTTTTGGCACACGGCAGTTTTCAAAAATCAATTCCGTCGTAGGGGATGAACGGATCCCCAATTTCTTTTCCTTCTTACCGAATGTAAACCCTTCTGTTCCTTTTTCCACGATAAATGCGCTGATCCCCTTATGTCTTGCTTCCGGGTTTGTCATGGCAAAAACGATGTAAAGGTCAGCCACACCGCCATTGGTGATCCAGACTTTGCTTCCATTCAGAATGTAATCATCACCGTCTTTTTTGGCAATGGTTTTCATACCTGCTGCATCACTCCCTGAACCCGGCTCAGAAAGCGCATATGCGCCCAATGCTTCACCGGTAGCCAGGCGGTACAGGAATGTCTTCTTCTGCTCTTCGTTTCCGTACTTATAAATCGGCCAGCTGGCAAGTGACAGGTGTGCGGACAATGTTACACCAGTAGATGCACATACACGTGACAGCTCCTCAACCGCAATGACGTAGCTGACAAAATCCGCTCCTATTCCGCCATATTCTTCAGGCCATGGGATTCCTGTCAGTCCCAGTTCAGCCATTTGATCAAAAATTTTCCGGTCGAAACGCTCTTCTTCATCACGTTCTGCCGCAGTTGGTTCCACCTCTTTTTTGGCGAAATCACGGACCATCTTGCGCAGCATTTCTTGTTCTTCGGTCAATTGAAAATTCATCTGTTCTTCCTCCTAGTCTTTCAAAAGATTCTTGGCAATTACGATATGCTGGATTTCGTTCGTTCCTTCATAAATCTCGGTAACCTTGGCATCACGGAAGAGGCGCTCCACCGGGTAATCTTCGGTATAGCCATATCCGCCGAAAACCTGTACGGCCTCAATCGCAGCTTTTCTGGCTGTTTTTGATGCGAACATCTTTGCCATGGATGCCTCTTTGCTTGCCGGAATATCCCGCTCAACAAGCGAAGCAACGTTATACACTAATAGTTTCGCAGCTTCGACTTCTGTCGCCATATCTGCCAGTTTAAATGAAATTCCCTGGTTTTTGGCAATCGATTTCCCGAATTGCTGTCGTTCTTGCGCATATGCTGTTGCATGCTCCAATGCTGCTTCACCGATTCCGAGTGCCTGTGCAGCAATCCCGATTCGACCGACATTTAAATTAGCCATCGCAATTTTAAATCCGTCGCCTTCATTGCCGAGCAGCTGCTTCTTTGGTACTTTGCAATTATCAAAGTTCAATTGTACGGTGCTGGAACCATGCAGCCCCATCTTCCGTTCCGCCTTGCCGATTTCGAAACCCGGTGTATCGCGCTCGAGGATAAAAGCACTCACACCTTTTGAACCAGCTTCATCGCTGGTTCTGGCAAACGTGATAAATGTATCAGCAAATCCGCCGTTTGTAATAAAAACTTTGGAACCGTTCAAAATATAATAATTCCCGTCTTTTTTCGCCCTCGTTTTCATGCTTGCCACGTCAGATCCGGCACCGGGTTCTGTCACGGCGAATGCACCAAGGTACTCCCCGGATGCGAGTTTAGGAATGTAATGCTTTTTTTGTTCCTCTGTACCGAAATACAAAATCGGATTTGTCCCGACAGATGTATGCACAGATAAAATAACGCCGACTGTCGCACTGACCTTGGCCAGTTCATTGATGGCAATAATGTACGATGTATAATCCATGCCGCTCCCGCCGTATTCTTCCGGGATTGGGATACCCATCAGTCCGAGTTCCCCCATCTTACGGATAACTTCTTCCGGAAAACGGTCTTCTTTTTCCATTCGTTCAATGTGCGGTTGTACTTCCTTTTGGGCAAAATCCCGAACCATTTTCCGCATCATTTCCTGTTCTTCTGTAAAATTAAGGTTCATCCAATTGCCCCCCTCTCTGTTATTCCTGTTGATTTAAAACGAACAAATAAATCAGCTGTATTGATAAAAACCGCGGCCGGATTTTTTACCGAGCCAACCAGCCTTTACATATTTTCTGAGCAGTGGACATGGACGATATTTACTGTCCGCAAATCCTTCGTACAGTACTTCCATGATATACAAGCATGTATCCAGCCCGATGAAGTCCGCCAGTGTCAGCGGGCCCATTGGGTGATTCATACCGAGTTTCATAACCGTATCAATGTCCTCAACAGATGCGACCCCTTCCTGCAATGCAAAAATCGCTTCATTGATCATCGGCATTAAAATACGATTCGCTGCAAACCCAGGGGCATCATTTACTTCCACCGGCGTTTTTGACAGTTTTTTCGTCATATCTTCAATTGCCTGATACGTTTCATCACTTGTCTGAATGCCTCGGATGATTTCAACAAGTTTCATAACAGGAACCGGGTTCATGAAATGCATCCCGATAACCTGTTCCGGCCGATTGGTTGACGCCGCAATTTCTGTAATCGGCAGTGACGAAGTGTTTGTTGCTAAAATCGCATGTTTCGGTGCGAATGCATCAAGATCACGGAACACTTTTGTCTTCACTTCCATGTTCTCTACAATTGCTTCGATAACCAAATCACATGACCCGGCATCCTTTATTTCCGTGGATGGTTTCAGCCGGTTGATTGTATCTGTTTTGTCCTGTTCACTGATACGCTCCTTTTCAACCGCTCGTGTAAGAAGCTTTTCAATTGATTTCATCCCTTTATTCAGTGCTGATTCATTGACATCATTTAAAATAACGTTGAATCCTGACTGGGCACATACTTGGGCAATTCCGGCGCCCATCTGTCCGGCGCCGATTACCATAACTTTTTCAATTGCCATTGTATCTCCTCCTTTTTCTAGCCATGTTGTTAAAACTTCAGCATTGCAAAAAATCGAATGCCGGTTGCTGCCGCAACAGCCGCAGCACCTGTATTACTGCTTCGGAACTTCAATCAAGACAGCATCTCCCTGGCCGCCGCCGCTGCAGATGGCTGCAATTCCGAGTCCGCCGCCCTGGCGTTTCAGTTCATGAATAAGTGTTAAAATGATGCGTGCCCCGCTTGCGCCGATTGGATGGCCAAGTGCAACGGCACCACCATTGACATTCACATTTTCCGGATCAATGTCAGCAATTTTTCCGCTGGCCAATGATACAACTGCAAACGCTTCATTGATTTCGAACAAATCTATATCATCTTTGGCATAGCCTGTTTTTTCAAGCAGTTTGTTGATGACGAGTCCTGGTGTCTGCGGAAAATCTTTCGTATCGACTGCAACTTCAGCATGGCCAAGTACTGTTGCCATCGGTTTTTTACCAAGTGCTTCCGCCTTTTCATCCGACATTACGACAAATGCGCATGCGCCATCATTGACACCAGGTGCGTTTCCGGCAGTGATTGTACCATCTTTATCAAAAGCCGGGCGCAATTTGCCGAGTTTTTCCAAGCTTGTGTCTTTCCTTGGTGCTTCATCTGTATCAACTAGAATTGGGTCACCTTTACGCTGCGGAACTTCCAGTGACACGATTTCTTCGGCAAACTTGCCATCCTCGATTGCCTTTACTGAACGCTGATGACTGCGGTATGCCCACTCATCCTGATCCTCCCGGGACACATTGAATTCATCGGCAGTACCATTTCCATAGCTTCCCATGTGCACATTGTTGAATGAACATGTCAACCCATCATGGACCATCATATCGACAACGCGTTTGTCACCCATACGGTTTCCCCAACGCGCATCCGGCAAATAGTATGGTGCATTGCTCATGCTCTCCATTCCGCCAGCGACAATGACGTCCTCATCGCCAACTCGAATGAGCTGATCGGCAAGAGTCACACTTCGTAATCCTGATGCACAGACCTTGTTAATCGTTTCAGTTTTTACATCCCATGGAATGCCTGCAATACGTGCTGCCTGACGTGACGGAATCTGGCCCTGGCCGCCCTGCAAAACAGTTCCCATAATAACTTCATTGATTTCTTTTTCCTCGAGTCCGGCGCGATCCAGCGCTTCACGGATTGCTTTTCCGCCAAGCTGCGGGGCCGTAAAAGATTTTAACGATCCTCCAAACTTTCCAAACGGGGTTCTGGCACCTGATACAATAACGGTTTTGCGCATTTTTTCAGCTTCCTTTCTTTACAAGTTTTATAGATTCCTATTGTGAACGCTTTCTTTTAACCTATCATCATGGTATAGAAGATGCAATCAAAAAGCGATTGAACGCTCGCTCAATACTGGGCCTAAAAGCAGAGGGGCATTTAAAAACCCCTCTGATACTGCCTTTTATGCTGTTTTTACTCCTTCTTCCACAAAAACACTCAATGCAAGTATTTCTGCAACATCCATTGTACTGATATCTTCTTCCACTTCTTTTGCCTTCGTACCATCACTCAACATGGTCAGGCAATATGGACATGCACTGGAGATCATCGTTGATTCCGTCTGCAATGCCTGCTCCGTGCGGGCAACGTTGATCCGGTTGCCTGTCGTTTCCTCACTCCACATCAGGCCACCGCCGGCACCACAGCACATCCCGTTTTCACGGCTGCGATCCATTTCTGTAAGTTCAAGCCCCGGAATGGATTTCAGAATTTCACGCGGCGGGTCATACACGCCATTATACCTTCCAAGATAACAGGAGTCATGATAAGTCAAGCGCTGGTTAATATCCCGCTCCGGCTTCAATTTCCCATTCATCACCAAGTCATACAGCATTTGTGTATGATGATAAACTTCCGCTTCAAATCCGAAATCCGGATATTCGTTTTTGAAAATATTGTATGCGTGCGGATCGATGGTTACGATCTTTTTCACGTCATGTTTGTTGAATTCCTTCATATTTTTCTCGGCAATTTCCTGGAATAGAAACTCGTTCCCGATACGACGTGCCGTATCACCGGAGTTTTGCTCTTTGTTTCCCAAAATCGCAAAGCTGATGCCAGCCTTATTCATCAGTTTAGCAAATGCCAGGGCAATTTTTTGACTGCGGTTGTCAAATGAGCCCATTGAGCTTACCCAGAAAAGGTATTCAAAATCTTTATCTTCTTTTTTCAGTTCTTTGACAGTAGGGATGTATGCATCTTCATCCTGTTCACGCCATTTAATCCGGTCTTTTTTGGAAAGCCCCCATGGGTTGCCTTGGCGCTCAATGTTCATAACAGCACGCTGGGCATCCGGGTCCATCTTCCCTTCCGTCATAACCAGGTAACGGCGCATATCAATAATTGTACCGACATGCTCATTATTAACCGGACATGCATCTTCACAGTTTCGGCAAGTTGTACAGCCGGCAAGTTCTTCCTGTGTAATAACGTCGCCAATCAGGCTGACTGCATCCATTTTTTCCACTGCACCATCGGCAGCTGCCATCTGGTTTCCAGCCGTACCTGCAAACGCATAAGTCGGAACCCACGGCTTTTTGCCGGTAACTGCAGCACCTTTTTGGGTCAGGTGATCACGTGCTTTAATCATGATATCCATCGGTGACAGCATCTTTCCTGTACCGGATGCCGGGCAAACGTCTGTACAGCGCCCGCACTCCACACAGGCATAAAAATCAATCATCTGATGCTGCTCAAAATCTTCCACTTTACCAACACCAAAGGATATCTCATCTTCGTCTTCAGTATCTTCATCAATATCAAAATCTATTTTTTTCAGTTTACCAGGTACGCGTTTACTCAAAAACACGTTAGCCGGCGCAGCAATCAAGTGTGCGTGTTTCGATTGCGGTACATAAATCAGGAATGACAGGATCGTAATGGTGTGCACCCACCAGAATACAAAGAATAATACCATTGCTGCTGTTTCAGGCAGCCAGCTGAAGACCAATGCTATTAAACTGGCAACAGGCTGTGACCATCCAATTTTTGCTTCTTCCAGCCAAATAAGTTCCATCCCGTTTGAAAATAGTACGGAAAACATCAGTGTACCGATAAATAGCAGAACAAGTCCCGCTTTAAATCCCCGTTTCAAACGAATGATTTTTTCAATGTAGCGGCGGTAGAATGCCCACACGACAGCTACCAGGATCATCAAAACAACCAGTTCCTGAAAGAATGTAAAGGCCGGATATACTGGCCCGAACGGTAAATGACTGCCCGGGGAAAGCCCTTTTACAAATAGGTCAATTGCGCCGAATTGCACAAGCAGGAAACCGTAGAACATCATGACATGAATGGAACCTGATTTTTTGTCTTTCAATAGTTTGGACTGTCCAAATACTATTTTTCCGATTCGGCGGAACCGCTCTTTAAAATCACGGTCAAAGTCTGATTTCTTCCCCATCTTGATGTAGGAAATCCGCGTTGTCACAACTCTGGCAAACAAGTATAGACCATAGATGACGATAGCCGCGAACGCCACACCGTTTATTAGCAGAAATGTGTCCATTATTCGCTCCCCCTCTGTAAGTAGTATTGTAACGTAAAATGACAGCGATTGCATTTTTCAGCAAAAAACGACAAACGCGATTTATGTGAAATGTCCATAGTTATACTTTATAAGTGAATGATCATTCAGTCAACTCATTTTTTGCTAAATGTGATAATTGTCATAAATTATTCTTTCGGTAAGCCTTTATTTGGCGTGGATAAACATATTAAAAACCGGGTATTGGGAACTACCCGGTTTTTTATGAACCCTTGCCTCCGTGGGGTAAAATAATATCTGAATAGGTAGCTTTCTTCGGCGCGAGCCGGGGGTTCTTCGGCGGGTTCAACACTTTCTTCGGCGGCTGTCGCGATTTGTTCGGCGGTTCTGACTCTTCCTTCGGCGGGTTGTGCACTTTCTTCGGCACGTTCACCTTATCTCCGCGGAAAGCGAAGTGTATTTCCGGAGCGGTGGCATATCAACTCAGCAGCCGTCCTCTACATCTTCTCCGGTGCATTCACTCCGAGCAGGCCTAAGCTGTTTTGAATGGTGATTCGGACTGCTTTCATCAGGGCGATGCGTGCTTTAGTCTGTTCCGGATCATCTGGATTCAGCACTTTTTCCGCATTGTAAAAACTGTGCAGCTGGGATGCCAGATCGAATACATATTGCGTTATTTTATGCGGGGTCTGTTTTTGTGCTGCATCTGCAACGGTCTGCGGGAATTCCCCCAGTTTTTTCAGCAATTCCACTTCTTTTTCAGATGTGAGAAGCTCCGCATTATAATTACCATCACCTGCAAGGCCTTTTTCCTCCGCCTGCTTCAGCATCGTGCAAATCCGGGCATGTGCGTATTGTACATAGTATACCGGATTATCATTTGATTCCGATTTGGCCAGATCCATGTCAAAATCCAGCTGCGTATCATTTGAACGCATAATGAAGAAATACCGAACTGCATCAGCTCCAACCTCATCGAGCAGATCGCGGAGTGCCACAATTTTCCCGGTGCGTTTGGACATTTTAATCAGTTCATCATTCTCAAACAGGCGAACCATTTGAATGACTTTCACGTCAAACTTTTCGGGGGAATAACCCAATGCCTCAATGGCTGCGCGCATTCTGCCGATATAACCGTGGTGATCCGCTCCCCACACATTAATAATCTGATCATAGCCGCGTTCCAGTTTATTTTTATGATAAGCAATGTCCGGGGTGAGGTACGTGTAATTACCATCCTGTTTGATAAGCACGCGGTCTTTGTCATCGCCAAATGCCGTGGAACGGAACCATACCGCACCATCCTGATCGTAAACATACCCGCCGTCCTTCAATGTCTGTACCGCTTCTTTCACTTTGTTGGCATCATACAATGATTGTTCCGAGAACCAGTTGTCAAAGTAAACACCGAAATCATTCAGGTCTTTTTTCAACTTATCTAATTCAAAATTCAGGCCATATTCCTTGAAAAAAGCAAGCCTTTCCGTTTTTCCCGTATTGATCCACTGTTCCCCATACTCATTTGCAAGCGTTTTGCCGATATCAATAATATCTGCGCCGCGGTAACCATCTTCCGGCATTTCTCCTTTCATGCCAAGTGCCTCTTTGTAGCGCGCCTCAATCGATAATGCGAGATTGTCAATCTGGCTTCCGGCGTCATTCACATAATATTCCCGGTCAGTTTGATAGCCGGCCATCTCGAGCACATTGCAGAGGACATCACCAAATGCTGCGCCGCGGGCATGTCCCAGGTGCAAGTCCCCGGTCGGATTAACCGAAACAAATTCAACCTGCACTTTCCCGTTTTTTCCAGTGTCCGTCCGGCCGTAATCCTTGCCGGCATTCAGGATGGTTGGAATTAATTCACCTAAATAGTCACCTTTCATGAAAAAGTTGATAAAACCTGGTCCGGCAATCTCCACTTTATCAACTGCTGCCTTCGTACTGTCCAGATTTTGCACAATATCATCCGCAATCAAGCGTGGTGCTTTTTTGGCAATACGGGCCAACTGCATGGCAATATTGGTCGCAAAATCACCGTGTGCCTTTTCTTTTGGTTTTTCCAGAATAATTGCCGGGAGTTCTGCTTCTGATGCGAGTTCCGCTTTTACAACCGCGGCTGCAATTTCCTGCTTTAACGTGTCTTCCGTTTGTGCAAGGACATTCATTCGGATTCCTCCTTCTTCAGTGTCATTTCCAATTTGTGTGTTCGTGCTTCCTGTCCATTAAGACTTACTGAGTAATCAATGGTCAGTAACCCATTCCTCTCTCCTGTCAGAGACTGAAAAGCAATGGTATCCGTATAGGTTTCCATATGTATGTTGCCATGGGGATGCTGAAATACGTTCTCCGTTTTTTGACCGGTATGGAATTGCTGATGCATCGTAACGACACCAACCCGCTTGATACTGACTCGGTCCGGATTAATGGTGATCAGATTCTTAATTGCTGCACCATCATCAGTTGTTTCCTCATATGTCAGTATACAGCGGTTTCCCTTTTCATAATACGTACCGGATTCGTTTAGAGTATTGTATTCCATTTCACCATCGTTATCAATCATTGTCTGCATCTCAATTGTAATGGATTTTGACTCCAAGTTCATCCTACTCCGCTCCTGTATCATATAATTTCCTATTATATCGATAATGGTACCTGTTTATCAATATAAAAAAATTTTGCTCAGCGGAACGGAATTATACGAATTTTTCCGTTTATTCCGGACTTTCTTTTCCCATAATGGTAATAATTAATCGATAACGATAATGGGGTAAAGCTGTATGAAGATGAAAAAATTTATACCCGAAAACAAATGGTATCTGTTGCTGTACAGTTTTGGCGGCTTGTTCATGCTTGGTCTGACCATGCTTGTTGCTGTGTATTTCATCAGTTTCCTGCTTGGACCGCCAAAACTGATGACAGATCAAAATACAATCTACTATGGCATTCACGGTGATGTAATCGGCGAAGAAAGCGGTGTTGAAAACCGTTACTGGGTTAATCTCGAGGATATTTCGCCGCATGTCATCCGGGCCACGCTTGCGATTGAGGACCAGCATTTTTACGAGCATAATGGATTTGATTTAAAACGCATTGCCGGTGCAGCGTTGGCTGATTTAAAAAGCATGTCCCTGCAGGAAGGTGCGAGTACCCTGACCCAGCAGTATGCCCGAAATTTGTATTTATCCCATGAAAAATCGTGGACACGTAAAATCAAGGAAGCATTTTATACGGTACGAATTGAAATGTACTACTCCAAAAATGAAATTCTGGAAGGCTATTTGAACACCATCTACTTCGGACACGGGGCATACGGGATTGAAGCAGCAAGCAGGTTTTTTTTCGATAAATCGGCAAGTGAACTAAGCTTGGCCGAAGCATCGATGCTTGCTGCAATTCCAAAAGGGCCATCTTATTACTCCCCGTTAAATAACCGGAAAAATGCGGAACGGCGTCAGAAACAGATTTTACTGACGATGTGGAAAAATGATGTCATTTCAGAGCAGCAATATTATTTGGCGTCACATGAAACATTGGCATATGCAGGGAAAAATGAAGAAAAACAGCCTGCTGCCGCACCGTATTTCCAGGATACGGTCCTGTTGGAAGCTGCCAATATTCTTGACACAGATACCGAATCCATCCGGTCAGGCGGCTATAAAATCTTTACAACACTTGATAAGTCGCTTCAGAAAAAGCTGGAGAAAAATGCAGCCAGTGTCATAAATGATGCAAGTGACATTCAGCTTGGAGCCGTGGCAATGGCCCCTGACACCGGCGGAATTCGCGCGCTGGTTGGCGGAAGAAATTACCGGGAGAGCCAATTTAACCGGGCAGTCCGCGCCAAACGCATGCCAGGTTCAACGTTTAAAGCCTTTTTATATTACGCCGCACTGCGGAACGGGTACACCCCGAGCACGATGCTGGAGAGCAAACCGACAGCTTTTGAATTGGAAGACGGAAAGGTGTATCAGCCGAGCAACTTTAATGGCTATTACGCCAATCGCCCAATTTCACTTGCCCAGGCACTTGCCCTTTCGGATAATGTATACGCCGTTAAAACGAATATTTATTTGGGGGCGCAAAAACTGGTTGATACAGCAAAAAAATTCGGGATTGACAGCAAACTTCCGGCAGTTCCGTCGCTAGCCCTTGGAACCGCGTCAGTCACAGTTGAGGACATGGTTGCCGGTTATGGAATGATCGCCAATGGCGGGCACCAAATTGATGGACACACCATTACGAAAATCGTGAACCGTCGCGGCAAAGTTATTTTTGAACGAAAAGAAGAAACCGGTGAGCAAATATTGGACAAACAAACAACATTCGTTTTGACTCAATTGCTGACAGGCATATTTGATCGTACGCTGGACGGCTACATGTCAGTTACCGGCTCGACAGTTGCCGATGAACTTGACCGCATATATGCAGCCAAGTCCGGCACAACCAATACAGACAGCTGGATGATTGGCTACAGTCCTCAGCTCGTGATGGGCGTGTGGACTGGCTACGACAATAATAATCCGCTTGTTAAAACCGAAGAAGTTGCATATGCGAAAAATATTTGGGCGGATTTTATGAAGGCCGCGCATGAAGATATGCCCGCCAAACGCTTTACTGTCCCGGATGGCGTTGTCGGCGTGTCGATTGATCCGGTTACAGGAAAAAGGGCAACACCATATTGTGAGAAAAGCCGTGTGATGTATTATGAAAAAGGAACAGCACCTGAAGTCCATTGCACCAAGCATATGCCGGAAGATGGCGAAGATGTAAAGCAAGATTCCGATCGGGAAAGTCATGATAAAGAGAAAGGTATTTTTGAAAAGTTGTTTGATATGCTGTTTTGATGGATTTTCCCAGTAGGGTCTCCATAAAAGACAAAAAAGAAGCCGACCCTATCCGTATAGAGTCAGCCTCTTTTTTGTCCTAGTAATACATGAGTTAGCCCATGTATACATATTTTACAAATTTCCGGTTGAAAGTACAAGATTTTAAATTATTGTTCATAATTCAGTCACAAAATGTTCAATTTTATTCCGGAAGTACATCTTTAAGTTCGTCGGTAGAGTTTTTCCACATTTCCCCGCCTTCAAAATCAGCAAGGAAATCCTTCAGCAATTTCTTGGAATGGTCATCCATATGTTCAACCATGACTTTACCTTTAAGTGACTTGTCCATATGTGTGACATGCTCAGGCATGGACTTGTATGCGCGCTTGATTGAGCGGTCTACACGGATTTCACTTCCGCATACACCGGAAAAATATGGACCATTTTCCCCTTTTTCAACTGTTACCCAGACGATCCAATACAGTTTTCCGTTCGGTACTTCCTCTTTATTAGGCAAAAATTTCACACGGCGTTCCACTTCACTGCGGGCATGCATCGCACCCATATCAACGAACGCACGGTCTTCATTTGGATCAATTATTACCGGTGACATATTTTCAAGGCTGATGGAACCGATGCCGTAGCCGCCATGGCCATCCGTGGAATCGTCCTTAAGTATCGTAAATGGATTGCTTTTCTTTTTATTTGAAGATTGCTCTGAACTCATTATCTGACCCTCCTACAAGCTTTGGTAACCATTGTAGCATAGGTTAATGGGACATTTCACATATGAGCGATTGCTCAAGCTTTTCACCTGAAAAAACCCGCCATCAGGAAGGCGGGCTCTCACGTAATGATCGGATAAACAGCTGGGCGTCGCTGATTTCGGTATCCGTATAATTTTGTTTCGGTTTGACGGTATGTATTTTTTCATACAATTCATCTTCCGCTAAATCGTCAAAAAAGAGCATTGTGGAAACAAGCTCCAGGAAGCGTGAACTTTTTTCTTTCAGCATCTTTACGTGAGTGGTCATATCCGGCATCTCAAGCCGAAACTGATCCAAAAAAGATTTTCCATCGTCAGTAATTGTATAATTGTATTGAAAATAGTTGCTCCGGTCCTCTTTTTCCTCCGCGATAAAACCAAGATTGCACAATTCTTCCACCCGGAGTGAAAGCTCTTCAGAGTATGGACCGTAAAAGTGAAACTGATATTTTTCCTCAAACGGCATGTGACACCGCTGCAAAATATAAATCATTTTCTGCAGTTTTTTTCGTCCGCTGACATCGTTTGCCACCGAAAAAAATTGCATTAGTTTTGCATGATTAGTCAGCATGATTCCCTGCACCTCCATATAAAAGCTCCAGAATTTTACCTTTTACTCCATCATCAGCTATTTTTTCAATCATATCAGCCGGAAAATACAGCTTATGGTCCGTCCGTTTTTTCCCGGATATCGCTTCAACAATATCAGAGTGCCGGGAAAGTTCCTTCAACTCACCATTCGGCATGCGTAAATGAATCGGGAGCCGCTCTTCCTCTTCACCCGGCCTGTAAAAATCGTACGGCAGGTCCGATGATGAATCGACAACCAAATAATATTCCGGATCAATGCCCGCCTTCTGAAACAAACGGTAAAGCTCCATCCATTCATTCATCTGCTGATTTGGATTGAATTCGATATACTTAAATAAGTGCCGATTCATGAACCGCTCGCACAAATCTCTTAAGATCTTATCGTCTTCCTCCTGCCATAGCTGGAAGTAATAAGAAACAATCGATTCATCCAATCTAAGATAATCACTCAGGTCGACATCTTCCTTAAAAAAGGAAATAAAATGGGCCGGCCGTAATTTAAATGTGTAATTTTGTTGAAACAAATATTTGGCCCGATGCAGGATTTTCGACAAAATCACTTCTGCACTCCTTGTCACCGGATGGAAATAAACCTGCCAGTACATTTGATAGCGGCTCATAATGTAATCTTCCACCGCATGCATTCCGCTTGATTTGATGACGACCTGATCTTCAATCGGCCGCATCACCCGCAAAATCCGCTCCATATCAAAATGTCCGTAACTGACACCAGTGAAATACGCATCCCGCTGCAGATAATCCATTCGATCCGCGTCAATTTGGCTGGAAATCAAGCTGACAACGAGCTTATCTTCGTATGTTTTATTAATGACATCGGCAACTTTTTTGGAGAATCCCGGTGAAACATGTTCCAAAATCCGGTTAATCCCCGTGTCGCCAACGATAATTTGTTTTGTAAAGTGCTCATGATCCAGCTTGAATACTTTTTCAAACGAATGCGAAAACGGTCCATGCCCCAGGTCATGCAGAAGTGCCGCACATAGACAGAGCAGACGTTCATCCGGATTCCAATGTGTATGTCCGTTGAAATTATACAGAATCCGGCGGACAATCTCATAGACGCCGAGCGAGTGGTTAAACCGGCTGTGTTCAGCACCGTGAAACGTCAAGTATGTGGTACCAAGCTGTTTAATACGCCGCAGCCGCTGGAATTCCGGGGCGGCGATCAAATCCCAAATCACCTGATCCTGTACATGAACATACCGGTGCACCGGGTCTTTAAACACTTTTTCTTCGTTTAATTGTTCATCTTTGTAAGCCATTTTTACAACCCGTTTCTTTTCGACAACTTTTATTTTATTATATAATAGATGTCTAAAGTTAAAAAGAGTCAATCTTGATTTACAGAAGGAGAAAACAATGAAAAACTGGCGTGGCCTCATCCGAAATTCAACTATCCGATATCTTGATCATTCCGGGAAAAAAACGTTTCATCATAAACCCTACTCCGCATTGACATCATTTGCAGTGGACGATGTGTTGGCACTGTTTGTCAACGGGATTACAACGCCGGCGGTACGGCTGTGGGTACATCCGGATACCGTTGTACTCGGAATCCCCGATGCCCGCCTGCCATATATAGATGAAGGCGTACAACTGCTCGCCGCCCGCGGGTATCACGTCGTTGTCCGCAATTCCGGCGGGCTTGCTGTAGCACTGGATGCTGGTGTTTTGAACATTTCCCTTGTGCTGCCGGGGGTCAAACATGTATCGATATATGATTGCTATGAGGCGATGGTCGGTTTTGTAAAATATTTGCTGCGCGATTTGACAGACAGCATTGAAACATATGAGATAGTCGGGTCCTATTGTCCGGGCGACTATGACTTGAGTATAGACGGACGCAAATTTGCCGGGATTTCACAGCGGCGCGTAAAGGATGGCGCTGCGATTCAAATTTATTTGGATGTCGAAGGAAAAGGCGTGGAGCGGGCTGAATTAATCCGGGACTTTTATAATATTGCATTGAAAAATGACGAGACAAACTTTGAATTTCCAAAAGTTGATCCATCGAAAATGGCATCTTTATCTGAATTGCTAGGCATGCGGCTTACCGTTGGTGATATGAAAGAACGTGTCGTGAACGCATTGCAGGAAATAAGTGAAGAAGTCGTTTCCTCCGACTTTTCTGATGCAGAAGCTGCACAGTTTGAAAAACGATATGCACAGATGGTGAAACGGAATGAGGGGATTGCCGGGCTGCAGTAGTAAGGACTCTTGTGTGGAGCCGGCTTTATGAAGGATGAATGGGGAATATCAACTTTGCGGCGAACAAATCGACCCTCATGTACCAGTATCAACCTTCATCCGGTGATATCAACCTTCACAGTTGAGTTATCAACCCTGATGCAGCAATAATCGACCCACGCGCTGTAATTATCAACCTTCATGTCAAGTTATCGACCCTGCGTGCGGTTCTTATATGGCAAAAAAAGCTTGCAGCACATTGCCGCAAGCTTTTTTGTCGCTCCTATCCAGCCTGAACCGCTGTAATGATGGCAAGTTTATACACATCATCTGCCGTGCAGCCGCGGGACAGATCATTGACCGGTTTGTTCAATCCCTGCAAAATCGGGCCGACAGCACCGAATTCCCCCAGGCGCTGGGCTATTTTATAGCCGATGTTACCTGCCTCAAGACTTGGAAAAATGAATACAGTCGCATCCCCTTGTAAGACAGAACCGGGAGCTTTTTGTTGCGCCACATCCGGTACAAATGCCGCATCGAATTGGTATTCCCCGTCAATAAGAAGATCGGGGTTTTTTGATCTGGCAATTTCCAGTGCCTCTGTTACTTTTTCCGTCTCCGGTGAGGTTGCCGATCCTTTCGTGGAAAAGCTGAGCATCGCCACACGCGGATCAATATCGAACAATGCTGCAGTGTTGGCGCTCTCCATCGCAATCTCGGCAAGGTCCTGACTATCAGGACTGATGTTGATGGCACAGTCTCCGAAAATATATTTTTCATCATTGCGGACTATTACGAAAACACCGGATGTCTTTTTGATGCCTTCTTTTGTTTTAATAATCTGCAGGGCAGGTCTGACTGTATCTGCTGTTGAATGGACAGCCCCGCTCACAAGACCGTCTGCCTGATTCATATAAACGAGCATGGTTCCAAAGTAATTTTCGTCGGTCAGAATAATGCGGGCTTCTTCATCGGAAACCTTCCCTTTGCGGCGTTCGATGAAAGTTTCAACCATTAAATCAAACTCGGCAAATTCCGCCGGGTTCATCAGTTTGCACGAATGGATATCCACACCAATTTGTTCTGCCTGCCGATTAATCTCATTCTTGTCCCCCAGCAGGATCGGGGTCAACGTTCCGGAAGCTCCAAGCTGGCTGGCGGCGGTTAAAATCCGCTCATCGGTGCCTTCCGGAAAAACAATTGATTTATCCACGTTGGCTAATTTGCTGCTTAATTGTTCAAAAAGCGTACTCATAACACGAACCTCCCAATTAAAATAACCTAATTAAATGATAATCGATGGCGGACTTAATATAAAGAATCTGCTCCCAAAAAACTTTGGCCTTATGACAGAACGTTGACAGAACCTGTTTTCCATGATTATTGTTCCCAGGTTATGATATAGTAAAAACATATGAAAATTTTTATGACTGAAGGAGAGATATAGCATGGCAGCTGAAGCAGTTGAAACATTGGATGGCTGGTATTGTCTGCATGACCTGAGAACAATCGACTGGACTTCCTGGAAGATGGCATCAGATGAGGATCGCCAGTCAGCAGTCAGTGAATTTAAAGACCTCCTGACAAAATGGGAAGCGCTCGAAACAGAAGAAAACGGCAGCCACGTTGTTTATAAAGTTGTCGGACAAAAAGCGGATTTGATGTTTATGTTCCTTCGACCGACAATGAACGAACTGACCGACATTGAAACAGAATTTAATAAATCCAAATTTGCGGAGTACTTAAAGCCGGCCCATTCCTATGTGTCTGTAGTCGAACTTTCCAAGTATGGACCGCAGCGCCCGGCGGATGATCCGCGGACACTGGAACGCCTGCACCCGATTTTGCCAAAATGGGAGCATATGTGTTTCTATCCGATGGACAAGCGCCGTCAGGGAGAAGAAAACTGGTATTCCCTTGATTTTAAAGAACGTGCAAAATTGCTTTATGAGCACAGTAAAACAGGCCGCAAATACGCCGGCAAGGTCAAACAGATTATTACCGGATCATTTGGCTTTGATGACTGGGAATGGGGCGTAACACTGTTTGCCCACGATGTATTGCAGTTGAAAAAAATCGTGTATGAAATGCGCTTTGATGAAGTAAGTGCCAAGTATGGTGAGTTCGGTGAATTTTTCGTCGGCAACCATCTGGCAAAAGAAGATATTGATGCATACCTGAGCATCTAAATCACTACCCCCTGGCTATAGCCGGGGGTTTTTTTGTGCAGTTTAACTTCGTTGCAAGGTACCAGGCACCTCCATTTTTGCAGTCATTATCCGTTTTTATGTTGCATACACATATCTAGTAGCCTGACAGCATGAGGTGCAGAATTGGGGTGTGTTGGTTATGGCTGTTATCAAGACAACGGAAAAAGGTGTTAAGCTGCTTGCCCGTTTAATGCGGGCAGAGGCTGAAGGTGACGGCAAGCTGGGGATGCTTTTGGTTGGAAATACCGGTGTTAATCGTGTGCTTTCCAATTGCCTGGATTTCACCAACCTGGGCACCATTCGGGAAATGGTTTTTCAGAGTCCGGGTGGATTTGAGGCAGTTCAGAAAGGATACTTTTACCAGGCAGCTCGCCAGCAAGACATAAAGCTTGCCCGTAAAGTAATCAGCGGGAAACAATATCGACCGGCCACTAATGCCCTCTGGTTCTTCAGACCATCAGGAAACTGTCCCTCCCAATGGTTCGGCCAGTTGAATGCCGGCAGATTTAAATCACACTGCTTCTATGCACCGCTGGAAAGTGAATGTCCGAGAGTCTATTAAACATAAGGAGGTATGTTATGAGTAATCAGGATCCAAACGGAAATCAGCCGTACAATAATCCGTATCAGGCCTATTATCCATACTATTATTATCCGCAGGCGGCACCTGCCTATTACCCTGCGTATGACACAAGGCAGATGGATCAGTCACAGATGCAGCCGCCGATGCAGAATCCCGCAGCACCTGCCCCGGAACAGGCTGAACCAATGCTGCCGACCGAGCAGTCTTACATCGAAAATATTTTGCGGTTAAATGAAGGGAAAATTGCAACCGTCTACATGTCATTTGAAAACAATGCCGAATGGAGTTCCAAAATTTTCAAAGGGCGAGTCGAAGCAGCGGGCAGGGATCACATTATTCTAAGTGATCCGGAGACAGGGAAAAGATATTTGCTGCTGATGATTTACTTGGATTATGTAACATTTGATGAGGAAATTAATTATGCCTATCCATATGGTAATTCTGGAAATATGACCACAAATCCATCAAGATAAGGGACGATTTTAGAAAAACTTGGCTTCCATCCAAGTTTTTCTAATGTCCCAACAAAAGGGGAAATTCCAATGCGACATCCATATGAAAAATTTATTCGCCTGGAACTGCTGACATTGGCGGCAGCCGTTATTATCGGGCTTATTGCCATTATTCAGGGATACCTTTTAATTGTTTTCTTTTGTCTGTTTCTTGTAGCAATCAGTATGATTTTTGAAGGCCTGATTGCCATGAATACCTTCCACACAACGGAAGGACTAAAGCAGTTTACAAAAGCCGCCATTCTGTTGCTGCTGACGTTTATTCTGTTTTTCAAGCTGTAACGCTATACATATTTGATAACCGTATAGCCGAGCAGGATCCAGCCAATCAGAAATGCCACACCACCAAGCGGCGTTATCATCGCGAACGTCGTTACACCGGAAACAGAATAAATGTACAAACTTCCGGAAAACAGAATAATTCCGATGAAGAACATCCATCCGGCCCAAACCATCCCGCCATTTTGCAGTTTGGCAAACAATAATCCGGTAACAAGCAATGCCATCGTATGGAACATCTGGTAAGTTACCGCCTTGTCCCAGATACCCAGCATCTTTTCTGTCAGTTTACCTTCAAGACCATGTGCCCCAAAAGCACCTAATGCAACTGCTAAAAATCCATTTATTGCACCTAACAATAAAAACAATTTCATCTTTCTGCTCCTTCCCATTTCCTGCTGTTAAAAATCAAATAAGGATTCACCATTTGCCCCATCGTCAACTGTTACTCGTCGTGCTGGTTTCACATCAGCTGTACTGTTTTTACCGATCATCGCCTTCATTTCCTCTTTTGAAAGATTGTGATCGACTGGTTCCGCCCTATCCCCTTCCAGCATCAGATCACAGAGCAGCTGCACATTGGCAATATGTTTCTTCATGCCGCTTTCATCTTTACCTTGTGCCTTGTTCAGTTCGTCAATCATTTTCTGTATGATGGTTTCATTTGCAACCGCCATGGACGCTCACTCCTTCTATTGAGAAGTATACCACTTCCTGAAGCATGAAAAAAAGCCTTGACCAAAATCAAGACTTTTCCGTATATCTTATTCCATTATGTACCAACTTGCTGTTGTTCTTCTGTATAGCGCTGATAAACCCAGTGCAGGAACTCCACTTCATTCTCCTGCAATTCCCTGCCAAGTTTCTCTTCCGTCTCTTCGTGAACCTGCGAAAAGCTTTCCATCACGCTATATCCCCCCAATAAAGAAAAGACCCCATTTATTCTCCCATCTTTTATTGTACATGGAACAGAGTGAGTAATCAACAACCAATTGTCAATTTACATAATTTACAGATAAAATTAGCTTATTCGGGATAGGTCTTTTTCTCTTGTAATTTGATGCAGACGGTTTTTATGAACAATGTGATCGCGGTTAAATTCTGTCGGACTTTTGATGCCAACCGCTGCAGCCATTTGAAACACACCTTCACGGAGCGCAACCAGATAATTGCAAACGCGATATTTCTTTTCTTCCACACTTAATGCCTTCTGCAAATCCGGATCGGTTGTCGCCACACCAACGGGACAATTATTTGTATGGCAAACTTGTGCCATGATACAGCCGACCGACAGCATAAATCCTCTGGCAATATTAATCATATCCGCACCCAGGGAAAGCGCCATAGCAATTTTATCCGGTGTAATCAACTGCCCGGATGCAATGATTTTTGTCCGGTCGCGAAGTCCGTATTTTTTCAGTAAATCGTCCACAAGTGGCAATGCTGCAAATGTCGGCAGCCCAACAGATTCAGCAAGTTCAAAATACGACGCGCCTGTACCGCCATTACCACCGTCAACAGTAACGAAGTCCGGTACAATGCCTGTTTCCTTCATTGCCTTAATGTAAGACTCTGCCTGAAGCTCATCACCGACAACAATTTTTGTCCCGACAGGCTTACCGCCAATATCCCGCAGCTTGTTTACAAATTCAAGCAGTCCTTCTGCATTATCAAATTCACGGAATCGGTTTGGACTGTTAATTTCCTCCCACGGCTCCACTTTACGGATTTCAGCGATTTCCTCTGTCACCTTACTCCCGTCAACATGACCGCCGCGCGTTTTGGCACCTTGTGCGAGCTTTAATTCAAATGCTTTAACCTGATCAATGTCACTCCGCTTTTTAAATTCCTCCCAGGAGAATTCCCCGTCTCTGGTCCGGACACCGAAAAGTCCCGGACTGATCTGCATAATAATGTCGACGTCCCCTCTTTGATGGTATGGGGAAATGCTTCCTTCCCCTGTGTTCATCCATGTTCCGCCGGCCATACCAAGTCCTTTGGAGAGTGCAGTGATGGCATGATCTCCAAGTGAACCGAAACTCATTGCGGATTGTCCAATCATTCCTTTAACCTTAAACGGGGTGCGCACAGTATGTTCACCCAGAATAATCGCATCATCGTCTTTTAAATAAAACGGATTGATTTCAGCATCCTCACTATGTTCTTTGCGACTAATCAATTTTTCATTATCAATGTTGTACAGCTTTGTTTTTATTTTCGGATTCTGGTCAATCCGGAGCTCTTCCCGCTGACTTGGAAACATGTTGTTGACAATGTATATTCCTTCCTCATCAAAGTCACGTTCCGAACCATACCCGATCATCCGGCTTTTATATTTTGCCGCTTTGTACACATATTCAAATTCCCTGCGATGAAACGGTTTTCCCTCACTATTATTCAGGAATAAATATTGCCGGAATTCCGGTCCAACCTTTTCCATTATGTAACGGATTTTTCCCAGTACCGGATAGTTCCGCAAGATAGAATGTTCCTTTTGTTTGGCATCGTGGATATAGACCCGTACCAGTAAGGCGAGCGGAATCACGATAATCAGACCAAGTACTATAATCAGTACCGTTAACAACCCTGTTTCCATTTGATTACCCCCAACTATATGTATTTTTTCTATATGTACCTTCCCTTTCTGAGTGTTGATAAACATCGTGGACATTAGGATAATGGGAGATTAGCCTATAAAAAACTCCAACAAAAGAGGCTGGGACAAAAATGTTTTATTCAAAAGAAAACCCAAACAATTTTCTGGAAAATGGGGCGTATAGCCGCTACGGAAATATACTTCGCTTTCACTTTCGAGCATAAGTGCGACATCTGCTCAACTATCGTTTCGCAGTGTCTTCTTTACCGCGGGCGGCTGCTGAGCCTCCTCATGCTTACGCATTGCGGGGTCTCACCTATGCCTTTCCTCCCGCCGGAGTCTCCGTATATTTCCTCCGCTAACCTAATTGTTCGTCTTTTGAATTACACGTTTTTGATATGTCCCAGCCCCTATTACTGTATCACTGCTCCTTCAATTTGCTTTCCAATGCAGCGATCCGCTCTTGAAGTTCATGTATATCATCTTTGGTGGCTAACCCAAGATCTGCAGCGAATTCCTGTGTCTGCTCGGTTTGTTTCGTACTCCATTCTTCGGTCTTCATCTCGCCTTTTTCAACAAAGTTGCGCATGACCGTTCGTGCTTGTTCCTGTGTCAGCTCGTTCTTTTCCACAAGCTCTTTCAGCTTTTTATCAAGCCTTTCCTTACCGCTGACAGCAGCTCCGAGACCGAGCAAAAATCCTTTCTTTAAAAAGTCACTCATCATTGCCACCCCCTTCAAAGTCTATGCTTATCAACCGGATTGAGCACAGCCGAGTTACTAACTTTCAGAGTTAATATCCTCACGATACTTTACCCGTATTATCCGGGATTCTAAACCAGTTAAGATTTGCCGGATAACAGTAAAAGATATATACTTTTCCTCATAGTCATATGTACAGGAATCCTTTATAATGATAAAAAGTACAATTTTAGGGGGATACGATGCAAAAGAATACCTATAAATGGACAGATCATATAAAAGTTATCGTGCCTTCGTTAATCGGTATCTTTCTGTTCATGACACCGGTCGTTACAGAGGGAGGGATGACCATCCCAATCGCGATCCTGTCTAACTGGCTGCAGTCAGCATTACAGGATCAGCTCTCAGCAATTATGATGATCATTATTGTTGTGACGGCCATTATGACAATTATTGCTAAAATTGCCGGTAAAGAGGCATTTCAAAAAACACCATTTTTTCAGCAACTTTTTTATGTGAGCACATTCTGGACCATTACACGGGTTGTCGCTGCTGTATTTGCCATCATGGTGTATTTCAAATTGGGTTCAGAGGCAATTTACGGACCGGATACCGGGCAATTGCTGCTTGGTGACCTGCTGCATGTACTGTTTGCGGTATTCCTGTTTGCAGGCCTATTTCTGCCGCTGCTGATGAACTTCGGTCTGCTGGACTTTTTTGGAACGTTAATGACGAAAATTATGCGTCCGCTGTTCCGTCTGCCGGGCCGATCATCAATTGACTCACTTGCATCATGGGTAGGTGACGGTACAATCGGTGTGCTTTTAACAAGTAAGCAGTATGAGGACGGCTATTATACGAAGCGGGAAGCAGCAATCATCGGTACTACTTTTTCCGTTGTTTCCATTACATTTACACTTGTTGTGATTGATCAGGTCGGACTTATTAATATGTTTGTTCCTTTTTATCTGACGGTCATTGCGGCCGGACTTGTTGCAGCATTGATTATGCCGCGCATCCCTCCGCTTTCCACAAAGGCAAATACGTATATTAGTGAAGCAGAAGGCGATATTGAAGAAAAGGTACCTGACGAACACAACATGCTTTCGTTTGGTTATAAAAAAGCACTTGATCAGGCAAAAACAGAGACAAGCTTTTATAAGTTTTTAAAAGAAGGCTGCCAGAACATTCTTGATATGTGGATGGGGGTTGCCCCGATTGTTATGGCATTCGGGCTGATTGCATTAATGATTGCAACCTATACACCTGTGTTTACGTGGCTCGGACTTCCGTTCATCCCGCTGCTCGAACTGATGCAGGTGCCATATGCGGAAGCGGCATCTGAAACGATTCTGATCGGTTTTGCGGACATGTTTCTGCCATCGATTATGATTACCCCGATTGAAGCGGACATTACCAGATTCATAATTGCCGCACTGTCGGTTACGCAGCTGATTTATATGTCCGAAGTCGGCGGACTGCTGCTCGGGTCGAAAGTGCCGGTTTCGTTCAAAGATCTGTTTATTATATTTGTATTGCGGACAATCATTACACTGCCGGTTATCGTATTGATTGCGCATTTTCTTTTTTAAAAAAAATATTTGAGTGGTACAATACCGCTTCGGAAATATTTGCGTAACAATTTATGGGAATTGCATTGTTCTTTTAATTTGAGGAAAAACCAATCCAGCTGGGGAAAAATGCGAGACTCCTAGGGGAAGAGCAGCAAGTGAAGACCCCGCAGTGAGCGGGTTTTGCGAACGAGGAGGCTGAGCTGCTGCCCCTGGAAAGCGAGTATTTTTCCACAGCGGCGATTCAACAGTGAACCAATGATTTTGTTGCGGTTTATAAATCTATTCCTAAAATGACAAAAAGGTCCGCAGCAAACAGCCCGCCATTGTTTAAATGGCGGGCTGTTTATATCTATTAACTATAGAGGGTCATCTGTTATACGTTTCAGCGAAAATTCAGTTTCGTTATTTGTTTAATTTTTTCCGTTTTTAACGACGTATTTTTCGGAACTTCTTTGTCAACCACTTCTGTTTCAGATCCTTTTTCCACAAGCTGCGGGTTGTAACCTAATCTCTCGGTCATCTCACGCATAAAGCCGTAGAAACTGCTGCTTTCCCCTGAACCTATGTGGTAAACACCTGTCACATCACTTTGTATCTGCTCTTTAATGATCTGAGCCAGATCATCCACATGTACAAAGGTGCGGATCAAATCGTCCCGATAAGCAATCGGTCTGCCGGAACTTAGATGATATGCAAGTTCATCGGTCCGTTCGTCCAGCTTTCCGATTTTGTTTTCGCCATAAATCGGACCGGCTCGCAAAATAACATAATTGGATATTTGGCTTGTTATAAAACGCTCAGCTTTCACTTTGGCATTTGCATAGGTGCTGTACAGATGGTCATCCGGCAGTTTCGACATTGGATCTTCTTCACTGTATGGCCCTTTTCCCTCCGTAAAAACAAAGTCGGATGAAATATAAATCAATTTTGTCTGTGGTGTCAAATGCGTGATCAGGTGTATAAGACCTTGATCCGTTAATTCATGCTCATTCGGACCATCCATAACAGACCAGACAACCACATCAGGATTGGTTTCTTTGTAGAACTCAGAAAAAGACTCCGGTTGATTGACATCCAGTTTATATAAGTCATCAAACAAGGACGGTTCTTCCAAATATGTTCCGGTTACAGCAGCATCCGGAATTTCTTTTGCCAGTTGATACAACGATGCACCTACATACCCATTTGCTCCAAATACACATACTTTCATCGTTGACACCTCCCCTTTTTATCGACTTAACCTATTAATATTCTGATCTGCTTTTCCTTCCGCGGTGTCCAAAGGCCTCTCTTATAATGGACGCTTTTGCTTCAATTATTGGCTGTGACAATCCTTGTATTGGTCTGCTTGAAAGCAGCAATACGATAGAAGCGGCAATAACGCCAAGTCCAATAACGTCCATGAAGTTATTCACCTCAAACAGATTGGTTGCACGGAAAAGCTGGATGAAAAAGCCGTGCAGCAAATACACATAAAGCGTTCTCGCTCCAAGTTTTGACAATTTGCTGTGTGCCTGCGGAATCAGTGCAAGTGCACTGAACGACATGGCTATTGACGTGGCATAAACCAGCAATCTTGCCAGTCCGCCGAATTCCGGAAGTCCCAGATCACCATATGATTTTGATGCCAGGAGCCAACCGGAGTTAAATTCCGGCGCAATGTAAATCGCTGCCGCAACACCTACTAAAACGGCCACTGCCGCAATTCGGAACCCTTTCCGTTTCAGCACCATCACCTGTTCTTTCGTCATCCAATACCCCATCACGAAAAATGGGAAGAAGACAAGCGTCCGTGACAAACTGAATGTATGGCCGATATCGCCAAAATAACCTGCAATAAGCCCTATGGCAATTGCTGTTATAATACCTGCTGCAGCCGGGATTTTTTTAAAGGCTATCAGCAGTATGTGCCAACTGAACAGGCTGAACAGGAACCAAAGTGACCATTGCGGGTAAAAAATCCCGCTTTCCCATCCTTCTTTTCCGATAAAGAAATAGTAGCCTGTGTACAATAACTGGAAAATCAAATATGGCACGAGTAGTTTTTTTGCCAGATTCATAATGTATTTCCAGTTTCCTGACCCTTTTGCAAAGAAACCTGCCAGAAAGATAAATGCAGGCATATGAAACGTATAGATCCATAGATACATTGTGTTCATCCCATGTGATCCATCGGTAAATGGCTGGATCAAATGACCGAAAACAACTAAAAATATTAAAAATAGTTTCGCATTATCAAAATACGCATTTCTGTTCATTTTTTCTCACCCTTTTTACTTTCCTACCTTAGGTTATACCCGATTCTAAACAAAAATACGACGGTAAACCAACGATTTCATAAGGTTGTTAAAGAAGTGTAAACGGAATGAAAAAATGATACATTTCAGTAACGTTGCAGGAAAAATCTGCTCGGTCCAAACATGCGCATTCACTATTATGGTTCTTTTGTTAATAATTCACGTTGAAAATTGGCGAGTGTTTCACATCCATTTTCGGTGACAACGAATGTTTCACTGATTTCGACGCCGCAATCTTCCTCCCATAACCCCGGAATCAAATGAAAGGTCATGTTCGGTTCAAGTTCAGTCTGGTTGTATTGGCGAATACTTGCCGTGTGTTCACCCCAGTTTGGCGGATAACTGAAACCGACGGAATATCCGAGTCTGTCATACTTTTCAAAACCGTGTTTCCGGATGGCATCACTCCACACCAGGGCAAGTTCACCGCAAGTAACCCCTGGCTCAACCGCATTTAATGTTTGATTGAGACTATCCGTAACCGCATCACCTAACCGTTTTTCTTTAGCAGATGGCTGACCGAGCTTGATTGTTCTGGCAAGTGGTGAGTGGTACCGTTTGTGTACACCTGCAAGTTCAATCGTAACGATTTCATCACCATTAAACACTTCCCCGCTCCATGTCAAATGCGGACTGGAGGACTTAACTCCGGAAAGCAATAAGGGTGCAATTGATGGATAGTCACCGTCTATCCCCTCTGCCCCGCTGATTTGTGCATAGTAGATATCAGCAGCAACTTCATTTTCGGGGACACCCTTTTTAATCGCGTCTATTCCGGCATGCATTGCTTTTTCAGCATTGGAAGCAGCGTTCCGCATATAGTGCAGTTCCTGATTGGATTTGATCATTCGCACATTGCCAATCAGCCTTGTCATATCAGCAAATGTTGCATCAGGAAGCCAGCTTCTGAATGTTTCATAGGACATCGCGGATAAAAAGTAGCTGCCCATCTCGACACCAATCCGCCTCTGATCCTGCTTCCATTTTTTAAAAAGTTGAGCAATGACATCCATAGGGTGCTTTGTATCGGAATGCAAGTAATCATCCGTATAATAGTAAATGTGTTCATCATCTATCCAGGTTGTCAATTTTGCACCGTTTGCATCCTGTCTCCTTCCAACCCAAAATGGCTGATCCTTTTCCTTAATAATGATCAGTGCCTGTGTGACGTAGAAGGAATATGCATCATAACCGGACAGATAATTCATGTTGGATGGATTTGTCACAAGCATTACATCAACACCCTGCTCCTCCATTTGCAATTTCACCTGTCTGAGCCGCTCATGATACTCGGACGTATTAAACAACTGTTCCATAACCCAAATCCTTCTTCCTTAAAAAGACTTATATGTCCTTTCCCGGGAAAAGGCAAATATAAAACGTTGCCTATTTCGACAAATATCGACAAAGTCGGGTGGCGCCAGCCCTCTCATGTTCCTGTTTTCTTTTTGCGGGTGGTTGTGGTTTTCTTTTTGGTTTTGGGTTTGTCTTTTTTGGCGCGGTCAAGGGATGCTTCGAGTGCGTCCATAAGATTGGTGACATTGTCGGGTTTTGGTTTTTCGGCTGTGGTTGTAACCTCATCCTGATTTTTCTTTTCCTCGATTAATTCAAGCAGGGCCGTGCGGTAATCGTCTTTATATTTTTCCGGATCGAATTCAGTTGTCAGCTGATCAATCAGCATTTTAGCAGTGTCCAGCTCTTTTTCTTCTGTTTTTGTTTCCTCCGGGACATTCGGAACGTCCTGGACATTCCGTACTTCATCCGGGTAATGGATTGTCTCGACAACCAGCGTGTTTTTATAAATCCGGATAATCGCCAACTGCTCTTTCGAACGAATTATCATTTTGGCAACGCCGATTTTTCCCGTGTCTTCCAAAGCTGATCGCAGCAGCCCATACGCTTTTCCGCCGCCCTCTCCAGGAGACAGGTAGTAGCTTTTTTCAAAATAAATCGGATCGATTTCCTCAAGCTTTACGAAGTCTACAATCTCAACTGCCTTATCTTCCTGCTCCTTTTTCAATTTAGCAAGCTCTTCATCATCCAGAACAACGAATTTATTTTTTGCATACTCATACGCTTTAACAATTTCATCATTCTCCACTTCACGGTCACAATTCGGACATGTGCGTTCATATTTAATCGGTGCCTGACATTCTTTATGGAGCTGCCTTAACTTGACATCTTTGTTTTCTGTGGCAGCATGCATCTTTACCGGGATGTTCACAAGTCCAAAGCTGATAGTGCCTTTCCACATGGTGTGCATCTTTCATTACCTCCTGCAGGTTATTATCCGGAAGACTCCGGGTTGCTCGTTTTCATATTTTCCCCCGAAATAGGCAACTTTATGAATATGGGAGGATTTATAGATGAAATTAATGAAGCCGATTGCCAGTACTAAGATCCCGCGCGGAAATGACTGGGTTTATGAAGTGAAATATGATGGCTTTCGCTGCGTTCTGGTTTGGGAAGCGGATTCCGTGAAACTTATCAGCCGGAATGATACAGATTTAAGTGGAAATTTCCCGGAAATTATTGCCTACTGCCGGGATAAACAGGAGCTTATTGCGGATTTGCTGCCGCTCACGCTGGACGGGGAACTGGTTGTACTTAACAACGCATACCAGGCCAATTTTGGTTTAATTCAAAAGCGCGGCAGGCTCGGAAAAAAAGATGCCATCCGTGCAGCTGCACAGATGCGTCCGGCATGTTTGATGGTATTTGATTTACTTCATCAAAAAGATAACACCGATTTCAATACACGAAAAAAACATCTGGCAGCGGTTATGGAGCGGATTGGAACAAGCGGGCGTCTCCGATATATTCCTTTCCATAAGGATCCGGATGCATTGTGGCGGGAGATTTTTGAGCATAAAGCAGAAGGAATGGTTGCCAAAAAACGGACCAGTGCATACGGAAATGAAAAACAGCATCGTGACTGGTATAAAATTAAAAACTGGCGGACCATTACCGTATTTTTGACGTTTTACAATCCCGGAAACGGATATTTTACAGCAGCAGTTTATGATAATGAAACAATTCACGAAGTCGGTAAGTGTAAGCATGGGCACGATCATGAACAATTGGACACCTTGAAAGATTTATTTTTATCCAAAGGTAAGAAAGAGGATGGCGGCTACCGGCTGCCGCCTGCTATTTGTGCATCCTTACATACACTGGATTTGCATGGCGGGGAAATACGTGAACCGGAATTCGTGCAGCTTTTGCCCGAAATGGCTGTCGATACCTGCACATGGAAGAAACTGCAGCAGGACCTCGCCATGCTGCCAAAGGAGATTGAACCTTCCCATACAGACAAAATTTTTTGGCCGGAGCCCGGTTTAACAAAAGGAGATCTGCTTGTATACATGCGGGAAATTGCACCATATATGCTCCCGTTTCTTTGCAAGCGGCGTCTGACAGT
The DNA here is from genome assembly GCF_900162695.1 of Virgibacillus siamensis. Taxonomy (NCBI): domain Bacteria; kingdom Bacillati; phylum Bacillota; class Bacilli; order Caryophanales; family Bacillaceae; genus Virgibacillus; species Virgibacillus siamensis. Next base: position 2,920,712 of record NZ_FUIH01000007.1, read on the forward strand.
GATCCGCTGTCCTGATGGCGTTCATGACAAATCTTTTTTCCAAAAACATCTTCCGGAATATGCGCCAGAATATATACAGGAAATTGAAGCAGGAGATGAAGTGTTTTTCAGTTGTGAAGATTTACGTTCCTTAACCTGGTTTTCCAACCATGGGGCAATTGAATTCCATGTGCCCTTTCAAAAAATTGGCAATGATCATCCGTGCGAAATTGTATTTGATCTTGATCCGCCCGGCAGAGAAGCCTTTCCTCTTGCTATTAAGGCAGCAGAATTGTTGAAAGAGATGCTTGATGGCCTGGAACTTACTTCATTTGTGAAAACATCTGGCGGAAAAGGGCTGCAGGTCCATATTCCAATCCCCGCCAACAGTCTGACATATGATGAAACTGCCATTTTCACACAAGCAATTGCATGGACCATTGAACGCGGTTATCCTGATTCATTCACAACGGAGCGGCTGAAAGAAAAGCGTGGCAACAGACTTTATATTGATTATGTACAACATGGAAAAGATAAAACATTGATTAGCCCCTACTCCCCGCGTAAAACCGCAGATGCTTCAGTTTCTGCACCATTGTTTTGGGAGGAAGTACGAGATGGACTGACGCCGGATTTATTTACAATTGAAAATGCTGTTGAGCGTGTTAAAAAAAATGGATGTCCATTTGATGGTTATTGGGAAGCCGGAGAAAGACAGAAAATGGATAAGCTGCTGAAGCTGATCCGGTAGCGCGCAGTAAGGCTTGGAATATGCCCCAGCCTCAAAGAAGAAGCTGTCCCGGCCTGCGGGAACAGCTTCTTACACATTTACTGTTACGCTGAAATTTCCTGTTCTATTGCAGTTTTATCATTGTATGTTTTCAGGTTTAATTTCTTCAAAATCCGGGATGTCAATGTACCTGTGAGCATTGCATCGTTTACGTTCAATGCTGTACGTCCCATGTCAATCAACGCCTCAATTGAGATTAGTAAGCCCGCAAGTGCAACAGGCAGCCCCATCGATGACAGAACTATTAAAGCGGCAAATGTTGCTCCGCCACCAACCCCGGCAACACCGAATGAACTAATGCCGACAATCAGCACTAATTTGATCAGAAATTCCGGTGTGAAGGGATCAATGCCAACTGAAGGTGCGATCATAACCGCAAGCATAGCCGGATAAATCCCGGCACACCCGTTTTGACCGATGGTTGCACCAAAAGATGCGGACATGTTGGCAATTCCCGAATCAACACCGAGTGAATTTTTCTGTGCCTGGATATTTAATGGAATCGTACCGGCACTGGACCGGGATGAGAATGCGAAACCTAGTACTGGCATTACTTTTTTCAGGTATATCAAAGGGTTCAACCCAAATAGCCCGACTAACACTAAATGAATAATAAACATGACAATCAATGCGACATAGGAAGCAATGACAAACTTACCAAGTTCAAGTATACCGGCAATATCAGTCGTTGCTGCCATATTTGCAATCAGCGCAAGAATGCCGAATGGTGTTAAGCGCAGAATCAACGTTACAATCCGCATGACTACTGCATAAAACGAATTAACAATTTTTGTAAAAGTTTCAGCCTGTTCCGGGTTTTTTCGCCGTAATCCAAGAACGGCGATACCCACAATAATGGAAAAAATAACAATTGCAATTACCGATGTTGGCCGCTGTTGGGTCATATCCTGAAAAATGTTCGTTGGAATAAAGCTTAGAATTTTTTCAGGTGTGGACATATCTTCCACTTCACCCAGTGTTGACTCCAGCATTTGCCCACGCTCGTTTTCTGCCTGCCCGGCATCAATCTGATCGGCATTTAAATCAAATAGTGCCGCACTTCCAATCCCTACAGCCGCAGCAATCATGGCAGTTCCCACGAGAATGCCGATAATCCAGGCAGACATTTTACCAAGATCAGATGACTTTTCCAAGTTAATAATTGACTGAATAATCGATACCATTACAAGCGGAACAACGATCATCATCAGCAAACTGACATAGCCTCTTCCAACAATGTCGTACCATGCTCCTGTCTGACTTAACACTTCCGATTCAGCACCATAGATCATCTGCAGGATGGCACCAAGCACAATCCCCATGCCTAAACCGGTGAACACTCTTTTACTGAATGAAAAATGCTTCTTCTGCATGTAAATGAGTAAACCAACCACCGCAAGCAGCATAGCAATGTTAATAACAACATATAATGTATCCAAACCATTTCCCCCTTTACTCAAATGTTACTTTAAGTATATAATTCTTATAAAAATAGTATGATTTAATAATATACAGGGACAACTTCAAATGTGTCAAGAGATTGAATTTTGGTAAAAGTCGCCTTAAACTTGAAAAAATAAGCCTGGCTAAAGGCAGGCTAAAAAATCCCGTACTGCCAAAAAGCAGTACGGGATTTCCTTTATAAAAAACTTTCTTCATATTATGTCTGCTTCGACCTCGACACTTACATTTCCTTTTAAAGCGCGGGAGATCATGCAGCTTTCCTCCGCCTTATCCACCAGTTTTTCCAACATGCGGTAATGTTTCCGTTCAGCATCGTCCTGCAATGCGACATGTGGTTTATGAATAATTCGCTTGTATGTAATCACACCGTCTGTCACATCGACAATTCCGGCCGAATCGAGGGACATTTCCTTTAATGGCAGCCGCGCCCGCTCAATCATAGCTGCAAGTGTAATTAAATAACATGTTGCGGCCGCTCCAAGCAGCATTTCATCCGGATTTGTTCCAACACCCGGTCCATCCATCTCAGGTGGTATGGAGATTTTCGTCTGTAAGTTTCCTGCTTCAATATAGCCGGTACTGTTACGACCACCAGGCCAGTCTGCTTTTAAATCAAATTGGTGTTCTGCCATTATGATCACTCCTGTTTTAATTTTTTTCTTTGACCGGATTATACCATTCATACTCCGAAACGTGTCCTTAATCAACCTTCGCGATGCGATATCAACCCATCCACACTTGAAATCAACCTTCCGCACACCATTATCAACCAATATGGTCCAAGTATCGACCTTCCTGTAGTAATTATCAACCATTCTCGGTAGAATATCGACCTCCAAAAAACCTCCCCCGATATGACCGGTGGAGGTTATGATTATTGATGGTCCAATATTTCTTTCAGGATGCGGGCCTGGTTATGTTTTTTATCCTTCGCGGAATACAGCAGTGTTACGTTTTTGTCATTCTGCTTCGTCAGCTCTTTCAGTTTGCGAAGTTCCTCATGCTGATCTCCGCTTCCGAGCTCTTCCCTATACCTCTCTTTGAAATCATCAAACTTGTCGGGGTCATGCCCGAACCACTTTCGAAGTTCAGATGAGGGACCGATTTCCTTCATCCAATGGTCAAGTTTTGCTTTTTCCTTGGACATGCCGCGCGGCCAGACGCGGTCGACCAAAACGCGGAGGCCGTCATCTTCGCTTGCTTCTTCATAAATCCGTTTCATCTGCACTGGCATTTATATCACCTCACTATAGTGATTCTTCCACTGCCAATCAGAACTCAAACCTGATCCATCACACTTTCCATCTCGCGCTTCAGGCGCTCAAGCGTACTGGCACTCTCTTCCTTGCTTGTTGTACACACCCCAAAGTAGCATTTAATTTTCGGCTCTGTCCCGGATGGACGGAGGCATACCCAGCAATCCTTTTCAAGTTTGAATTTTACGACGTTTTCTTTTGGTAAGTTGATTTCCTCAACTGAGCCGTTTTCAAGCAGTTTTCGTTCACCTGCCAGATAATCTTCCACTTGCAGCACTTTCAGACCGTCAATTTCCGTCAATGGTTGGCTGCGGATGTTTTTCATAATGGCTGCAATTTTTTCGGATCCTTCTTTACCCTTCAGTGTCAAAGCAGACATGCCTTCAAGGTAATATCCGTATTTTTCGAACAGTCCATCCAATGCTTCATGCAGTGTTTTGCCCCGCTTTTTCCAGTAATAGGCCATCTCACAGGCAAGGACGGCTGCCTGTACAGCATCTTTATCCCGGGAAAAGCTGCTGATTAAATAGCCATAACTTTCTTCATACCCAAAAACAAAAGATTCACCAGTCGCATCAAATTGACGGATCTTTTCGCCAATATATTTAAAACCGGTCAATGTATCAATTGTTTCAACATCATACGCTGCGGCAATTTTTTTACCCAGTTCCGATGTTACAATCGTTTTGATCATCCGGCCATTCGCCAGGATTGCATCTTGACTGTGGGAAAGAATGTAGTCCAATAGCAGCGAGCCAAGCTGATTTCCGGTCAGCACTTTATATTCACCCGAATCATCTTTCGCAGCAACGCCCAGTCGGTCTGCATCGGGATCTGTGCCAATCAGGACGTCAGCGTTTGAATTTTTCCCCTCATGAATTGCCATTGTAAATGCCTGATGTTCTTCCGGATTCGGCGAGTCAACCGTTGAAAATTCCGGATCCGGCGCAGCCTGTTCCTTTACAACGTCAACATTGGTAAAGTTCAACTGACGCAACCCTTGTGTAACCAGTTCAAAGGCAGTTCCGTGGAGCGGTGTAAACACAATTGGCATGTCTTTTTGCTGTTGCAGCTCCTCATTGTCAAGCTTAGAAATTTGTAAAAGCTGTTCCAAATACGCATTATCAATTTCGTCGCCGATCCAGTTCAACAGCTCTTTTGCTTCCAGTTCACTCCGTTCCAAAAATGGGACAGTTAATTCATTTTCCGTCTGCTGAATAAAGGCGATGATCTCATCTGCCTCAGCGGGAACAATTTGCCCGCCATCCTCATTATAAACTTTGAACCCATTATATTCCGGCGGATTGTGACTTGCTGTGATCATAACCCCCGCGGCTGCCCCCAGGTACCGGACAGCAAATGACAATGCCGGTGTCGGGTGCAATGTTTCAAAGACATAGGATCTGATACCATACGCACCGAGCACTTTGGCCGTTTCCATGGCAAATTCCTGCGACATATACCTGGAATCATAGGAAATTGCCACACCACGGTCATAAACGTTGACCCGGTTCTCCCGCAAATATTGAGCAAGCCCGTTAACGGCTTTTCGTACTGTATAAATATTCATCCGGTTTATGCCTGCTCCCAGAACACCGCGCAAGCCGCCTGTTCCGAATGTTAATTCCTTATAAAATGCATCCTCCAGCGCATGTTGATTATCCGCCAAATGATCCAGCTCTTCTTTCAGCACCGGATCAAGATTATGAAAAGTTGTCCATTTCTCGTGCACTTTTTCCCACTCAGCCAATTCGAAAATCCCCCTCTATATAAACAACAATTATATGCCAAAATTCTAGCATACTTTTAAACTTAATTCTATTGTACTGGTAATATGGGGTTTAGACATATAGATTTCAGGTGAAAATATGAAAAGCATCCTTTCTATTCAAGGCCCGAACAGGTAAAATAGATATTAATAACCAAAAGAAAGTTGTGATGTATGGTGCAGCATAAGCGGTGGTTCCAGACACTTATCACGTTTATACTCATTTTCTTACTTATCTTATTAATCTCAGCAACGGATTTTATTTTTGATCCGATTTTTAAATATGTTGGTGCGGTAGCCATCCCAGTTATTGGAGCAGGCGTTCTGTATTATTTAACACGGCCAATTATGCATCTGCTGGAAAAATACAAAGTTAACCGGATTATTTCGATTATCATTGTATTTTTGCTGTTAGTATTGCTCGGATATTTATTAATTACATATATTGCTCCAATTGCACAAAAACAGGTAACAAGACTGATTGAAAGCATTCCGGAGATGATTTCAGCGGTACAGGATTTTATCATTTACTGGCAGGCAAATCAGGAAAATATACCTCAGGAAGTCAATGACACGATTAATAACATTACATCCAATTTGCAGACGTACACTGAAACTGCTATGTCATTTATATTCGGCTTTGTCGGGGACCTGATCAGCTTTATTTTTTCCATCGTGCTTATCCCGTTTTTCCTTTTTTTCATGTTAAAAGACGGAGACAAATTCGCGCCGTTTGTAACCCAAATATTTGAAAAAAAGAAAGCAAAAAATTTCCGGGAACTGCTCCATAAAATTGATGAAGTCCTAACATCCTATATACAAGGACAATTAATTGTCAGCCTTTGTGTTGGCATACTCCTGTACATTGGCTATTCGATTATTGATTTGGATTATGCGATGACTTTGGCACTGTTTGCAATGCTCGTGAATGTTATCCCATTTCTCGGACCATTTCTGGCAGTCATTCCGGCATTGATTGTCGGCGTCTTTCAGGACCCGATTATGGCAGTTTGGATAGGTATTATCATGCTCGTCGCTCAACAGCTTGAGGGAAATCTTGTTTCACCGAATGTTATGGGACGCGCACTGAAACTGCATCCGCTTACGGTAATCACCATCATCCTGGCTGCGGGAAGCATTGCAGGCTTTCTCGGCATTCTTTTTGCGGTACCGTTCTATGCAGTCGCCAAAACGGTTATTGTCCATTTTTATCACACTTACTACAAGAAAAATGGCGATGATGCATTGATTTGAAACAGCGTTTAGTGGCCAGGTCCCAATCTAAAAGAGGATAAATTCTATATTTTAGCGGAAGAAATGTACGCAGACTCCTGCGGGAGGAAAGGCATAGGTGAGACTCCGAAGTGCGCAGGCACGAGGAGGCTCAGCAGCCGTCCGCGGTAAAGAAGACACTGCGAAACGATAGTTGAGCAGATGTCGCACTTATGCTCGAAAGTGAAAGCGAAGTATATTTCTGGAGCGGTTTTATACACTATTTCAGGTTAGTAAGAAGTTTTCTCTTGAAAAACGTTTTTGTAACCATAGGCAATGGAATCTTTTTTGTAAAAGCGGCTGTTTTCCGCTAAACTGGTAGTGGGAGTGATGGAGATGACAAAAAAAGAAATAGAAGATGAACTGATGGATTTGAAATCAGATTATATCCGAATTCAGGGGGATCTGGAAAAAGCTACTTCATTTGGTGTAAATACTTCCAAAGGGGAGCAGCAATTGATTGAAATGGAAAACCGGATGAAAGAACTGAACCGGAAACTGGATGAGCTCAAGTAATAAGATTACATCTTTAAATACAAAGACTGCCCGTGCTGATGCTCAGGCAGTCTTGTTTTATATTAATCCTTATTGCCGTTGTTATTGTTACGTTGATTTTCAAGCCGTTCCTTAATCTTTTTGATTTCTTTTTTCGGCGGTGTCAGACTTACGATTGTATCGCCTGATTCAGGAGAAACCCGCATTTCTTCGGTGTAAAATTTAATTTTTCCGGATGGCTTCAATGCATAAAGCATAACAGCTTCCTCATCTTTTTCCGTCAAATATTTTTTATAACTGTATTGATCAGTCAATGTTGTCTGACGGAACACATAATGTTTGGCAATTTTGTTGATCAGATCCTCCATAGAGACATCCTCTTTAAACAAAATTCGGCCGCCAACCCGATCGACAGAATCGTTGACACCGCCATCCAGTAATTTATACGGACTGACTTTAAATACATTAGTCCTCCCGTATTCCGGCATAAACGTCGTACATACCAATGCATTATAGGAATGGAAATCAGTTGCCGCAACCAAATATTCATATGGATTCGTATCTAAATGATATTCAGTCTGCTCTGACATCATTTCACCATGATAGAATGGCACCCCTGCTTCCCGTGCCAGACGTAATCTTTCCCACGATGAATCAACAATCAAAACCGGATTTTTGGCTTTGGACAATGTTTTGGCAAGATTTACAGTGAATTTATTACTGCCGACAATAAGTGTACCTGGTCTTCCTTCCAGAGAAAGATGAAGTTTTTTTGCCAGCGGTCCGATTGAAAACCCGTGTGCGCAAACTGTGAAAAATACCAATCCAAAGGTAAGTGTGGTAATGATTGATGCATCTTCATACCCGGCGTCTGTCAGAATGGAAGCAAAATAACCGGACACTGTCAGTGCAACAATTCCCCTTGGTGCAATCCAGCCGACCAGAAGTTTTTCATTCAATGACAGGGACGTACCCCATGTTGACAGAAAGATGGATAACGGTCGGACAACAATCATCATCAAAATGACATATCCAATTATGTTCGGGTCAAAAATTTTCAGTAAAACATCCACTTGAAGGGAAGCTGTAAGCATTACATAGATTGCGGAAATAAGCAGGATAGAAATATTTTCCTTAAAGTGACGCATGTCTGCGACGGAACTTATACCGAGATTCGCCAGGGTCATCCCCATAGCTGTTACGGCCAGCAGTCCAGTTTCATGCTCTATTTCATCGGCAAAAGTAAAGGCAAAAATGACAACGATAAAGACTGCCGGAGACTTCAGAAACTCCGGTATATGACCTGTTTCAAACATCCAGCCTATTCCGCGGCCGCAAGCCCACCCTAATATAACAGCAAATATGGATGCAGCAAAGAATAAGAGTAAAGAAGTGCTATCCGGGTTAGTTGAAGTCAAAAAGGCGATAATTTCAAACGCAAAGACTGCGAGCAAAGCACCGATTGGATCAACAATAATGCCTTCCCATTTTAACAACTTCGCGGGCGTTGCCTTTAACTTTGACTGGCGCAGCAAAGGCAGAATAACAGTCGGTCCGGTTACAATGAATAACCCTCCGATTACAAAAGCAACGGTCCAGGATAGTCCAGCAATATAATGTGCGGTCAATGAGCCTAAAATCCAGGCAATAAACGCACCGACTGTAGCGATCCGAAATACCGGCTTGCCCAGACCCTTCAGCTCCTTAAAACTCAGGTTAAGACTACCTTCAAAAAGGATAATCGCAACCGCAACGGAGATAATAGGATTATATAAACTGCCGAAGTCTTCCTCAGGATTCATGAGTCCCAGTATCGGACCAACGATAAGTCCGGAGATGGACATCACCACAATGGCAGGCATACGGTAGCGCCAGGCAATCCATTGTGAACCAATCCCTAAAAGGCCAATCAGCATGACTTCAAATAAAAGAGATGGAACCATATCTTTCCCCCTAACTTAAATTTTCCAATTGGGTAAATAATATAAGGTTATTTTAAATGCGGTTCATCATAATGTAAACAATTTTATTTCATCCGTAAGCATGGCTGTTGGATAGTAGTTTGCCAAAAGCTTCCCTTAAACCGATGCAGTACCTTTTTTATTATTTCACGGAAGTGTCAGATTTACGTACAGATATTTATTGACTTCCTTTTATTCAACTTGTTAAAATGTATTTTGCTTTGTGATATTTTTGAAAACTTTGCGTAAAATTGTCAAATTATTTTGTATTATATAATTGTAATTGATTTCGCTAAGACGATACAGAAAGGGACGAGCATCATGAATAAAAATACCTTTGTAATAGGATTTATGTTATTTGCACTATTCTTCGGTGCAGGAAATCTGATTTATCCACCGACTTTGGGAATGGATTCCGGAACATCGTACTGGCCGGCGATTGCCGGTTTTGTCATAACAGGAGTCGGTTTGCCGATACTCGCAGTCACATCCATTTCATATGTGGAAAATGATGCAAGGGAATTGGCAGATAAGGTCCATCCGATTTTCGGACTTATTTTTACATCTGCTGTATATCTGGCAATCGGTCCATTTTTCGGGGTGCCGCGTGCTGCAACAGTAGCATATGAAATGAGCATGGAACCATTTATGAATGGTACCTCCTCCCTGATGCTGTTTATTTTTACAAGTCTCTTTTTTATCCTGGTTTATGTTGTGAGCATGAATCCGTCAAAAATGGTGGATCGGATTGGCCAATACTTAACACCAATTCTGCTTCTTTCCATTATTGCCTTAATCATTGGCGGTTTTTTCCTGCTTGATGATCCATTAATGGAACCGACTGAAAAATACACAAATGCTCCTTTTTTCAAAGGGTTTATTGAAGGATATTTGACGATGGATGCCATTGCAGCCTTGGCCTTTGGAATTATTGTGGTCAACGCGTTTAAGGACCGCGGCATCCACACAAAAAAAGCACTTTTGACATCTACACTAAAAGCGGGGATCATTACCGGGATCGGTCTCATTGCTGTTTATTCATCAATCGGCTGGATCGGCGCAAAAATGGCAAACAACGGAAATTATGCCAATGGTGGTGAAATTTTATCCGGAGCGGCTGATATAATATTTGGTACGTTTGGTGCATTATTGCTCGGTGTCATCGTATCACTTGCATGTTTCACGACATGTGTCGGGCTGATTGTGGCATGCGGCCAGTTTTTCTCTAAAATTACACCATTGTCCTATAAATGGATCATTGCATTCGTGACAATTGTCAGTTACCTGATTGCCAACCAGGGTCTAAACACCATTATTAAGGTATCTGTTCCAGTTCTCGTATTTATTTATCCGATTGCCATTGTGCTTATATTACTTACCTTTATGCAAAAAATATTTGGTGGTGCACATTCAGTTTATCGCGGGGCCATCCTCCTTACAGCCATTATATCGTTGTATGACGGTCTTACCGCATTCGGATTGAAAATGCCAGCAGTCACCGCTGCCTTGGAATATCTGCCATTTTTCGCTATTGGGCTTGGCTGGATTGTTCCGGCTTTCATTGGCGGACTGATCGGTTACATGTTTAAAGGAAAACAGCACCAGCCTGTATCCGTTAAGAGCTGACTTATGTCGGCTCTTTTTTTACTGTGAAGGATTGTATTTCAAATGGAAAAGGTTCCATAAAATTATCGCTTTGTTTTTCGTTCTGAATCAGATAAAATAGAAATTAGCCTGGTGACCCGCTCACTTATTTTGTTCTATGCTTCAGATTTACGCTCGCCTAATTCCCTTCTTTCCAGTAAACACTTTCCACATTAAACCGTTACATTTTAAAAGCCAATTCCTGCAAGCTGCAGGTAGAATCATAAGGAGAATCAAAATGACACTTGCACAAGAAGAAAAAATACTGCAATCCTATTTTGGATATGAAACATTTCGCCCCGGACAAAAACAAACAATCAATCATATCATTCAAGGCAAAAATACGCTCTCCGTTATGCCTACAGGTGGCGGGAAATCGCTCTGCTACCAGATTCCCGGATTGACACTTGATGGTACGGCCATTATTATTTCGCCATTAATTTCACTGATGAAGGATCAGGTTGACGCGCTTCAATCACTGGATGTCCCGGCTACATACATAAACAGTTCACTGTCCGCCGGGGAGCAGCAGACACGTCTTGCTGACATGAAAGCCGGCCGCTATAAATTTGTTTACGTTGCACCGGAGCGTTTTGAATCACCTGTTTTTGTCAATGCCATTAAACATGTTCCACTTTCGCTAATCGCATTTGATGAGGCACATTGCATTTCGCAGTGGGGACATGATTTCCGGCCAAGCTACCGGTCGATTGTGCCGAATCTGCAAAAACTGCCGAACCTGCCTGTCTTTATTGCACTGACTGCAACAGCCACAGGTGAAGTTATTTCGGACATTCGTGAACTGCTGCATATTGCAGATGATGCTGTCGTTAATACCGGATTTGAACGGGAAAACCTGGCCTTTCATATTGTAAAAGGGAAAGATAAAGCAACCTATATACGCTCTTTTTTGTCCGAACATCCGGGGGAATCCGGCATCATTTATGCCGCAACACGGAAACAGACAGATGCATTGTACGATCAGTTGTCCAAGCGCGGTATTTCAGTCGCAAAATACCATGCGGGACTCAGTGAACAAGATCGGAAACAGGCACAGGCAGCATTTATTCATGATGAAACAACTGTAATGGTGGCGACAAACGCTTTTGGAATGGGCATTGATAAATCTAACGTCCGCTACGTCATCCACTATGCAATGCCGATGACCATTGAATCGTATTACCAGGAGGCAGGCAGGGCTGGCCGTGATGGGGAGCATAGTGATTGTATATTGCTGTTTTCACCACAGGATATCCAGCTGCAAAAGTTTTTAATCGAGCAATCACTGATGGATGACGCGGCAAAACAGGCCGAATATCGGAAACTGCAGGCAATGATTAATTATTGTCATACACACAGCTGTCTGACAGCGTTTATTCTTGATTATTTCAGCGAAATATCAACCAGGAGCAGTGCCACATGCAAACGCTGCAGCAATTGTCTGCATCGTCAGGAACGTGTTGACCTGACAGAAGAAGCGCAAATGATTTTATCGTGTGTCAAACGAATGGGCGAACGTTTTGGTGTCGGCATGACCGCCAAAGTGTTAAAAGGATCGCGCGACAGAAAAATTGCTGATTTCCGGCTGGATAAAATTTCTACTTATGGATTGCTTTCCGCGTATACTGAAAAAGAATTGACCGAATGGATTCATTTTCTGATTGCTGAACAGCTATTGGCAACAGAAGAAGGGAAATTCCCGACACTGAAATTAAATCAGAATTCCGTTGAGGTTCTAAAAGGAAGGCGGACGGTGTGGATGTATACTGCACCAATTCCATCCGATAGTGAAGCAGATTATAAGGAAGATCTGTTTGCTGCATTAAGGAAACTGCGAAAGGAAATGGCCGATGAGCGTAATGTTCCGCCATATGTATTGTTCTCTGATGCTACACTGAAAGAACTCAGCCGTTATTTTCCGGATACAAAAGATGACATGCTGACAATTAAAGGTGTTGGCGAACGAAAATTTGAGCAGTACGGTGAGGCTTTTTTGAATGAGATTCAACAATGGCGAGCGGAGCATCCGGATCAGAAACCGGCTGTACGGATTACCGGTTCGACTGCATCACCTCCCCGGGAGAAGAAACAGTCGGATGATGACCGCCCAAGTCACACAATCAGTTATACTATGTTTCAGTCAGGAAAATCAATAACAGATATTGCGGCAATCCGGGAATTGTCACCGCAGACGATTGAAGGACATATTTTCAAAGCATACAAGGATGGTTATCCAATCGCATGGAATATATTTTTCACGGAACAGGAGGAAGCCGCTGTTCTGAAAGCAAGGGAGACAATTGTTGAGCCAAAACTCAAACCGTTAAAAGAGGCATTGGCTGATGAATTTGATTATACGAAAATAAAAGCAGTGCTGGTGAAGAATGGAATACTGTAGCTGACTCGTTATCGGTCAGTTTGTGTGATTTATCAGTCAGTACGGGAGATTTATCAGTCAAGTGGGGCCTTTTATCAGTCACTACGGGGAGTTTATCAGTCAAGTAGAGGCTTTTATCAGGCTCTTTACAAAAAGGGAATCCGCATTTAAAACGGATTCCCTTTTTCATGCATTATTCTCCTTTTATATTCAATGCCCATGTCCCGTTGCGGAATACCGGCTCAGTGCTGCCGTCTTCCAGGACACCGTCGATATCAAGCTTCTCGGAACCAATCATAAAGTCAACATGTGTGAGACTGTCGTTGACCCCATGCTGATCAAGCTCTTCATCGTTCATGGAAGCGCCGCCTTCCAGGTTGGTCGGGTATGCCTTTCCAAGCGCAATGTGGCATGATGCATTCTCATCGAATAGTGTGTTATAAAAAATCAAACCGGACTGGGATACCGGGGATTCATGCGGTACAAGTGCAACTTCACCAAGACGGCGTGCGCCCTCATCTGTATCAAGCAGGTGCTTCAACGTGTCCTCACCCTGCTCCGCCTTGAAATCCACTACTTTTCCGTCTTTGAATGTCAGGCTGAAATTATCAATCAGACTGCCGCCGTAATTAAGCGGCTTGGTGCTTGATACTGTTCCATTCACACCATATTTATGCGGCATGGAGAATACTTCCTCGGTCGGCATATTTGGATTGAACGTCGTCCCCTTTTCCGTTTCGGCCGAGCCGCCTTTCCAGATATGCCCTTCCGGAAGCTCCATTTCAAGATCTGTTCCGGGTGCTTTGTAAATCAACTTTTTATAGTTTCGCTTATTCAAAATTTCCCTTGCAGTTTTCAATGTTTCATTGTGTGCATCCCATGCTGCAATTGGATCATCCTGGTCAACACGAACAATTTTAACAATTGCATCCCACAGACTTTCAATTGCATCTTCTTTGGACTTATCAGGGAAAATCTTTTGCGCCCAATCACCCGTCGGAATGGAGATGATTGACCATGGAATCCGGTCGTTCATAGTGTACTGGCGAAAATTAGTCATTGCCTGTGCAGCAGCTTTGTTCGCAGCAGCCACGCGTGAGGAATCGACATCTTTTAATAGGTCCGGGTTTGTCGAGCGGATGGATAATACCGCCGCACCGTCCTCCGCATATTCGTCATGCAGTTTTACTTTCCACTCCGGAAAATCCGCAATAACTTCATCCGGCGCATTTTCAAATTTCAGGAGTGTTAATTCATCGTCTGACCAGTTAATATGTACGTCTTTGGCGCCCATTTCATACGCTTTGCGGGCTACTGTCTTTGTAAATTCCGCCCCTTCAATTGGCGCATTAATCATAAGCGCCTGGTTTTTCTGTAAATTGACCCCTGTTTTTAAAGCTAATTCTGCATACTTTTCCTTCACTTTTTGATTTACCATACTCTTACCTCCAAAAAAATTAAAAGTTGATGACAAATACATATCAATATTATTTCATATGATTGAGAAAATACCAAACAATAAGTCGGGTATAAAACGTCTATTTCAAGCCGAAAATAATTTACGCATGCAGCATATTGTGTTATGATAATAATAGGTTACTTTTTGTAAGTTAATTATACTGTCAGAGGGGTGAGAAAGATGATGGAAAATTTATGTCCGCGTTTTGAAAATGCAATGGAAATTATCAGCAAACGCTGGGTTGGCCTTATTTTGTTTGAACTGTTGAATGGTGCAAGGCGTTTTTCCGAAATGGAAGCTGATTTGCCCATCAGCGGAAGACTTCTCTCTGATCGATTAAAAATGCTTGAAAAAGAAAACATTGTTGAACGTACCATATACTCCGAGTTCCCTGTTCGAATTGAATATTCGCTAACGGAAAAAGGCAAGTCGCTAAGACCGGTTATTGAAGAAATTCAAAATTGGGCTGATCATTGGGTATCTCCTAAAGACGTAGAAAAAAGCAAGGCATAAGAAGGACCCTAAGTGATTCTGGGCCCTTTTTTTATGTCTTTCGATCATCCGCCCTATACCTTACCAAGTAGCTTGACAGGGTGGAATGTCATCGGATTTCCCCTCTTTCATACAATACATTCCCATTTTTTATTACCGTATTCACATGATTGACCCCATAATGATACGGAATATACATATAATTCGGGGCATCCCAGATGACGATATCTGCCGTGCGGTCCGCGGCAATGGTTCCTGCTTGCCCGCCGCGTCCAATCGCATGTGCGGCATTAACAGTTACCGCATGCCAAATCTCTGCTGGTGAAAGTTTTAACTTAAGCGCAGCAATGGACATAATCAATTGCAGATTTTCCGTCACCGAACTGCCTGGATTAAAATCCGTTGATATGGAAATTGCCGCTCCTGCGTCAATCATTTTACGGGCTGGTCCATACGAATCTTTTCCAAGATAAAAACTCGTTCCGGGCAAAATCACCCCGATTGTATCAGATGCTGCCAGCTGCCGGATTCCTTCATCTGATGCAACAGCCAAGTGGTCACCACTGATTGCCCCTGCTTCAACAGCCAGTTCTGTTCCGCCCAATGGATCAATTTCATCTGCATGAATTTTGACCCCGAAGCCTTTTTCTTTCGCCTTCAGCAAGTAACGGCGGGACTGTTCCACCGAAAAGACACCGGTTTCGGTAAAAATATCAACAAATTCAGCCAAGTCCTGTTCTTTAATGTCATCAAACAAATCAGCCATTATATCTAAAAATGCTTCCGGGTCTGCTTTGTATTCCGGCGGGATCGCATGGGCACCAAGAAATGTTGAAACGAGATCAAGCGGGTGCTTCTCCCCTGCTTCTTTGGCGACTTTCAGCTGTTTCAGTTCGGTTTCTTTATCAAGGCCATAGCCGCTTTTTGCTTCCACCGTCGTAATGCCGTGGCGCGCCATCCGGTCAAGATGGAACAACGCTTTTTCCAGCAGGTCGTCATAGGACGCTTCCCTGGTTGCATTCACAGTGGACAAAATGCCCCCGCCCTCCTTAAGAATATCCAAATATGGCACGCCCTGCTGCTTCAGTGCCATTTCATGTTCACGGGATCCGCCGAACACAAGATGAGTGTGCGGTTCCACCAACCCCGGTGTAACGAGTTTACCACCTGCGTTTATGGTTTTTTTCGCTTGGATTGAAGCCGCCTCATCATCCGGTCCAATCCAGTCAATTTTTCCATTGTTCACCGCTACCGCCACATTCTCCAATGGCTGTAAGTCGTTCATGTCACTGCCTTTAACAGGTCCCTGTTTATCCATCGTCAAAAGCTGTCCGATATTTTTAATCAGTAAATCTGCCTGCATGTTTAGTAGCTCCTTTTTTGGTTCTTCTCGTTGTTACCTCATATAAATTATGCTAATGTGCCGTCGCTCCGGAAATACACTTCGCTTTCCGCGGGCTCGCGATGAGCCTCCTTGTGAGAAAACCACTCACTGCGGGGTCTCATCGTCTTCGCTTTCCGGCAGGAGTCTCCGTGTATTTCCTGCGCTGGTGGTGAGACCCTACAGTGCGACGAGCATTACTTCTCCGAGTATGCTTCGAGTTGCAAAGACATATTTCCAACAACTACTTTTTAGTCGGTATGGTAATGTTATTTTCTGCTGCGAATTGTTCGGCTTTTTCATAGCCTGCATCCGCATGCCGGACAATGCCCATTCCAGGATCAGTCGTCAAGACACGCTCCAGCCGTTCATGCGCAAGGTCGGTACCGTCTGCCACTGCTACCATTCCCGCGTGCAAAGAATACCCCATGCCGACACCGCCGCCATGGTGGAAGGAAATCCATGAGCCGCCTGCTGCTGTATTTACCAATGCATTAAGTACAGCCCAGTCCGCTACTGCATCACTGCCATCCTTCATGCCTTCTGTTTCACGGTTTGGCGACGCAACGGATCCGCAGTCAAGATGATCGCGTCCGATAACGATTGGTGCTTTCAGTTCACCTTTTCGTACCAAGTCATTGATTGCAAGTCCCATTTTCACACGTTCCCCATAGCCGAGCCAGCAAATCCGTGACGGCAGCCCTTGAAAAGCAACCTGATCCTGAGCCATATCAATCCAGCGAATCAGTTCTTTATTTTCCGGAAAAAGTTCTTTAATCAGCTGATCGGTCCGGTAGATATCTTCCGGATCACCTGAAAGTGCAGCCCAGCGAAATGGTCCTTTTCCCTCACAAAATAATGGGCGGATATATGCCGGTACAAATCCCGGAAAATCAAACGCATTCGCCACACCTTCATCTTTGGCCACTTGACGGATGTTGTTGCCGTAATCAAACACAATCGAACCATTTTGCTGATACGCAAGCATTGCTTCCACGTGTTTCGCCATACTCTGTGATGACAGCTCCGTATACCGCTGCGGGTTTTCTTTTCTAAGTGCTGCTGCTTCATCCAAGCTGTAACCGACAGGCACATAGCCGTTAAGCGGATCGTGTGCCGATGTTTGATCAGTTACAATATCAATCTGAATATCTTTTTCCATTAATTCATGGTGGACTTCTGCTGCATTCCCGAGCAGCCCGATTGATCGTGCTTCACCTTTTTGCTTGGCTTCATTGGCCATACGCACAGCTTCATCTAGATTATCTGTCATAACGTCACAATATTTTGTGTGGATTCGCTTGTCAATCCGCTCCCGATCAACTTCCACTGCAATTACAACACCTTGATTCATTGTCACAGCAAGCGGCTGTGCACCCCCCATGCCGCCAAGCCCGGCAGTCAGCGTGATTGTATGTTTCAGTGTTCCGTTAAAATGTTTTTTGGCAAGCGCAGCGAACGTTTCATACGTTCCTTGCAAAATCCCCTGTGTTCCGATATAAATCCAGCTGCCCGCCGTCATTTGCCCGTACATGATTAGACCTTTCTGATCGAGCTCATGGAAGTGATCCCAGTTCGCCCATTTCGGTACAAGTACAGAATTGGATAACAACACGCGTGGTGCATGTTTATGTGTTTTAAAAACACCGACAGGCTTCCCTGACTGCACAAGCATTGTTTCATCATTTTCCAGGCTGCGGAGTGTTTTTACAATCGCGTCGAATGCCTCCCAATTCCGTGCAGCCTTGCCGATACCGCCATATACAACGAGTTCATCCGGATTTTCCGCTACTTCCGGATCCAGATTGTTATACAGCATCCGCAGTGCTGCTTCCTGCTCCCAGCCTTTACATTCCAGTTCAGTTCCCTTTTTTGCCATTACCTTATTCATGTAAAACTCCCCCTTTTCGATATACATTGCTCTCCTCTGAATCTTTCAGCCAGTTTGCCAGTTTTTCAATATCATTGGAAAATATCCGGTCTTTGGTGATTTCCGGTACTATTTTTCGGGCATTTTCATAAAATTCACGTGTTGCAGAGGCCATTTGCTCAACTCCGCGAAACGCTGCCGCCTGCATCGCACAAATCAGTTCAATCGCAACGACATTCCTCGTATTCTGCAGCATCTGCAGCGCATGCCTTGCTGCTATTGTTCCCATGCTGACATGGTCTTCCTGATTAGCTGATGACGGAATCGAATCGACGCTGGCCGGATGTGCCAATGTTTTATTTTCAGAAACAAGTGATGCCGCACTGTACTGCATAATCATCGCACCGGATTCCAGCCCTGGATTGGGACTAAGAAATGGCGGCAGGTCGTTCAGCTGCGGATTGACGAGCCGCTCAATCCGGCGTTCCGCGACATTGGCCACTTCCGCAATTCCAAGTTTCAAAAAGTCCATTGCAAATGCAATCGGCTCACCATGGAAATTCCCGCCGGATATCACTTTGTTTTCCTCGGAAAAAATAAGCGGATTATCTGTGACGGCATTGATTTCCGTTTCCAGTTTTTCTTTGGCATAATGAACGGTTTGCCAGGCTGCCCCCAATACCTGTGGAATGCATCGCAGCGAATAGGCATCCTGCACACGCAGTTCCCCTTGCCGCGTTGTCAGCCCGCTGTCACGTAATGTTTCGCGGAATCGCTCTGCAACATCCATCTGCTCCTGATGACCGCGAACCCGGTGCAAATCTGCATCAAAGGCATCAATAATGCCGTGCAGCCCTTCAAGTGTCATCGCCGCAACCTGCTCGCTTTGGTAGAGCATTTTTTCCATTTCCAAATAGGTAATAACACCAACTGCTGTCATCGCCTGTGTTCCGTTAATCAGTGCCAGCCCTTCTTTTGCCTTTAACGTAATCGGCGATAATCCTGCACTGTTCAGCGCCTCCTCTGTGGTTGTCCGCTCACTGTTGTAAAAAACTTCACCTTCCCCAAGCAGTGCCAGCGCCAGATGTGATAACGGCGCCAGATCTCCGCTTGCTCCAAGTGACCCTTGCTGCGGAATAACCGGGTGGATTCCTTCATTTAAAAAGTCCAGAAACTGCTCAATCAGCTCCGGTCTTACCCCGGAATATCCTTGGATAAGCGCATTGGCCCGCAGCAATAGCATCGCTCTGCTGATTTTTTCCGAAAATGGTTCCCCCACACCACACGCATGGGAATGAATTAAATTCAGCTGCAACGCATCCAAATCGTCATCCCCAATGACAACATCGCTGAACTTCCCAAAACCCGTATTAATGCCATACATGGTCTGTTTTTCCACCAGCATCTGTTCAACCGTCTGCCTGCTTGTCATGATTTTTTCCCGTGATGACCCTGCCAGGGAAACCAATTCGTGGTCAAAAACAACACGGCGAACCTCTTCCATTGTTAATGTCTCTCCTGTTAAAATAACCATGCTCCACCTCCATACTATTGCTTTACTATAATAAAGCGGACAAAGTAAAAGGAGGCTATGGTTGTTAAACCATGCCTCCTGAATGTCCATTAATTGTGGCAATATGCTTTTTATTTCGATGTATGCACATACCAGCACCTCAATAATATAAATTTTCTTACTTTACAGTGTAAGCGTTTTCCGTGCTGAATGCAAGAGTGGGATTTAAATTGGGGGATTTTTCGGAATTATAATTGTGAACTTTATCATTTCAGCTGTCAACTATAGCGAAAACGCCTGCCGCTTTATCATTTCGGTGCAGTCCGCAAAAAAACTGCCTGCTCCCAGCCGGAAACAGGCAGTCACCGTTTTATTCTTTTTCAGAGACCTGATCACGGCCCCAATATTCAATGCCGGTTTGATCATCCAGGACATCCCGGTAAAAAACCGGATCTTTCCCTTCCTTCCGCTGTTTCCGGTAATCCTTCAGTACCCGGTTAGCGACTTTGGACAGTCGGAAGATCGCATACAGGTTAATGAGCGCCATGATACCCATCGTTAAGTCGGCAAGTGCCCATACAAGGTCAAACGTGGCAACTGCACCAAACACAACCATCGCCAGAACTGCAAGACGATAGATGAAGAGACCAATTTTACTGTCTTTAATGTAGCCGATATTATTTTCACCATAATAATAATTACCTAAAATAGAGCTGTAGGCGAAGAAGAAGATTGCCACAGCAATAAAGATGGCTGCTGCACCACCCAAATGCTCTTCAAATGCATTCTGGGTCAATTGAATCCCATCTGCTTCGCTGCCTTCAAAACCGCCTGCCGCGATGATGATAAATGCAGTCGCGCTACAAATCAGAATCGTATCAAAAAATACACCAAGAGACTGGATCAGCCCCTGTTTGGCCGGGTGGGACACTTCTGCGGTAGCCGCTGCGTTTGGCGCACTACCCATACCAGCTTCATTGGAGAACAATCCGCGTTTGGTTCCCATCAGAATGGCTGCTCCAAATCCGCCGCCTGCCACTTCACGGAAACCGAATGCATTGCTGAAAATATACCCAATCATATCTGGTATTTGCGCAATATTCATAACCAGTACAAAAATTGCAAGTATGATATACAAAATTGCCATGACCGGAACAATGACCTGTGACACATTCGCAATGCTTTTCAGTCCACCGAAAATAACGATTGCAGTCAAGACGACAAGCACAATCGCCATTATATTTTTGCCTATATCAAATTCGCCATTAAACGCCAAACTGATTGTATTGGATTGAACTGAGTTAAACACAAGACCATATGTAAATGTAATGGTAACGGCAAACACAATCCCAAGCCAGCGCATATTCAGTCCTTTTTCAATATAATATGCCGGTCCGCCCCGATACTGGTTCTCCTCTGGAACCTTATAAACCTGTGCAAGCGTGCTTTCCACAAAAGCTGTTGCAGAACCGAGCAGCGCAATGACCCACATCCAGAACACCGCTCCTGGTCCACCAACCGCTACAGCTGATGCAACACCGGCAAGGTTACCTGTTCCAACACGTGAGGCCGCACTGATGGCGAAAGCCTGAAATGCGGACGTTCCTTTTTTACCGGAAGCGCTCACGGTCCGCTTATCGAACAAGACACGGAACATTTCCGGGAACATTTGAAATTGCACAAATTTGGTTTTGAAGGAAAACCATAGCCCAAGGCCGATTAGCACAGCAATCAACACATAGGTCCACATGACCTCATTTGCTGCCCCGACAACTTTTTCTAAAATATCCATCGTTTTCGTTCTCCTTTCAAACTGGTCAAACATCTTTATAGAGTGCTTCTAGAAAGACATACCCTGAATTTCAGCCATAAAAACAAAAGAAGCCGACAATGGCCTCTTTTATCATTATACCTAATTATTCAGCTTTTCGGCAATGGTAATTATACCCCTCTGTTCCATGGAAAATCCGTGCCGAATGTTGCGGCAAGTTCTTTAGACTCCTGTCTTCTCTCATTACGCAGTTTTGCGCGCTTTGGTGCTGATTCATGCAGTTTTTTTTCATCGTCTGTCACCGGGTAAACCGGTGGAACTTCAGATGGACGCCCATCACTGTCAACTGCCACAAACGTCGTAAAAGCCGTCGTACATACCTTCCTTTTCCCTGACCGGATATTTTCAGTTACCGCCTTCACAAAAACTTCCATTGATGTATTATGTGTCCATGTCACGAATGCCTCGACACATACAGCATCTCCCTCTTTTACAGGCGCCAAAAAGTCAACCGAATCTGTTGATGCTGTAACGACTGGTTTTCGGGCGTGGCGGCCGGCGGCAATGGCTGCCACATCATCAATGTGTGCCATCAATTTTCCACCGAATAATGTTCCGTGTGCATTTGTGTCCGGCGGAAGAACATGTGATGTCTTTACTGCTAGTGATTGATTACAAGGTTTACCTTCCATAATGAAATCCTCCTTCGATGTTGTATATTACAAAATTGGTGAGATTAATCTGGATATGGACTCTTTAAAGCGAATCCCAATGGACCTTTTCTGGTATAATTTTTTGGTCATGACCGTCGAAAGCTGCATATCCTGTTTGTATGCTTCGACCAGCCGGGATGCGAGTCCCTTGTCATATAAAAAAGCATTAACTTCAAAATTCAGGCGAAAACTGCGCACATCAATATTTGCTGTCCCGACAGAGGCAATTTTACCATCCACCACGATCGTCTTGGCATGCAGGAAGCCATTTTGATAAATATACACTTCAGCACCTGCGTTAAGCAAATCCCCTATATAGGACAATGTTGCCCAATAAACGAATGGATGATCCGGCTTGTTCGGGATCATGAGCCGCACATGCACCCCTGACAGTGCTGCAATCCGAAGTGCATCCTTTAAGCTTTCATCCGGGATAAAATACGGTGTCTGGATATAAATATACTCCTTGGCCGACATAATCATTTTTATATACCCGTTTTTAATCTGCTCCCAATCTGAATCCGGTCCGCTCGAAACAATCTGAATACCAACGTCTCCGCTGACCTGCCCTTTGTAGAACCTGTCCGCATATCCGATGTGATTCCGGGATGCCTGATTCCAGTCAAGAACAAACCGGGTCTGCATATTATTAACGGCATCTCCGCTGATGCGCAAATGTGTATCGCGCCAATAGCCGAATTTACGGTTTTTCCCGAGATACTCATCACCAATATTGAAACCGCCGATATAGCCGATCTTTCCATCAATAATGGCCAGTTTCCGATGGTTCCGGTAATTGATTTTAAAGTTTACTTTGGGAATCTTCGGTGGAAAAAAGGACTCAACCTTTGCCCCTGATTTTCGCAGCCGGTTGATAAACTTTCTGCTGATTCCCCGTGAACCCATATCATCATAAAGCACCCGCACTTCTACACCCTGATTCGCCTTTTTAATCAGGACATTGGCTATTTTCTGGCCGAGTTCATCATGGCGCAATATGTAATAGAGCAAGTGAATATGGTCCTTCGCGTTTTCAAGATCCTGCAGCAGAGCATCGAATTTCTTTTTCCCGTCCGTAAAAATTTCCACACTGTTATCCTGCGTAAAAATCGCATCATCATTACGTAAATGCAGGTAAAAAAGATCCTTGAATTCGATTAGCTCTTTATGCTTAAAGAAGAAGCGGTTCTCCTCTATCGCCCTGAGCTGATGCTGGACTGCTTTCTTCACCCCTAGCTTACTCTTTGTGTCCCATGTAAAAATACGCTGGGAGCTGATTTTTTTTCCAAAAATTAAATATAAAAAGAATCCTGCAATCGGAATAAAAAGCAATACCATCAGCCAAGCCCATGTTGAACTGGGATCTTTTCGCTCCAAAAAGATAATTGTCATTGCGAGCACAAAGTTCGAAATGAGTATTAACCCTAATAAAATCGATGTAATGCTCATACGCAGTTCTCCTCTCGCCCCGCAGTCACAGTAACCATAATATAGCATAAATTATGGATTTACGTTAGTGCCCTATTCTTTCTATTCCCGGACAGCGCATTTATCATTCCAACAATTTTAACGTTTTGACTGATAACCTTGCAAAAGTGGCTGATAAACAAGACAATGTGACTGATAAACTAAGCAAGGTGACCGATAAAAGCCCCAATCTGACTGATAACATTTTACGGCCGGTGTTCGATCACACATCCCGCCAAAAAATATTAATCCGGGTCCAAGCCAATCCCCTTTTTTTCCAAAAAGAAAACACGTCCGCTTGTACAGACGTGTATAGCACCTTTATAGCTGGTTGAGTGCTTGTTCTAAATCAGTCCAGATATCTTCCCAGTTTTCCAAGCCGACGGAAAGGCGAATCAATTGATCGGTGATGCCCATATTAAGACGTGCATCTTCCGGCACTACCGCATGTGTCATTGTTGCCGGATGCTGGATCAATGTCTCCGTATCACCCAGACTTACCGCCAGTTTTAAAAATGTAAGATGGTTTAGAAACTGCTGTGCATCTTTTTTTGTTCCTTTTACTTCAAAGGAAATTAATCCGCCGCCGCGTTTCATCTGTTTTTTACAGATGGCGTTGTCCGGATTGCTTTCATCACCTGGATAATAAATATGATCGACGTTCGGATGGTTACGCAGTTTGTCAAAAATTTTCTCTGCATTGTCACAGTGACGATCAAGGCGGAGCGGCAATGTTTTTAACCCGCGGAGCAGCAGCCAGGCATCCATTGGTGCCATTATGCCGCCAATATCTTTTTGTGTGGTCATCGCCACCTCATCGAGGAAATCTTTTTTACCGACAGCAAGGCCTGCCACAACATCCCCGTGCCCGCCGATATATTTCGTTGCACTGTGCAGCACAACATCACAGCCCAATTCCAGCGGGCGCTGCAAATACGGTGATGAAAATGTATTGTCAACAACAACAGGGATTTCGTGCTCCTTGGCAACTTCTGCCACCATCTGCAGATCAATCAGCTTCATCGTTGGATTAATTGGCGTTTCCACGTAAATACATGCTGTTTCCGGTTTAATAAGTGAACGAATTTCATCCTTTGTGCGCATATCGGAAAAATCATGCGTAATATTGTACTTGTCCTGCATCATGGATAAAAGACCATACGTACATCCGTACAGCCCGGATGAACAAAGCACATGATCATTCGCCTTCGTTAACGCAATCAGAATCGCAGAAACCGCGGCCATCCCCGATCCAAAAGCAAGGCCTCGTTCTCCGTTTTCCAGCGCCGCAATCCGCTCCTCCAGTACACTTACGGTTGGATTGCCAAGACGGGAGTACACATAACCGCCTTCTTCCCCGGCAAAACGGCGCTCCCCCTGTTCAGCAGAATCGAATGTATATGTCGACGTTTGAAAAAGCGGTGTCGCCAGGCTTCCAAGCATTTCCTTTGAATCATACCCTTCATGGATTACAGTCGTCTCAAAATGTTTATTTTCATGTGTCATGCAAAGTCCCCCCACTATTAAAATCTACTAAACCCATATACTACTATCATATTCGATTCAGCAACATTTCGAAAGCGTTTACCCTGATTTTTTCAAGTCGCCCCAATTGCTTTTACCGAAAAAAGAAACTAAACTTAGCTTATTTAGAAATTCGACAAGCGTCTGGCACCACTCGAAATTTGTCGAATACGGAAAATTTTTGACAGGGGGGTTGTGAGATGGATCAGGAAAATAAATTGGGGATTATATATGCTGCGGTTGCTTACACGCTTTGGGGGTTTCTGCCGATTTACTGGAAACTGGTCCAGGATGTTCCCGCTGACGAAATATTGGCACACCGCATTTTATGGTCATTTATTTTTATGGTTATCATCGTACTGGCATCGGGAAAGCTTAAGCCATTTTTGAAGGAATGCAGCATCATTTTCCATGATAAAAAGAAGCTTATTGGTATTTCAGCAGCTTCGGTCATTATCAGCATCAACTGGCTGACGTTTATCTGGGCAGTGAACAGTGACCATGTTGTCCAGGCAAGCCTCGGTTATTACATAAACCCGCTGGTCAGTATTTTGCTTGGTATGCTTGTACTGAAAGAGTCGCTTAGCAGGCGGCAATTAATCTCATTCATTCTTGCAGCAATCGGGGTCATCAATCTAACGATCAGTTTCGGTGTTTTCCCATGGGTCTCACTTGTACTGGCCTTCAGTTTTGGCCTGTACGGACTGTTGAAAAAAATGGTCGATGTCAGCGCCATGTTCGGGTTGACAATCGAAACGATGCTCGTAACACCAATTGCACTGCTGTATTTAATATTCATTCCGGACAGTACGCTGTCACCGGCGACAATGTTTTCCGGAAGCGGTGCCCTGTTGTTCGGTGCGGGTGTCGCCACTGCCATCCCGCTTCTGCTGTTTGCTGCCGGTGCTAAACGGATCCCGCTTTCCATGGTCGGGTTTTTGCAATACATCGCACCAACGCTAATGCTAATTCTTGGCGTCTTCCTGTATCATGAAACATTTACACAGGCACATCTGATTTCATTTGTATTTATCTGGGTGGCGCTGATCATTTACATGGCATCATCCCGGCATAAAAAAACGGTTCGCCAGAAAGAATTATAAAATTTTTTTAAAAATATGTTGACGTACCGAACGAATCATGTATATAATGTTCATTAAATTAATTGAATTTACAATTTCATCTCTTATCAAGAGCGGCGGAGGGAATAGGCCCTGTGAAGCCCGGCAACCTAAAAGCATGCGTGCTTAGTAAGGTGCTAAATCCTACAGGTCAATTACGATCTGGAAGATAAGAGGAGGTCCGTTACATACACGCCCTCTTCTTAGGAAGAGGGCTTTTTATTTACCCTCTTTCTCCAGATAAAATTCAAAGGAGGAATTATTCATGTCAAATTATCAACTTTTCAACCAGGAAACAAATCTGCTTCACGGTGGACAGGAGCCTGATCCGACAACAGGATCCCGTGCAGTTCCAATCTATCAAACTACTTCCTATGTATTTCGCGATACAGAGCACGCACAAAATCTGTTTGGTCTGCAGGAACCCGGTAATATCTATAGCAGGATTATGAACCCGACCGTTGATGCATTCGAGCAGCGGATTGCATTACTGGAAGACGGGTCAGCCGCAGTTGCCACTTCATCCGGTATGGCTGCGATTACCCTTTCCATTTTAAATATCGCCGGCAGCGGTGATGAAATCATTGCCGACAGCAATTTATACGGCGGAACGTATAATTTATTCGCCAATACACTGCCACGATACGGGATTGACGTAAAATTTGTCGATGGAACAGATTTGGATCAGATCCGCAATGCAATAACACCGAAAACAAAAGCCATCTTCGGTGAAATAATTACGAATCCAAGTCTGAACGTTCTGGAGGTCGAAAAAATTGCAGAAATTGCGCATGCCAATGATATTCCACTGATTATTGACAACACGTTTGCTACACCATATGTTACAAAACCACTGGCATGGGGTGCAGATATTGTAGTCCACTCGGCAACAAAATGGATTGGCGGTCATGGTACAGCTATCGGCGGCGTCGCAATTGACGGTGGCAGGTTTGACTGGACTAAAGGAAAATTCCCTGGTTTCACAGAACCGGATGAAAGTTATAATGGCATAAAATTCGCTGATCTTGGACCGGTTGCTTTTGCCACCAAACTGCGTGTACAACTGCTTCGCGATATCGGCGCATGTATCAGTCCGCAGAATGCATTCCTTTTATTGCAAGGACTTGAAACACTGCACCTGAGAGTTGAACGTCATAATCAAAATGCCGAGGAAGTTGCGGCATTCCTGCAAAACCACCCAGCTGTTGAATGGGTAAATTACCCGGGATTGAAAGATCATCCATCCCATCAGGCTGCACAGAAATATTTGCAAAATGGGTATGGATCCGTTATTACATTTGGCATTAAAGGCGGACGCGATGCCGGAAGAAAAGCAATTGACGGTACGACAATCTGGTCACACGTTGCCAATGTCGGTGATGCTAAATCACTGATCATTCATCCGGCATCAACAACGCACCAGCAACTGGGAGCAGAAGATCTGAAGCAAAGCGGTGTTACAGAAGAATTGATTCGCCTGTCAATCGGCCTTGAATCAACAAAAGATATTTTGGCAGATCTCGACCAGGCCATTTCAAATGCCGCCGGTGTTGAAAAGGCCATTCAGCCAACAGAAGCGGATGCAGTCAAATGGCTCCTGTCATCTCCATTTAACCGGGAAAACGGACTTCGTAAAAAAGTTATTGCCGTTTATGGCGCAAGTTCATTTGATAAGCTTGATCAATTAGGCTTCCAAGTGGTAACTGTCGGTGAGCAAGGTGACTATCCGACATTAGTGGATATTCCATTTGAAGTGGATGCTGCAGCAACCAATGATCAGGCACTGCCACCTGAGTCAATTGAACAATTTATTAATAAAGAAGGTAAAATTCTCTGGGTGGAAAACCCGAACGGAAGTGACGCGACATTGGAAAATGCAAGAGCTGCAGGTATCACGGTTATATCCGGAAAAGATGCCTATCAGGAAGCTCTTAAACTGCGCGGCGGCAAAACGGAGGACGTTTTTGCAAATGCATAAGCAGCGTTAGCGAACAGGATGTCTATTCATGGTTGGTCGTTTTCGGCTAAAGGTCGATATTTCTTCCTGTATGGTTGATACTGCGGCCCGTTCGGTTGATTTCCCATCCGGAATGGTTTATATACACGCATTACGGTTGATATGCTGCTGCAGCGGTTGGATTTTTTCAAAGGCTGCGGCATATCACCGTTGATCTTAGACGAAGGGAGACTTGATTGATGAAACCGATTCATGTGGCGTTAATCGGACTGGGAACTGTCGGATGCGGGGTCTACCAAACCCTCCACATCCATAAAAAGCGGCTGGAAATGCAGCTCGGTGCACCGATACACCTGTCAACGGTTGTAATCGAAAATCCGGAAAAACATCAAAAGATCGGAGCAAAGACCCCCATTTCAACGGATATTTCCGATATTCTATATAACCCGGAAATTGATGTTGTATTTGAGGCAATCAACGGAAAAGAGCCTGCTTTTACCTATCTCAAGCAATGCATTGAAGCAGGAAAACATGTGATTACGGCCAATAAAGAAATGTTTGCCGCACATGGTAATGAGCTGAAAGCACTCGCTAAACTTCACGATGTACAGATTGGATATGATGCAACGACAGCAGGTGGAATTCCAATCATCCAGTCAATTCGTCAACTGTTCAAAGCCAACCAGATTAAGGAGGTACAGGCAATTTTGAACGGAACGACGAACTATATTCTGACTGAAATGCGGGAAAATGGGCTCCCCTTCTCCACTGCATTGAAGCAGGCACAAAAGTGGGGATATGCAGAGGCAGATCCAACGAATGACATCGAAGGATATGATGCCTTTTTCAAACTGATGATTCTCAGTGATCTTATTTTTAATAAGCAGCCTGATCCGGAGCACATTAAACGAACCGGTATTACCGATGTAACGGCCGAAGCTATTCAGCAGGCAAAACATGAAGGTAAACGGATCAAACATATCGCATCAATCAAGTACGACCAGACCGGAAATCTAACCGCCGAAGTTGAACTTGCAGCTGTCCCGGAAAGACACCCGCTGTACGCTGTCGAAGGTGTGGATAATGCGATTCACCTGAAAGCCGACATCGTTGGTGATATTACCCTAACTGGTCCCGGTGCCGGTGCATTCCCAACCGCCAGCGCAATGCTGGAGGATTTTTGCATGATTGTAAGTCAAAAGCCGGCCCCCCTTCCTATTAGTTAATCTGAAAATCGTCTTCCCAAGGGAGACGATTTTTTCATTCCGTTTACAAAAAATCACCCCCTCCCTCACAAATGCGTTTACACTTTTGCCTATCCTGCATAAAATGTTAATAAATCGAAACATGATTTTGCTATACTTGCCTGTATAATCGGGTACATATATAGTATTGTAATGAATACATACAGGAAGAATCCAGCATAGGTGTGAGTGATTTGAAAAAAAGATACATTTTCACTATATTGGTTATACTGCTTATAGGCTTCGGATTTTTAATAGTTATGAATCTGCCCGATCAGGACTTAAACAATAAAGTGGATCATCCACTGCAAAATCAGGAGAAACTGGAAAAAAAATCAGATCAGAAAAAAACCCCGGATAAGAAGGAAGAAAAAAAGAACCAGTCAGGAGAAAAAGATGAAAATCCGGTTACCCGGTCTGTAAAAATCATTCTGAGTGAAGCACTCGAACGTACAGTTGACTTATTTACCAACAAAGAATCACATATTGTAGCAATCGGTGATTCGTTGACGCAAGGAGTTGGGGATAATGTTGTTGACGGCGGTTATGTGGGGATTCTGGAAGGCATCATGAACGAAGAAGATTCAGAGCAAGTCACATTTGATAACTATGGTGTCCGCGGTAATACAACAAGTCAAATGTATTCCCGGATGAACAATCCCGGTGTGAAGCAATCTCTGAAAGATGCCGATGTCATATTAATTACAATTGGTGCCAACGATATAATGGAAGTTGTTAAGCATAATATTACCGATTTGACCCTCAAAGACTTTCAACAAGAACGAATTGCGTATAAGGAAAGACTTAAAAATATTTTTGATACGATGCGGAAATACAATCCTGATGCAGAAATCTACCTGATCGGCTTTTACAACCCATTTGAAAAATTCTTCCCGAAACTGGAGGAACTTGGTGTCATTGTGGAAAACTGGAATTCGACAAGCAAAAACATAACGCAGCAGTATGATGACATAACATTCATTCCTACAGTTGACTTATTCGCCGATAAGAATGCTGATTTTTTCTACAAGGATCATTTCCACCCGAGTCACCAGGGCTATCAATTAATCGCCAAACGGGTCCTGGAATATATAACAGATAAGTGAGGTGGACAGAATGGCGGAACGGAGAAAGCGGAAAAACAATTGGAAACGACTATTTTTTATGCTCTTCGGCCTGAACCTGATTATTTTTATTGCTATCATCGCATTAATTTTCTGGCCGGTATCTGAAACAGAAAATCCGAATCAGGAAAACGAAATCACTCAGCAGAGTTCAGAATTTATTGTACGAACCACCAAGCAGAATTTGAATAAACTGGTCAATGCGTACATTGATAAATTACTGGAAGGATCAAATCATCATTATAAGGTGACATTGAAAGATGATGTTCATCTACAGGGAGAGCTGCCTGTCTTTTCCACATCAGTCCCCCTCTCCATGCACCTGGAGCCATTTGTCCAGGAAAATGGTGATGTTATTCTAAAACAGAAATCCATCTCAATCGGACTGCTGCAGCTTCCAAACCAAAAAATCATGGAGTATATGAAAAAATATTTACCTGTGCCGAAATGGGTTGCAATCAATCCGGAAGATGAAGAAATCTATGTGGCAGTCACTGATATGAAAATCAAAAGTAACTTCCAGGTTGGAGTCGAACATATCGATTTAGGAGCTAACAATCTAGCATTCAAAATAAAAATTCCGTACCAGACATTGGGGATTGAACCGAAAGAAGAATAAAACGAAAACCGCCCGCCTGGCATTGACAGACGGGCATTACCTTTTTACAGACTACTTTAGACTGCTTTTACTTATTCCATATAAACATCATACATTTGCTGAACTTTTTCCCGCATTCGGTCAACAAGATGATCCGGAGACAATACTTTTGCTTTATGTCCCCATGTCAGTATCCAATTGACCAGACCATCAGACAGTTTCACTTTGGAGGAAAGCACAAAATGGTCGTCATCCAGTTCCCTGATATCTGCATCTTGTCCAAACCTGTCCAGAACAACGTTTACAAGGTCATTATGGAAACGGATCTTCATCCACATTTCTTCACCTGCGAACATATGAAAGCTTTGATCAACATATTCCTGCAGGTTAAAATTCTTTTTCCTGAATGACTGATCGCTCATCTCAATATCCCGAATCCGGTCAAGCCGGTAATGGCGCAGTTCACCGGTCTCCTGGAACAAACCAATCAAATAATAATAGTCGTTCTGCCAGATTAATGCATACGGCTCGACATGGTACCACTCCGCATTGCGATGAAATTCAAACTGCTTCTTTACATTGAATTTGCCGTATTTATATGTAAGAACTTTACTTTCCGAAATTGCCCTGTGCACACAGTCAATATTCAATTTCACCAATTCGTAATCCATGTTTGCCGACTGACTGAACAAAATTGGTTCCGGCAATGTCTTGGCAATATGCCTGCTTGTCAGTTTTTTAACCTTTTGAATCAGCTTTTCCTTCTCATTTGTCGTAATGAATTTGGCCGACAAAATTGCATCAATGATCAATCTAAGCTGATACGTCTCGAACAGCCTGGTCTGATGGCTGAAGTATATCTTTCCATATCTTCCTGTGTTGCGGACGATTTCAAAATCTGTTTCATCCAATATCTCCAGATCGCGTTTAATGGTTCGATTATCGAAAAATGCATCACCAGTATAAGCTTTAAGTTTTGCACTTAATTCCTCAATGCCAAGTTCATGCAGATCATCCGTTTCATCAAATAAGATATCCCGTAATTTTAATAATCGATAATTGCTCCCCCGCTCCATTTAAATCCTCCTCCATAAAAAAGAACCTGTACGTTTAAATTTGTAAGGTTCTTCTCATCTGATGACAAAATTTTTTACTTTTTGGGACAAACCGAAGATGAATGACTGTTTTGGTACTGTATTTTCCACCGTCAGTAATTGTACGTTTCGTTCTTCCTGTATAACGGAATGGTAGGTTCCAAGTGTTCCCGTATACACAAGCTGCATTCCCCGGTGGCTGCGGATATCTGCCGGTGTTGTAAAACAAATCGGTTTTTTAAATTTCAGTGCCTCCACATCATTCAGCACCGTCGCCACAAATTGTGAACAGAATAATGCATTGCTGCGGTTAATTTCAATTTGCAATAGTACACCAATCAATCCAATGAAATTATATTTATAATTGCCTTTCTTCAGTTCAATCTCGGCAATCCGCTCTTTTATCAGTTTAACATCTTTTTCCGTAACGTTAAATGCGTATATGGCACATGCAGCATTCCGTAAGAAATTACTTCGTATATCCTCTTTTACAAACCCGCCGATAAATGGATTGTGCGGATTCTTTCTCCCGAAGCTGTACACCTGCTGCAATTCAGGGTCAAAGGCAAGTGAAACGTGATTCAATGATTGTTTTGTAACGTAATTGATCACCTTTGACAAATATGTCCCTGTGTCTGTAAAGAGAAAGTATATCGTTCTTTCTTCCATTGACTCCCCCTCCGTCAAAAGCCATTCCAAATTGTCATGGCAGCCTTTTAACGATATATCCCGTTACTTTATTGTTACATATTTTTCCTGAAAAATATAGTCCTTTTTACCGATTCGACAAAATCCGGGCGGCGCCTGTCATCTGTCGAATTTTCTGCGGGTGCTTTTAAACGTCATGATTGACGAAATGCTGCAAATCCCGTAATCTAACGGTGATGACTATTTAATGGAGGTTCACGTTACCCATGATTACTGTTAATAATGTAAGTTTACGTTATGGAGATAAAAAGTTATTTGAAGATGTTAATCTGAAGTTCACTCCAGGGAACTGTTATGGATTGATTGGTGCAAATGGTGCAGGCAAATCAACATTTTTAAAAATACTTTCCGGAGAAGTCGAAGCCCAATCCGGGAATGTTTCCTTGTCCACCGGTGAGCGAATGGCAGTCCTGAAACAGGATCACTTCGCCTATGAGGAATATGAGGTACTGGAAACTGTTCTGATGGGACATGAACGGTTATATGAAGTGAAGCAGGAAAAAGACGCAATCTACATGAAGGCTGACTTTTCCGAGGAAGATGGCATGCGTGCTGCGGAACTGGAAGGCGAATTCGCGGAAATGAACGGCTGGGAAGCAGAATCAGATGCAGCTGTCCTTTTGAAAGGACTTGGCATTGATGAGTCCCTGCATTCCAAGAAAATGGCTGAAATTACCGGTGATCAAAAGGTAAAAGTTCTTTTGGCACAAGCGCTGTTCGGCAATCCGGACATTCTGCTGCTGGACGAACCGACAAACGGCTTGGACATCCATGCCATTCAGTGGCTGGAAGAATTTCTGATAAACTTTGAAAACACGGTTATTGTCGTCTCACACGATCGCCATTTCTTGAACAAAGTGTGCACACACATTGCAGATGTGGATTACGGTAAAATCCAAATCTATATCGGCAATTATGACTTCTGGTATGAATCCAGTCAGCTGGCAACAAAAATGGCCCAGGAAGCGAACAAGAAAAAAGAAGAGAAAATCAAAGAACTGCAAGCTTTTATTGCCAGGTTCAGCGCAAATGCATCAAAGTCCAAACAGGCAACATCACGTAAGAAACTATTGGACAGCATTACACTGGATGACATTAAACCATCTTCACGGCGCTATCCATACATTTCCTTTACACCGGATCGTGAAATCGGAAATGATCTGCTGCGTGTTGAAGGATTAACGAAAACAATTGGCGGGGAAAAAGTTTTGGATAATGTCAGTTTTACGATGAATAAAGACGATAAAATTGCCTTCATCGGAAAAAACGAAATTGCCAAGACAACACTTTTCAAAATTATTATGGGAGAAATGGAACCTGATGCAGGAACCTATAAATGGGGTGTTACAACATCACAGTCCTATTTCCCTAAAGATAATGCCGCATATTTTGAAGGCAGCGAACCTACTTTGGTTGAGTGGCTGCGTCAATATTCGCCGGAAGATGAAACCGAGACATTCTTGCGCGGATTCCTTGGGCGCATGCTTTTCTCCGGTGAAGAGGCACTAAAAAAGCCAAGTGTCCTTTCCGGTGGGGAAAAAGTTCGCTGTATGCTGAGCAAAATGATGCTTTCAGGTTCGAATGTACTGATTTTGGATGAACCGACAAACCATCTGGATTTGGAGTCCATTACAGCATTAAATAATGGACTGGTTAAATTTAAAGGATCCATCCTCTTCACATCACATGACCATCAATTCATTCAAAGTATCGCAAACCGCCTGATTGAATTGACCCCGAACGGCGTGATTGATAAGGAAATGAGTTATGACGAATATATTGCCGATAATGATTTACAAAAGAAAGTAGAAGCAATGTACGCGGTCTAAACATTCCATTTCCATAGAGAAGCCCCCAGCTGATTACCAGCTGGGGGCTTCTTTTACAGTCTTAATTCTGTGTCTGCAATTGTCTTTCTTTATATTCTTCATTGTACTTATCATTATAAAGATGACATGCAACAAAATGATCCTTCTTATATTCCTGCCACTCCGGCTCCACTTTGGAACAAATATCCATCGCATGCGGACACCGTGTCCGGAATCGGCAACCGCTTGGAGGTGCAATCGGACTCGGCACATCCCCCTCGATTACAATTCGTTCACGGGAACGTTCCACTTGCGGATCAGGCAGCGGAATCGCTGAGAGCAATGCCTGTGTATACGGGTGAAGCGGTTCATCGTAAATATCATCACTGCTTGCCACTTCCGCCATATTACCAAGGTACATAACACCGACACGATCACTAATATGTTTAACCATCGACAAATCGTGGGCAATAAATAAATAAGTCAGTCCGCGTTCCTTCTGCAGCTTTTGCATCAAGTTTACAACCTGTGCCTGGATGGATACGTCAAGTGCAGAAATTGGCTCATCCGCGATAATGAAATCCGGATCCACCGCCAATGCGCGGGCAACCCCGATACGCTGACGCTGTCCACCACTAAATTCATGTGGATAACGGTTTGCGTGTTCCTGGTTTAACCCAACTGTTTCCAGCAGTTCATAAACCCTTTTTTGGCGTTCCTGTTTATTTTTTGCCAGATTATGAATATCAATACCTTCTGCAATAATTTCCATAACCGTCATACGCGGGTTTAGCGATGCATACGGATCCTGGAAAATCATCTGCATTTTACGGTTAAAAGCTTTTAAGTCTTTTTTGGATTTTTTTCCGTGAACATTGACACCTTCAAAGTTCACTTCACCTTCTGTTGCATTATACAATCTTAGAATCGTCCGTCCCGCGGTTGATTTACCACAGCCGGATTCGCCAACAAGTCCAAATGTTTCACCTTTATATATATCAAAACTTATGCCATCGACAGCCTTCAAAATTTCTTTTCTGCCGACTTTAAAGTGTTTTTTCAAATTTTTAATTTCCAGCAGTTTTTCATTTGAATGTGACAATTTTCAACCCCCTCATATTTTTGGACGTAATCCAAATTATTTATTTGATTATACGGTTTTGTCAGTCAAATAGTTCAATATGAAAGTTGCAATCTACTTAACGCTTGCAGCTTTAACAGCTTCCGGCGGTTCTACATCCGGTGCGCGTTCATCAAGCAGCCAGCATGCAGCCGTCTGTGTTTCACTTACTTTTGTATGTTCCGGCATATGCTCGGTACATACCTTCATCGCATGCGGGCAACGTGCTGCAAACGGACAGCCTTTTGGCGGATCTGACAAGTCCGGTGGTGTACCGGCAATTGTCATCAGATCATCCCGTTTCTCATGCAGACGTGGCATGGACGATAACAATCCCCATGAATACGGATGTTTAGGATTATAAAACAATTCATCAACTGTTCCAACTTCAACTACCTTGCCGCCATACATAACGGCAACACGCTGTGCCATGTTGGCTACAACGCCAAGATCGTGTGTAATCAGAATAATCGACGTATCCCCTTCAGCCTGTAAATTCTTCATCAAATCAAGAATCTGTGCCTGAATCGTAACATCAAGTGCTGTTGTCGGTTCATCGGCAATCAGAACTTTAGGGTTACAGGCAAGGGCAATCGCAATGACCACCCGCTGTCGCATACCGCCGGAAAATTGGTGCGGATATTGTTTCACACGTGTTTCCGGGTTCGGAATACCTACCAGATTCAACAATTCAATCGCACGTTGTTTCGCTTCAGGTTTACTCATATTCTGGTGTTTAATTAAACCTTCCATAATCTGCTTTCCGACAGTCATTGTCGGGTTCAGCGATGTCATTGGATCCTGAAAGATCATGGAAATCTCTTTACCTCGTATATTTTGCATCTGTTTATCTGTTAATTTAGTAAGGTCTTTCCCATCAAATAGAATTTCTCCGGATTTAATCCGTCCTGGCGGGCTTGGATTCAATTGCATAATTGTTTTAGAGGTAACCGATTTACCCGAACCGGACTCACCCACAATCGCAAGTGCCTCACCTTTCTTTAATTTCAAATCTACCCCCCGGACAGCCTGTACCTCTCCGGAAAATGTATCAAAGGATACATGCAAATCATTTATCTCTAATATATTTTCCAACACTGTCTGCCTCCTATCTTCTCATTTTTGGATCGAGTGCGTCGCGCAGACCATCGCCAAATACATTAAATGCAAGCAATAGTAAACTGATTAGCACACCAGGGAACAATGCCTGGTATGGATGGAACTGTATTTGGTGAAACCCTTCATTAATTAATGATCCGAGTGATGCATTTGGTGCTGGCACACCAAGTCCAATAAAGCTTAGAAATGCTTCCGAAAATATCGCATTTGGAATACTGAACATCATCGTAATTATTATCATCCCGACAGTATTCGGAATTATATGCTTACGGATAATCCGACCATGCTTCGCACCCAGTGCCCGTGCAGCCAGTGTAAATTCCTGCGTCTTTAATTGAAGGGTTTGCCCCCTTACGATCCTGGCTTGACTAATCCAGCCCGTAAACATTATTGCAAAAATAATCGGAACAATGCCCGGTTCTAACACAACAATAAGCAAAATCATTAGCACTAGTTGTGGTATCCCAATCAGAATTTCAATAATTCTTTCCATAAATTCGTCGACTCTGCCGCCGAAATAACCTGAAATACCACCATAGATGACACCGATTATAATGTCACCGACACCGGCAACAAGTCCAATCAGCAAGGATACTTTTGTCCCTTCCCAAACACGAATCCATAAATCACGACCGAGTTTATCGGCACCAAACCAATAATTTTCTTCAACACTACGTGCTTCGTACATATCTATATCATCCTGATTAATGCCATCAAATGGCAGCCAGGACACACCTGAAAGCCAGGAGACTTTCGGAGGCAGATTCGAGCGGAGCAAATTTTGATCGTCAATCGTTTCCGCCGGACTAAAATACGGTCCAATAAATGCCATAGCAACAATTGCAAGGATAACTAATAACCCCGCCATCGGCGCTTTTTGTTTTCGAAGACGTCGAAAAGCATCCTGCGAAAAGCTAACACTCTCGGTGGCGATTTCCTCTTCTTTACCCGCTTCAATTTCAGCCGGTTCAAACATATCTTGGGTGATTTCATCTTTTGATAATGCCATTATGAATCGCCTCCTGCCAGTCGAATTCTAGGATCAATAATTCCATATACCAAATCAGTTAAAAAGATTGCGATAACGAAAAACAGCGCAAATAGGATTGTTGTCCCCATAATAACCGGGTAATCGTTTGTAAATATAGCATTTACAAATGCATCACCAATTCCCGGAATTGCGAAAATTTGTTCAATAACAAGTGATCCGGTCACAATGCTGGCAGTCGCTGGTCCAACAATCGTAACAATTGGAATCAACGCGTTACGGATGGAATGTTTTGTAATTACCGTCGACCTTTTTAGGCCTTTTGCCTTAGCCGTAACGATATAGTCAGACCCCATAACTTCTACCAATTCTGTCCTCATGTAGCGGGCAATAATCGCAACAAAACCTACCGCCAGTGAAATGACAGGCAGAACATGGTTCTGCCAACTCGTCCAATATGCGAGTGGAAGAATGTTTAACTTTAATGCAAAAACATACTGCAGCAGCATTGCAAATATAAAGGATGGTACGGAGATCCCCAAAACTGCAAACAGTGTGGTTCCATAGTCAAGGGCACCACCTTTTCTAAGCGCAGCAATTGCACCCAAAATAATACCGAACAATGTACCTACTATAACTGCTTCCAGTCCAAGCTGAGCCGAAACCGGTAATTTATTTCCAATAATTGTCCCCACAGAACGTCCATCATATTGGAAAGATATTCCAAATTGCCCTGTCAGCACATTTCCTAAATAACGCACGTATTGTACAGGCATCGGGTCATTCAGCCCATATTGTTCGTTTAATGCTTCAATTTGGGCTTCTGTTAATTTCGCGGCATTCTGGTATGGAGTACCGGGCAATAATTTAACAATCCCAAATGTTAGAGTTATGATGACTAGCATCGTAAGGCACATATATGCCACACGTTTTAAGATATATCCTACCAAATTCTCACACCTCCATAGTTTGTAGTTATATTTTCTAATTATTAGGACCAAAAGTCAATATAAAATTCTGCCATTTTTAAATATGAGCATTTTACTGCAAAAGAAAAACTTCGGCGCAAATCACCTTCACAAAAGGATTTTGAATAGGTATTCAATCTATTAAATTGTGTGATATTTTTCATGTTTATTTTTTAAGCGCTTTCATATTTTTGCGTTGTTCAAAATTTTCAGAGCAGAAAAAATAGAGGTGCGCACCTTGAAATACGCACCTCCCTTTCAATCCTTCGTAAAGCCGATTGACTTAACGTTTAATGTTTGTAAACTTTAGCCTCTCTAAAGTAGTATTCAATACCGAAACTTTGAGGTACTATACCTTCCACATAAGGCTTAATTACAATCGCTGCACCCGCCTGATACGTTGGGATAGTGTAAGCTTTTTCAATCAGAAGTTTTTCTGCTTCTTTCAGTGCTGCCCAACGTTCTTCCGGTTTTTGTTGTTTAGCAAGTTCGCGTGCCTTTTCAACCAGCTTATCATACTTTGGTCTTTCAAGGCCTACACCATCTGTATTCGGGTTACCTGAATACCAGTAGCCTAAGAATGTCATTGGATCCTTGTAGTCAGGGCACCAACCGGAACCTGCACCAATTTCCTGCTTATCATTTTGAGTATACTCAAGGTATGCGTTCCAAGGCAATTTCTTGATGGTAACTTTCAAACCTTTCAGCTGTTCAAGCTGGTTCGCCATGTATTCACCCATTTGTGCGGATGTATCACCATCTGTAGTTGCATATTCAACTTCAAGTGTGTCTATTCCCAGTTCTTTCTTCGCTTCTTTCCAAAGTCCTTTTGCTTCCTCTACTCCGCCAGGGAGATAATCTTCTACACCTTCACGGAAGTCTTTTCCATCCGGCCCAGTTGCAAGACCTTTAGGTACGATGTATTGAGCTGGAATAGAACCATTGTTCAGCAATACATTTGTTAAACCTTTTCGGTCAATAACCATGGACATGGCCTTACGAAGTTTTTCATTTTTAAATTCAGGTACATTATTCGCATTCAAAGTCCAGTAGAATACACAGTTTTTAGGTACCTGCTGGAAATCAGGTTTATCTTTCCAGGCATTTACCTGCTCTGCAGACAGTCCATCCATTTGAATTTCATCTGATTTGTAAAGACTCAACTGAGTATTCTTTTCCTTTACCACTTTAAATGTTGCTTTTGTAATATTAACTTCATCTGCTGCATAGTAATCTTTATATTTTTCCAGTGTCCAACCAACACCGTGATCCCATTTTGTAAGTTTATATGGTCCAACGGTTAGCAAGTTTTCAGGTTCTTTCGCAAACTTGTCACCTTGCTTTTTAACGAAGTCTTCATTTAACGGACCAAACTTATTAAATGACAATAAACTTGTAAAGAACGGGATTGGTGATTCCAATTGTACCTGCAATGTATGTTTATCAACTGCTTTAACGCCCAGCTTTTCTACCTTGCCGTAAATATCACTATCCTCATTCATGATCTTGTCGGCGTTTTTAACATTTGCAACGCCCATAATGTAAGCATATTCAGATTTTGTGTCAGGATCAATCAACCGTTGCCAAGCATATACAAAGTCACTTGCAGTCAATGGATCTCCGTTAGACCATTTAAGGTTTTCACGTAATTTAAACGTGTATGTTAAACCGTCTTTACTAACCTCAGGCATATCTTTCGCCATTTCAGGCACCATTTCTTTATTCTTAAATGTTATTAGACCTGGGTGAGTCCTTTGAATAACCTCCGCAGAAGTTGTATCAGTTGCGACAGAAATATCAACTGATGGTAAATCAGACCCACGGACAAAATGCAATACTTGTTCTCCCGCCAATTCTTTGCTTGCGGATGACTTTTCACCATCATCGCCGCCGGAAGAACTGTCAGATCCACTCTCGCCGGAATCACCGCCGCTACATGCTGCAAGCACCATACCGAGCGCTAACAACAAAGCAGCAACAAATGACCACTTAAATTTCCCCTTGCTCATAAATTTGACCCTCCTCAAAATATTATGTGTCTCGCAGACAATCCTCTTCTAATATTCATCTTTGTTTGAAAATTGTCTACATAAGCATTATACAAGTATTCACACTTTTTTGCATTAGTTTTTTTTGATAATTTTAAAAAATGCCTATCAGGTTACGTTTCCGCAACAAAAAATAGGTCTTTTTACCCATGTATTTTATAGTGACTTCAGCAAGCTTTTTAATACTTTCTATCAGAACCAATGGAAAATTGTAGTGATTTTTTTTAACCGATTTGATAAGATATTAGAAGAATTGAGGTGATTTTTTGGGTAATAAACTTTTTACAGGCACTTTTATAACGGGGGTTGTTTTAAGCCTTGCACTCTCCTATTTTATATACAAATCCTTTACATTACTTGCGCTTATTAATGCAACTTTTATAGTCAGTTTGTTCTATTTAATCTTTGGTTCTGCATTATTTTTAGTTCAAACCGGGTTTTTTAATGGTATTACGTACAGCTTCAAGCGCTTTTTCCGGCGAACCAAAAAAATTGATGAAATGATTTATGAAGTAAATCCACAGTTGGAAGAGGATAGCTACCTGCCTAAAGATCATTATTTTCCAATTTGTTATCCGATCCTGATTGCCGGTGGTGTATTCTTTATCATAAGTCTCATTGCCGCGTTTATGATTTAGGTTTTCTTATCTGCTGAATTCACCATACAAAAAGCGGAATTGCACGTTATATACAAGATTCCGCTTTAGCAATGTTTATTTAAATTATTCTGAGCAGTGATCCATAACGCACACCTTTTTTATGACACTTTCTCAAAATCCGCTTTTGTCAATTCCGGCGTTGCTTTCCTCTCAATCAAAATTGCATCTTTTCGTAATTTACGAACGCGTGTATCTTTGATTAATGCCTGTTTCATGCCCTCGATCATATAATTCATTGCCAGAATGGTTATAGCAAATGCTCCAAGTGGTACCAGCGGCAGCCATGGCTGGATATCAAGATATGCGTAAGAATAACCAATCAGTCCGGACCATTCTGCTGTTAATGATTCAAACCCATTATCCATCAGATGATGTTTCAATGTTCCGCCCAGAAATAGTTTCAATAAGCCAAGATGCACAAGCAATACAAGCACCTGAATCACCTGTTGGCCGAAATTAATCCAAAGTTTCGGGGCTAAGTGCGGCATGACGTGCTTTTTCAGAGTATGCCAGCGTCCGGCACCAATCACACGTGCCCCTGTAATAAACTCACGCTCCAGAATCATTTTCGTTTCATTTCC
This sequence comes from Virgibacillus siamensis, assembly GCF_900162695.1. NCBI lineage: Bacteria > Bacillati > Bacillota > Bacilli > Caryophanales > Bacillaceae > Virgibacillus > Virgibacillus siamensis. The sequence continues at coordinate 2,963,045 of NZ_FUIH01000007.1, forward strand.
AATCAGAACAGAGATTGTCGGCAGTGCAATAATGACAAAAATGAGCAGTTCAAAGACCATCCGTTCCCAGAACCCTTCCGTAAATGTCCGGGTAAATTCATCCTGGATCAATACAGGCTTCAATATGACATAAGCAAGCAAGGCTGTCGGCAAATATTGAAATGCCTCCGTCAATCCGGTAATAAATTTGTTGGCCCGCTTTAGAAAAAACGCATAAAACAGGCCAATTCCGGTTGAAAAAATCATTCGTAAAACCGCGGCAACAAAGGCAAATCCGATTGTCATCTTTGCTCCTTTTAACAACAAATATAAATAATCCTTGCCAAAACGATCCGATCCCAAAGGTGGAAGTTCGGATGGGCTATGCGGTGCAGCCCCGGTAAGTTTATGATCTTCATAGAGCAGATCATATTCCGGTACCGGAGCACCATAAAACCAATGGATCATACTGGCGAGAAACAATAATGCAATATAGGAAAATCCGATAACAAACAGCGGCTTCTTAAACAGTTCCTTTATCATTACAACACCACCTTTTGTACAGCAACTTTTTCAATGATGAATTGCCCGATAGACATGATGATAAAAATTGGCACAAAAAGAAGGATGATTCCAATTGTAAAAATTTGCGGAGTCGGTAATGAGATCATAAATTGGATTAAACCGCTGATAGCAAAAATATATTCCACCACCAGCAGATTGGACAACATAATCCAAAGAATGAATTTGGAATGCAGAAAAATACCCATAATCGCATTGCGCAAAATATGCTTCAGCAAAACCGCATAGTGCTTCAACCCTTTCGCTTTGGCGAGTTCCACGTACGGCTGTTCCGACTCTTCTTCCAAATCCAGTATAAAGATACGATACATGAAAATGGTCGGCAATATACTTAACGCGATAATCGGCAATGTATATGGCTGATGGTCGCCATATTCAGCAATATAGAACATTAAAATCCCCGTTTTCTGGTACATCCAAATAACTGCTATCTGAAAAATTGCTATGACGAGGACATCCGGCAGTGACTCCAGGGAGAATAATATAAATTTAGTCCCATCAATCAATTTTCTTGGAAGCAGCAGCGTAACATAGGCAAAAACAATCGCTGCAAGAAAAGCGATAAAAAAAGAACCAAACAACAATGTCATGGAATATGCCCATGGGTCAAGTATTTTCGGAAATAATGACCGGGAGATTCCCTCAATGGTATACGTCCACTCCCACGGACGGACAATGTCTGGTATTATAGCTGTCAATTGGCTGAAATAGGAACCAAAGTCAAGATGAACCCCATTAAAAAGTGCTGGTAAAGACCCTATCAAAAAAATCCCTATTAAACTTAAAATAAATTTCACACCTGTCCGATATGTAAAACTTCCCATTTTTTAACCCCCCTGCAAACTCTACCATTTCTTTATACCTACATACTAACATAATTCGGATGAATTTTTTAAATATTAGTTCAATAGATATTGTTGAAATTTTTATTGTCATTATTCTAAAATATAGTACAATTGATTTTATAAGCTGGCACAGAAAAGGGGGAATACTGCAATGAAAAACATCTTATTTGCAGCTGCGTTAGTTGCGGTTCTGGCTTTGGCTGCCTGCTCTTCGGACAACCAGACTGCAAGTGACGAAGGAACAAACAGCGACAGCCAGTCTGAAACATCACAAAATGAACAACAGGATAAAAATGCGAAACAAGATAAGCAGGAAGAAGATAAAAAAAATGAAAATACTACAGATTCAAAAGAGGCACCTGCCCAGTATCAGGTTTTCATTGAAAAAACGAAATTCAAATTTAAACAGCAAAAAAAGGAGGATGTACACTTTAAAGTATCCAAGAATGGCGAGCCATTTAGTGGTGGTGAATTGGGATTACTCATAAAACTGCCTATTGGCGATTTGCCCTATCAAGTGGAGAAATTAAAAAATGGAAAATTTGTTAGTAAAGTTCAAGTCCCGGAATCAGGCGTGTATGACGCCAAAGTCTTCAAAATGGAAGACAATGAAAGGAAGATTCTTGGTCAGTTTCGATTGTCATTTGAAAAGTAATGTAAATGGATTTATCCAAGCCTTTTGTAACTTAAAAAGCCCGTAACGGTACCGACCGTCACGGGCTTTTTAAGTTATTTCGTCTTCAATTTTTCCAGCATGTCCTTTGTCATACCTTCTAAATTATACACCGGGGCAAATCCCCACTCTTTCGAAGCTACTGTTGAATCGATACTGTCCGGCCAGCTATCGGCAATTTCCTGCCGTACCGGGTCCACGTTGTAGGATATTTCAAAATCTGGTATATGCTTTTTGATTTCCCTCGCAAAATCATCCGGAGCAGCAGAAATAGAGGAAATATTGAACGCATTACGGTGTTCCAGTTGATCCGAATCTGCTTCCATCAATTTCATAATTGCATTCAATGCATCCGGCATGTACATCATGTCCATATATGTATTTTCAGCAATATAAGAAGTGTATGATTTATTTTTGAGAGCTTCATAATAAATTTCCACTGCATAGTCAGTCGTACCGCCGCCTGGTGGAGCGACATAGGAAATCAGACCAGGAAAACGGACGCCGCGAGTATCTACACCAAAACGACTGTAATAGTAATCACAAAGCAGTTCTCCTGCCACTTTGTTGACCCCATACATCGTTGTGGGACGTTGAATTGTATCCTGAGGTGTATTTTTCTTTGGTGTTGCCGGACCGAACGCGCCTATAGAACTTGGTGTGAAAATTTGCAGGTTAAGTTCCCGGGCAACTTCCAAAGCATTCATCAGCCCGCCCATATTTAAATCCCATGCTTTCTGCGGAATAGCCTCCGCTCTTGCTGACAAAAGTGCTGCCAGATGCATAATTGTATCCACTTCATATTTTTTGGCAACCGAAAATAAATCTTCGGCGTTCGTTACATCAACTATCTCGAATGGACCATCTTCATTCATATTTTCTTTAATATCTGTGGCAACTATATTAGAAGTACCATAGTTTTCTCTTAATGTTGTAACAAGCTCCGAGCCGATTTGACCCTGTGCGCCTGTAACCAAAATCTTTTTCATAAGCTGTTTTACCTCCACCATCAAATCAAAGTCTCATCCGGATTAGATGAGACCCATTTCTTTTCCAACTTTTTCATATACAGCGATTGCTTCATCGAGCATTTCCTTCGTATGTGCAGCGGTCGGCATGTTGCGGACGCGCCCTGTACCTCTTGGCACAGTCGGGAAAACAATCGATTTTGCGTAAACACCCTCTTCATACAACCGTTTACTGAACTTTTGCGCATTCTTTTCGTCGCCGATAATGCATGGTGTAATTGGTGTTTCGCTGTTTCCAATATCAAAACCGAGTTTCTCCAGACCAGCCTTCAAATAATCACCGTTCTCCCATAGCTTTTCATTGAGATCGGTTGATTCAAGCAGCAATTCAACTGCTTTCGTACTTGCGGCTGCGTCCGCCGGTGTTACTGCCGTTGAGAACAAAAATGGACGTGAACGAACTTTCAGCCAGTCAATCAATTCCGCTTTTCCAGCGACATATCCACCGATGACACCAATTGCTTTTGACAATGTTCCCATTTGAAAATCCACTTTATCCTGCAGATTAAAATGCTTAACAGTTCCGGCTCCATTACCAAGCACTCCTGAACCATGGGCATCATCAACATACGTAATCAAATCAAATTCCTCGGCAATTTCTACAACTTCCGGCAATTTGGCAATGTCACCGTCCATGGAAAAGACACCATCGGTTATGACCATTATTTTATTGTATTGTCCGGATTCAACGGCATTTTTCGCCTTTTGCCGCAGATCGTCCATATTAGAATGTTCGAATGGAATAATCTTCGCCTTGGATAGTCTGCATCCGTCAATAATCGACGCATGGTTCAATGCATCGGAAAGAATCGCATCGTTTTTATCCATAACCGCTGAAATTGCGGCCATATTACAGTTAAAACCGGACTGGAACGAAATAACCGCCTCCGTTCCCTTAAATTCCGCAAGCTTCTTTTCCAATTCTATATGTAAATCCAGTGTGCCATTAATCGTGCGGACAGCACCTGCACCTACCCCGTGCGAATCAACTGCTTCCTTGGCAACTTCCTTCAAACGTTCGTCCGTTGCGAGTCCAAGATAGTTATTGGAAGAAAGGTTAATCAGTTTTTTCCCGTCAAGCGTAATGACCGGACCATTTGCCCCTTGCACTGGATCGATTTCATTGTAGAGACCGCGTTGTTTTAAATCATCAATATTTTCCTCGAGAAATGTATGCAGTACTTTACTTGTCATTCAAAATTTCCTCCCTTATTTTAACTAGACATACACCGTTAATAGTTTAACATATCAAGTGTAGTATGTAATAATCCTATCCGAATCATGCAAATTTCTGCATGCGCTTTCAAAAAATTCCACAGAAAATGTTGCAAAAAATGATGGAAGAATCGTTTTAATTTTAATATACTAATGATAGATATACAAATTGGGGGAAAATTGCAGGATGAAGAAATTATTGATTGCCATCTTTCTGACGATGATTATCAGCTTTGGTATTATTGGTTACTCACAGTCTACTGATGATGCAAATGATATTGTGGAGCCGAAGCAGGATGCGGATCACAACACAATTGTGGTTAATTAATAGAGGAAGAAAGCAGAATTGGGAAAGCACCAAAAAGGTGCTTTCCTTTTTAAATTGCTGACTGTATTCTATTATTCTACGATTGTTACATCAACTGTACGTCTGCCCCAGTCATATGCTTCACTTTTTGTTGGGACATAAACATCTATTTTGTTGCCTTGGATTGCACCGCCGGTATCAGCAGCAGTAGCATAACCATAGCCTTCTACATATACTTTAGTACCTAAAGGAATAACATTAGGGTCAACTGCAATCACTTTTGCATTTGGATTAGCATTCAGATCCACACCTGTTGCAGTTACACCAGAGCATCCCGCGCAATCAGCAGTATAAGCTGTTGAAGATACTGTAATTGTTTTACCTTGTGGCTGCTCATTATTCTGTTGTGTAGTTTCGGCTGCTTCTGCAGTATTTTCTTCAGTTGTTGATTCACTTGCACTACTGTTATCTGCAGCCTTCTCATCAGCTGCCTCAGAGCTTTGTTCTTTATCCTCTGCAGGTGCGGATGCATCTTGTGCCTGGTTTTCACCACTTAGCTCGAGTGTCTGTCCAGGTACAATTACATATGATTCAAGGCCGTTCCAAGCCATTAAATCATCAACAGATACATTGTTTTCTTTTCCAATGCCGTAAAGTGTGTCGCCTTTCTTAACTTTGTACAATTCATTTATCATTAATTTTTGTTTTGGATGTATAACAGTTGATTTTAGGTCATTTGCTTCTTTTAATTCGTCGACAGTTGTGTCATACTCCTGAGCAATTTGCCAAAGAGTATCTCCTTTTTCTACTTTATACTCTGCTGCCGATGCAGTAGTTACAGTTGCGCCAGCAATAATGATACTAGTAGCAATTGCGGCTACCATTTTCTTCATGGGTGTTCCCTCCTTAAATTTCTGACAATGCTTATCCTATCACACAGGGATGGGCAATGCAGTTACAGGAAATTTAAGAGTCTGTTACAAGAGTTACCAATCTGGCAAAAGAATATTACAATTATAATAGAATTGTAACGAAAGGAACCTTTATTACAAAAAGACAGGCATTTTTGTAACAGGGATTTATTTGTAAATGCTGCTATGAGCGCGTTTTGTAAAAAGATTTGCCTTTTGTAACCAAAAACATTCCAGTAGCAAAAACGAGTATTGACAAAGCACCTGCCGTTAAAAATAAACGATCAAATCCGGCTTGAATTGCATTCGAAAGCATTTCTGACAGTTTATGCTGTATGTCGGGATCCGCAATCCGCGTTATTTTTTCGGCAAGGTCATTGTAATTGCTGCCAGTAAGATCTGCTGACACTTTATCGCCGTATGTATTTTGGATTAATGTTTCCGCTTTGGAAAACCCTCCTGCTATGAATGCCGCGTATAACGCAGGAAACAAGGTAAGTCCGATTTGTCGTGTCAGTGACAATGTCCCAAGTGCGGAACCTTGTTCATTTTCCCGCGCACTTTCGCCCGCAAGTACGTTCAGCGGTGCGCCAAGCAAAATACCCAATCCAACACCTGCTAATACACTTGCAATCGAAAAGGTCCAAAATCCTGTTACAAAAAACGGAAACATTACGAAACCGATACAGCCAATAACCCCGGAAAGGATGATCGTTTTGTCCGCACCTTGTTTGTCAGTCATGACCCCGCCCAAACCGGCACCGATTCCGGACGCAACAGCCATTGGTGTCAGCCAGTAACCGGCATTTGCAACCGGTACCTGCAACACCTGCTGAACATAAGACGGGATAAAGATAATCCCTGCCAGGAAACCGCCTGACAGTAAACCCAAAATAAGTGTAACCTGGAACAAACGGGTGCGAAGTAATGAATAGGCTAGAATCGGGTCTCCGCCGCGCTGCTCTAATTGATGTTCGTGGAACAGTAAACCGGCAAACAACAATATCCCAACAACAATAAATAAAAGAATGAAGATGCTGGATTCGTTGTTCATTCCCGTAATGCCATACATCATTGCTAATATCGCGAAACTGAGCAGGAGAATCCCCTTGTAGTCAAGTGCATTTGCCGTAGCCGATTTTGATTCCGGTATTGTGATGACCCCTGCAACAATCAGGAAAATAGCAATTGGAATATTAATCATAAACATCCACTGCCATGTTCCGGTAACATTCAAAATGATCGCACCGAGATTCGGGCCTATAATCGCCGATAGCCCGTGCATTCCTCCAAGCATCCCAAGTGCTTTTCCCTGCTTATCCTTTGGCATTGTCGCCAGTATGTGTGAACTTCCAATGATAAATATACCACCGCCGCCAATAGCCTGAATAAAACGGGACAGAAGCAGAATAGGGAATGACGGACTGATGGCAACCAGTAATGAGCCCACTCCAAAGAGGGCTATTTCGGTAACAAACAGCCGTTTTCTTCCATATTTATCAGATAGCTTGCCCACAATTGGTACACTGATGGCGATGCCAAGTGTATATATGGTGATACTCCATGCACCCCATGAAGCGGATACATTAAATGCATCGTTTATGGTTGTTAGTGCTGTACTGATTATTCCATTATCAAGCCCAGCCATAAAGACTCCAATTGTAAACAAGGTCAATGACCACTTATGTGATGAATTCATTTTTACATCTCCAGTACATATGTAAGCGGGCCATCCATAACGTGACCCGCAGTTATTACGTTATTATTCTACTTAAAAATACTTTCAAAGAAGTTCCGGATAGCGTTAAAGATGTCTTTAAAAAATGTCTCCACTTTGTTCCAGAACCCTTCATCATTAACGATTTCGTTGAATTTGTCTTTTACGCTGGATGCAATATCATCCAGCTGTGATGCAACTTTGTCAAAATTAATGTCAAGGTTGCGCATTTTTTCAAACAAGTCCACCAGCATTTGCCGGTCAGCATCACTCAATGAAATCTCAAGCTTATTCAACTGTTCTTTTACAATTTGTTCTATTTCTTCTTTGGTAGCAGGATCTTGTTTGGCTATTTCTTTTTTGATTTCTGTTAACAATTCACTGACCTTTTCCTGACTCAATCCTTCATTGTTGGCAAGGTCTGTTGCAACACCAAGTTCTTCGTCTGCCACCTGCATACGGTCTTTATCAAGTTGTACGCCTTGTGCATCATATGCCTTATAGATTCCTGTCAATGCTGAGTGCCCGCTGACCTTTATCGGTGATGCAACATCAACCGTTGCATTTTCCACGCCGGCAGTCAATAGTGCATTCGCGTACATTTCCGGTGTTACCTGCGTAATATTGTCCGGTGTCACAATATTGATATCAAGTCCGTGACCTTCTTCCTCACGGGTGATTTTAGCAGAAGAATACATATTGGAATTTGGATTTCCATTAATGTATTTTGCAATATCCTCACCTGTAACGGTATATTCCTCCACATTTGCTGCATCCTGGACATCAAGCAATTCTCTGACTTCCTGTTCTTGGGAGTCTGATAATGTTTCGCCATATACTACAATCGGAACACCAAGTTTTTCATTAATTCCGTCCCCTGTTGCAAAAACAGATCCGGTAAATCCTGCTGCCAGAACGATTGCCATCATCCATATAAAACTTACTCTTACCAAGTTTTTATTCATGTCCATACTCCTTTAGTTTTTCAAATTACTACCTACATTATAAAGCTTTCAATCAAATATGAATAGATTTTTCCGGAATTGTTTTAATCCCTGCCGTACGGGAATCAGCTAATGAGCATTTTTGTTTCATTTCGTATATTACTGCTATATATTTAGGGTAACGAAATAAATTTGGAAAGAAGGGATTTGTTATTCCAGAACAAAATCCTAACATTAAACGCAATTTAATCATTATGTGGTTTGCGAATTTTTTTGTTGCCGGGAGCATTACGATGGTACTTCCATTTATCTCCCTCTACATTGAAGAATTCGGGGTATTCCCGGATTCGTACGTACAGTCCTGGTCCGGGTGGATTTTTGGGATTACCTTTGTGACAGCTTTCATTTTTTCACCAATCTGGGGGCGTATCGGTGATAAATACGGCCGAAAAAACATCCTGATCCTTTCAGCAGCCGGATTAGGAGTCTCTGTTCTGCTGATGGGATTCGCCAATTCCGTCTGGGAACTTTTTTTATTGCGGTTGTTCATGGGGGTTTTCACCGGTTTCATCCCAATGTCACAAGCGATGATTTCTACCCAGACACCGAAAAAGATTGCCGGGCAAGTACTTGGAACCTTGCAAACAGGCAGTATTACAGGGGCTCTGATGGGACCGATGCTTGGCGGAGCACTTGCCGATGTATTTGGGTATGCTTCCACGTTTAGATGGACTTCCATCACCATTATCGCTTCCGGATTGATTGTATTTTTCGGCGTCAAAGAATTGCTTGTCCAAAAAGATGATACGGAAAAAGAATATAAATCTTACACATCCAAAGAAGTTATGCTGCATGTGATCAGGAACCCGGTATTGCTGATTGCCATGCTTATCTCAGCCCTTGTACAGATTGCCCACTTCAGTATTCAGCCAATTTTATCATTATATGTAGCTGAAATTCATGGCCCGGCTAATATTGCATTCTTTTCAGGGGTTGCCTTTTCTGCTGCGGGTCTTGGCAATCTGCTGATGGCAAAACGGTGGGGAAAACTTGGAGACCGGATTGGCTACACAAAAATTATGATCTTTTTATTATTTATGGCCGGAATCGTATATTTCCCGGGAGCATTTGTCACCAACATCTGGGAACTTGTAGTTTTACGATTTTTACTTGGCATCTCAATTGGCGGACTTGTTCCGGTTCGGATTGCATATATCAGGCAGGAGGCACCATTATCCATGCAGGGTGAAGTGCTTGGGTATAATACGAGCCTGCGTTTCCTCGGAAATATTATCGGTCCCGCACTTGGCGGTATCGTTTCCGGGTTTTATGGTTTTACAGGAGTCTTTTTTGTCACAAGCGCTCTGCTGATTCTTGGTGGCATCATTATGCTGCTTGCATGGTACCGGCATGAATATGAGAGAAAACAACCCCGCCATTTGTCATCGACTCGGGGACAGACGTAAAACTTCGTCCAAAATGATTGATTATTGCTATCGAATATGCTAAAACTAACAGAGTCAATATTTTTTAAGCAGAAAGAAAGTGATAGCAATGGGTATAGTCGTTGTTGAGATTTGTGACGGAAATGCAATCACTGCTTTAGATATAGAAGGAATCATTGAAAAGGAATTTCCCGAAGTTGCAGTTTTGATGAATGAATGCTTATCATATTGCGGTCTTTGCAGGGTGAAACCTTATGCACTGGTCAATAATAAACGCGTTTTCGGCAACACACCCGAAGAATGCCTGGACAAAATTCGCACAGCAATCAAAGAAGAACTGGCTGTTTATCAATAATCAGCCAGTTCTTTATTTTTGTCGAAAGTCCTGTGTTCGATGATTTTCAACATTTCCCGTCAATATATTTCCCGGGAAATATGTCGAATGAATTTCCTTACAAACTTGCTTTTAAAATTTGAAACGAATCATGTCGTGTAAGTTTTTTAAATTTACCGTATGCCGGTTTCGCTTCCACACTTTTATCTGCAATAGCTTCTATTTCTTCTTCTGTCAGGTTATATTCCGACAAGTTTTGCGGTGCACCAAGAAGATTCCAGAAATTGCGCAGTGCCTCAATCCCTTCCAATGCGACATCATGATTGCTTTTGCCTTCCGGGCTGACAGAAAATACGTTAACGGCAAGTTGTTTGAAACGGGCTTCGTTTTGCTCATCCAATACATGCTTCATCCAATTTGGAAAAAGAATCGAAATTCCCCCGGCATGTGGAATATCGTGGATTGCCGACACCGCATGTTCCAGATCATGTGTCGCCCAATCCCCTTTGCTGCCCATATTAAGCATACCGTTTCGTGCCAGCACCGCATTCAGCATCACCGTTTCCCGTAACGCATAACTGTCCGGATTTTCAAGCAAACGCGGTCCGGTTTCTAGTAAATCCTTTAAAATAGTTTCACAAAGACCGTCCTGTACCGGTGTATTCAGTGAATGGTGAAAATAGTTTTCCAAAACATGTGCCATAATATCAACAATGCCAAATGTTGTTTGTTCAGGTGGAACCGAATATGTAAACGTCGGATCCAGGATGGAAAACTTCGAATACGTAAACGGGGAACTCCACCCTTTTTTCTCTTTCGTTTCCCAATTTGTAATGACAGAGCTCGCATTCATTTCCGAACCCGCTGAAGCCAGCGTTACAACTGTTCCGAATGGAAGTGCTCCACTAGGGCGTTCTTTCTTTGTAATCAAATCCCATACATCGGCATCATTTTGTGCACCTATCGCAACTGCCTTGGCAGCATCAATAACACTCCCGCCGCCGACTGCCAGGATGAAGTCAATGTTTTCAGACTTACAAACATCCACCGCCCGCTTTATTGTCGATAGCTTTGGATTGGGCTCGACACCGGAAAGTTCAATGGTTTCTAAGTTATCCCCCGCTAAACTTTCCATTATCCGGTCATAAACGCCATTTTTCTTTATACTTCCCCCGCCATACAATAACAGTATTTTATTTCCATATTTGGATATTTCATTGGGAAGTGCACCAAGCTGATCTTTTCCAAAAATCAGCTTGACCGGATTTTGAAATGTAAAATTCTCCAACTCTACTCCCCCCCTTACAACTTATAATTTGTATGCAACGACGTCCATCTCAACCAATACGTCTTTAGGGAGTTTGCTTACTTCCACCGTTGCCCTTGCAGGAAATGGATCTGTCAAATAACCACCGTAAATTTCATTAACCGTAGCGAAATCATCCATTGACTTCAAATAAATTGTAAATTTTACCACTTGGGCAAATTCCACATCTGCTTCATGCAGAATTGCCTTTAAATTTCTCAACACCTGTTCTGTCTGATTTTCAATACCTTCGACAACTTCTCCTGTTTCAGGATTAATTGGAATTTGTCCGGAAACATAAACAAAATCACCTGCCTGAATCGCCTGTGAATACGGGCCAATTGCCTCTGGAGCATTTTTTGTAAAAATAGATCGTACCATTATGAATTCCTCCTTATTTTTCAGCAGTCATTTTCTGCTTGTATTGCATCACATCACGAACATAATAAATATCTCCGTAACATGCATTATATTGTTTTGCTTCTTCCCTTAAACATGAGTAGATTGACTGATTTTCAGCTGACCTGTACATCTTTTGGGAAAAATCAATAGCAACTTCTATGGAATACGTTCCCGATTTTTGATGGACGTAATCTATGAAACCTCTGCCAAAATTATACGATTGAACGGCAAGTTTTAAATCTCCATCTGCTTCATTGATTGCTTCCGAAAAATAATAAACACCTTGCTCGATGGATCGTTCCGGATTGTCAATGCATCCTCTGTGACCGCAATAACTTTCGGATGACTGCATCGGGTCATTACCCCTGCCGCCCGATTCCTGCATCATCATTGCCAGCAGCACATCAACATATTCTGTTACTCCGTATTGTTTTGCATACTTCTCAACTACCGGTTTGTAGTTCCACACCTTTTCATTAATAAGCGGGCGGGATATCTCAAACTCCTGCTCCGCCAGCCGGAAGGTAAGAATAGAAACCAAAATAAACACACCGACCAGCATTCCTGTTATGACAACTGTTTTTTGAATGGCTTTCTTTGTTGAGCGTTTCATTCCATCCCCCGATAACTCTTCTCTTTATAGTAATTGTTTGGTTGCAGGATTCCGTTCCCAAACCATATCCATTGTAGCATTTATTTCTGTTTCTGTTTACTGCAATATTTTTTATAATAATTCCAATTGTATGATATTATTGAGATGCGCTTGTACACTACTAAAAAGGGGATGGTTTGCCATGATGCAAGTACCATTAACGGTAGGTCCTTTGCTGGAACGTGCCGAAAAGTTTTTTGCAAAGAAGGAAGTTATTTCACAGACACACGATAAACTCCATCGACTGACATATGCTGAGATAGGAGGGCGGACTCGAAGGCTGATGAGTGCACTGGAGGCACTTGGCATCCAAAAAGGTGATCGTGTCGGAACACTGGCCTGGAATCATCACCGTCATTTGGAAATCTACTTTGCTGCTCCCGGAATGGGTGCCGTACTGCATACCATCAATATCCGCCTGTCACCCGAACACATTATCTACATTATCAACCACGCCGAAGACAAAATCTTGTTTATTGACGAAGATGTTTTGCCCCTTATCGAAGCAGTCCAGGATAAACTGACAACCGTTAAAGTGTTTGTCGTCATGACCGACAAAGAAGAACTTCCTGATTCCGTACTCACGCCATTATTTTCATATGAAGAATTGCTCCGCACCGGTAATCCGAAATATGAATTTGATAAAAGCCTTGATGAAAATGACCCGGCAGGAATGTGCTATACTTCTGCAACTACCGGCAAGCCAAAGGGTGTTGTCTATTCCCATCGCGGAATTGTTCTGCACAGCCTGGCACTTGGTCTGGCGGATTCAGCCGCTATTTCAGAATCGGATGTTTCCATGGCAGTTGTTCCACAATTCCATGTCAATGCCTGGGGCACACCATTCGCGTGCACATGGTTTGGAACGACACAAGTAATGCCTGGACCACGCTTTACCCCGAAACGGCTGGCTGCATTTATTGAAAAATTTAATGTAACGGTTACAGCAGGTGTCCCTACCATTTGGCTTGGATTGTTACGTGAACTGGAACAGGGCGATTATGATACATCAAGCCTTCGTGCCGTTCTATGTGGTGGTTCCGCTGCACCAAAAGGATTAATTAAAGCATTCGAGGAAAAATACAACATTCCATTTATTCATGCATATGGTGCAACAGAAACAACCCCACTTGTTACATTGTCACGTTTAAAAAGCTATCAGCAGGATCTGGATACTGGGGAAAAACTGGATCAGCGGTCCAAACAGGGAATTCCTGTCCCCGGTGTGGAAATGAAAGTAGTGGGAAATGCCGGCGAGGTGAAATGGAATGGTGAGGAAATGGGAGAACTATTGCTCCGCGGACCATGGATTGCAAATGAATATTACCTCGATGAACGAACGGAACAAGCATTTCAGGATGGCTGGTTTCATACCGGCGATGTCGTTACGGTTGATGAAGAAGGATCCATTAAAATCGTTGATCGCACTAAAGACTTAATAAAGAGCGGCGGCGAGTGGATTTCCTCCGTTGACCTTGAAAATGCATTAATGGCCCATGAGGCAGTTTTTGAAGCAAGCGTTGTATCGATACCCGATCCGGAATGGCAGGAGCGGCCGGTTGCCTGTGTCGTACTGCATGATGGATATGTCGAAAAGGTAGGCAAAGATGATTTGCTTGAATTCCTTCGTCCGCAATTTGCAAAGTGGTGGCTGCCTGACGATGTACTATTTTTTGATGAAATCCCGAAAACATCTGTTGGAAAGTTTCTGAAACGGGAGTTAAGGAAACAAGTTAAGGAACATTATAATTTACAAGGCTGATTGCATAGAAAAGCCGTATCACTTCACATCGTGATACGGCTTTTCCGTGACATCTAATGAGCAAATGATATATATCTGGGCATTCGTGCTGAATTTCGTCGCTTCACATCAGAATACGGGCTCTCTTCCCCGAATTCGGGCCTTCGCATCAAAATACGAGCCTTCATCCTAGAATTCAGTCCTACATTCTAAAAAAACTGATTGATCACGCTTCCGTTATGTTTACATTACCCGTAAGTGACTCGACAATTTCAACTGCGGTCTCTTCCTCTTGAATTGCACCGACACCCTGACCGGCCCAGAGTGATTGCATATCAGCAATTGCAAATTCTTTTCCGGCACCGCGAATATCTTTTGTCATCTGGTTTTGAATTGGAAACGGCAGCGGGGTTAGACCGCTTCCTTCCACTTCCTTAACAAACTTATTTCGGATAGCACGTGCCGGACGCCCGGAAAACACCTTTGTAATTTTGGTTGAGTTGGTGTCCGCTTTCAAAAGCGCTCTGCGATAGGCGGCATTGGTTCCTGCTTCCTTTGCAATTAAAAAACGTGTACCTATCTGAACGGCTTCGGCACCCATTGCAAGCAGTGCGTCCACCTGCTTTTTATGATGTATCCCGCCTGCAGCGACAACCGGAATTTCCAGATGATCCAAAAATTCCTCCAACAGCACATGCAGACCGATATTACTTCCGTTTGGGTATTTTCCCACATCAAACGTTCCACGGTGTCCGCCTGCCTCATAGCCTTGGGCAACTACTGCATCATATCCCGATTCCTCCAGTTCACGGGCTTCATCCAGATTGGTCGCCATTCCAATCAGCAGAACATCATTTTCTTTCAGCCGCTCAACCAGTGAAGCGGGAAGCACACCAAACGCAGTACTGACTACGCGAATATTTTCTTCCAAAATGACATGGATTTTCTCCTGTAGATAATCATTCACTTTCACGAAATCAGCACCAGCATCAATTCCCAAGTTGTTACGGAACCGGTTCAGAAATCGCTGCATGTTCCCGATTTCATTTGAATATGATTCAAGATTGACAGCGAATAAGTTAACCGCAAACGGCTTGTCTGTCAGCTGTTTCACCTTATGTATATCTTCCTTCAGCTGTGATGCCCCCATATAGCCGGCACCAAGTGTCCCAAGCGCTCCGGTGTTTGCGATTGCAGAAACCAGTTCCGGGGTTGTGATGCCGCCGGCCATGCCCGCTTGTATGATTGGTTTTTCAATCGAAAGTCTATCATGTAAAAAACTCACTTCTGCTCCTCCTTCCGTTTTTTATTTCCTAAAAATAAGAATACCATATAAATTTTTGTCAAGGAATTTTAAACATTTCAATATTATTTCTTGACAATATTATGAAAATTCCGTACTATAATAATCAATTAACGAATTTTGTCGCTAATTGATTCGTTAAACATGTATGAAGGTGGGGTCAATCATTCGTTTTTCCTGTTTACAGACAAAGATAAGAGAACTGCTGAACGGATTGGAAAGCCAATTCTCACTTTATATCTCAACAAAAGATGGGGATATCAAGATTTCGGAAAATGTTCAGAGACCGGCAGCCAGCCTTGCAAAGATTCCAATTTTAATTGAAGCATTACGGCAAATAGACGACGGCCGACTGCGGGAAGATTGCTCTGTTCCCATCAAAAAATCAATGCTTGCAGGTGGTGCCGGCATTATTGCGAAATTGACAAATGCAGACCGATTTACATACCGGGATCTATTGGAACTGATGATTATAATATCGGATAATACTGCGGCAAACGTAGTATTGGAAGCCGTTGGAGCGGAACAGGTGAACAGGTTTTGCAGCGTATGCGGCTGTAATAATACGATCCTGCAGCGAAAATTCATGGATGAAGCCGCACAAATGACCGGCAGGGACAATTACACCAGTGCAGAAGATATGATGAGGATGTTACATCTGATTTGCAGCCCAAACAAATTTATTTCCCGGAAAAATAGGAATAAAATTATCGGAATATTATCAAATCAACAATTAAAAGACAAACTTGCCTATTATCTTCCCGAAGATTCCAATGTACATATGTTTCATAAATCAGGTGAATTGGCGGGGGTTGAACATGAGGCAGCCATTTTGGAATATAACGGAAATCAATTGCAGGCAGTCGTGCTTTCAGAGGGGTGGGAGAACAATGGTGACGGAAAACTTTTTATTGCTGAAATAGGCCGGCTGTTAATCAGATACATACAATCAACTTAATTTGGAGGGGTCATTTATGAAAGTGAAGATAGCTGTATTTGGCTGTGCGGAAATAACCGGGAGAATCAGCCGGTATGTTGAAAATCTGGATGATGTAGAGGTTGTTCCTTTCGTATTTTCGGAATCAAGCGAGACTGTGGAGTTAGTAGAAAAAGCGGTCATGTGTGATATATATCTGTTTGCGGGTGCATTGCCATATTTATATGCGAAAGAAAAAATAGATAAAAAAAGGCTTCCGGCTGTGCAAATTGCTTTTGACGAGTACATGATTCTAACCTCATTCTATCGGGTCCGAAATTATCACAACCAGGACTTGAACCGGTTGTCTATCGACGTACTGGACAGCCATCATGTTGATGAGGTTTTATCCGAATTAAAAAAAGATGCCAGTGAAATTTATACGTACAGTTTTGGTGACGATGTCATGGATATTGACCGAATCACAGCATTCCATGAAAAAAAGTGGAAAGACGGGAAGGCTGATTTTGCGCTGACATCCATCCATGAAGTAGAGCAAAAGCTGAGGGAAAAAGGCATTCCAACAAACTGCATGGAAATTCCCATGCTGAATATTGAGCGTGCCATTGAACAGGCAAAGTCAATAGCCACACTGAATCAGTCTAAAAACGCGCAAATAGTTGCCGGTTATATTAACATTAAAAACTTTGATGCAGTCAAACGTGAAAAAGGCGATTTACACGCACAGGAATTATTATTAAAACTGCACCATGTTTTGCTGAAATATGCCCAAAAAACGTACTCATCCGTTTTGACAAACAGCAATAACCAATTTGTTCTCTTCGGTACACAGGGAATCCTGAACCATATTACAAACCATTACCGTGACTTTCCGCTGCTGCAGGAAATGGAGCATGCGCTTAGTACGCCGGTTGATATTGGATTCGGGCTTGGGCTGACAGCCAAACAAGCAGAAGACAATGCCAAATCAGCACTTGAGGCATGTGCACACTCCGGTGAAAGCACGTGTTACATTGTAAATGAGCGGAATGATACGATTGGCCCGCTCGGTGTTGAAAAAGAATTTAATACATCCGAATTATACCAAGCCTTAATCCATCGGGCCCGGCTGAATAATGAACTTTCCTATAACTTTATTGATTTCATTGAAATTCGGAATAATGAACCATTCTCGGCAAATGACATCGCAGGGTACTATCAGGTAACAAAGCGCAGTGCTGAACGCACCGTCAAAAAACTTCTGGCTGGTGAGGTGATTAAAGTTGTCGGTGAAGAAAAACCATATGTAAAAGGAAGGCCGCGTAAATTATTTCAGATCAACCAATAATACTTAAACTTATTGAAATAAAAAAACTTGGCTTAATGCCAAGGTCAAAACCAGATAAACCTGCTATCTGGTTTTTTCTTCAGGATTTGTTATTAAACAGGTAATTCATGATATCCTCAAAGAATGTTACACTATCGGTAATAAGAAAAACAGGCAGCAAAATAATTACAAGCACAACTGTTAAATTGGATACAAAAAATTTTAGAATACCTTTCAGAACAGTAACCAATTTAATCATCCCCCTTCATATAATCCTTCCAGATATTTAATACCCTATTAAAACAAATCCTAAACGTGAATGGCCGGAAATATCCGGCCACTTATATGTTCAGCAATTCACGCACATCCTCCTCACTGAGACTGGAAAGCATTGTCTCACCAGGCTGGATGACCTGATCAATCAGTTCACGTTTTTTCTGCTGTAATTCATAAATTTTTTCTTCAATCGTTCCTTCTGTAATCAGCCGAATCACCTGCACCACATTTTTTTGGCCAAAACGGTGTGCGCGTCCTGTTGCCTGATCTTCGACTGCCGGATTCCACCACAAATCATAAAGGATCACGGTGTCAGCGCCTGTCAGGTTCAATCCGGTACCACCGGCTTTCAGTGATATAAGAAAAACATTTTTCTCGCCATTGTTGAACCGCTCGCTCATATGCACCCGTTCCTGTGAAGGGGTTTGACCGTGTAAATAAAAGAAATCAATACCTTCCGCTTTCAGTTTTTCAATTATAATCTCGTGCATACTGGTAAACTGCGAGAATATGAGCATGCGTTTGCCGTTGGCGATAGCATTGCGGATGGTATCCATCAATTGATTCAATTTACCGGACTCACCTTCATAATTATCAGCAAAAACAGACGGATGACAGCATATTTGACGCAGTCTGGTCAGGCCGGCAAGGATTTTCATACGGTTTTTGTTAAAACCGGTTTCTTCCATGGATTTCGCCGCCTCCTGCTGCAGCTCTCTCCAGTATCCGACATAAAGATTTTTTTGCTCTTTGGTCAATTCGGAAACATGAACAGTTTCAATCTTTTCGGGCAGTTCTTTTAAAACATCCTGCTTCAAACGTCTCAGGATGAACGGTTTTGTCAGCGATGCAATTTTTTCAGGCGACATTTGCTTAAATGTCCGCTGATTTGGCATCAATCCCGGCAATATCACCTGAAAAATAGCCCAAAGTTCATCAATCGAGTTTTCAATCGGTGTTCCACTCAGCGCAAAACGCCTGCTTGCATCAATCTCCCGGATGGCGCGGGACGTTTTTGTTGCATAATTTTTGATATATTGTGCCTCATCCAAAATCAGCGTCTGAAACGCTTTTTCCCGATAGAGCGCAATATCTTGCCTCAATGTTGCGTAGGAAGTAATCCATACGTCCATGTAGGAAAACTCATTGATCATCTTCTCCCGTTCTTTTGGTGTTCCAGTCAATATAGCTGTTTTCAAAGTGGGAGCAAATTTCTCACATTCATTTTTCCAATTATATAAAACGGACGATGGTGCAACAATCAGATGCGGCTGATCACTTGGTTCAGACAGAATATAGGCGATGCTTTGAATTGTTTTTCCAAGTCCCATGTCATCTGCCAAAATCCCGCCCAGGTAATAGGCACTAAGTGATTTAAACCATTGATAACCGGTCATCTGATAACTTCTTAAGGTTGCCTGCAAATTTTCCGGCAATGGAAAAACCTGCTCCTCCGGTGAACGCAGTTGATGCAGCAGCTTACGAAATGCCGGATCATACGCCTTCTTCGTGTGGATCAAATCATCCACCTGTGTACCCCGGAAAACCGGCATCTGTACATTTCCATCCTGCATATCTTCTTTCTGAATATCCAGATCTTCCATGAGCTGCTTCATCGACGAAAATTCTTCACCCTCCAGCGATAGAAGGGCACCATTCTGCATCCGATAATACCGTTTTCTTTCCATAATTGCATCCAGCACCTGGTCCACTTCGGAATCATTGATACCTTCAATGTTAAAACCAATATCAAGCAGATTGGAGGAAGACTCCAGGTTTACACTCGTAGTCGGGGATGGCTGCTGATCCACAATCATATTCCGCAGATCAGATGTCAGAAACAGATCCACATATTTATCCAACAATGGAAGCATATGATACAGAAAGTCGTATAATTCATCCTCATCCGGTGAAATATATAATTTCTCACCATTGTAATGAAAATTCGCATGTTCAATCAGGTGCATAACCTGCTTTTCTTTTTCAACATCCCGAATTACGATGACATCTTCCTGATCACGTCCATTGAACGGATCAATCTGAAGATCCCCATAGTGATACTCCAGCCTGCCAATAATGGCATCATCCTTCATTTCCAAATAAAGTTTTGCTGTAAGCGGATGCTGAATGATTTCGGATGAAACACTGTCAGCTATTTGAACATCTCCAATTCGTTTCAAGGAAGGAATCACTTCCGAAATAAATGCATCTGCCTGTTTCTTCGCGATTGGCAGGTTTTTGTAAGCAGGCGGCATTGCAGTGACCTTCTCCACGATTGGAACCTGTTCCTTTGAAGGAAAATAAAAACTCCCTTCTTTAAATATAAGTTCATACAGCTTTAAATATGTCATTCGCTCCAATTCCTCAATCTTCAGCATCAGTTCACCTTCATGATCTTTCGTCAGATCAAACTGAAAAGGAAGTTCGTCCTCTACAATACGGATATCACGATACGTTTTTCTTTCACCTGTTTCGACAGTAAAATCGCGTTCCACAAGCAAGTACAGCAGCTGTTTTGCGAGCAGCGGCGGGATAACAATCGCACGCTCCGGGGAATCACGATAATGAAAAACCCGTCCGGCATAAATTTTTTCATTCCGGATGCTTTCATGCAGAAGCCCAAAAATTTCCCTGTCCGGTGCATCAATTACATGTACAGATGGATCATAGGTGAAACTTTTTGTAAAATAATGTTCCCTGCCCTCATGAACATCCTCCAGAAATTCGGCCGCGTTTTTAACAATCAAACTTCGGGAGTCGCCTGCTTTCATTTCCAGCATCAGGTGGTGATCGTACGTCCATTTGCAATAATATTCCACATGCACTTGTTTTTTGCGATACGTCAGATCATTGCCTGCCTGGTAATCATTTAAGGATGCAATGGACTGCATAAAATTGTCGGATGCAGTATAGTTACGGGAGACGTACTGTTTACCGCCTGTCTGCCTGTCTGCAATTGACAGCATGACAGCAGCGATATGCTTGCATGGACCAAATGTGCTATATGCCGGGCAGTCGCAATAAGTATTTATGGATCCCTTATCGAATTCAGATGTGTCAATTTCCACGAAGTAATCTTCTGTTCCAGCTACGGAGGCAGTCCATACATTGTAATTTATATCGTATAAAAGATTGTTTACAAGGCCATTCTGAAAATATTCCAATCCCCTTCTGTACACGACGGAAGGAAACAATTTTTGTATGTTTACATCGCTAAAATTAGTCAAAATACTAGCAACCTACCTTCTGAAATCTCTTTATCTCTTTATTTTAAAATACCTTTTGGTTTTCAGTAAACATTTATAATTGTAAACGAGGTCAGGCCTTTTTAAAACTAAATACTATTAACAGGATTGGTGCCATAATAAAATTATATACCCGGTGATGCGTTTTAAGTGTTGTTTTTTAAAACAGGAAATATCCAATAACACCAATAACTCCGGCACGGGCCGAAGTTATTGGCTTATTATTTCATTTTTTCCGGCAGTGCATGGATGGAACTGATCAGGTCATTTAGCTTTCCTTCGATGCGGTGCAGCAAATAAAATGTCACCACTATTGGAAAGCCAACCTCCGTCACAAATGATATCCAGGCTTCCACTGGTATCCCTCCTTTCTGCTATAGATTGATATTCTTTCCGGGATTAATCAGCGCAGCCGTTAGCTGTCTTAGTCAGGCGGAGCGCTTGCACGATTTTCCTATGAAAAGGAAGACCAGGGGCTTGTGTGCCGCTGGTCTGAGTGAACAGGTAATCGCATTTCCTCCATGTGTTTATGCTAATTCAATGTCTGTAACGTTACGTTCGACAATCCGTGCACTTTTTATGGACAGCAGATCACCGCCGGATGAAGCAAAAGCGTTTTGGGCAATAATTTCATCCATGGCACTTTTTACAGCCGTCGGATCAACAGGTTCAACCGGCTTGTCCAATGAATAGGTCACTGTTTTCCCTTCAGCGTTAACAAATTTCAATTCAAGCTTTTTCATCACGGTACCTCCTTCCCTTTATTATTTGTTCCGTTATGCCTGTGTAATGTCGGAGCTGTCATCCCGTTCAATGTTATAGAGCGGGCGCTGCTGAAGCCCTGCGACAGCCGTTGCGATTGCGAACAACTGGTCCGCTGTTGCCGAAATTTTAACATTGTTGAAGCTTTTGGACTTGTAGATTGTTTTGCCTGTCAGGATGTCATCTCCGTCGTCCAATACAAGTGTTAAACGGCTTGCAGTCATTTCTGCTACTGCCATGTTCTCCACCTCCCTTCACCCTATAATCGAAAGGAACAGTGAAAAGGTGGCATTCAAAAAATGCAATCGCCTGATTTTACCGGCGGTGCTGAATAATTCACGTTTCCCGCCGAACATTCGCTCGTAACCGCCGAACAATTCTCGCTACCCGCTGAACATTTGGCATTAGCCGCTGAACAATTCGCGTTTGCCGCCGAACCTATTTCGCAGCCCCCCATCAAAAATCGCCACCCTTTCCTGTCAGGTGACGATAGTTTTATTACAGTATTAAAATTGCTGTATAAATAGATAAATGCCGGAGAAAAGCAGCAGAATGTAAGTCAATTTACGAAACAGATCCTGGCTGATCCATTTAAAGAGCATTTGTCCCAGCACAAGCCCAATTATAACGATCGGCAAAGCAGTCAGACTTGATTCCCATACGTCACGGGTTGTCCCGGCAACGATCACCTGAATGACCAGGCTTATGGCATAAATCCATAAATAAAATGCAAGTGTTGTTCCCCGTAACGTTTCCTTGGATGTAGCTGTACCGGAAAAATACAATAATATCGGTGGACCGGGGATACCAATGCTTGTTGTAAATGCTCCCGATACACCGCCAATTACCAAATCACGTCTGTCGCTCTGATGGATTCGAAATTTTAAAACCAGCAAGACCGTCAGCACAACAATCAGCAATCCAACCCCCAATTTCAACAGGGTCATATCCATTATTAAAAAGATGGAAATTCCAACCGGCAACCCGATAAGACTGCCTGTAATGAAACGCTTTAAAATCCTTTTATCAATGTCATGTTTAATTTTTAAAATAAGTGCGATGGAAATAATCAGAGATAGAATCAGATTAATCTGTATTGCTTCACGCGGGTCAAAAAGCACAAGCAAAAATGGCGTTGCCACTATGGAAAACCCAAATCCCGTGCTTGTTTGCAGAACGGATGCAAGTAATATAATGACTGAAAATAGAATAATTGTTTCCACATGAACACCTGCCAGTTTCGTATGTCTACCATATCCAGTTTACCAAATCGATTGTTTCACTGATATCAAAATATGAACTAAAAATATTCTCCTTTGAATATGGTAAACTTGGAACAGATATAGAACAAGGAGGATTCCGTATGAAAAAATTCTATAAATCCACCAGGGAAAAACAATTAGCCGGTGTTTTAGGTGGGCTGAGTGAAATTTATAACCTGGAAGTAAGTATACTGCGGATTATCACGGTAATATTGGCGTTTCTAACCAGCGGATTTTTTATTTTAATTTACATTATCGCAGCAATTGTATTGCCAACAGATAACGATTTGTATCAATGATCACAGCGCTTGGACGGCATCATCCAAGCGCTGCTTTTTAATGTACAGCATTATGCACGGATCCACTTCCAAATTTCAGCAGGTGTAGCATTTTTACCATACATAAGAATCCCTGTCTTAAATATTTTCCCGGCAATTTTCATGCAGATCCAAATGCTGACAAGAAGAATCACCAGTGAAATAATGATTTGAACAGTCGGGATGTCATCTAAAATAGCCAGTCTCAATAATAGTACCCCAGGTGCCGTGAACGGTATATATGAGCCAATTTGTGCAACCAGTCCTGCCGCATCGCTTATTACCGGTCCGATAAAAACAAATGGAAGAAACGGCAGCATCATCACCATGCCCTGGAAGTTCCCTGTTGCTGTCATATCTGCCATCGTAGCTCCGACACCGACAAATATCGCAGCAAACAGGAAATAGCCTAGGATAGCAATAAAGATATACAAAATTAATTCTGGTACTAACAAATACTCCAAAATTGGAACGTCAAGTTTCCAAACGCTGATTGGTACGGCAAAGGCAAGGAAGACAACTGCCTGGAACATTCCCAAAATAAAATAGCCAATAATTTTACCCTGCATTAGTTCCCCTGGTGTCAACGATGAGAGAATGATTTCCGCAATTTTATCTTTCTTTTCATTGGACGCGCTTTGGAAAATATACATACCTGAAAATACGATGGAAAGTAAAATAATGCCCGCAAACGCAACCGGCACCACCCGCTCCAGTGCATCTCCACTAAACGGACCGGACTGATCCGAATCCCCGCCTTCCTTTATGTCTTCTGCGGATGTTTCCTTGAAATGGATCCCTTTTGATACAGCGGCAAGTTGTTCATCTGATAATCCGCTTTGCTTTAACTGGGAAATACGAATCGGTCCTGTAAGAATTTGAACCTGCTGCATAAACGTGTTTTCCATATCGTCACTTGTGTAAACAGGGATTGTACCGCTGTTCAGCGTATCCCCGGTCAGAAAGATATATGCTGTATGTTCAGCATCAGCAAGTTCTTCCTCCAATTGGTCTTCCCCAATATCCGTTTTTTGGATATCCCAGTTGAGATCCTGCTGTTCAACTATTTTCTGTAATGTATTATATAAATTCAGTTCGTCATGAATAAACACGCTGGTTGTTTCCGGTTCCGAATCATCACTGAACAGACTTCCGAAAAACATGAATCCCAGGAATATGACCGGCGTTAAAAACAAACCAATCAGAAACGATTTGTTTTTCATATTCCGCTTAATCTCCCATTTAGCAACTTTCATGGCATTACGCATGGACCTCACCCGCTTCCTGAAGCAAATTTTTATCTGTCGCGATATCAATGAATATTTCGTGCAAGGAGATACGGTCAATGGACAATTCGTGAATCATCAGACTGTCCGGAAGATTTTTTAACCATACAGCTGCTTCTACATCTTTGGACAAATATAATGTGGAAGTTTCCTCAGTCTGTTCAACACGCTGAACATCAGGAAGATTTTCCAGAAGCTGTACATCATTTTTGCCGCGAATGGTGCATTTAAAATTGGCATACTCGGTTTTCACATCATCCATGTTTCCATAAATAACTTTTTGTCCGTCTGCCATCATGAATAGACGATCACACATTTCCTCCACCAGATTCATTTGATGAGAGGATAATAAAATTGCAGTTCCCTTTTCAGCCAGGTTACGAATTTCCTGTTTAAACAATTCCTGGCTGACCGGGTCCAACCCCGAGAAAGGTTCATCCAAAATCAATAGTTCCGGTTCATGAATAATCGAGGCAATGAATTGCACTTTTTGCCCCATTCCTTTTGACAATTCTTCTACAGAAACGTTGTCCTTTCCTTCCAAATCAAATTTCTTTAAGTAATCGAGCGCGCGTTCTTTCGCCTTTTTCAATGGATAATCCTTCAACTCAGCTAAATAAAGCAGAATATCCATCACCTTGACATTTTTATACAACCCCCGCTCCTCCGGTAAATAACCGATTTTATGGCGCGGTATTTTATCATAACCCTGGAAGGATATCATGCCGGCATCCGGATACATGATTCCCATGATATTACGGATAGTAGTTGACTTGCCTGCACCATTCGGACCGAGAATGGCCATAATCTCCCCTTTTCGTACGTCAAAGGAAATTTTCTTCAGTATTTGTTTTTCCTTAAACGATTTTTCCAGTGCATCCACTGTAAGGACTGTGTCCATAAAAATATTCCCCCTCTATTACAGATGATTAATATATTTGATTGCCTGAAACTGTCATTATTCTATACGTGTCACGCATAGAAATGGTTCCAATGTATTTGAATCTATTGTGCGAATTTGTAAAAATTGAAATCAAATTGTTTCCAAACTGTAAAGAAAATGTTACAATACAATTTGCTTACATAGATTCCTATTTTATTTTAATTGAAATGGACAGCAGGAAGGTGAACAATGATGGGATGGGGCCTGACAATGGTGGCAATGGCATCATTATTTTTGGCAGTTTATCTATTGAAAAAAAATCCGAATATAAGTCTGATAATCGCAGCGGTTGTCCCCTTTGTCTGCTTTTATTTCCTTGGCAGCCTGGGTTATGAGACAATATTCATCGTATTTGCAAGTATCATCGTGATATTTATGAATTTCCAAAATAGAGAAACGGGTGAAAGCTGATTGGACAATCCAATCAGCTTTTTTCATGCTTTGGGATTCTATCTTTTTGAATGGGTCCCTGTCTTGATGAGAATATGATTGTTTGCTGAATCGCTGCATTTCTTTGGGAAGGACTGTATTTTCCTGCGAAGGCTTGTATTTTTCGATGAAAGACTGTATTTCCCAGTGAACGCTCGTTTTATTCACTAACGGATCGTATTTCATCGTGAACGCCCGTATTTTTTGGAACAATCGTGATGATAATGTATATCCTTTCCAATTTGGCACAAGCTAGTGCTGAAAATGGACAAAGGAGAATCATAACAATGACGAAATGGTTAATTTTTTTACCGCTGGGGCTTTTTCTGATGCTTGGTGTATGGGCTGCGGATCAACAACCGCCTACAAGTGCCCATGAGATGGAGGAACCTGCCGAATCGGTGGACGTTACACTCTACAATAAAGACAAAGAAAAAGTCGGAACCGCGGTACTCAAGCAATTGCACGGCAAAGTCAGCATTTCACTGGCTGCGCACAACCTTCCACCAGGTGAACATGGATTCCATATTCATGAAACCGGGGTTTGTGAGCCGCCTGACTTTGAATCAGCTGGCGGGCATTTTAATCCGACCAATGCGGAACATGGTTTTAAAAATCCAAAAGGTCCTCATGCCGGCGATCTGCCGAATATTAAGGTGAATAAAAAAGGTGATGTTCAAGCAAAAGGAACCAATGACATGGTAACGTTGATTGAAGGGAAAAAGAATTCCCTGCTTGATGATGACGGTTCAGCACTTATCATTCATGCAAAACCGGACGATTATATTTCACAGCCATCCGGTAATGCCGGTGAGCGGATTGCCTGTGGTGTGATTGAAAAGTAAAGGAGAACACAAAAACGCTCCATTCGAGCGTTTTTGTGTTCCCCAGAATTCAAATTATTTCTCCGAATATAACGGGAGTGATACTGCCCTGTGATCGCATGTGATCCGTATTAGATTACTGTTCCGTTAGACTGTGCCTGAACACATAACTTACTTTAGCATAGTCCATTTTCTTCTCATAGAAGCGGTGAGCATCCTCCCGCTGCAAACCTGAGGAGAGTGCAACACTTTCATAGTTATGTTCTTCTGCCCATGTATGAACGAACGAAAGCAGTCTCTCACCGTGCCCATTTGAACGGACGCCGGCATCCGTTACCAGATCACAAACCCAGACGAATCTGCCGTAGTACAGGGTGATCATCGGTTTGAATCCCACAACAGCGGCAAGTTGGTTGTCCATATACAACGCAA
The DNA here is from genome assembly GCF_900162695.1 of Virgibacillus siamensis. NCBI lineage: Bacteria > Bacillati > Bacillota > Bacilli > Caryophanales > Bacillaceae > Virgibacillus > Virgibacillus siamensis. Next base: position 2,990,448 of record NZ_FUIH01000007.1, read on the forward strand.
ACATCCGATAATGATCATTCGCCATTGCATCCTGCACCAAATCAAGATAAGTCGGTTCATCAAGATGTTTTCGCAATTGACGCATGACGGGAAATGCCGCCATAATCTCTTCGTCTGTTTGAAGTTCATTTATCTGTATGGTCTGCATAATCTTCGTCCTTTCGTTATTATTCCGGATAGGTTTCCTGTAAAAAACGGACGGATTGGCTGATCAATGCTCTTAATATTTCCACATCAATATCTGCGAGCTTATTAATATACACACATGCTTTCCCTGTCTTATGCTTGCCCAGTTGGCCGAGCAATTCTTCACGCCTGGTATCGCCTGTCGCAAGGTATAGACTGAACCTGGCTTTTCCCGGAGAAAAACCAACAAGCGGCGCATCACCTTCATGCCCTGACGCATATTTATAGTGATACCGTCCAAATCCAATAATTCTTGAGCCCCACATGGATGCCTCATAACCGGTTGTTTCGGCGAAAATATCCAGTAATCGAAAAGCATCATCACGCTTTCTTTCATGCTCGACTGTTTCAATGAATGCAATCACACTGTCATCATTTGGCTTTGTCTTTAATTCATACATTTACAGTATCACCCCTGTTATCCGATTTTGGTGTAGTCAGGATTGCCAGCAGAACCGCACTGATTCCGCCTGCAAGTTTTCCCACTATCAGAGCAAATACGATTTCTCTATTAATTCCTGCCACAAATCCTAAATGGCTGCCAAATACAAACGCCCCGCTGACTGCAAATGCAATATTAACCACTTTCCCGCGCGGCTCCATATCATTCACAAGTACAAGCATTGGAATAGTGTGGGCAAGTGAGGCTACCAGTCCAGTCGTTGAAGTATTGCTGATTCCCAATATGTCGCCAACCCTTCGCAATGGTCTTTGGAATACTTTTGAAATAAATGCAACCATAGGAAAAGCACCTGCCAGGAAAATCGCTATCATTCCGATGATCTGGATTCCTTCCTTGATTGGCAGCATATTTTCAATCAACGTGATACCGGTCAGCGTCTCGACAATAATGGCTGCCAGTCCGCCAATCGCGATAATTTCAATGAATTTGCCGAAAATAGAGAAACCATAAATCATCTGTTCCGTCTTTTTCCATAAACCGATGGCGATAAGGATTGAAAACAAAATTGTCGGAAGCAGGTTTTTCAACATCATAACTAAACCCATTCCACCGGCAAGACCGCCAATAAGGCAGCCGAACGGAACCGTCATCAGTCCTAGCAGGATTCCTTTAGCAAAATATGGATGATCCTCTTTTTTAATAATGCCAAGTGACACGGGAATTGTGAAGACAATGGTTGGTCCCATCATGGTGCCAAGGAATACCCATGAAAAAAGTTCAGATTCCGCACTGATGGACATTTCCTGTGCAAGAGAGTATCCGCCCATGTCGATTGCTAAGATTGTATTTGCAAATGCAGCAGGATCTGCTCCAATTAACCGGTATACTGGTGCAACAATCGGGGTCAGCAACCCGGCAATTACCGGGGAAAGCGAAATGATGCCAACCATCGCAAGGGTTAATGTTCCCATTGCCATAAATCCCTCGGTAAACCGCTCTCCTAAACCGAGTTTATTTCCGATACATTTATCAAGTGCACCAAGGCACATAAATCCAACTACAATAAAAATTATTATGTCGTTAATTCCCATGTCTGTCTCCATTCCTGATGTGTGAAGCTTTTATGCGCATCATCATATTGTTTCAGACACTTACAATATCATAATCGTAACCATATTGTCCCGGATCATCAATGCAAAGCTGCCTTTCTGCAAGTTTAATTATATAATGCTTCAATATCCTCAGGAGGAAGCAAGTCAGTATCTGCAGGAATATAGCGCATCTGACGGGCCATCGAAACAATTTGACCTTTATGGTGAAATTCGTGGGTAATTGTATGTGTGAACAGCCACAACGGGGACAATACAGCCTTATCTCCGTGCCATGTACGTTCCAAACCTTCACCATATCTCCCCTCATAGGTTTCCAAAAACCGGAGCATCAGCATATTTACCTGTTCGAATACCTCTCGCATTTCTTTGACATTCTGAACCATACCCGGTTCCACTGGGGTCAGATTTTCTTGCATACCGAATTTAGCAAGCCAATTTTGGTAACATTCCGCCACATGCACATGCAGATTCCGAACCGATCCCCAACCAAATCCCTCCACCTTTCTCGTATAATCTTTCGGATCCAATGTTTCACAAAACCGAAACAAAGACTCTCTTGTGTGTCTGACTAAATTATACTGCTCCTTTAATACATTCAATGGAAAAACTCCTTATTTTTTATTTTTAAATACATCAAACAAGTAAAACGAAAAGAATATAAAATAAATGATGCCAACTGCCAGAAATACCTGAACAAGAAAATCCATGGAATCCCCCCTGAATTCGTACCTTTTTCCTTCTGTTTCATATGTATTCAGACGGGAAGCGCCTTATTTCACAATCATTTGCTCTTCCATTACATATTCAATAAAAAATGGCAAAATCCTTTTAAAATTCCCCGAAAATGATCAAATGCTGTGTTATGATGGGCGTATAATTCCAGGCGGAGGAAAGCAACGTGGATCCTGAACACGATCCAGGAGTGGTCAAAACAAGCAATATTAACTTTTGAATGGATTCCAAAAGGAAGGAGTTTGAATATGAATATAACATTACAAAACGGGATGTCATTACAAGTCCGGAAATACCGGGAAACTGATTTTGAAACCATTCAACACTTAAATGCCGTTGAAGGCTGGAACAATCTTGTTGAAAAGAAAATGGATACAATGCGGGCTTGGAACAATTCTAACATTGCCTATTTAGTGCTTGATGGTGATCAAATTATCGGTTACATCCGGGGAATGACAGATACAGCGGTAACACTTTTTATTTGCGAAGTAATCATCGAGAAAGAATATCGTGGTCAGGGAATTGGTCAGAAATTGCTGGCATTCATTCACAGTCTATATCCCTCTACCAGAATGGAACTTCTGGCTGCAAGCAGTTCCCAGTCCTTTTATAAGCAATTGGATTATCGTCCATTTTACGGCTACCGAAAAACGTTTGCGGAATGGAACGCCACTGAAAAGAATTAAATTTTTACTCCATGGAAACCTTATATTTTCCTATTTTCTCATAGTACTTTTGTGCGAATTTTGTAGAATATTAGTTTAGTATCTGGTCATAGGGGCAATTATCATATAGTATAATATAAAGGAGGTGTCTACATGAAAATGCGTTCGTTAACAGCTGGCATCAGTTTGATGTTATTATTCTTTATTTTTATACCGGCTGTGCACGCTGACAGCGGCAAAACCTATGAAGTTGGAGCAAACAATCTGAATGTAAGAACAGCGCCATCACACAGCGCACAGATTATCGGAAAATTAAATAGTGGTGATAGAGTAGTAGCATTCGAGGAAGCGTTTGGTTGGGTGAAAACCTACTACGATGGACAAGTCGCATGGGTGGCATCCCAATTTCTATACCAGGCGGATAACCAGGGAGGCTCTGACTCCGGTTCAAGTTCCGCATCGGTTTCCAATGCTTCTCCGGAACAGGTTACTGTAACGGCGACTGAGGTAAGAATTCGCACCGGGCCTGGAACAGAACATAAAATCATCGGCTACACTTCCAAGGGTGATACATACAGCTTAGTGAAATCAGCAAACAATTGGAATAAAGTAGCCCTCAGCGATGGATCAACCGGCTGGATTGCGGGGTGGCTGACCGATTATAATAACGGCGGCAAAAACACTCCGGACACAGCAAACACCAGCAATGACAACAGCAGCAATCATGATGCTGTACCGCAAAGCAACAACACTGCCAACGGCTCTCTTGCAGGCTACAACATCGTACTGGACCCTGGCCACGGCGGTAAGGACCCGGGAGCAATCGGCATCGGCGGCATTTATGAAAAAGATGTCATTATGAACACCGTCGATAACATCGCTCAAAAATTGCGGGCAGCCGGGGCAACTGTCATCTTAACCCGTGACAGCGATTATTTCCTCACACTGGAGAAAAGAGTGCAAATGAGTAGTTCATACAACACACATGCATTCATAAGCTTGCACTATAACGCTTATCCTGTGATGGGAGTAAACGGTGTGAGCACCCATTATTATTCAGGTGGTGCTGACCGTCAACTGGCCAGTTCTCTTCAATCCGCAATTGGACAACATGTGAATCTGTACAGCCGCGGCATTATCCGCAGCGACTATCATGTACTTCGTGAAAACAGTGACCTTGCTGTTCTTATTGAATTAGGATTTATAACAAATCCAGGCGACCTGGCAGCAGCACAAACCAACGCCTACCAAAATAACGTTGCGGATGGAATTGTTGACGGGCTGTTGAATTATTTTAATTAGATTGAAAAAAGCTGCTCATCTTAAATGGGCAGCTTTTCTTATTAGATTTTCCGATAGTATACCAGTTGCTCACCCTTTTTGCCCATAACACGACGCCCACTGTCCCGGAATCCGTTTGCATTATACAGCTTCTGCGCCCTTACATTTCCATGATTAACCGCAAGCACAACTTCATCTTTTCCCGGGAAATATTTTTTTACAAAGTCATCGAGTAACGACAATGATTGTTTGGCAAACCCCTTTCCCTGTTGTCTGCTGTCGATGGAGTATGCCCGAAGCAAAATGGCATTCTTGTTATCACTGTATTTTTTCACACCTCCCCACCCGTGGAGAACGAAAAATCCGACCAGACAATTCCCGTAGAGGATCAATACCGGATGTCTGCCGGGGTCTTGTACACATGCTTGGAGCGCTTCAACAGGGGTTGCAGTATACTGCTGCTGTTTCTCCTCCAGAAAATAATTACCAATTGTCATCGCAAATTTTTGTTCATAGCACTGCAGCTTAACTTTTCCGTTCATTTCTTTTTCACCGCATAAATCATACTTAAAATGTCATTAAACTGATGGGTTTCCACTTGATAGCCGTTTTCCTCAAGCCAGCTGACAAGCTTTGAACGGTCAGCATAATACTCATCTTCAATTGCCTCTATGGCCTTTGTATTTCCCTCATTGCGGAACTTGTTTATGACGTAACCGCGATGCTCCTCATTTAAGAACATTAAATCAACAATACAGATTTGACCTTCATTCGCCAGTACCCGTGACATTTCCTCCAATGCCACATACTTTTCCGGATTGGTAATATGATGCAAAGCATAACTTGATACGATGGCATCCACTTGGTGATCCAATAATGGAAGTGCAAAAAAGTGTCCTTTCCGTGTATCTATTTCCGGATTTTTCTGTCGGCAGACCTTCAGCATCTCTTCAGACTGATCAATTCCAATCACGTTTGCACCTTTTTGAAGAAACTTTTCCCCCAAATTGCCCGTTCCGACTCCAATATCTGCACAGACATCCCCTGCCTCCAAGTGTACGGTCTCTGCAGCCTTTGCGAGTGCATCATGATAGTCCATGTGTACATTGAATCGATAACCCGCCATTTTAATGTTTTGATCATAATCGGCCGCCTGCTTATCAAAATTCCACTTGTCCTGCCAGTATTTACGCATTGCTTTCATGTTTTTCAGGTGTTGTGCCAGTTCAAAAATTTCATTAATGGAATAATTACCGTCAGCAGTCTGCGCAATCATTGTATCCAGCGTACCGATCATATCCTTCATTTCAATCCACTTCTCAAATAATGCCGACCGCTGCACATTCAAATAATCGCTCATGCTCATATCCGGATTATGGAGGATCTGTTTTATATTTTCCACGGACATACCGATTTCCCGCAGCGCCAGAATGGTACTTAGCCGGAGAATATCCGTATCCGTAAATGTGCGGTAGTCATTATCTGTATCCTTTTCAGGTGTGATAAGCCCCTTCTGTTCATAAAACCGGATTGTCCTCGTTGTTGTATTTAATTTGTCAGCCACTTCTTTAATTTGCATTGCTTGTCGCCCCTTTCTTCTTTTATAATAAACGTTGACGTTACGTTAATGTAAAGAGGTTTTTTGAACCAAATTTTACGGAGGGAATACACTGCGGAAGAGCGCAGTGTATTTCGATTAAAAATAGGTCAGCATTCAAAATTTTGTTATACTGGACATACTTTGCAGTGAAACGAGGAATGCGACATGAATAAACAGCTTCAGGAAACAATCGAATACACACAGGAAAAACTGGGCTTGGAACAATACGATTTAAAGCAGCATCAGTTTTATCAGGAAACCAATCATTTTAATGAGACGATTTATATCTTGAGTATGGAATGGTTGCCAAATACCGTACAAAATGCGGAAAATGTTATTTCTGCCGGGGCAGCTGTGGTGGACCTTAATTTTCATACGAAGGAATTTACACAAATCACATTCGTTCAAGGCGTCAGTTATGCCGCTCCGGATAAGTACCCCTTACCAGATACCGAAAGCGCCATTGAATGGATAGAAGAGCAGACAGGGCTGACATTCGGGCGGCAATTTCTGCTTATCGATGAAGATGATGGGGTATTACGGTTTGGAGCAGCGGTTGATAATATTCCGGTATCACCGGTTGGTACGATTGAAATTGCCTTCAATGCAGCCAAACAATTGACTGACTTCCGGATTGACGGTGACTTCCCGGATGAAAGCCGGATTCAATGGGAACCGTTCGCCCTGACACCGGAAAAGTTCGAACCTTGTGCCGGGAAGCAGTGTGTATTGATGGAAATTCCCGATGAAAGTGAAAAGAAATGGAAAGCCTATTACGGAATTGAAGAAATCTTTATCAGAAATGACGGGAAAACGACCATTCCGTTTGTTCGGGATGCAAATTCCTCCATCGTTTTTGACATGGTTTTGGAATGGGATGAAGCACTTGATGAGGCATTCGTATCACAGGAAACCGATTTTTCCACGGAAGCAACAGTTGAGATGGCGATTGCAAACAAGCCTCACCCGGACGCACAGCCCATTTCAGAAGAAGAACAAAAAGCCTGTGCAATGGAGACGCTCCATTTTCTGCAAAAAGTTTACCCTGATGACAGCGGACAATGGAAACTTACAAAATTAAGCCGGGAGAAAGGTTATTTGTTTGCCGAGTTGCGCCCGACAGAGCCAACGGGTTACGTGTTTGAACGTAAAGTCAGAGTAATCATTGACCCTGACCGGCTGGCACCTGTCAATTATATTGATAATAAAGAAATGCTTCAAATGTTTAATGATTTTCAGGAGGCGGACTTGGTAACGGTTGGGCAGGAAGATGCATTTAAAAAACTGCAGGAGCATCTTGAAATCGACCCTGTATATGTTTACGACGATGCAAGCGGAAGCTATGTCTTATGCGGGAAACTGGATTGCGCGTATGCTGTCGATGCGGTTACAGGAGAAACAATTCTGCTGGGTACATTGTAAAATAATGCGGTATGCACCCTCAAGTTGGTGCATACCGCATTTTGTCAGTTTTTGTTTATCCGGATTTCGCGAAAATTTTATCAAAACATGCGAACTTTAGCGTTTCGACATCTTCCTTCTATTTCAATTTAAGCCGAATAATTGTGAACTTGAGCCGATTTAGACCAATTTTGAGCCGATTCTGTGTCAATTAGAGCCGAATCCACACGAACTTAAGCCAAATGCAAATTTGGCACCAACCAGCCCAGACTTACAAATCGTCGAATCCGTTCAGGTCACTTGTTTTTGTGTATTGGCGGGATTTTTGTTCGAAAAAGTCGGTTTTTGTTCCGTCGAAATTATCAACATAAGCTCGAATCCACTTCATTGGGTTGTCCGTATAATCGGGATAAATCTCGCTTAATCCCATCATTCGCAGCATTTTATTGGCCCGATACTTCACATATCCTGCCATTTCATCCGTATCAATTCCGTCAACTTCTGACAGGACATAATTCGACCATTCCATCTCCAGCTCCACCGAAATGCGGAATTGCTCGTAAACCCATTCGCTAAAATCTGCATCGTTCAGTTCCGGATTTTCTGCCAATGCGGCCCGGAACAACTCAGCAATAAAACGACCGTGTTCCAGTTCATCCCGATTAATATAGCTGATCATGGTAGACGTTCCAACCATTTTATTTTGCCGTGCCAAATTGTAAAAGAAGGCAAATCCGGAATAGAAAAACATCCCTTCCAGAAGGGCCGTATAAACCATTGTTTTCAGCATATTTTCAATGGACGGATTTTCCACGAAAGTATTATACTGCCTGGTCAGATACTCATTTCGCTTCAACAACACCGAATCATGCCGCCCAAGCTCAAATGCCATATTTTGTTCATCCAGTGAAACAACTGATGAGAGCACATATGAATAGCTTTCATTATGAACCGCCTCCTGCTGGGCGATAACTGCCATAATCGATTGGACGGACGGATCAGTCGCATACAGTGAAATCAACAGTGCCGTTCTCGTCTGTGGTGCGTCCAGTGTTGACAGCAACCCAATGATTTTCAAATAAGCATCGCGCTCAGATTCGCTTAAATCGGAAAACTGCCGCACATCCGCTGACATGTTGATTTCATCCGCCTGCCAGTAGTTGCCAATCAGCCGTTTATAAATTTTATACCAGTGCGGATAAGCGATATTATTCCAGTTCAAAATGCCGCTTGATTCTCCCCCAAACAATGCTGTCGATTTGTTCGGGTGTAACGGTTCCAACGTTTTTGCTTTTTCAAGCAATGCTTTTGACATCATGCAACACTCCTTCAATCCAATTTTTAACCAGTTTCTCCTGAGACCCGCGCGGTGATTGTTCGATTTTCAGTCCGTTCCAGTCGCTGCCGTAAAAGTGAGTCAGCTTATCAACTGCCCGGCAGAACAACGCACCCCCGCCAAATTGTGTATCACCTGTTCCAAATACCGCGACACAATCAGGCTTATAACCGATTTCCAGCACAAAATCCTTCACCTCATCAGGTGTTGAACCCCTGTCCCATGTAAATGTTCCGATGAAAATACAATCATAGCTGGAAGCATCAACCGGCGGATCCGCACCAATACGGTGCAGATCAACGGCCATACCATCCTGCAATAGATAATCCTCAAGCATTTCCGCCACTTCCATCGTGTTTCCGCTGTACGAAAGATAAGCAATGACACACCTCAACTTTCACACCACTCACATTCTTCGACGTCATTTGAGGTCGACCGGACATAATACGTTGTTTTCAACCCTTCTTTCCAAGCCTGCAGGTGCAAATCAAGCAATACGGATGCTTTGATTGTATTTGGTACATAAAAGTTAAAGGAAATGCTTTGATCAACGTGCTTTTGCCGTGCAGCATTCTGACGGATCGACCAGCGCTGATCAAGAATATAGGCTGACTTCCGGTAAATATCGTACGTCCGGTAATCAAGTTCCGGAGCCGCAGCTGCTATCTTAAAATCCTTTTTCTCCTCAAAATAAAACGGCTTAAAAACAGGATCAATACTTGCTGTGGACCCGGCAATCATGGATGTTGACGAATTCGGTGCAACAGCCATCAGATAGCCGTTTCGAATACCATGTTCCGTAACTCCTGCTTTTAGTTCATCCCATGCTTTGCCGATATAATTTTTTTCGGAAAAATAAGTGCCTGATTCCCACTTGCTCCCTGCAAAGGCTGGATAACTGCCTTTTTCCTTACTTAATTCCATGCTGTTTTGAATCGTTAAATAGGCTATTTTTTCATAAAGCTTATCTGCAAATGATACCGCTTCATCCGTTTCCCAATGTACACCTTTTTTCGCGAGCAAATGATGCCAGCCGAACGTCCCAAGACCGATTGCCCGGTATTTTTGATTGGTCAGCCGGGCTTGCTTGATCGGCAATGTATTTATGTCAATAACATTATCAAGCATACGGACCTGAATCCTGATCAGACGTTCCAACACCCCGTCCGGAACAGCCCGCCCCAGATTAATGGAACTCAAATTACACACGACATAATCACCGGACTTATATTTTTGGACAATCGTATCCTCTGCTTCCACATATTCCTCCAGAAATTCGGTCGGTGACTGATTTTGCGTGATTTCCGTACAAAGATTAGAGCAATAGATCATTCCTTTATGTGCGTTTGTGTTATGCCGGTTCACTTCATCCCGGTAAAACATAAATGGCGTGCCGGACTCGAGCTGCGACTTCATAATCCGCTTCATAATTTCAATGGCCGGAACCGTTCGTTTCGTTAACAATGGCGATGCGGCACATTCCAGATAACGCTCCCGAAAACTTCCTGTTCCAGCTTCTTCATCATAGAAATCTTCCAGTGAAAAACCCATCACCTGACGTACTTCATGCGGGTCAAATAAATGCCAGTCGCCGCGTTTTTCCACCTGTTCCATAAACAAATCAGGCAGGCATACCCCTGTGAAAATATCATGGGCCCGCAAACGATCGTCCCCATTATTCAACTTCAAATCAAGAAATGCCTCAATATCGCGATGCCACACATCCAGATAAATGGCAATCGCACCTTTGCGGGTACCGAGCTGATCAACATTCACCGCCGTATTATTCAACTGCTTAATCCATGGAACAACACCGCTGGACATGTTTTTAAACCCTTTAATGGAACTGCCGCGGCTGCGGATTTTTCCCATATAAACACCAATTCCGCCGCCGTTTTTGGACAGTTTGGCGATATCTGTGTTGCTGTCATAGATTGACTGCAGGCTGTCATCAACCGTGTCAATAAAACAGCTGGACAATTGACCATGCGTCTTCCCGGCATTTGTCATCGTCGGTGTCGCTACCGTCATATATAAATTGCTGAGCGCCCAGTAAGCCTCCATTACGTATTCGGTACGCTGGGCTGGCTCCTCATCCTGCATCAGATACATCGCGATAACCATCCAACGCTCCTGAGGCAATTCATAAACCTTCTTATCATGGTCACGTGCCAAATACCTGGTAGCCAGCGTATATAGTCCAAGGTAGTTGAAAAGGTGATCACGATCCGGTTGTATGTATTCAGAAAAAAAATCAATTTCCTCCTTCGTATACTTTTGCAGCAAAAGATCGGAATAAATCCCTTTATCGGTTAATGTCTCGATCAGATGATGAAAGTCCCCGTAGCCAGACATATTCCCTCTATTTTCCGCCGCCTCCCGGTATATTTGATCCAGGTAAATCCTGCTTGCGGCAAACGTCCAGTCCGGATTCGCCTCATCCATCTGTTCAAGCGCCGCCTTTATCAAACTCTCATGTGAATCATTCTGTTGAGCTTTCTCTAGCAATATCGCTGTATCCACCTTCAAACCATCTGTAGCCTGTTCTATCAATTTTTCGGTATGCTTTACTGCAGTTGTTACCAATTTGACTGCCTCCTTTTTTCCATAAAAAAACCGCTCACCCCGGGGATGAACGGAAATAACGATAGAAATCCACAAATATGTATTCTATCGTTTCACCTTCACTTGCCCCGAGGAATCGAAACACTGGAGTTATGGCAGGTCTCCTGGCTTGTGCTTCTGCCTACTTGGGCCCTTCCCGTACCATCGCCGTGAAGCTTGTGATACAGTGGATTTCCCGTTCGTCCACACATACAGTTGCGGGGACAGCTCCGGCTTTTCACCGGATTCCCTTTTAAGACAACAGATGTCACCTTAACTCAAAATACTATATATAGTTGTATTCACGATAAAACTTACAATATATTGTAATATTACCCTATCACAGAAAGCTATTTCCTGCAATAGAATTATGATATTTGCAATGGTGCCCGCAGTCATTGCCATATATGGCGTATTGTTTTATTAAAAAACGCCCGGATTTGATCTGAGCGTCGGGTGGAAATATATGCTCGATTTCGGAACGGATATGCTCGTTTCTGGGGCAGATATGCGCGATTCCGGAACAGATATGCTCGTTTCTGGGGCAGATATGCGCGATTTCGGATTGGATACGCGCGGTCTTTCATGCACTGCTCATGTTACCCGGTTTCCGATCACAGTGCTGTCTCCTGAAATCGGGCTGTGATCGGCAGCAAGTTCCATCCATTTGAAAGCCTACTTCTCTTTCGGGACATACTTAAAAATTTCTCCGCTCTCGAAAAATTCCGTAAGGCGGCGGATCCAATCATAATAGGAAGTCCATTCGTGGAGTTCTGCCAAAACTTCGTTAACTGCCGCTTCATCTTCTTCCGTCAGACTATCTTTGTGATGCAGGTTTTCCAACTGTCTTTTTAATCTGTTTTCAAAGTTTCTGCTTTTGCTGATCGCTTTCTGCCAATTAGAGGTAAACAGTGATATGAATGTCTGGTAATAATCCTGTTCAACCTGATACAAGTCTTTGCGGATTCCCTTTTTAAAAACTTTTTCTGCAATATTCAGCTCCATCATTTCCCGGACAACCTGGCTCATTCTTGTTTTGCTCATTCCGGTTTCAGCGGAAAGTTCATCCAGCGTCATTGGTGCACCATGCATGTAGATAATGCCAAGCACGCGTCCAACACTGGTGGCCACCCCAAAAGAATGCATGTTATCGGCTATTTTTTCGATGAACTGATCTTTCACCGATTCCAGATTATGTTGTGTATTATCCATCCATATCATCCTTTACAACTGTTCTATAGGAAATGTATCACAGGATTTAGTTTTTGCAAAATGACAATATTCATCGAAATAAAAAGAAAAACAGAGAAAATTGAAGCATGTACTGAATATATTTTGTGAAATTAAAAGTTTACAAAGTTTACAAATTGTATGAGAGCCGCTATGATTATGAACGTGTTTCAAAGCGAACAAATGAATGAAAATTATACTTCACGAAAAACTATCTTTAGAAAGGATTGACACATCATGAAATCAAAATTAATTGATTGGCCCACATTTATAGGAGCTTTAGTATTGCTCTTTCTCGTTACAATTCCATTAATCATCTATCCGGAAGCCGGAAAAAAAGCCGTCAATATAGCCAATGACTTTATGACCGGTAATTTCGGAGTATTATATTTACTCACGGGACTCGCAGCATTTGCATTTCTCCTGTTCGTCGCATTCAGTAAAAATGGACAGGTAAAACTTGGTGATGAGGATGATGAAAAAGAATTCGGCACCATTTCATGGGCAGCCATGCTGTTTGCGGCAGGGATTGGCTCCAGTATTCTCTATTGGGGAATGATTGAGTGGGCTTACTACTATCAGGGCCCTCCATTTGGCATCACCCCGGAGTCGAAACAGGCTGTCGAGTGGGCTTCAAGCTACGGTATTTTCCACTGGGGACCGATAGCTTGGGCAATTTATACACTGCCAGCTCTGCCAATTGCCTACTTCTATTATGTCCGTAAAAAACCCGTCTTAAAAATAAGTGAAGCAGTACGACCGGTGCTCGGCAAACTTGTCGATGGTCCTATCGGCGTCATTGTTGATGTTCTGTTCATTTTCGGATTGATGGGCGGTGCCGGTACAACACTGGCACTCGGAACACCAATGATTGCACAAGGTGTACACGATATAACCGGAATTCCGGTCTCCCTCGGGATGAAAACAGTCATTATGCTGGTGTGTACAGCTATCTTTGCAGTAAGTGCCTATTCCGGAATTCGACGCGGCATTAAAATTTTGAGTGATATTAATTTATGGCTGGCTATTTTTATACTTCTGTTCATCTTTATTTTTGGACCGACATTGTTTATCAGTGAAACGACATTTACAAGCATCGGACTGATTGCGGACAACTTTTTCAAAATGTCCACTTGGCTGGAACCATTCGGAAATTTGACAGGCTTTAAAGAAACAGGATTCCCGGAATCATGGACAATCTTTTATTGGGCATGGTGGGTTGTATATGCACCATTTGTCGGGTTGTTCGTTGCGCGTATTTCCCGCGGCCGCACAATCCGTGAAATGATTTTTGGTACGATGATTTACGGAACCATCGGCTGTATTCTGTTCTTTGGTATTATGGGTAATTTTGGACTATATTTACAGTTAACCGGGAGCTTTGATGTGATTGGCTTCATGAATGAATATGGTGCACCCGCAGCAATTATAGCAATTTTACATCAGCTGCCCATATCCAATGTGGTAGTTGCCTTATTTACGATTTTGGCAATCATCTTTCTGGCAACAACGTTTGATTCATCATCGTATATCCTGGCTGCAGTGGTACAAAAGGAAGTACAGAGTGAACCACTTCGCTGGAACCGTCTTTTCTGGGCATTTTCTTTATGCTTGCTGCCGCTCGCGCTGATGTTTGTCGGTGATTTGGAAACCTTGCAAACAGCGAGTATTGTTGCCGGATTTCCGGTAATATTCATCATGGGGCTCTTGGCATGGTCATTTATGAAGGCTTCCAACACCGATATCCGGGAGTCAAAAGATTACTATCCGCCGACAATTCATATTGACCGCCGCGAAATTTTGGAACGGTTGCGCAAACGGAAAGAAACAAAGCGAAAACGTTCCGCACTTGAAGCAATGCAGGATAAGGATATTGACTGATACAAAAACATGCAGTGAAACGAAGCACTGCATGTTTTTTAGGTTTTATTCAGTTTCGCTTCATCCATCAGTTGTTTTATGCCCTTTTCAAATCGTTCACGTTCGCGTTGCGATAACTCCAGATTTCCGTAGCGCACTTTTTGATAGCCTGTAATAACCGCCTGCATATCCGGTACGTTAAAGTTTAACCGTCGGAACCATTCCTCAACGGATTCATACTCATAGCGCGGAAATCCTTTTTTGGCCAGTGTTTTTTGCAGCTGATACAATTTTTTGCGAATCGCATCTTTCGGTGGACGGATTCGTTGGAAACGGCGGTTAACTTTTGTATGAGATGCTTGCCTTTTAATCGGATTGGAGTCAGCATCATCCACATCTATACTAATTTTTCGTTTATAAAAGTAAATGCCAATTACAATTAAGATGATGACAACAACAGCCAGCACAATCAGCTCATAATTTAAGAAAGAAACCGTATCACCCTGCTCATTCATTTTTTCCAATAATTCCTTTTTCTCGGCTTCTTTTTCCTTTTCATCATCTTTCTTCAATTCAATTGCATCATCACCAATCAGCAACTGCAATAGCCACTTCACCGGATAAATCAGTAATCCTGCAGCAGCACCAATTCCTGTAATAATCGCTACCAGTATCCTATTGAATACCGGGAAAAGATAAATTCCCAGAAATGAGATAAGAACAGCAGACACGACCGTTCCTGCCGCCCAAATCATATACTTACGACTGTTGGAATAAATCTGAGTTTGCACCATGCCAAGCACTTTCAGCAAGATTAAAAATATAAATTGGATAAACGGCAGCATGAGTAAGATTTCGTTATACGCAACATCCGTAAGTGGAAAATAAACAATTAAACAAAGCACAAGTGACACAATAAACAAGACATGCTGATTTTCACGTTCTATATCGACTTTCACAAAATGAACATACGAACGCCAAGAAACCATCGATGTCCAAATGAGTGACGCGTATATGTTTAACCCCGTAAAGAAGCCAAGCAGCAAGCTTCCCAGAATCAACATCAGCAGTATAGGCAGGGGAATCGCTTTTTTGTTGTGAAAAAATAAGAAAAATACACCATTCAGCATAATCACAAGTACGATCGGCAATATAGGTACCAGGCCGTGTGCAATGATATAGAGGATTTCCATCACTGTGAACAGGAAAAAACATTCATACAAAAAGTCCAGCAATCGTTTCGTTGTATTCATGAAATCCCCTTCCTTTTTCGGGTACCCGAAACGATGTATGAAGCTTCACCTTTATGTTCTATCCCAAATAATGCTGCACCTTTCTTTTCCCATTTCTGATAATAGCGCACTTCCTCCTTCTGATAGCCGCAGTTGCATAAAATAATAACCGGCGGCCTGAACAAGACTCGGTCCACGTAAGCGAGAAGCATTTCCTGCGATACGGTAATACTGTTAAATTTAATCCGTGCCAAAAGTTCCAGTGACTTGGAAAGCTGATCCCTTCCTTCACCAGATTTCAATTGCATTATGAAATCTTTCCCGCGGACCTTTATATTGGTATAAATACTGTACGGAATTCCATGTGTTGTCGCATATTTGCACATGTAAGCAATAGAATTGATATTTTTTTCAAGATCCTCAGACCTGTTTGAAAGATCCATTCTGTCTCTGCTTAAATGAAGCACAAACATCCATTCCATACCAGTCGTTTTCTCAAATTGTTTCGTCTGTAATTGGGTTGATTTGGCACTGGCTTTCCAATGAATCCGATTAAATGGATCACCCGGAGCATAGTCTCTGCTGCCGATTGATGCAGTCAAATCTTCAAACAGAGAGAACTGCATCGGCTGAGCACCCTGTTCAAACTTTTTCAATTGATACAGCCCGCCAACAGTCCGAAGTTCAGGAAATACAATTACTTCAGACCGAAAAAATGGATCATATTTCAGATGAAGCGTACCAACACCGAGCAAGTCACGAATTGTTATGTTTATAGCGTTCATACGTCCGACACCGCGTTTCAATCCGCTGACATCAACCGGAAACTGCGCTTTTTCTTTACCGGATAAATTAAAACGGAAGGAGTATTGTTTTATTTTTTTCGTTTCCCCTTCCTGCTTCAAGTTTTCAAATGTTACACAATTTTCCACACTAAACTCCATTTTGCCACTGAAAACAGGCAGTCTGCTGCTGTTTTCGAGTGTAAAATACATGGTATCGTCCCCGTTGGTAAACAATTTCAGCTGTTGCTCAGGATTTGCCAGGTGAATACTATTTGAGACCCGTTTTAAATACCAATAAGGGATTGCAATGACAAGTAATATTAAGAATGTCAGTAAAACAAGCATCGGCATCTGTGTGTATAACAAAATTAAGAATAAAATAGCGGCGGCGAACAACAATTCCATTGCATATAAAACATCTATTCTCCAGTGCCAGTTCATTCACGGACCGCTCCTGCCTCAACCGGAACTTCGATTTCATCCAACAGCATTTCCAGTACCTGTGGCTTTGTTTTGCTCATTTCCCCCTCAAGTGAAAGCACGAGCCGGTGTGCAAGAACAATAGGAGCCATCTCTTTTACATCTTCCGGGATTACATAAGTCCTTCCCGCGGTAAATGCCTTAGCCTGTACCGCCCGCATAAAAGCAAGTGTACCCCGCGGACTTACACCTGTATCTGTTAATTCCGATTTCCTTGTGGCCCGGACAATCGAAAGCAAATAGTCTTCCACTGCGTCTGAAATGACCACTTCTTTCACCTGTTTTTGCAAATCCAGAATATCCTCAAGGCTAAAGACCTGTTCCAGTGCATCAATCGGTTCTTCTTTCCGGTATCGCTGCATCATCTCCTTTTCTTGCTCCCGTGTTGGGTATCCGACACGAATTTGCATCAGAAAACGATCCATTTGTGCTTCCGGAAGCGGAAAAGTACCTTGCGATTCAATTGGATTCTGTGTCGCCAGAACGATAAATGGCGGATCAATCGGCAGTGTTTCGCCTTCAATCGTTACCTGCTGTTCCTCCATCACTTCCAGCAGACTTGATTGTGTCCTAGGCGTCGCCCGATTTATTTCATCTGCCAGCAATATATTGGTCATAACAGGGCCCGGACGCATTTCGAAGCACTGTTCTTTCGGATTAAAAAACTGGATACCTGTCACATCACTCGGCAGAACATCCGGGGTGAACTGAATTCGTTTAAACTTTCCGTTGATTGACTTCGCAATACTTTTTGCCAGCATTGTTTTACCTGTACCGGGAACATCTTCCAGCAGTACATGGCCGCGGCAAAGCAGCCCGATCATAACAAGTTCGGCAGTTTTTTCTTTCCCCAAAAGCACATTTCCAATGCCCTGTTTTAGTTTCTCTATCTGTTCATTCAACCTGATGACCCCCGTTTGGTTCAAATTATCTTACAATTTCCAATATAGCGTAAGAAATGACTATTATCAAACTTTTTTCTTATCGGTTCCATTTCCGCATTTCTTGAATTCCGCATGAAACAGCTCATATTGGAAAAGTTAACTGTGGAAGGAGGCGTAACAATTGGAGCATGCTTGGCTGTCTTTATTACCATTTATAATCGTCATCGGCTTGTCCATCTGGCTGAAAAAAATATTGCCGGGTCTCGTACTTGGGCTTTTAGTTGGAGCACTTTTGGTAAAATTTGATATTTTAGGGGGTTCCCAGAAGTCGGTCCAATACATTGTTGAAACCATATCAAATGCAGATAACATCAAAATCATCGGCTTCCTTTACCTGTTTGGGGGACTCGTCGGAATGATGCGCATTTCCGGCGGTATTAAAGGTTTTTCGGAGTGGATTGGTGAACGGATTGAATCACAACGGGGGCTGCTCGGGCTTATCTGGATCACACTTCCGTTTACATTTATGATGCCGATGTTCCGCATTATGATGATTGGACCGGTAATCAAATCGCTGATGGAAAAAATGAAACTGTCGAAACAAAAAGTCGGATTTACGATGGATGTATCAACCGGTTCTGTAATTGTTCTGCTGCCGGTCGCAACGGCATTTGTCGGTTTTATGGTTTCGCTTATTGCCGGCGGAATTCAAAAGTACAGCCTTGATTTGGATCCATATCAGGTATTTTTACTTAGCATTCCATTTAATTTTTATGCGATTGCCATGTTAATCATCGGTTTAATTTGGACATTCCGATCATCATCTGAAAAAGAAAATAAACCGGATCAGGGAAGCGGCGAAAAGCAGGATCCGCACCGCGGCGGCATCAAGAAAGAAATATCCATGGTAAAAGCGCAGCCGTGGAATTTAATTGTACCGTTATTTCTATTACTGGCACTTTCCCTCTTTCTCCTTTGGGAGGACGGAGTTTCAAACGGAGCAAATACTATTCTGGAAGCTTTTTCACAAGCGGACGCCACATTCGTTATGCTCCTGGCCATTTTTATTACACTCGTTATCACATTTGTGTATTATGTCATTCGCCGGCAGCCGCTGGATGAATTGATTTTCCATTTTTTTGATGGAGGCAACCAGCTGATGCAGGCAATTATCCTGCTCGTGCTTGTCTGGTCACTTTCGTTGGTAGCGGAGGACCTTGGCTTTTCCAAATTTATCAGCTCCACGTTGGGTTCGTTTTTACCGGATTTTACGATTCCAGCAATTATTTTTGCCATCGGCGCCGCCATCAGTTATTTTATCGGGTCATCGTTCGGCACCTGGGGATTGATCATGCCGCTCGGAATTGCATTAGCTGTTTCCGCGGAAGCATCTGTCGCGATGACTGTCGGGGCGGTTTTTGCCAGCGGTTCCTTCGGGGCAATGACCTCCCCGCTTGGCGACACCACCATAACTACCGCTTCTATTCTGGAAATGCCACTGGTAGAATACGCCCGCTATAAATTGAAAATATGCGCAATCGGAGCTGGTGTTGCTATAGCAGGGTATCTCGCTGTCGGATTCTTTTTCATGTGACACGGGTTTCAACAGCACCTTCCATGTCGAAATGTCCGATTATGTCACAAAAACCCTTTTATAGCCGGTTCTTGATTCACTTGTTTTTTGTCGTAATTTACTGTCGAAGTCGATTCCTGTTTCCAATGGTCGTTTTAAGTCTGATTTTGGAATTCTGTATTTAATTACAAATTTCATCAAAAAAAGAAGCCTTTGAAAAAGACTTCCTTTTGATTATTTATTCATTCGGGAGAAGAAATCACCAAGTGGATTTTCTTCTTCCGGTTCCTCTTCTGTTTCTTCCTCTTCAGGTACGTGAATATCTCCCATGTCATCCAGGTCCACATCGTCAAGATTCATTGAGCTGTCGCTTTCCTCCTGGGCAGCTGCTGTTTCTTCCTCAGTATACACTGGCATCTCCATAACAGGCGCATCTCCATTTAGTGATGCAAGAATTGACGTTGCACGCATCGGATTTTGCAGCAATTGATATAAAATTGTTCCAATCATCGCCTCGGAATGTTCATGCTTCAACCAGCTTTTCTGTTCTTTTGTCAGTTGTTTCGGAAGAGGAATCGTCAATGTTTCCTTCTTTTTTGCATATGTTTCATTGACTCCACGCAGCACAAATTTAGCGATTTCACTTGAAAAATTGCGGCGTTCCGTTTCCTTCAATTTCTGTAATTGTTTCAGCAAGTAATCAGGGGTATCTGAGGGAACACGAAATGTAATTGATTGTCCGCGTTCTATGCCCTTTTTCGTTTCACGCATATCATCACCCTACTTTTCCTTTGATGCTGCTGTTTTCTCCTTCGTATCTTCCTTAGATGGGGTATTGCCAACAAGCTGCGTAATTAGCTTATAATACGCATTCGCCATCATCCAAATGCTTTCATTTTCATCCTCGAAAAACTCGATATTGAAACCTTCAAGCTTGTTATTCAAGGCTTTTAGATACTCTTTCAGCACGGCAGATCCGCCGCCGACAAAATAGCAGATTTCCGATTGGGAATTCTTTTGCCATACATTACGTAAATATCTGTATTCCTTTTTAGCAAGTTCGAGCAGGATTCGATCTGTTATATCGTGTACGTTTGTCCGACTGCCTTTAACCATAATATGGTGACGGTCATTTTTACGGGTAATAATATCCACTACATCACGGCGACTGTCTAATTCCACTCCATGTTTTGTGCGGATCTCTTCACGAATTTCTTCCAACGACTCGGCAACTCCAAGATGGAAGCCCTGTGCCTTATCATCATCCACATTGCGATTACGGATAACTGCGATATCTGTTGACAGACCGCCAATATCCTGAATCAATATTTGTTTGTCAATCAATTCCTTATTAATCACCTTGAGATCGTTGTCCATGATCAAGTTTACATACGCTGCAAAACCTTCAGGATAAACCTTCACTTCATCAAATTTGATATTTACTTTTTTCCCTTGGTATTTCGGAGTAACCAAAAATTCCACCTGATGCACTGATCCGAGCAACTGTGAGCGATATCCGACATCTTTTCCTTCTTTTACTTCTCTTAATGGCAGACCCGTTCCCAGGTTATATGTTGCATCGATCACATCGTTTTTACCAGCTTTAAATGTGTGGCCGCTCACTGCATCAAGTGCAATCGATGCAAACAGCATAATCAGTGTTTGATCAGCTTCAGATTTGCTGCTCCCCGGATCAAGTTCTGTTGAGTTATTTGTTTTAGTTGCCAGATTTCCAACCCTATAAATTGCATTATTTTCTTCAAGCGCAGGAGAGTGGACCCGAATATGTAAATTATTCAATGGTTCTTTCTCATCCAGATCCTCAATCCCGATTACTGGCCGATCCTCAATGTCCCTCGCTATTACATTCGGTATATAAAGGCTGTTTTCCATTTTTCCAAAGTTTGCTTTCAGGGCATCATTCCCTACATCAACTGCTGCAATTCTTGCATTTGCCATGTTACATTCTCCTCTCTAAAGTCTTCTTTCTATTTCAGATTAATAGAATAAAGTATAAATTGCAATCAGACTTTTTTCGTATTCTTTTTTGTAAACTTGTACACATTTACGCAAACACTATCAAAACAGCTTGCGTACGGTTTTGTGTACTTGTTTACGTAAATGTGTACATAAGAAACATATTTGTAAACATGTGTACATTATTGTATATATGTTTACACAGTTGTGTACACAACTATTTTTCTATTTTTGATCTTATATATTGCATAAAATATTGGTAACATTACGGAAACTCAATCTATTTTAAAGGAAAAGATATAAAGAGTGTATTCCAGTAAATGGTAAAACAGAAAAGATGCTACAATCCCAAGTATTAAGGAGAAAGTCAGAACAACTACAGCAAAACCGACACCATTCGAACCATGATACAATAAGATTCTTACCTGCCCCATATATTCATGGAAAATAATATTTCGACAAAAAACAGGATCCACTGATGAAAATAAGCGATTTTTGCACATTAAGAGGTCCACGGAAATATAAATCTTCCCGTGGACCAATTTGCAATATATATTCCTTTTTATCGTGCATATATGGCTAAAATTCGAAAGTAAACTGCATACTTCCCCAGCGAATTACAACTAATTGCAAAATATAAGGCGCAATTTCATTAAAAAAGCGCCTGAATTCCAGGCGCCACAAGCTTATACTGCATTTTTCTTTTTTATTTGCTTACTCCTAAGCTGTCCACATGCAGCATCAATATCTGCACCATTTTCCCAGCGAACACCGCAATTAATGCCATTTTCCTTCAACGTTTCATAAAATGCCTGAATCGATTCTGAAGTACTGCGCTGGTATTGATTATGCTCATCAACAGAATTATATGGAATCAGATTGACATAGCTTAAATGACGTTTATTATGAAGCAAGCTAGCCAATTGCTTTGCCTCTGATTTATGATCATTCACATCTCTCAGCATAATATACTCATAGGTAATACGGCGATTTACCTTTTCAAGATAATAATCAACCGAGTCCATCAGCTTTTCAATTGGAAATGCACGGTTAATTTTCATAATCTGCGTACGAAGTTCATTATTTGGTGCGTGCAGTGAAATAGCCAAATTCACTTGTGTGCCGGTATCTGCCCACTCATAAATTTTATGGGCGAGTCCGCTGGTTGATACCGTAATATGGCGCGCACCGATGCATAGGCCTTTATCATCATTCACAACATTGATGAAGTCCATTAGGTTCGTAAAGTTATCGAAAGGCTCGCCAATCCCCATAACAACAATATGGCTTACACGATCCCCGTCACCTCTCTCATCAAGGTGTTTCTGCACACTCATAATTTGTTCAACAATTTCACCGCCTGATAAATCACGGCTTTTTTTCAACAGACCGCTTGCGCAAAAAGAACAGCCAATGTTACAGCCTACCTGAGTTGTAACACACACAGACAAACCATAATTAAATCGCATTAGAACGGTTTCGATTACATTGCCATCAGAAAGTCTGAACAAATACTTAATGGTACCATCAGATGATTCCTGCTTAATTTCCTCCTCCAATGTATGGAGCACAAAATTTTCTTCCAATAACGTAATCGTTTCCTTGTTTACGTTCTTCATGTCTGCAAAAGTTGTTACTCGCTTTTTATACAGCCAATTCCAGACTTGATCTGCGCGAAAACGTTGTTGCCCATGGTCTGTAAGCCAATCTGTCAATTTTTCATATGTCATTCCATAAATGGATTGTTTACTCATACACGTACCCTCATTTCAAACATTGCAATTCTTATATTGTACTATATTAACGAAAGAATCGCAATGTGGCAATTGATTTCCTATAGTTGTACTGTCATATCTATAATCTCCCCACGCCCTTCCATAGATAACTTTCGGTTCAGGCAAAAAATTGGAAGATACATCAGAAAGAACGTATCATTTCTTCATAAGGAGTGAATTTTCATGAAGACTTTTCATAATATACCATTGTCTGTTCTGGATTTAGCACCTGTTCTGGAGGGGAGCACCCCCGTGGAATCATTCAAGAATAGTGCTGACCTGATACAGGCTGCAGAAAAATTTGGATTTAACCGATACTGGGTGGCCGAGCATCACAACATGCCGGGCATTGCAAGCTCGGCCACATCCGTATTCATTGGACATCTTGCCGGTGTGACTGACCGTATCCGTGTTGGTTCCGGCGGCATTATGCTGCCAAATCATGCTACATTGGTCATCGCAGAACAATTCGGTACACTGGAAAGTTTGTATCCGGGGCGTATCGACCTTGGTCTTGGTCGAGCTCCCGGAAGTGACCAGGCAACAGCATATGCCCTGCGCCGCACATTGAACCAGCGCGTCGAGGATTTCCCGATGCAGGTGGAAGAATTACAGGCCTATTTTGAAGGAACAGCTGGTGTCCGCTCTGTCCCTGGAGAAGGACTCGATATTCCGATCTGGCTTCTCGGTTCCAGTGGTTTCAGTGCGCAATTATCCGCAGAACTCGGGGTGCAATTTTCCTTCGCAAGCCACTTTGCACCGGATTATACAATTCCGGCACTGAATTTGTACCGGGACAATTTCAAGCCGTCAGATAAGCTTGAAAAACCGTATGCTATGCTTGGTGTCAATGTGATTGCCGCAGATACCGACGAAGAGGCAGCCTATTTGGCAACCACACAGCAGCAGCAATTCTTAAGCATTCGACGCGGCCAGCCAACCAAACTGCAGCCGCCAATTGAAAATATTGATGATGTCTGGTCTGAAATGGAGAAGGCAACGGTTGAAAAATCAATTGGCTCCAACGCAACCATTATCGGCAGTAAGGAAACCGTAAAGGCAGGCCTGGAAAAGTTCATGGAAGAAACTAAAGCTGATGAATTGATCATTAATGCCCAAATATTTGATCATGAAGCCCGCAAACGATCCTATGAAATCGTCAGCGAATTAATGGACTGAAGCCATATTAGAACTAGAATACATCGCTTAAATGAAAAAACCACCAGCCAGGCGGAATTGTAACGTTGCCTGCTGGTGGTTTTTTATATGATGGACCCGTCGACAAAATAAAAAGTCCGGGTTATGTCAGATACCTACATATTTACTGCTATCTGTGCGCCGATTTTGGCGTTGTGCTTAACAAGTGCTATATTGGCTTCGAGGCTTTTGCCATCGGTTAGTTCTGTGACTTTGGCAAGCAGGAATGGAGTAACTTCCTTGCCGGAAATATTGTTGGCTTCTGCCTCATTCAGTGCTGTGTCAATAACAGCGGAAATGTCTGCTTCATTCATTGCATATTCTTCTGGAATAGGGTTGGCAATTACTGCCCCGCCTTGCAGTTTTAAATCCCATTTTGCACGCAATGTTCCGGCAACTGTTTCTGCATCATCCAAACGGAAATTAACCGGGAATTCACTTGTCCGCGTGAAAAACGCTGGAAGGACATCGGTTTGATACCCGACGACAGGTACGCCTTTGGTTTCCAGATATTCCATCGTCAGACCAAGATCCAAAATAGATTTAGCGCCAGCACATACAACCGCTACATTTGTCTTGGCTAATTCTTCAAGGTCTGCAGAAATGTCCATTGATGTTTCTGCACCACGATGCACACCACCGATTCCACCAGTGACGAAGATGTTAACCTCGGCAAGTTCGGCACAAATCATTGTTGCTGCTACAGTAGTCGCTCCTTTTTGCTTAGTGGCAAGCAAGTAAGGCAAATCACGTCTGGATGCTTTGGCAACCCCTTCACTATTGCCGAAATCCTCCAGCTCCTGATCATCCAATCCAATTTTAATTTTACCATCCAGAATTGCAATAGTTGCTGGAACAGCGCCATAATCGCGAATGATCTGTTCAACTTCACGCGCCGTCTGTACGTTTTGCGGGTATGGCATCCCATGGGAAATAATCGTTGACTCTAATGCAACAACCGGCTTCCCTTGTTCCTTTGCACGCTGAACTTCCGCTGATAATGATAAGTATTCCTTCATGATAATTCCTCCATGTCTTCGCGTAATTTTTTTGCTGATAAATCTTGTCGTACTGTAAAGGCAGATTCCAAAGTCCTTGTGGCATTGGCAATTCCTGCTCTCGCTGCAGTTAAAATATCTTTTCCTTCCAGCCAGGTGTATGTAACCGCAGCGGAAAAGGCATCCCCCGCACCGGTCACATCAGTCACATCATCAATTTCAGATGCTGGAACATGTTGAATTGCCTCTTTATGATTGCCAACTGCAGCACCTGCACTGCCCTCCGTCACAATGACATTTCGGACACCTGCATCCAGCCATTGTTGAACTGCGCTTTCCATTGTCAAACTACCACCAAAATATGCCTCCGATTCCGTAACATTCGTTATAATCCACGTCACACCGCTTAATTCTTCAGGCATATTTTTCATTTTCGGCGCCGATACTGTGACAAGAACTAGCGGAATCCCCCGTGCATCCGCAAGCTCACACAACACTTGAAGCGTTGCTTTCGGACAATTCAAATCCGCTAATATGCATTTAGCTTGATTCAATAATGGCATGTAGTCATGAATCCATTCCGGATCCATCCGATCAAAAATATCCATGTCGGCAAGTCCAACAGCCAATTCTCCGTGCTCGTCCAGAATTGCCGTGTAGGATCCACTGTTTTCAGTGGAAAGCCGGGTAACATGATCCAAATTCATGTAAGGGGCAGATGCCTCCGCTATCAATTCCCATTCAGCATCTTTACCACCTGCAGTAAGCAACGTCGTTTCCATTCCAAAACGTCCAAAGTTTTCAGCAATATTCCGGGCAACACCACCAACTGTCTGATTGGATCGAATTGGATTGGACGTCCCCATTTGCAGTTGATCTTTTACATAAAACTTCCGATCCACATTCGCGCCGCCGATGCAAACGATGTTCTTACTTTCGTTTAAAACATAGGCCTTACCGCGAATATGGCCTTGTTTAACAAGCCCTGATATAAGATTCGCTACGGAAGGGCGCGACAAATCCATACTATCGGCGAGTTCCTGCTGGGACACATATGGATTTTTTCGAATTAAATCAAGCAGGATACGCTCCTTATTATTCATGCTGCAACTTCCTTTTTAAACATTTGTTATAAAAATAAACTTTTGTTTATATTATACTCCCGAATTCGTACATGGTCAATATCTTTTATTGTTAATTGGACAGGATCCTTGTTATGGTTAATAAAAAGGGAGGAATGAAATGATGCGTAGTTTAATGTATATACAATTCAACACGACACGGAATATGTTTCTAAAAAAAATAAATGAACTCAATCCGGAAACGATTGACGTTCAGCCAATCGGATTCAACAATACCATCCATTGGCATATTGGTCACGTACTGACAGTAACAGAACAATTTATGTTCGGCTTTCCGGATCACTCCGATAACATTCCAGCTTCCTATAAGGATCTTTTCGGATATGGAAGCAAACCAGCCGATTGGCCGGAAGACGTGCCATCGGTTGAAAAATTGGCTGGCCAATTGAAGGAACAGTTGGAGCGTCTTAACGCTATTCCTGAAAATAAATTCAATGAAAAGCTGCCGGAACCTATTCTCGGAAATGAGACAGTTGGAGAACTTGCTGTTATGGCTGCCTTCCATGAGGCTAATCATCTGGGACGCATCCACTCCATGGAAAAAATCTTAAAAAACCAATAAACGGAACTAAACAAAACCAACCTGGAAGCAACAGCAAACACTGCTTCCAGGGTGGTTTTTTTCGTCATAATTCGGATCTTCCAGGCACCTATAATTTTACCAATTCACGCATGGTTCCGTTTTCTTTGAAATTGGTGTGCCAGGAGAGTGCTTTTTCGAGTACGTGTGGTGTTTGTCCACCGCGTTCCAGTGCTTCCTGATAATAGTCCCAGAGCTGTTTACGGTACATTGGATGTGCACAGTTCACAATGATTAATGGCACCCGTTCACGTGGTGCGAGACCGCGCAAATCTGCATATCCTTGCTCCGTAACTACAACATCCACATCATGCTCGGTATGGTCCACATGCGGCACAAATGGTACGATACTTGAGACATCTCCATTTTTGGCAATTGACTTTGTTACAAAAACAGCCAACCTTGCATTTCGTGCAAAATCTCCAGATCCGCCAATACCATTCATCATCTTCGTTCCGGATACATGGGTCGAGTTGACATTTCCATAAATATCAAATTCCAATGCTGTATTAATGGAAATAAGTCCAAGACGCCGGATTATTTCCGGATGGTTGGTAATTTCCTGCGGCCGCATAATCAATTTGTCACGGTATTTTTCAAAGTTGGAAAAAACCGTTTTCATTTTTTCATCAGACAAGGTAATCGAACAGCACGATGCAAAATCCACTTTACCTGCATCAATTAAATCAAATACCGCATCCTGCAGCACCTCTGAATATACTTCAAGATGTTCAAACTCGGAATCCAGCATACCATGCAGGACAGCGTTTGCAACAGATCCAATTCCTGACTGGATTGGTGCAAGCCGTTCGGTCAACCTGCCCGCACTTACTTCATCCTGCAAAAAGTCAAGCAAATGTCCAGCCATAATTTTTGTTTCATCATCCGGTTTAACAATAGTTGAAGGAGAATCCTCCTGATTGGTAAACACAATTCCTTTTATTTTTGCCGAATCAATATGAATTCCTTTTGTTCCGATACGATCATCCGGTTTGGTCAAAGGAATCGGATCACGTTCACCCTGTTTTCCAGGGGTATACAAGTCATGGATCCCTTCCAGCAGTTCAGACTGTGCCAGATTAATTTCAATAATTACGTTTCCCGCATGTTCAGCAAATACCAATGAATTGCCTACTGACGTTGACGGGACAACCATCCCGTCCTCTGTAACAGTAATCGCTTCCAAAATAGCATAATCAATAGTATTCAGCACATTGCTTCGAATCAATTCGGATGTATGGGACAAATGATGATCTACAAAAAGATGCTCGCCCTGATTGATTGCTTTACGCATCGCCGGATCTGCCTGGAACGGCAATCGCTTATTGACGATACCTGCCTCTGCAAATAACTTATCAATATCACAGCCCAATGATGCTCCGGTAAATACATTCACTTTAAAAGATTCCGTTTCTGCGCGTTTTACAAGCGCAGTTGGCACCGCTTTCACATCACCTGCACGTGTAAATCCGCTCATGCCCAGCGTCATTCCATCCTTGATCCAGGAAGCTGCTTCATCAGCTGAAACTACCCGATCCTGCAGATGAGGGGCCCTGATACGGTCATCGTTCATACTCATAACAACATCCCTCTTTCATAACTTTAAGAATAATTGTAACGAAAAAGTTACGGCTGCAGGAGATTTTGGACGGGAATAGTAAAAATACGATTCTAAGGACTATAATTCACGTATCAAGCAGCATTTTTCTGTCAAAAGCCAAGCAGTTTTCGAAAATAACTCGAATAAGACTGACTTACCGGAATCTGGGCCCCGTTATCCATCGACAGCAAAAACGTGGAATGCGTATCAGGAAAAATTTCAGCAATGTGATTGACATTCACAATAAAAGACCGGTGACAGCGGATAAATGACTCTCTCGGAAGCATGTATTCGAAATCCTGCAGCGCCTTTTTGTTTGTACCGGCAAAATTGTCCGCATATACATATGTTTTTCGTTCCTTAACTTGCAGATATTTGACCCGATGGAACGGAATTGGTTTCCATCCGTCAGATGTTTTCACCGTCACGACCGACTTTCCTTCCGTTAATGCCGGATATATGGCAGTCACACACCCTTGAATTTGTTCATCATAGTGAAATGGAACAGCCATCCCGTGATAAGGTACCCCAAATACATCGCGATTAATAAACTCAGATACTTTTTGTTCTGTTTGCAATGCTTTATAAGCAATCGTCCCTTCCTTCACCGGATCCCCCACACGAATCTTTAAATCAATCCGTTTGCTGGGGCGATAATAAATATATTCATTCGTATTAGAAACAGCAATCGATATTTCATCAGAAAACAACTCGCCAACCACATCCAGAAGCGATCCGAACGTCAACTTTTGCAACCTTAGTCAGCTCCTTTTCACATTTTTTCTTATGGATAATTTACCATTACCATTCAAAAAACAACAATTCCAAGCTTTTCCTAGTCTTCTGACGTAACTTTTGGTAACCTTAACAGTAGAAGGCATTTATATGTACATAAGGGGTTTTAACCATGAAAAATTTAGTCATCTTAGGCGGCGGTTATGGCGGACTTCGAATTGTAGTATCACTAATGGAACAGAATCTTCCCGATGATATTCATATTACCGTGATTGACCGTAACCCATACCATTCTATTAAAACAGAATTTTACACAATTGCAGCAGGCACATCGGCTGATAAAGATGTGCGGATGGAGTTTCCGACGCATGAGAAAGTCAGTTATGTATACGCTGAAATAAAGGAAATTGACACGGAAAATGAACAAATACATTTCCATGACAGAACTGAATCGGTACCTTTTAATTACCTTGTAATTGGACTGGGATGCGAGGATGATTATCATGGAATCGAAGGGGCACCCGAATTCACCGAAAGTGTACAAACATTCGGTGCAGCACGTCGCGCCGGTATGGCGATTGGCAACCTGAAAGCTTATGGCAAGGCAACCATCGTCGGTGCAGGGCTGAGTGGAATCGAAGTAGCTTCCGAAATTAGGGAAAGCAGACCGGACCTGAACATACGCCTCCTTGACCGGGGAGCTTCCGTCCTAAAAGCATTTGATAAAAAAGTGCAAAACTATGTGGAAAACTGGTTCACACAAAAGGATGTGGAAGTGCTCCATCATGCAAATGTGGAATACGTGGAAAAAGACGGTGTCTGCAATAATGGCATTTGTTATGTCAATGATGTAACGGTCTGGACAGCAGGAGTCCGTCCAAATCATCTTGTGCGGGCATTGCCATTTGAGAAAGACAGGCAAGAGAAGCTTACCGTCAATGAGTATTTTCAAGTTCCGGAGCAGCAAAACATTTACGTTGTCGGGGATTGCGCGTCCTCTGAACATTCACCAAGCGGCCAGCTCGCCGGAGAACAGGGTGAACGAATTGCCGCCGTCCTGACTTCAGTTTTCAGGGGCGAGGAACCAAACAAACCAAAAGAAATTAAATTGAAAGGCACACTTGGTTCACTTGGCAGCTCGGAAGGATTCGGTGAAATGATGACACGATCTGTCACCGGTTACCTGCCGCGCTTAGCTAAATCAGGTGTCCTGTGGCTGAATAAACGACATTAATTTTTATGCAGAAGCGTTCCGATTAAAATGGAACGCTTTTTCTTTGATTATGAAAAGGGAGTGTCATAGCACATGCGCTTGAAGTAGTTTTTTTGTTGCGCGAGTTGGTTGTCTTGTTGCGCGATCTTTCCTTTTGCGGCGCGATTGGGTTATCCTGTTGCGCGAAAATTCATTTTACCGCACACATTTATTCTGCTACCAAAACGGCTCTTCCTCGTTGGAAAGTTTCAACACAAATGGGTATGCACCAAAAAATATTGTCATATACACAATAAAAAGAAAAACGATGCCCCACCATGAAAAATCAAACAAGTAGATTAATGGCACTAAAATTATTGGCAACAGACTGAACATCCCGGTCTTTCTTCTGGATGATGCTGATTCGTATTGTTTTTCATGGCAGTGCGGGCATTTCCACTTAAATATTGCCCGTAGAGTCTGTTTCCATGTCCAGGTTTCCCCGCAATTCTGACATATTGGCATAAGCTGCCCTCCTGACTTCCCGGAATTGACGAAGAGAGATTAGGATCCTCCCCCTCCACTGCTCCCAGCCGAGCTTGCCGCAGCCGCAGCACAGGCAGCAATTACTGCAGTCTGCATCGCATCAATGGACGCTTTAACGGCTTTTCCGTATTCATTATTTTTAATGATGCTGTCGATCTTCTTTTTCGCTTCTTTCTGATCTTTTACAGGAAACACTTCATTCACGAGACTGCAGGCTTTGATTAAGCTTAAAAGCATTGCAGTTCGTGCATTCGGTTGTTCATCCCCAAAAAGACTTGCATATACTCGCTTTCGAATTTGATTTTCCACGGCAACTTCCTTTGTTGGGTATGTGTTCCTGGTGAAAACCCACAGGATTTTTTGTTCCTGTTCCTCCAAAATTCCTTTTTGAACCAGCCCAGCCAGCATTTCCTTTCTCCAATGACCCATCCGGAAACTTAAATTTTCTACCCATCGCTTCACGCTTTTTGGCCGTTTAGATTCAGAAACTTTTTGTAAAACCGAATCAGTGACTGCATCACCAGTTGGACCGTGGCTGATTGCTTCCACTTTTTTATCCCGCAGTTCGAGACGTTCCTGCAATGTTAATTCCGCCAAAATAGCGCCTGCAAGTCCATAATTTAGTGTGCTGCTTGCAGAAAATACAACTGTGCCTTTATCATCTTTCAGAGCGAGAAGTAACAATTCTTCCGCAATCGTTAACATGTTACCACCCTCCACCGTTATCTCCTAATATGCAGTACGGTTCAGCAAGCTAAAAAGTTTCATTTATTCACCAGGGATTAGAATAAACATTCGCCCTACAGCCATACTAATAAGCAAATTATAAAAGGAGTGTTTACAATGGGTGAATACAGTCATTTCCGATTTGGACAGAAGGCACCTAAAAATGGTACTTATCGTGAGATTGGAGAGACCGGAACAAGTGTCAGTGATCCAAAAATCGTCAAGCTCAAAACCGGCGAGAAGTTCCCGCAGAATTCCAATCATGACCGCGTCTGGACGATAGAGAAAAATTAATTTATCCCTTTATGGCAGTTTATAATATACAGCGTCCATATTGTAAATGGTTTCTTTGATCATGCTTGCATATTCGTCGGCATCTGCAGGAGGATTGTTACTTAACAGAATTTGAAAGTACAAGCTGCGAAGAAACCCTTTGACATTGACATATGTACTGGCACCGGTTGCAGAAGACAGGTGTTCCACCCAATCATCACCATGGTGCATTGCAAATGGATTAAGCCATTTTTCAAAAAATACATTTTCAATCAAACCGCACCGCAATGCACGTATCACAGCATATGCAAGCCGCTCGTCTTCTGCCGCCAGATACGTGTGCCCGGATGCAACGGAAACTTTATCGGCAATGGCACTTACGATTCGTTCGAGCCCTTTCCTTCCAATATGCCGATTCCCTGCAAGTGCACCGAATAAATCCGCTGTATGTGCAATCGCGTGTGCCCACCCTTTATCCGGCACATAACCCCGCAAATCCCGTTCTTTTTCAAAATAACTGAGTACATCATCCAAAAGCCACTCAAGTTCCGCTCTCTTCAGGACTTCCTGCTTGTTATCATATTCGATAATTTCCATAAGAATCAGGATGGAGAACGACCTCAGAAAAACCGTATCTGTATAATTTTCCCCAAGTCTGTCAGTCAAATTCGCCTTCATATCCCCAATCAATTCCCTGAGCTTATGAACGTCATACAAACCACGCTCAATCCACATACTCAGTATCGGATAGGCAACCTCATCACGTAATGTAGGATCTGTTGAACCAAGGTATCCTTTAAGTTTATTTGTCAGCCCCTCTAACCTGGAACCATGTGGAATTTTATAATTATTCGAACTTACATCTAGCCAAAAGGACTTATTCATTCCATCCGCCCCTTTAAAAATAATTTAATCTCCGGCAATAGTGTCGGATCATCACTCCAATGAACATAATGTCCGCCCTCAACTGGACGATAGGTGATTGGCAGGCTTTTTTTGTGCTGCAATTCACGCAAATGTCTACATGTATAGGCATTTTCCTGTTCATTCACACCCTTAAAAGTTGCATATGCCAAAAAGGTTGGCACTGTATTTTCAGCCAGCAATTTCGGCTGATTGATCCGGTAATAGCCAAAATACAGGTTAAGCGTATCCAACGTAAACGAGACACTTTGCTCATGTGCTTTGCGTATATACGCATTTTCTTTTATGGCAATTGTTTCACAGAACCTTTTAACTGCAGTATCGATGTCAACATTGCTGTCCTTATCCGAAAACAAAGGTTCAAGCAACTTCAGAAACGGTTTTCCCAATAGAACCGCTCCAATATTCAAATATGGAATAGCATATGCAAACAAGCCGAATTCACGCTTCGGGATTCTCGGAAACGGTTTATGTGCCTGATCCAACAGGACAAGTTTGTTCACTCTTTCGGGATAATGCACGGCAAATGTCAGTGCCAGCAGCCCTCCCATTGAATGCCCAATCAGATTAACCTTATTCATTTGCTGCTGATCCATGTATCCTTTCAGCCACTTCGCCATATCCAAAGATGTAATTTGCCGAGCCTGAATCCCTAAACTTCTCCCCCCGGGCAAGTCCATCATATGTGTTTCAAAATCATTCTGAAGGAAATCAGCTATATTCAATCCTTCATTACCATAAAATCCTGCAGCCGGGAGAAAAATAACCGGTTCCCCCGCGCCGCGCTTTTCAACATAATAATCATAGATAATACCATTCGAAATCGTAATCATCCCCCTTTCTATTACATTCGACAAAAGGTGCCAAAATTCCTCCAGGGAAAGCCGCTGTGCGGGAAAACCAGCCATGTTTTAGCAGTACCATTACAAAACAAAAGTCCGTTACCCCGAATAGGGAACAGACTTCCTGGTCCAAAAACATCCTGACTGTCAATAAAAACCGAAACGGCAGCATTAGTTTTTCTGTACTTTCGTTAATTCGTTTAACAGCTTGTCCAGCTTTTGCGAAACAGCGAGTATCAGAGGGTCGTCCGGATCATTTTCAAACCGTGTGTACATCTCTTTTCGTGTTGCCTCAATCTTTTTTTCCAGATTACTGTTATCAGTCAGACATGACACCCTCTCCACTATATGTGCATCTGGCTGGTAATGGTGGAGAATTGAATCCAGTAAAACTTCCTGTATCCATATCTCTTGATACAATTCATGCAGTTTTAACTTCAGATCAGTACTCCTTACCTAAAAAACAAATACCTAAATGGCTGCCGTGCTAATGCTGATTTACTGCAAAGCGATGGTTTTTATTGACACCCCCAGGATACTCACTGTAGTATCCAAATACCCAATGAACACGCAAATCAAACCTGTTTTTTAGGTCTTAAGCAATATTCCGAAAGTCCTTGTCGTGATTTGCTGTCATTATGCGTTTTCGTACTGTAATTCCAATCCAGCTGGCAATAAAAGCCTTTATAAACCCAACAGCTATAAACGGATAAACACCTGCTGCAAGAGCTTCATACCAATCCAGATTCACGATAAACTTCAGCTGAACGGTTCCAATAATCAGGATAATTACCATGCCAACCGTATTAGCCAGCATCGCCATTGGAATTGTAAACCGCGTTTTTTCTAAAATACAGCCTGTAACAAAGGCTGCTGCAACAAATCCAATTATGTATCCGCCTGTCGGACCTGCAAGCACTTGAGGACCACCGCTGAATCCTGCAAAAACGGGAAGACCGACTGCCCCAATTGCTGCATAGCAAATCATCGAAACTGCCCCTTTTCTGCTGCCCAGGATAGTGGCGGTAATTCCCACAGCGAGGGTCTGACCGCTTATCGGAACCAATGGAAGCGGAATTTCAATCTGTGCCAAAATAGCAGTTATGGCGGCAAACATGGCACAATGAAGCATATCCCTTAATTTTTTGCTTTGTTTATTCATATATATAACCTCTGTTCATATTTGGATTTACATTACAGTATATTATATTGGATGATGGCCGTATTGTAAACTTATTTTTATTTAAGTTAACAATAAAAAATACAGAAGAGCCTCTTCGGCCCCTCTGCAATATTGTTGCTGCTTGCTTATTTTGTGCAATCCAACTGGCTGGATTTATTTTTGCGTGAATGTGGCAGGCATGACAACTGCGACCACTTCACCTTTAGCGCAGCATTCGTCACCGGCAAAAACTTCTGTATGTACCTTGAACTTTTTCGGGTGTACTTCCTCTACTGAGCCAACCGCCTTTAATGGAATATCTTTAGGTGTTGGTTTCATAAATTTAACTTCAAGTGATGCTGTTACAAACCTCGGCGGCTCAGCACCATCACCAGGTTCATGCCCGTTTTTCCGATGCAAAGCAAGTGACGCTGACCCTGTCCCATGACAATCGATCAGTGAAGCAATCAACCCACCATAGACAAATCCGGGAATCGCAGTGTGTTCCGGCCTTGGTGTGTAAACGGTAACCGTCTTATCACCGTTCCACCCTGTTCTAAGATGATATCCATCATCATTCAGCCTGCCGCATCCATAGCAATGTGCGAAATCATCCGGATACTCATCCTGAATAGCATGTTTTACTGTTTCTGTCATCTTCATTTCCCCCCATCTTTAGTTGTTATCACATTTTTCCTTCAGTTGATCTCCTTCTGTTTCAACCGTATCAAGCAATGCTTTAAATAATAGACCGCATCTTTATTGATTATTAATCTGTTTGATGAACTCTTTCATCAGTCCCGGAACATCCGGCCAGGCATGCCCGGTAACCAGATTTCCGTCCGTATGGTTGGCCTTTTCCATATAGGTTGATCCTGCTGCTTCCACTTCCGGCTTACAGGCAATGTAGGCAGTCATCTCGCGTCCTTTCAAATGCTCCTTCACCGTAGTTAACACCTGACTGGCATGACAGACGGCAGCAATTGGCTTATTTGTTTCAAAAAAATGACTCACAATGGATGGCACATGCTCATTAAGACGTATATGTTCTGGAGCACGTCCGCCCGGAATAATCAAGCCATCATATTCATCCGGATTTATTTCATCAAACGCTGCGTCCGCCTCAATCATATAGCCTTCTTTTTCTGTATACGTTTCCCAGCCGATAAAATCATGGACAACCGTATGCAGCTTTTTGGCAGATCCTGCAGCAATGACTGTTTCATATCCCTCTTCCAGACAACGAAAATATGGGTAATAGATCTCCAGTGCCTCAACAGCGTCACCAGCCAGTATCAATATCTTTTTCGACAATTGTAATTACCTCCCGAACAGAATTTTTGATTCACTATCTATATTCTGTACGCTGTGGTGAAAATCCTTTTTTCAGCAGAGTTGGATGGTAAAAAAGATGAGGTAGGGGGTTCGCACGTTTTCGCCGGACTTCCAATAGTCCGGCGAAAACATACTGCAATGCAATTATGAGTTTTAATTTTCCTCTATCTGTTCAAACGTAAATGGTCCTTCTACATCACTGTCCAATGCTGCAATTGCCATGGGATAGGTCAAAACTTGTATGTTGACTGATCCTTTCGCTGGTTCTGTCACACGATAACTGACCACATTGGAAGCCTCGTCATTTCCAGTCTGCTTGATTTTTTCGACTTCCACATTATATCCACCAGTGTTTTTTTCTCCAAGTAGTATCACAACATACGTCTTTCCATCCGCACGAAACACTTTGTTCTGCTGTTTGGATTGATTTTTTTCAATCCATTTTTGCACAGTGTCAGGCACTGCACTTATTTTAACTGATAGTGATCCATTTTCCTTCTGACCTGCCATTGAATCGTCCTCCTTTAACCCGGAACCACAGCCAGACAGCAATATGATGAGCGTAATAATCACAAGATAACCGACTGATTTCCGCAATATCATTAAAATTCCTCCTGAAATGTTCCATATTCAAGATGATGGTGACATATTCCTTTTTTCATCCCTGATGTTCATTCCTTTAAAAAGTCATCATTATGTTCCATCTCCTTGTATCGCTGCCATTGGCGATGACCGTACATGATTTTCCGGACTGTCTTATCATTTTCAAGACCGGATCCCATTGCACCTGCAATCACCGCAACGGATGTAACAAGCCATGCCAGCTGAATAAAATGCTCATGAATATTATTATCCTTGATGCCCACTGTATGGACAAATAAATCAGGCGGAACAAAAAAGACAACTGCAAACAGAAATAATATATAGAGCACCGCATAATATACGATGACTGAGCTTGTTAATGTGACCACCGTGACCATGTTGTAAAGCATCGTTAATTTCCTGCTCGTTTTAGCGTTGTGTTTTTCCCATAAATTATGAGCAAAAATGATCCATATGACCATTCCCGCGATAGCGATCAGCGTTAGCAACGTAAACTGCAAACCGCCATATGCCGCGCTGATGTTCCAAAGGGTTGTAAACACCAGACCATACGCACCTGTTGCAAATGCGACCGCCACCACACGTTTAAATGCCGGAATGATTCTCCATGGACGGTTGGCATATGTCATTCCTGCGATTAAGCGGAAAAGACCATGGATTCTTGGTCTCACAATAAAACGCAAATCCGCATCTTCGTTATCAGGTAAAACTTTTTTCACAGGCGAAAACTTTCGTTCACTTTTCATCAGCTGTTTATTATTTCGTTCAACGATGTCACTATTCACATATGTTCCGTGACCATTTATCCGGAAATACAACTCACCCACCATTTGTATAATAGCTTTTTTCACTCGGGTCTTCAGCGGAAATGCACCGAATGCAGGAATGGAAATTTGCGCTACCCCTTTCCCATCGTCACCCTCTGCAAGAACAACCGTCTTATCAGAGAATATAGGCATATCTGTCAGGCATATTGCGTATTCCCAATTATGTTCCGCTTTTAATGCTAAAGCCCTTTTTATGATTTCGTCGCTTCTACCCGATGCACCGGTGAGCTGATCAAGCACAACTTCCACATTCCAGGAAATATTATTATCAATTTGCATGGAAAAAGCCGTCTCCAATTTTAGAGCCAGTTTATTGGCAATTGCTTCCGGTAATTCAGGAGCTGGTATAATACCGACTGAAATTTGTTTCATAAAAACTCCCATTCTATATAAGCCTTCCCAAAAAGAAGGTTAAATTTCAATTACGTTATAATTCCCGCCTGGAAAAATCACAAACATAAGCAACTTCGAAAAACCGTTCAAAAAAGGATTATCCGCACTGTTTCAGGCAACACTAAATTTAGTGGATAACTATTTTGAAATGGAGGAATGGAAATGGAAGATGAAAATCAGACAAATGTGGAAAATGAAGACACTTTGACTACGAGACAAGGGCACCCGGTTACCAACAACCAGAGCATCCGAACGATTGGAAACCGCGGGCCCGCTACATTGGAGAATTATGATTTTATCGAAAAGATAAGTCACTTTGACAGAGAAAAAGTACCGGAGCGGATTGTTCACGCACGCGGTGCCGGTGCACATGGTTATTTTGAGACTTATGGAACCGTGGGAGACGACCCTGTTTCCAAATATACAAGGGCTAAAGTTTTTCAGGAAAAAGGAAAACAAACACCACTTTTTGTACGTTTCTCAACGGTTGTACATGGACGGCATTCTCCGGAAACAGTCCGTGATCCGCGCGGGTTTGCAATCAAATTTTATACAGAAGACGGAAATTGGGATTTGGTGGGAAATAATCTGAAAATATTTTTTATCCGTGATGCCATGAAATTTCCGGATATGATTCATGCATTCAGACCCGATCCGGTCACTAACATCCAGGACAGTCAACGATTTTTCGATTTTTGTTCCAGCTCTCCGGAATCGTTTCATATGGTTACATTTGTGTACTCACCATGGGGGATCCCTGCCAACTACCGCATGATGCAAGGATCCGGTGTCAATACATACAAATGGGTAAACAAAGACGGAGAAGCTGTGCTTGTCAAGTATCATTGGGAGCCCAAGCAAGGCATAAAAAATCTGACGGTCAAAGAGGCAAGCGAGATACAAGCTACAAACTTTAATCATGCAACACAGGACTTGTATGATGCGATTGAAAAGGGCGATTATCCGGAATGGGAATTGTTTGTTCAGATTATGAGCGATGATGAGCATTCTGAGCTGGATTTTGACCCGCTTGATGATACAAAGCTATGGCCGGAAGATCAATTTCCATGGCTGCCTGTCGGAAAAATGGTGTTGAATAAAAACCCGGAAGACTTCTTTACGGAAGTAGAGCAGGCAACATTTGGGACAGGTGTTTTAGTAGATGGCCTGGATTTTTCCGACGATAAAATGCTGCAGGGAAGAACATTCTCCTATTCGGATACGCAACGTTATCGTGTCGGGGCAAATCATTTACAATTACCGATTAATGCTGCCAAGAAGCGGGTAGCGACCAACCAGGCAGGAGGTCAAATGCGATATGAACCGGAAAACGCCAATGGAAAAAATCCACATATAAATTATGAACCTTCCACACTCGATGGTCTGAAAGAGGCTAAACAGACCGGGAAAGAATACACACCGAAAGTAGAAGGTAATCTTGTCCGGGAAACCATTGACCGTCAAAGCAACACGAAACAGGCAGGTGAAACGTACCGCGGATTTGAAGACTGGGAAAAGGACGAATTGATTTCCAATCTTGTCGGTGACCTTTCCGCATGTGATAAGCGTATACAGGAAAAAATGGTTGCCCTTGCTGAAGAAGCTGATGACGAATATGGCCGTCGTCTCAAAGAAGGACTGGAACATGCAGAAAATACCGGTTCCAGCAAAAACCCGCTCGGCAACAAAGACAGTGAAAAAGCACCCGAAGAAGCTGTTGACAAAGGACATGACGCGGAAAGATATTAAAGCAAATCCGGGTGGTACCTGGCACCACCCGGATTGTGCCGAATAAAGATGCTTTTCAATCAAGTGCCAGCATTGCACCTACAGCACCGCTATATTCACCATCGGGCAGGAATATAGGGTTCTTTTCGAGCATGGTGGTATATTTGCTGACGGTTTCTTGTAAAAGCGGAT
The DNA here is from genome assembly GCF_900162695.1 of Virgibacillus siamensis. Lineage (NCBI taxonomy): Bacteria > Bacillati > Bacillota > Bacilli > Caryophanales > Bacillaceae > Virgibacillus > Virgibacillus siamensis. Next base: position 3,030,559 of record NZ_FUIH01000007.1, read on the forward strand.
TCGAGCGAAACGTTGATCCGATATATACAACAGTATCGACATCATATTGGACTGTCATCGGGGTGGTGATGGACACAATCACTTCCCCAATCATTCCAATAATCGATGCTAATACATCCTTATTGGCAGGTCTGTTTGCCAACATTTTCGCTGTACTGCCAAAGTTGCTTGCGGTCAGATCACCCGAAATTGGGGGAAGTGCACCTTCAAAGATATCTTTTACTTTGAGATCCACTTTGTCTCTGTCGCCCTCTATGGCAAGCTGAACGATAGTTTCATAGTCTTTAATGCCAGTTACTAGCTGAGAAAGTCCAACAAGTGTACCGCCACCAATGCCAGAACCGCCAATCCGCACCTGCTTGTGGTCACTGACATAATGTATTGACGTACCAGTCCCGGCGTTGACGAACAAATACGGGGCGTCAAGTACAAATTCATGCTGCTTCGCCAGAAACTCAATACCCTTTGCAGTCGCATCAAATTCAACTACGGTTTTTACTTCTGCTGTCCATTTATCCTTGAGCACTTTACTTTTCCCACCGGTTACACACACATCCACATGATCAAATCGATTAGTCAGCCATTCAACAGCATCTTCTATTTCAATTGATCGAAACGACCGATAATTTATAATTCCATTTTTCTCATATACAATCTTTATAAGTGTCCCGCCAGCGTCAATACCTGCTTTTATCCTGTCCATGTAATCCACCCTCCGATCTCCGCGTAATATTTCTAACGAATGCTTGAATTTCTTATTCGACAAATACAACTGCGTTTCCTGTCACGAAGACAAAATAAAAGCATTTCGCACTGCCTCCGCTGTTTCGCGCTGAAGGAACTGCCGTTGCCGCCGAAGGAAAAGCATTTCGCGCTGAAGAAACTGCCGTTGCCGCCGAAGGAAAAGCGTTTCGCGCTGAAGGAACTGCCGCCGCAAACAACATACACATTAAAAAAACCGGACAGCTCTTTTACGCCATCCGGTTTCCATCATTCTAGTTATTAATATACTTCTCAAAAATCCTGCCAAAGTCTTTTTCGTGGTATTGTTCCCGTGCGTTTTTGAACCATTCAAAACTGAATTCAGTCAATGCCTTGTATTGATCGGCGGTATTCGCTTCTGAGATTCGTGAATTGTGCAGAATGGTTGCGGCTTTATCAAGACTTTGTTCCGCTTTATTCAAAATAATATTGTTTTCATATGTTTTCTCTGCAATATAAAGCAGCGCCTTATACAAGTCTTTCAATCTGTCAATCTGGTCTTTCTGCACATCAATTGACATTGGTACATTGCCTAACGTGAATTTAATTTCAATATCCCGGTCAATTGTTCCTGCTGTTTCCAGCAAAACATCGGAAATCGCGAACTGGGAATATGGGAAACGGCGCAATGTACGTTTGGAAGAAGTCGCCTTCTCGCCGTCCACATGAATGATTGCCAGGTTGGTAAAACAATACTCGTCCATTTTTGTCTTAATAAGAAAATAGATTTCCTCATTATCTTCATGTCTTACATAATCATCCGCATCTGTTTTATCATAGTCCTGCGGGTCAATAATTTTACCGATATCGGATAACCCCAATGCATCTGAAGCAAACTTTTTTAACATTCCAATACTCCCTTTCCTTTTTGAAGATTGTATTCTGAATAAAGTATACCATTACCTTTTACCCAGAAGAACCCGTATCCGCCAATTCGCAAAAATTTTACATTCCGGTTCGCTTCTGCACCGCTTGTTTATAAATGTCATAATCAGCTTCAGAGAACAATGTCATGATAACTTTTCCAAAATGGTTCACCTCGAGAAATTCCTGTATCGTCCCGATTGCCACATCTGCCGCAAGTTCAATCGGAAATTTATACACACCTGTTGATACAGATGGAAACGAAATACTTGTCAGGCCATGCTCACTGGCTAAATCGAGCGAATTTCGGTAACAATTGGCAAGCAGCTCTTGTTCCTGACCATTATGATTCTGCCAAATCGGACCCACCGTATGAATTACATATCTGGCGGGAAGGTTGTAACCGCTTGTGATCACCGCTTTTCCGGCAGAAAGACGATTGCCGTTCAGCGTTTCATTTCGGATAATCCTGCATTCCTCAAGCAAGCCGCTTCCGGCCCCCCGATGAATGGCTCCGTCCACACCGCCGCCACCCATAAGAGAACCATTTGCCGCATTAACGATTGCGTCGGTCGCTTGTTTCGTAATGTCACCGGTTATCAGTTCCAGTTCATTTCCGTTCCATTTCACACGCATTATATTCCTCCTTACCGTTTATCCAAAAGCGAAAATACATTTCAACATTCTTAAAGCAAGGGGGGTTAATACTGTCTGATTGTACCGCAAAGTTTATCCAACAGCACGGTCACTCTCCCCATTCATTATCCTTACTATATAATAATTCAGCATTAACAGGCAAAAACTTCATATGCAGACGAGGCTGCCGGTGTTTTCTTCCTCAATGGAATAATTATTTCCCAAATGCTAAACTATATTGACAATCATTTACACAGAGGATATGACCACATATGAAACAGTTTGACACTATACATCACTGGACAGGCAGGCTGATTGCAGCTGATCCCGGGCACTCACGCTTAAAAGGTGCAACAAAAACTACCGCAAGCCTAATCCTGTCGATTGTTACAACATTGCTTGTTTTGCATGTAACTGGAAATGTATTCATTATTCCTGTCATTATTTCCGGCATGGTTGGCATGATGGGCACTGTCATTGTCATGGACGATACATTACAGGAAAGAAAAGTGACCACCCCATTAATTGGTGTATCTGCTGCGTTCGGCATCACAGTCGGATCTTTCCTCGCTGAAAAATCCATCGTGATTGACGGACTTATGATGCTCATTATTTTCGGAAGCTTTTACTTTTCTAAATTCGGAAGCAGGTACTTTTCGCTTGGACAAATTGCTTTTATGACAATCTATTTTGGGGTCGTCATGAAATTGCCGCTGGAACAATTGCCTATGGTATACACGGGCATTCTGATTGGGGTCACGTATGCCTACTTGTTCAACTTCAAACTGTTTCAGGATTCAGCACCTGCATTAAAAAAGAGTATGCGCTCATTTCACATCCAGACGAATCTCACCTTCAATATTCTAATCCAGGGCATCCTTGAAAAAGATCTGAATTCAAAGCGCCGCAAAAGTATTGAGAATAACGTCAGAAAACTGCGTATCTATGCGAGAACAGTATCCGGAAACCTGCACAAAGAAGATATACAAAAGCTATGGCCGGGCCTGACACAATCCCAATTACGCACATACGTATTTGATACGGGTATGTTGATTGAAACACTGACAGAATCATTTCAAAAACTGAAAAAAGCGGATGCACTTGAAATCGTAGAATTGAGACGGCTGCTTGCATGGGTGATGACCGCCCTCCGTGATGCAGATATTAATTCTGACCAGCATAATCTGGAAGAGGCCGAATTGGCAATTCAGGCGCTGCGAAATGTAATCGATGAACTAAAACACCAGCAGGAAGAGCCCATGAAATGGATTTTTCTGATCAGGCGAATTGAATCGATTGCTATTCATATTGTGGAAGGCGGAAAGTCAATTCAGCAGGGAATCAAAGGTGGAATTGCACCCAAGGACGCAGAAGATTCAAAAGAAGAAGAAACGGACAGTCATGTAAAGAAAGACGAGAAGACACCAGGTGAATTTTCACCGGCTGCCAAAAAGGCTATTCAGGCACTGATTGCGGGCAATATCGCTATTATTGTCGGGAAATTCATTTCACCTATTCAACCATATTGGGTGCTGCTGACGGCATTTATTTGTCTGCTTGGCACGGAATCAATCGGCAGGACATACAGGAAAGGGTTTCAACGTACATCCGGGACGATTATCGGTGCTGCAATCGGCTTTTTCATGGCAAATTTATTTGGAGGCAATACAATTCCTGAATTGATTATCCTGTTTCTGGTTGTATTTCTGTCTAATTATACGGCTACAGTATCTTATACCCTGATGAGTGCATTCATCACCATGATGATCGCATTCATGTATGACATGCTTCTTGGCGGGGTTGGACTTTCCCTTATTTGGGCAAGAATCATCGATACGGTTGCAGGGGCGGCAATTGCTTATACAGTATCCTTCATTATTTTTCCAAAGCGAACAAGGGAAAAGGTTGCCGAGGTATCGGACAGCTACCTTGCGGAACTGAAACCATTTCTGATCAGCTATATTAAACGATTTCATGAGGAAGTCAGCGTAAAAGAACTTACCTCCCAGGCATTCACAATCGATAACAAATTACAGATGATAGAGGATCAGGCCCAGCCGCTCCTGAAAAAAACGGAGGCCCACAAGCAGTCCAAAATCGCTGAATGGGTGGCCATCTTCACATCCATCAACTATTATGCAAGACAGCTTATAGCTTCATCATATCGGAAGGATTTTGACTTTCCGGATGAATTGACCACCACATTTCAACAAATGGAAGTGAAATTGGAACATAACATTGATACGCTTAGCTCTCTCATTAATGGGGAAAGGCAAGGCGCAACTGTTTATATGCTTGATGAAGAACGTAAACAACTGGAGCAGCTTGCCCCGGACCATAAACAAGACCAGTATGACTTGATTCACCATGTGTATTATATTTGGCGCATCAACCAGTCAATTATGAAGCTGGGGACGGATCTCGGAGCCTCCAGAACTTAATTGCAGTCACACTAAAGCTGTTCTTCTCTTTCATAGTCCAGCTGCAGTTTATCACGTCTGACATACATGGCGGTTACAAGTGCTGCCTCACTGACGATAAGCAGACATACACCAAGTAAAAGCCCGCCGAAGAACAGTGATTCACTGCTTGCCCATGTGGCCATAAACCAGCCAAATGTGGCAAACGTACCAAGGAGAAGATTAATCACACACGCCAGAAAAACCTGTGAACCAAAATAACCGGTTTCTTTTATCATTTTGTATCCGGAGAAATAACTGGCAGCCAGTGAAAGGATAAGAAAGAATATGTAAAAGAAAAGTGCTGAATTGTTCCCTTCTAAGGTCATGCTGATGTTCCTTTCTGTATGCTTTTTTGTTTCATGCTTGAATGAAAAACCCGATACTTCTATATTTCCGTTCCATTACTTTCCAAAACAACTATAATCCGAATTCCGTTTTGATTATACGTGCTGTTTCGGCAGCACTGAGATTGGTATTGTTGAGCCGGACATAATTTCCACAAGTGATTTCACCTTCCAGTGAATGAAGCCGCTCTGTTTTCATCGAGCGCAGCAGTTCTTTCTCGGAAAATGCCACATTCCGCTTGGTCGGTTTGTGCTGCAGCCTGTTCGATGAATTGTTTCGTTTCAACCGTTCTTCGACATCAGCCTCCAGCTCAACAAGACAGATTTCAGCCCCTGCATCAGAGAAAATATTACACATTTTTTTTACGCTGTCCCAGTCCTCCTGCCGGTTAAACGCCCAGACGAAAGTGAATATCATACCTTCCCCGTCATTTTTAGCAACAGATTTAATAATTTCCATGCGAAACATCGTTGACAACCGCCACATCTCGGGGGTAAAACCGAAAAATGGCTCAAGCAGTTCAATCGTCATGTGATTATGCAGGAGCTTTAGGCCTGTCATTTTTGCCAATTCCTGTCCGACTGTCATTTTACCGACTGCCTGCGGACCAAACAGCAGCACAAACTTCATATGTATCCCTCCCGCAGCTTATTCGTTTGGTATCCACAATTTGATCTGTTCGGCAACTTTTTCGGGTGCATCCCGGTAAATATCATGGGTAGTACCCGGGATAACATGTACGGCAGCATCCGGAACATGCTTCCGAAAATGATGAATGCTGCGTGTGCGTAACTCTTCCAATTCTTCCGGCAAATCGCTCCGGAGCAATAAAACCGGGGATGAAACCCGATCCAGAATTTCACTGGTTGGCTCGTTGAAGATACCTTTTACAATTGCCTGGGCCACCGGTATCGGCAATGCCAAGCGGATTTCACCATCTATTTCCTTTACTTGTGAACGCGATGCTGCTTCCAGCTCTTCGGACCATCTTGGCAGCTCACTTCTTTCTGACTCCCAAAAAGCCTCCCATGATGGAAATCGGATACTATTATGGAACTCGACCAGATTTTGCAATTCCTCGTCCAATGACCCTCGTTCCTCTATATATCCGCCATCAAGCGATATAACACGTGTGATTTTCTCCGGGTGTGCTGCGGCATAATAAAGAGCAAGATGTGCTCCCCATGAATGACCGACAAGCGTGATTCCCTGCAGGTCGAGTTGATTGATCAGACGATGAATTGTTTCAGCCATGTTTGATGGCATGTATGCTTCATCCCCGGAATACTCCCCGGCACTTAAATCAAGTGAAACCACATAATAATCCGATAGATAGTGGGCCAGCTCGCCAAAACTAAGACCAGTGCCACCCATTCCATGCAGTAAAACAAGTGCAGGATTTTCTCTGTTTCCCCATTTATGTACTTGCTGCATATAAGCCTATCCCCCAATCTGTTTTTATACTAACTTACCGTTTAACGGCATCCAAAATCAAGGATGGAACCTTAAGAACTCCCTGATTTCGAGGGTCCAGCTTTTTGGAACGAAATATGGCACCATCTTCTATCTTCCAATCCGCCTGACGAAACCTGCCATCTTTATCACAGTATTCCAGTAAGTGTACCGCGAACCCTGCTTTCTCAAACAACATCGTTAAAGTTTGATAGTTATAAACTATTTTATGGCCGGCTGCAGGGTGATCGGCGGGTCCAGGTCCGCCCACCTGGACAATCTGCTGATAGGCTTCATCCGGAAAATAACCGTCCGGTACTGCACAGCGGATATAACCGCCTGTTTTCAAATAGGTATAACAGCGTTTTGCCGCTTCTAATCCCTGCTGATATGTCAGATGTTCCCACACATGTTCTGCCAAGATCGCTGAAATGGAATTTACCTCAAATCGGTTTTTCCAGGTATGTTCGTTAAGCAAATCCAGTTCATCTTCATTTGTATGGGTCCAGCCGGGATTGTTGTTATATTCCCCGGCACCGATAACGATTTTTGTTTCCATTTTATTTCACCCCGAATAATATACTTAAATACTGACATCCCGTTTTTTGAAAATAAAAAATGACAAGGACAAAAATACAGCCAGATAGATAACCAGCATAATAATCGAAAAGGACAATGTCATCCCTTCAACAATCGGGCCGCCCTCAAAATATAAATTCAAATTAGTATTGGCAAACAAAGAATATTTTGCCCAATCCGTCACAAATGCCAGCATGTTAGTTGCCATTGAACCGATAAACAGGAGCACAATAGAAACAGCAATTGCAATGGCTTCACTTCTAAAAATACTGGAAATCATGAAAGCAAGCGCTGTGAGCATCAGTAAGGTTACACTGCTTGATAAATAACTTACACCAAGATACAGTGTCCGTGACCATTCGTATACTTCTCCGCCGCTTGCCGATAAATGTGTGGATGCACCGTCAAACCCGAATAAGAGGCCGCCAACCGCAAATGAAACCACAAACAGCACAAGCAGCAAAAACAGACCGAACAAGATGGAAGTTACGAATTTGGCCGCAAGTATTTGAATTCTTGATGCAGATCGGACAAGCAGTAACTTGATTGTTCCGGTTTTGAATTCCTGTGAAACGATTGATGCCCCGACGATGATGACGAATGCACCAATCAGCTGTACCAGATTCATATTTCTGTCCATGTATGTCCAGGCATTTTCCTTTTCATATGGGGAAATACCATGTTCCAGTCTGTAATCATTAATTGCCCGCTGATTGACTGCATAACTCTCCAAGTAAGGGTTATTCGTTTCTTTTTCCTGCTTGGCGAATTCCTTGTTTTCCTGTGTCAATTCAGTACGCCATTGCTTCTCATCCGGCAGTTTTTCATCCTGCTGATTGTACATTGTAAAAATCGCAGTGGCAGCAATCCCCAGGATCACCAGTCCGCACATAACGTATGTGCTCACTTTATTGAATAATTTCATCCATTCATTACGAATCAATTTAAAAAACATCATGAGACACCCCCATTTGTCACTTCAAAAAAGCGATCTTCAAGTGATTGTTTTTCCAAGATAGACTGATAGACAATAATTTCATTTTCGACTAAATACGTGATGACTTCCCCCATCTGGTCTTTTGTTGCCTGAAGATGAAGTTGATTTTCAACAAACTGCACGTTGATGGACGGGAATTTATCAGAGACAAGTTCCCTTGCCCGGTCACGCTCATTGACTTCCAGTGTGAAGGTGCTGACATGGCCCGTTTGTTCCGTTTCCTCTTTTACATTTTCGATCTTAGCAATTTCGCCTTCCTGAATAATGGCAAAGCGGTCACAGATTAGTTCGATTTCAGACAGCAGGTGGCTGGAAATTAAAATAGCGACATTTTCTTCTTTCGCAACCCGACGCAGATAATCCCGCATTTCACGGACCCCCGCCGGATCAAGTCCGTTCGTCGGCTCATCCAGAATCAGCACATCCGGACTGTGCAGCATCGCCTGGGCAATACCAAGCCGCTGTTTCATACCGAGTGAAAATTTGCGTACCTTCTGTTTTTTTACATGGGACAGGCGAACAAGCTCCAGACGCTTCCGGATATCTTCCTTAATTACATTCCTGCTCATCCGTCCAAAGTGAATCAGATTTTTTTCAGCGCTAAGGTATTTGTACATTTCCGGATTTTCCACAATGGTGCCGACATGGCCGATTGCTTTTTTAAAATCGTGTACAATACTTTGACCGCTGATTGTAATATCACCTTTTGTGACATTCGTCAGCCCGACAATCATGCGAATGGTTGTTGTTTTCCCCGCACCATTCGGACCAAGAAACCCAAATATTTCACCTGGATAAACATCAAATGAAACATTGTTTATTATTTGCATTCTGCCTATTTTTTTGTAGACATTTTTTAATGATAATACCGGTTCCACTATGCAACTCCCCTTCGTTTTAACTTTCATTCCAAAACAGGTCATCAAGTGTTTTATCCAATGCTTTACAGATTGCCAGGCAAAGACTCAGGGTTGGATTATATTTGCCCAGTTCAATCAATCCAATTGTCTGTCTGGACACACCTGTTTTCCTGGCAAGTTCCTCCTGTGACAGATCATGCTCCACCCGTGCCATTTTCAGCTTAATGTTTTTCATCGTTACCACCGTCTTCGTCCATGTCATCCAGCTGTTTTTTTACTGCTTTATCACTTTTGTTCTTCATATAAGTGTGACCGATCAGCGTCACCAGAACGAAAAACGGAATATAAATTATAAGCGAAACGATGAAAACCATAAAAAAGGTATAGATAGAGTTACCAGTGTCTTCACCGTATAAAACGGCACTTCGGGTTCCAAAAATCAGTGCCATGGCAATACCAAAGAGCAAGCCTGTGATAACATTTTTCTTCTGCATCGGCAATTTGCTTGTACGGTCATGCATTTCCACTTCATCAGAATAAATTCCCAGACTGGCAGACCGGAACGCATAATAGACGCTCGACACAAATAAAATTGCCATCTCGGTATAGACACTGCCCGATTGAAAGCCATACAGATAAAATTTCAGCGCGACAGAGATTACACAAATGATTATGATTAGCGTATAAACCTCTCTGTAAATTTTGTTCTGCTGATTGATGACCCGCTCATCTTTCATTTTATTTTTGCGGAAAAAACCCATATCATTTTCCTCCATTCTTGATGTGTGAGTTTATTATATGTCATCGGGTAGCATTTTGCAATATATATATTGCATTTTAATAAAAATATTTGTCATTGGTGTGTTTCGGCGGGGGGATGTGGGCTGTGTTCGGCAGGTACGGTGCTGTGGTTCAGCGGGTACGGGGCTTTCTTCGGCGGGTTGCGCTCTTTGTTCGGCGGGTGTGGGATTTTATTCGGCGGTTCTGGCTCTTCTTTCGGCAAGGTTACTCTCTTTGTTCGGCGGGATTATTTTGTGTAACGGGGAGCAAATTCATAAAGTCAAGTCCTTATTATTGTGTAAAATCTAAATACAAGTTTTCAACCTTATTATGGTTTTAGTTGTGATTTGGTTTGGCAGGAAGGGGGTACCCCCTTCCTGCCAAACCAAATTTTCGCGCGCGTTGATCCCTGCTAGTCTTTTTTGATGATAATTTTTTTCTTTTCCTGTTCCTCTGCATAATCCATCAGTACTGCTCCGACTAAGCGGAAAGCAGACTGCGTATTTGGAAAGATACGTATTACTCTTTCCCTTCGCCGAACCTCTTCATTCAAACGTTCCAATGAGTTTGTACTGTGAATGAACTGGTGGTATTTTATAGGCTCATTAAGAAATTGCATCGCGTCATCAAAGCCTTCTTCCAGATTTCCAATGACTTTTTCCAGCTTAGAATTATCTTCATAACGCGCCACAAATTCGTCTTTAAATGTTCTTGCATCCTCTGGTTTCACCGCATCAAAAATGCGCTTTAAATCAATCTTTACTTCTTCTATGTTTTTCTTCGGCATGTCCTTAATAAGGTTCTTCTTAAAATGAACGGTGCAGCGCTGCCAGGACGTTCCGATAAATACCTTCTTAATGGCCTTCTTCAAGCCGGAATGGGCATCCGATATGACGAGTTTTGGAGATTGTAAACCGCGTGATATCAGGTCTCCCAAAAACTCCTGCCAAGCTTCGAAACTCTCGGCATGATCAATCCTGAAGCCCAATACTTCTCGCTGATTAATCGCATTAATTGCCGTTGCGATATAGATTGCTTTTGACACGACCTTATGATGTTCACGGACTTTGATATACATTGCATCAACAAAAATATATGGATAATACGTTGTGTTTAATGGCCGGTTTGCCCATTCCTTTACAATTGGGTCAAGCTTCGCTGTAAGCGATGATACAAAGGATTTAGAAACACTCTCCCCGCATAGTTCCTCTACAATATTTTTCACCTTACGGGTGGATACACCATTTATTACCATTTCAAGCATGGAAAGGGCGAAAGCTTTATCGCAACGCTTATATCTTTCAAACACAGTTGGTGCAAACTCCCCACTACGAGTCCGGGGGACACGTAATTTAATTTTCCCAATACTCATCATGAAATCCCGTTCATAGTAGCCATTTCGATAGTCATGACGATCGCCTGAGCGTTCATAGGCCGGAACGTTTAAATAATCATCTCGCTCTTTTTCCATATATTCATTTAATACCAATACGACAGATGATTTAACAACAGCATCAATGTTTGAATTCATAACAGCGTCTTTTAAAAGGTCCATATCTAGGTTAAACTGTAACTGGGTCATAATTAATTCCTCCTCATTCGTTTTTCGTGGTTGAAAACATTGTATCATGAGGAATTAATTTGACCTCTTTTTATTTTCTTTTTACACAATTATATGGACTTAATCATTCATAAAATATAGGTCCGCCTGCTTCTATTTCCAATAAAACGGTAATCGCCCCGCGTCAATAATCTTTTTGTTTTATCCGGTGACTTTACCATCAAAAAGTCTCTTGCCTCGCGATTTGTGATTTTATCACCTATCAAAAGCTTATGATCAGCTAATGCAGCCAGGTGTGCGTTTTTAGAGTAATGGTTGCAAAGGCTGCAATGCCAGATTCCCAAATTCAATGTCATAGGACCTGATTCGCAACTTGGACAGAACACTCCCCTTATCAATTCACTTTTTTCAACACCAAATTTCTTTAATACATTGATATCGGGTTCGGTGTGCTTCTGAACAATGAACTCTCCCAAACTATTCATACCTTTTTTATCGACGACGGGAGTTTTATACTGATTGTTTAATCTCTGAATGTGATGATATAGAAGGTTACTGTGAATGACCTCTTCCGGGATAGGGCGGTGTTGATACATCGGTTTAATAATGGTGGAAGGAAAGCTGATAACAACAAAATAAAGAATTGGGATTTGTGGGAGATTGTACTGACTTAGCCATTTTTTCAAACGGTATCTTTGTAATTTAACCTGAGGCACGGGATTTGGCAACCCTTCTTCAATCCCGGTATCGCCTATACGGATTACTTGTTTGTCTTCATCAAATAAGAGTGTGCCATACCAATTTTTGGATTCAAGTAAAAGGATATAATATTTCGTGAGGAGTAACACATCAATTTCAAAGCAATTTCCGTTGGAGTCTTCCAATCTGGGGTTATGGATAATGGCGTAATCTGGTTCCGGGAGAAGATTCAGTGGAAAAGTTAATGCCTGCTCTCCCCTAAAACCGGTCAGCTTGTTTTTTAGTTTATTTTCAATTCTTGTTTTTTGCGGATGGTGTTCGCTGACCCTTCTATCCAACGCCTCAAGCTGATGAATATACCTGGATTTCATAAGTGGTTTCAAAATCAAATTTACCACTACCTTTCCTATTTTTTTAAATCATACTACATTTCTTTGAAAAAATATAACTATTTTGTCTACTTTTGATTGCCATTCAAGGATTATCAATAACATTTATGGCCGCAACTGTTTCATGCGTTGCAATAGCCTTGATTCAGTACTAATTGTACTTAACATAAAGGTTACGTCGATTTGTTCGGCGGATGCGGCATTTGCTTCAGCGGTTAAGACATTTTCTTCAGCGCGAAATGGGTTTTGTTCGGCGGGTTCAGCACTTTCTTCGGCGGCTGGCGCGATTTGTTCGGCGGTTCCAGCTCTTCCTTCGGTGGGTAGCGCTCTTTGTTCGACAGATGCGACCCTTTCTTCAGCGCAAAACGCAGTTTACAGGTTCACGGGCATTCACACGTAAAATCTTTACTTACAACATGGATTGCAGTACTATTTATGGTAACAAAATTTTTACTATTTTGACTTATATGACGAAGAGTGGGTGAAATGGTGAATCTTACATATTTCCTGTTTTTCCTGTGCATTATTGTGTGTACGCTGATTATTACGTATTGGGCAGCAAAGCAGAATAATACAGCGAATCAGTTTTATATAGCGGCAGGCAGCCTGACGGGGATTCAGAATGGGATGGCGATTGCCGGGGACTACATAAGTGCGGCATCTTTTTTGGGAATTGTCGGGATGATTGCCATTGGCGGCTTTGATGGTTTTTTGTATGCAATTGGCTTTCTGGTTTCCTATCTGATTGTCCTATTTTTCATTGCGGAGCCGGTGCACCATCTTGGCAAATATTCGCTTGGGGATGTTGTTTGTTCGCGTTTCCCGAGTTACCGGATGCGGTGGATGATGGCGATCGGGGCATTTATCATTTCCATCCTGTATATGATTCCGCAGCTTGTGGCGGCTGGTCTGCTGATCCGCCTGCTGCTCGATATTGATTATTCCACATCAGTGCTCATTATTGGAAGTTTGATGACAGTCTATGTTGTGTTTGGCGGCATGTTCGCAACTTCCTGGGTACAGATTGTAAAAACTGTTGTGCTTTTGTCCGGGACGTTTCTCCTTTCCCTGATTGTATTTGCGCAATTCAATTGGGATCCGTCTCAGTTCATTGACCGGGTAAAACAGGGAACCCCGCTTGGAGAAAACTTTTTTCTGCCCGGCAATCTGTTTGATAACCCACTGGAGGCTATCTCGCTTCAGCTTGCACTTATCCTAGGTACTGCCGGCCTGCCGCACATTCTGATACGCTTTTTCACTGTCAAAAATACAAAGGAAGTACGCAAATCACTGCTGACATCCAGTTGGATTATCGGAGTTTTTTATGTGATCACGCTTGTCCTGGGATTTGGAACCGTTGCACTGATCGGATATCAAACGCTGATTTCCGTTGATCCAACCGGAAATCTGGCAGCACCTTTGCTGGCTGAGGCACTTGGCGGTGACTTTCTGATGGCATTTGTTGCGGCAATTTCATTTACAACCATTGTCGCAGTGGTAGCAGGGTTGGTTATCTCGGCAACCACCGCCTTTTCCCATGACCTCTATTATCACATCATCAAGAAAAAACAGACGACTGAAAAAAAGCAGGTACTTGCAGCGAAATGGACAGCATTTTTTGTTGGGCTGGTTTCCACCCTGTTTGCCCTTGGATTGAAAAATACCAATGTCACCTTTCTAGTGTCACTGACATTTACGGTTGCTGCTTCCAGTAATTTACCTGTACTGCTGTTTACAATCTACTGGAGACGATTCAACCAAACAGGGGCAATCATCGGAATGGTTTCCGGGATGACTGCGTCGCTTGCACTGCTGATGGTTGGACCACACATTATGAATCCAACTGGCGGGTGGATTACCGGCGAACCGCTATTTCCCTTGCAAAACCCCGGTATCATTGCGATCCCGATTGGTTTTCTCGGTGCGATTTTCGGGTCGCTGCTATCCAAAAATCCGGAAGAAAGCGACAGGGCATTCAAAAAGTTTTATATGAAAGCGATTACTGGAATTGAGACGAAGGATGAGGCATCATGACACACTTGACAATTGTTTTATTTGAACGGCTCGGACTGCTGCTGGTCATTGCCTTTGTACTTACCCGTACCCCCGGATTCCGCTCCCTGCTGTACCGGGAATACAGCAAGATGATGGCACTCATGCATATCGGTGTGTTTGGTTTATTCGGGATTGCCGGAACAATTGCCGGTGTCGTCATTGTCGACGACTCAACTGTCATTCGTGATTTTGTCTGGTCTGTAGAAGAAGGGCAAATGGTTGTCAGTCTCAGTCTGGTTGCAATCGTGATAGCAGGTCTTCTTGGCGGTCCGGTGGTCGGATTGGGTGCCGGAGTCATTTCCGGAGCTTATCTATTTTACCTTGGTGGAATCGGTGTCATGGCAAATGCACTGGTCAACCCGCTGACAGGGATTCTGGCAGGATGGACGGCACGATTTTTTTCACAGGAAAGGGTCATCTCATCATTGAAGGCCCTGTTTATCGGTGTTTTTCCACCTGTATTGCACATGCAATTGCTGCTGATTTTTGAACCGCACCGGGAAAATATGATTGCGATTATTAACGCCATTGGTTTACCGCTCGTACTTTCAAATGCAATTGCCATTGCCATCTTCACAGCAATGATTGGCATCGTTCTGCGTGAACAGGAAAACGAAGCTGCAATGGCGACCAAACAAGCACTGGCAATTGCCGAAGAGGCTCTTCCGTTTTTAAAAAAAGACTCATCCCGTGAAATGGCAGCCGGGATTACAGAACTGCTGTATGAGCGGCTGAAATTGGCTGCCGTTTCCGTTACAAATAAAACGGAAGTCCTTGCCCATAAAGGACTTGGTGCGAATCACCATCGTGAAGGTGACCGGCTGACCACATCACTGTCACGACAGGCACTGGCTTCCAAACAGATGAAGATTGCCTATTCCCATTCCGAAATACGCTGCGTTGATGAGGATTGTCCATTACAGGCAGCAATCATCATCCCGATTATCGAAGCAAATGATGCCACTGGCCTGATCAAATTTTACTTTAAAAAGGCGCAGCACATCCGGCCTGTGGAGGTGATGCTTGCGCAAGGACTGGGCCAGTTAATTTCCAACCAGCTGAATACAATTGCCTCAGACAAGCTGAACACGCACATACGTGATACAGAACTTCGTAATTTACAGGCACAGATTAACCCGCACTTTTTGTTTAACACGCTGCATTTGATAGCGGCATTATTCCGGAAAGACCCGGAAAAAGCCCGGCATATCACCGTAAAACTAGCCCACTTTATGCGTTTTAACATTGGGCTAGTTTCCGAATCACTCGTTTCATTGGAAAAAGAATGTGAACATGTCAAAGCATATATCGCCATCATCCAGACTCGTTTTTCCAGTCAAATGGATATTTCCTTTTCGGTTTCAGAAGGGATTTCACATGTGCGGATTCCCCCTTCAACCATCCAGCCGCTCGTGGAAAACAGTGTGCAGCACGGGCTGAAGAACATCCGCAGTGGTGGCGAAATTGCAGTATCGATTACAAAATCTGCTGAACATGTCCACGTAACCGTCCGGGACAATGGATGCGGTTTTCCAGCTGAGGTCCTGGATTTAGCCGGCCGTACAGCATTGAAATATAAACAAAATAAAGGTGCCGGCCTGTATAACGTCAATCAGCGGCTGATCAGTCTGCTTGGCGAACAGTCCCATCTGTCCATCCAAAATTGCACAGGTGGCGGCAGTGAAATTTCATTTACCATTCCAAATGAACACGCAATAGAAAGGCTGAGTGAATGATGAGAAATTTGCATGTCTTAATAGCGGAAGATGAACAACTGGCCCGGGAAGAACTTGAATTTTTACTGAATAAAGAACCGGATGTTGTGACATATCCAAGCGCTGAAACCGGTGAAGAATTGATTCAATTATATGTTGAGCATGAACCGGATGTGATTTTTCTTGACGTACAAATGCCCGGAATGTCCGGTGTGGAAGCTGCCAAACGAATAACCAACCTTGCATATCTACAGCAGCCATTATTCATATTCACTACCGCTTACGACACGTATGCCATTGATGCGTTTGAAGTGGAAGCAGTTGATTACCTGTTGAAACCATATGATGAATCCCGTTTCCTGAAAACGATGAAACGAATCCGCAAACTGATGGCACAATCCAAAGACACTGCCGGACAGAACATGCCCGGCAAAAAACATCAAACGGCAAAACTGCTCGTTGATGACGGAGAACGCATGGTGGTGCTCGCACCCGATTCAATTTTTTATGCCGTACCATCAAAAAGGGTTACCGAAATACATACGAAAGATGGGATCATCGAAAGCCGGCTGACCCTGAATGAACTGGAGAAAAAACTGGACAGCGAATCCTTTTTCCGTACACATCGCAGCTACCTGGTCAATCTGAATTATATTCGGGAAATCACGCCATGGTTTAATGGGACTAGCAACATCACCCTCACCGATAAACAGCAAACGAAAATCCCAGTCAGTCGCGGAGCCAGAAAAGTTTTGCTGGAGGTTTTTAAAACGTAACCATTTATCCGTAAATTTATACAATTCAAACATCAGGAACAACCGTTTACCCGAGTTTCCACTACATTATTCCGCATTCGTTTATACTCATGGAAAGCATTCTTATAGGTGGTGATGTATGTAATTCTGTGGTCAAGCGGCATAAAAAGATCCGGGAAGATCCGATATGAGTCGGAAAATTTAAAGGGGGAAATTATATTGAAAAATGAAACCGATTACAACGACGTCGTCCCTAGTGAAAGTATTGATTATGAGAAAGTGGAACAGAGTGAAAAGTTTCAAAATCTGATGCAGAACAGAAGAAAGTTTATCGTTCCCATGACAATTTTTTTCCTTGTCTTTTATTTCTTATTACCGATATTAACGTCCTATACTACTTTCCTGAACACACCGGTAATTGGTGATATTTCATGGGTATGGCTGTTCGCGATTGGCCAGTTTGTGATGACGTGGGTATTGTGTACCATATATGTAAAAAAGGCTGCTGTTTTTGATAAACAAGCCGATGAAATTATCGATGAGCAGCTTAAACGGAAGGGGCGTGCTTCATGAACGCAACAGTCGTCATTTTATTCCTCGCTATTGTTGTTTTGACACTGATTATCACGTATTGGGCTGCCAAACAAACACAGACAACGACTGACTTCTATACAGCCGGCGGTGGATTGAAAGGCTGGCAAAACGGAATCGCGATCGCAGGGGATTATTTATCCGCAGCTTCATTTCTTGGTATTGCCGGCGCGATTGCATTGTACGGATTCGATGGATTTTTCTATAGTATCGGATTTCTGATTGCTTATTTGGTTGTGTTATTCCTTGTGGCTGAACCACTCCGGAATTTGGGAAAATATACACTTGCCGATATGCTGAAAGCCCGATTCGATGCCAAAAAGGTGCGTGGAACCGCTGCACTCAGTACAATTACCATTTCCATCTTTTATATGATTGCACAGCTTGTTGGTGCAGGTGCACTTATTCAGCTCTTATTTGATATTCCATATTGGATAGCTGTTCTGATTGTTGGTGTCATGATGACAATTTACGTACTGTTCGGCGGTATGATTGCCACCAGCTGGGTACAGATTGTCAAAGCCGTTCTGTTAATGGCTGGTATGGTGATCATTTCATTCCTTGTACTGATGAAATTCAATTTCAACATCGGCTACATGTTCAGCGAAGTAAAAACCGTTACAAGTCACGGTGCCGACTACTTGAGGCCCGGCTTAAAATATACCGACCCGATGGGAACTATTTCCCTGATGATTGCACTTGTGCTCGGGACAGCGGGATTGCCGCATATTCTAATGCGCTTCTTTACCGTTAAGGATGCAAAAACAGCAAGAAGTTCCGTAATAACTGCCACATGGGTCATCGGTATTTTCTATGTGCTGACATTATTTCTCGGATTTGGAGCAGCGGCATTTGTCGGAGAGGCCAACATCCTCGCGGCGAACCCTGGCGGCAACATGGCTGCACCACTGCTTGCAGAGGCACTCGGCGGTGAAATTTTATTCGCGTTTATTTCAGCGGTTGCATTCGCAACCATTCTGGCGGTTGTAGCAGGGCTCGTCTTGTCCGGAGCATCAGCCTTTGCCCATGATTTGTATGGACAGATCATCAAGAAAGGAAAAGCTACCGACAAAGAGCAAATGATGGCCGCAAAATATGCTGCACTGGCAGTATCTGTTTTAGCGATTATACTGGCATTGTTCGCGCAATATTTAAACGTAGCATTCCTGGTATCACTCGCCTTTTGTATCGCAGCAAGCGCCAATCTGCCGGTAATCCTGTACACTGTTTATTGGAAAAAATTCAATACTGCCGGTGCCGTAACAGCAATGCTGACCGGCTTATTCTCTGCATTGATTCTGGTTTCCATCAGTCCAAGTGTATTTTCACCAGTTGAGGGTGCAGCGCTGTTCACCGGTGAACCACTCTTCCCGTTATCGAATCCGGCATTGGTTTCGGTGCCATTAGGATTTCTTGGCGGGTATCTTGGAACCGTACTTTCCAAAGAAGGAAATGCAAAACGCTATGCGAAGGTTAAGGTTAAAGCAAACACAGGTTTTCAGGAAGCGGAGTAGTCTAAACAGCAAAGCGTAAGTGCACACAGTAGTGGGGGTGTCATGATAAAATGGCACTCTTTTTTACTGCGTGCCGCTTTGTCATCCGCACTGGGACTTTGTTGCTGAAGGTGTATTTTTCTTCAGCGCGAAATGCTTTTCTTTCAGCGGCAACGGCTGGTTCTTCGGCGCAAAATGCTTTTCCTTCGGCGCGAAACAACTTTCCTTCAGCGGCAGCGACAGATTCTTCAGCGCGAAGCACCTTTTTCTTGCAAGGCTCGTTTTTCCGGATGAAGGATCGCAGACAGAGGACTGATACTCACTGATACTCAGCCAGACAACACAATAATAACCAGGGACAGGTTACTAAAACCTGCCCCCACTTCATTGTGCCAATTGCTTCAGCATCCCTTCAGCAAACTGCTTACATGCTTCAATATCTTTTTTATCAGGTTCGAGTTCAATTTTTAATTTTTCCCCATAAATGGATGCCCCGCGTTCTGATACTCTGGTGGAAATCGTATCAAGTGCAGCACCATAAACCGGATAAAAGGAATCACATGATCCGAAAACGCCAATCAGTTTACCGCTCAAGTCCACATTTTCCAATTCATCATAAAAATCCTCCACCTCATAAGGCAGATCATCATCCCATGTATAGGAACCAATTAATATCCCGTCATAACCAAGCATGTCCTCAGCACTGTCCAGCGGTTCAAAATCGAATGACCTTTTATCCACATCATGTCCAAGATCGTGAATATGGTCCACCATCGCTTCCGCCATCAGTTCGGTACTTCCGGTCATGCTCGCATATATTACTAAAATTTTTGCCATTTGCAAACATCTCCCTGAAACTCATTCATACACATTCATTATACGTTGAAATGAGAATAGTTTTCAATTAAGCAACTCCTGAATTCATGAACGTTTTGTGAAAAGTACAACAATCACCTTCACTGCCGCGTCCGGACAATACAACTGGAAATGCTATTAAATTGCATGTTGATGGTAATTTTGGTAATGTTAAATACCGTAATTATGTCTAAATAATCGGGGGCAACATGAAGAAAATCACAAAAGTATTTTACATTACATTATTTCTCGTCATTATTGCAGTCGCACTTGGAGCTGCCTTTCCGGAACAGTTCGAAACGATTTCCGGAAACATAAAAGCATTTGTCGCGACATCATTCGGATGGTACTACATGCTGCTTCTTTCCGCACTAGTTATCTTTTCAATATTTATCGCAGTCAGTCCATACGGCAAAATCAAGCTTGGAAAAGACCATGAAGAACCTGACTTTTCGACAGGATCATGGGTTGCTATGCTATTCTCTGCAGGCATGGGAATAGGACTGGTTTTCTATGGCGCTGCCGAACCTCTTTTCCACTATATGTCTGATGCGCCATTAGCTGAAGAGGGAACTAATAAAGCATTTAAACAAGGACTTTCCTATGCATATTTCCACTGGGGTCTCCATGTTTGGGCGATGTACGGTGTTATTGCATTGTCACTGGCCTTTTTCCAATTCCGAAAAGACGAACCCGGTCTGATTTCTGCAACGTTGAAACCGCTCTTTGGCGATAAAATGAATGGTCCGCTCGGTGTATTGATCGATGTGCTGGCTGTCTTCGCGACCGTTTTTGGGGTGGCCACATCACTCGGGTTTGGGGCAGTGCAAATAAATGGCGGTCTATCACATTTATTTGGTGTCGAAATTGGCTTTTCGACACAGTTTATCATTATTGCAATTGTAACTGTATTGTTTTTGATTTCCGCCTGGTCCGGATTAAGTAAGGGAATCAAATACTTGTCCAATGCCAACATGGTACTGGCGCTGATTCTGCTAATCGTTGTATTAGCTGTTGGACCAACGTTGCTCATTTTAAATATGTTTACGGAAACATTTGGTCTATATTTCCAAAACATCATTCAAATGAGCTTCCGCACCGCACCATTGGAAGGTGATAATCGTGCATGGCTTGACAGCTGGACAATCTTTTACTGGGCATGGTGGATATCGTGGGCACCATTTGTCGGTATGTTCATTGCAAGAATTTCCCGCGGACGGACGATTCGTCAATTCATTACCGGGGTACTGATTCTGCCTACCCTGATTGTTTCTGTCTGGTTTGCTGCGTTTGGAACAACAGCCGGAAAAGTGCAAAACAGTGGTGTTGATTTGACACAATATGCAACGGAGCTGGTTCTGTTCAATATGTTTGACCACTTGCCATTGTCACTGATTATGTCAATCGTAGCTATTCTGCTGATTGCATCGTTTTTCATTACATCAGCGGACTCGGCAACATTTGTACTTGGTATGCAGTCAACAAACGGATCCTTGCTGCCGCCAAATCATGTAAAGGTTGTCTGGGGCATTGCGCAATCGGCTGTGGCACTAATTCTGCTTTATGTCGGTGGTTTAACAGCCATCCAGAATACAATTATCATTGCTGCATTACCATTTTCATTTGTGATGATCCTGATGGTTATTGCGTTGTTCCGTGCGTTGAATAAAGAAGTGCAATAATATTAAGCAGGTGTCACTCCGAAGTTGGATGGTGACATCTGCTTTTTTGGGTTGCTGCACTGTGGAAAGCAGCCGCTCCAGCCATTCCATCATTAACGTCCGCCAGCGCAGCGGCAAACACTCTCCCTCTTTTATCTAATTGCTGTACGACTGTAATGCACGGTAAAAAAGATCCCAAAACTTCTTCTGATGCAGTTTGCAGGCAAAATTTGTATTTGTGTCGCTTACACCTTTAGTTATACATGTCATTCCGTATGTAAATTCGCCCTTCGTTTCAACATCCACGTGTACTTTTTCCATTTCAAAAATAAATGGATCAATCAAATATGCTACGGGACACGGATCATGGATAGCAGCTCCGGTAAAACCCGGCAGCCCTTGATATGCATTCATGTAGAAGGTCAGCATCTCACTAACAGCCGTTGCCACTGGATTGTCAATTGTTTTGATCTCCTCAATCGTTTCCGCTGTTGCCAATGCCTGGTGTGTCACATCAAGCCCGAACATGGCGACAGGTACCCCACTGTCAAATACCACTTTAGCCGCTTCTGCATCAGCATAGATATTAAATTCTGCTGCAGGGGTTCTGTTTCCATACGTACCCCCGCCCATCAGTACGATTTCCTTAACTTTCGGAAGGATTGCCGGTTCTTTTCGAAAAGCCATGGCAACATTCGTCAGCGGTCCAGTCGGCACCAGAGTAATCGGCTCGTCCGCTTCAATGAGTTTGTCGATCATTAAATCAACACCATGCTGGTCAACCGGTTGTTTAACCGGCTGCTCCGGAAGTGTCGTACCGTCCAGGCCGCTTTCACCATGAATATGTTCAGCAATCAGCATCTCGCGGAACAATGGCCTGGAAGCGCCTTGGGCAACCGGGACATCTTGAAGCCCAAGCAAATCACACAGCCGAAGTGCATTCCGTGTATTTTTCTCCACATTAACATTTCCTGCAACCGTTGTGATTGCTTCTATCTGCAAACCGCTGATTTTTGACGCTGCCAGCATTAGCGCCATCGCATCATCTTGCCCGGGGTCACAATCCATTATAATTTTTCGATTCATTTTATCCAGCTCCTTTAAATTTCATTAACCATGCTTCCTGTTTCTTTTACGGGCATCATA
Organism: Virgibacillus siamensis; assembly: GCF_900162695.1. Lineage (NCBI taxonomy): Bacteria > Bacillati > Bacillota > Bacilli > Caryophanales > Bacillaceae > Virgibacillus > Virgibacillus siamensis. The sequence continues at coordinate 3,053,216 of NZ_FUIH01000007.1, forward strand.
TTCCGGTTTCAACTGTGAAAAAACGATCGTATCCTGAAATTTCTCCCCGTCAAAATCAGTCTGCCTCATCGTGCCTTCTTCCCTGAATCCATAGTTTTGCAGTAATTTACGGGAAGCATCATTAGCTGCAAATATATCCCCTGCAATCCGATTCAGTTCAAGTGTGTCAAACCCATAGTCCAATACCGTTTCCAAAACTTCTGTCATTACACCGCTGTTTTGGTATTCCTGACTGATGACAGCTGCCATTTCCGCTTTTTTATGCCACATACTTAATTTATGAAAACTGAACTTCCCGATAACAACGCCGGTTCGTTTGTCCACAATGACCCAAGGGATTTCCGTTTGCTGTACAAAACGCTCCATTGACTGCAAAATTTCGTCCAGCACATCATTCTGTGATTCTACCGGGTGTGGTGTTATATATTGCATTGTTTTTCGTTGGCTTAAAAAATAAAACAAATCCTCGGCATCTCTTTCGGCAATGGCACGCAGCAAAAAGTTGCCGGTTTCCAGGATCGGGATTTCCGTTAACTGCCCTTTCATATAAATCCCCCCCAACAAAAATGTGGTGTGATTCTTATCTTATCACACCACATCCACGCCGATTATTCTTCTTGTTTGTTGATATACTGATTCGGTTCGTCCCCGCCGCGGGAATTGCTGTTTTTAAATTGGCTTTTCCGCCCGTTCCGATGCTCCCCGTGGTTTTTATTTTCTTTGAATTGATTATTCTTTTCAGCCATGGCTGCACCCCTTTCTGAAGGTTTGCCAATTAGCTTTTGATGATTGAAATGCTTTTATTCACTTCAACCAGCCCTTCTCCTTGAAACGGGAAATTGCTTCAATTCGGTTGTCCACTTCAAGCTTTTCCAAAATCACCGAAACATAGTTGCGGACAGTCCCGGTTGTGATAAACAGTTTTTCCGCAATTTCCTTTGTATTCTTTCCTTCAGCAATTAATTGAAGAACCTGTTCTTCACGCCCAGTCAATGGATTTTCATTATCATAGGCCATATCAACAAGTTCCGGAGCATATATCCGCCGCCCATCCATAATTGTCCGAATTGAATTTGCCAGTTCATCACTTGGACTGTCCTTAAGCAAATAACCGCTCACCCCGGCTTTTCTGGCCCGTGCAAAATACCCCGCACGTGCAAATGTTGTCAAAACAATAACTTTACACGGATCATCTTTTAGTTCTTCCGCTGCTTCAAGTCCGGTTTTTAATGGCATTTCAATATCCATTATGCAAATATCCGGTTTGCGGCTTTTCACCAGACTTAACGCTTCTTCACCATTTTTGGCTGTTCCGACAACTTCCATATCCTCTTCCAAATCAAGCAGTGAACCAAGTGCACCAAGCAGCATTCGCTGGTCCTCTGCAATGATAATTCGTATCACAATGGCTCCTCCCGTTCTGTTTGCTGAATCGCATTTGGCACGCGAATTGTCAGTTGTGTGCCATCCTTGCCGGCAATCTCCAAACTTCCATTCATAAACTCCAGCCGCTCTTTCATTCCCAATAGTCCGTTTTCCCCTAATAAGCCTGTTTTTTCAGGGATGCCAATGCCGTTATCATTTATTTGCATCACCAATTCATCAGGTGATTGTCTAATGATAACTTTACAGACGGATGCCTTGCTGTGCTTCACAACATTCGTTACTGCCTCTTTCAAACACATACTGATTACATTTTCCACCAACAGCGGCGTGTACTTCAATTCAGGTTTTCCCTCTAATTGAAACTCTATCTGTGCAGCATCCAATACCTGCTGAACGTGTACCACTTCATCATTTAACCTGGCCCCCTTCATATCCGAGACCAGTTCACGGACTTCTTTCAGTGCCGTCCGCGCCGTTTGATGAACGTCATTGATTTCATTTATCGCGCGATCAGGTTTTACGGTTATGAGCTTGCTGGCCAGGTCACTTTTCAGTCCAATAAGTGACAGCTTCTGTCCTAGCGTATCGTGCAGGTCACGTGCAATGCGCTGCCGCTCCTCAAGCACGACCATCCGGGACAACCGTTTATTAGCATCCTTCAGTTCGCTTTCAAGCTGCTCACGTTTGTTGCGGCTGTAAATCGTAATCGGCAGCAGGATAACCCCGATAACACTTATAATAATGAATGGCAGCTGTGACATGAAAATGGTATTTTGTATAAAAAACCCAATACCGACCGCTGTCAATGTGGTTATCACATGAACGATATAAAGCGAGATAAATCCGGATTTTCGCTGCAGATTTCCAATGTAAAAAGCTAAAAAAAGGCCAAAATAAACATATCCGAGAAACAGTGTCATCACAACACTGATAGCCATTTCGACACTGACTGAAAAATAGGCTGTCCAGCCCTCCGAAAGAAAAGAAACCCGGTATGCAGTAAAAAACAGAATGATCATCACAATTCCGAAGATAATTTCGTACGTAGAAGATGAACGGAAAACAAAATAAAATGGCAGCACACAAAAAATAATCCATGCATAAATACTAAGTCCGGTGTTTTTTGGAATAATGTGATACCAGTTCTGCATATTGGCGCTCCTTCCTATTTTTAAAGTATAACAAATGAATGACCCTTCCATACAATTCAGAAAGGGTCAATTCCGGAAAATATTTATTTTTCCTGTACAGTTGTTCTTCCGGGGCTAATCCGAATCCCCGATTTTCTTTTTCGCAAAATATCTTTCATTTCTTTAAAACTGACAAACCTTTTGTTCGCCTCATCGTACAATCGGAAACGAATCGATTTCAGACTGGATGCCAATGTAATGGTTGTTGCCTTCTGCAGCGGCGGTGTTGATTCATGGGCTTCTTCCAGCTTATAGTTAGGTACTCTCGGACTTAAATGGTGGACATGATGAAAGCCGATGCTGCCCGTCATCCACTGGATAACCTTTGGCAGTTTATAATAGGAACTGCCATCAACTGCAGCCTTGACGAAATCCCATTCGCTCTCATTTTCGAAATAGGAATCCTCAAATTGATGCTGCACATAAAACAACCAAATACCGAGTGCACCCGATATAAACAGAATTGGCAGTTGAATAATCAGAAACGCCTGCCACCCGATGGCCCAAATTAATGCCGCATAAATAATAACAACCGAGGCGTTAATCAAATACGTATTCCACCGTTCCTTTGGCCTGGCCCCTTTTCGATTGAAACGATTCGACAGTAAAAAAAGATAAAGCGGTCCCAGACCAAACATGATAATCGGATTTCGGTAAAGCCTGTATGCCAGTCTTCCCCGGAAGGATGCTTGAGCATATTCTTCCACTGTCATCACCCATACATCACCGGTTCCACGCTTGTCCAGATTACCGCTCGTTGCGTGATGAATAGCGTGACTCCGCTTCCACTTTTCAAAAGCAAACAGCGTAATTATTCCGGTTATCGTGCCAACAATCCTGTTGGCCCTCTTATTTTTGAAAAAAGACTGATGTGCACAATCATGGAAGATAATAAAAATACGAATCACAAACCCTGATGCCACGACAGCAAATAAAAATGTCAGCCATACCGAAACAGATAAACTTTGATATGCGAGATACCAAAGGAAAATGAATGGCAATAGGGTATTCAATAGTTGTTTAATACTGGCTTTTGTATCTGGTGTCGCAAATGAAGCTACACTCTTCTTTAATTGCGCCTGTTTTTGCTTACTCATAATTTCCTCCCCCAAAATAGACACTTTCACTTATGCTAATCTAATTGTAGGGAAAATTTATAAGTTGGATAAGACATAAATGTCAAAGAACGGGTATGACAAATGTCATGTATTTCAAATCCACGACACCAAATTCGCTGCCTCTAATCATGACAATTTTTCCACGATTGCCCTTCCTGTCTGGCGCCCTGTAAACAGACATCCACCGAGAAATGTGCCTTCAAGTGAGCGGTATCCATGCAGCCCGCCACCGCCAAATCCGGATACTTCACCGGCCGCATAAAGTCCCGGAATTCCTTCACCTTGTGCATTAAGCACATTGCCTGACAAGTTGGTCTGCAGTCCGCCAAGTGTTTTCCGGCTAAGGATATTCAAACGAACCGCAATCAATGGGCCATTTTTTCGATCGAGCAGTTTGTGCGGAGCAGCTACCCGAATTAATTTATCGCCGTAATAGTTTCGTGCCCCGCGAATCGCTGTCATTTGCAAGTCTTTTGTAAAAGCATTGGTAACTTCCCTGTCGCGGGCTTCAACCAAACGTTTAACTTTTTCCATGTCCAGCAACTTTCGTCCCGCCAAACGGTTCATCCCAATTACAAGGTTGTGAATGTTGTCCGCAACAACAAAATCCTCCCCCTTTTCCATAAAGGCTTTGACAGGACCTGTTGCCCCCGGAAGCACACGGCTTAATAGTTTCGTAATGCTTTTCCCGGTCAGATCCGGATTTTGTTCAGACCCTGATAAAGCAAATTCCCGTTCAATAATTTTCCGCGTTAAAATAAACCACGAATAGCTGTATCCGGTCTTTTGAATAGCTTCCAATGTACCGAGCGTATCAAAGCCGGGAAAGTTCGGTGCGGGGAATCGATTTCCTTCCGCGTCAAGCCATAGTGAGGATGGTCCTGGCAGAATACGGATTCCATGTTTCTTCCAAACCGGATTCCAATTATTGATTCCCTCCGTGTAATGCCACATCCTGTCACGGTTCACAACACGTCCGCCCGCTCTTTCCGTAATCATCAGCATCCGTCCGTCAACATGTTCCGGCACCCCGGAAATCATCTGTTCCGGCGGCGTACCAAGTCGTTCCGGCCAATTTTGACGAATCAATTCAAAATTGGCACCGATTCCGCCGCTGGCAACCACAACCGCCTCCGTGAAAAATTCGAATGTACCCACTATCACCCGTGAACTTGCTTCCCCGCGTCCGGAAGTATCCGTTTCAAGCACTGATCCGCTGACACCGGTAACTGCACCATTCGCCGTTATCAGATCATCCACCCGGTGACGCGGCAAGTATTCTATCATTCCGGTTTTTATATGATCCCGGACGCGTTGTTCAAATGGTGCAACAATACCCGGACCAGTGCCCCAGACAATATGAAAACGGGGAACGGAATTACCATGTCCCTGTGCATCATAGCCGCCTCGTTCAGCCCAGCCGACAACCGGAAAAAAACGGATGCCCAGATCACGAAGCCATGCCCGTTTTTCACCTGATGCAAAGTCAACATATGCTCGTGCCCATCTTTGTGCCCAATAATCCTCATTCTGCTCCCTATCAAAGCCTGCTGTTCCCAGCCAATCCTGCCATGCCAAATCTCTGGAATCTTTTATCCCCATTCGGCGTTGTTCAGGTGAATCTATTAAAAATAATCCCCCGAATGACCACCATGCCTGTCCGCCGAGTGATGCTTCCGATTCCTGATCAAGCAAGAGGACCTTTTTACCACTGCTCGCCAATTCATTTGCTGCAACCAACCCGGCAAGCCCAGCCCCTACGACAATCACATCTTGACCCACGTACATCCCTCCTTTGCATATAAATCTATTGGAATAGTCAAAACGCAAAATGACAATTTCGTTCGTAATTCTAAATACCTATGTCGAATCTAGGTATAATTTCACTATTTTTGTCATAATCCATTTAAAATATTTACAATATTCATTCAAGACTATATCATTAATATGTGCGAGATTAATAGAGTTTGCAAGTAAAGGGGGTACATAAAGAGAATTCCGAAAGTTATTAAAAAAAGACAGGAGGAGTTTTATGGTATTGAAGAAAGGCTTACTCATTTCCACTGCAATGGTCCTTTCTTTAGGACTAGGAACAGTAAACGCGGAAACACTTGCATCAAAAGACCCAGGCACTCATTTATCATCTAAAGTTACTCCAGCACAAGGGTCGTCCATGGATCCAGGTGTTGCAAATGATGAAAAACTAATCGAAATGCTGAAAGAAAATGGCACGATTAAAGAAAATGCAACACGCAAGCAAGCAGAAAAGGCTTTGGACAAATACTTAAAATCAAAAATTAAACATAGTAAATCAACAAAAGATGATCTTCCATCAATTATGAATGCAAAATTACCTGGTACACCAGACAAAGGAAGCAATGGTCTGACAAGTGGAAACGGTAACAAATTGGGACAAGCCAAGAAAAATAAGGTTACTTCCGTTGTTGAGGAAGAGTATAACGGTGACGTTCGTGAAGACAAAGTTCTCGTACTTGCCATCGACTATCCGGATTATGAAAAAAGCTCAATCACTCCGGAAGAAACAGATATGTGGTATGAGAATTACACACATGATCATTTCCAGGATATGATTTTTGGCGAAAATGGTTATGAAGGTCCACACGGTAAAAACCTGATTTCCATGAAGCAATATTATGAGCAGCAATCAGGAGGCAGCTATACGGTTGACGGTACGGTCGCAGGCTGGTATACAGCTGACCACCCGGCAGCATACTACGGTGGCAACATTCCTGCTCCGGATGGCAGTGATGCCCGTCCACGCGAACTTGTATATGAAGCACTTTCGAAAGCCGGTGCAGATCCAAATGTTGATTTAAGTGAATATGATGTTTGGGATCGCGATGACTATGATGGTGACGGTGTTTACGCTGAGCCGGACGGTATCATAGACCATCTGATGGTAATTCATGCCGGTGTCGGTGAAGAAGCTGGCGGGGGATCCCTTGGCGGCGATGCAATCTGGTCACACCGCTGGAACCTTGGCGGACTGATTGCAGTACCTGGCGGCGAATCAGACAGTGATCGTTTTGACGGTCAGCTGGCAGCTTACGATTATACAATTGAACCTGAAGATGGTGCTGCTGGCGTTTTTGCCCACGAATTCGGCCATGACCTTGGATTGCCGGATGAATATGATACGCAATACAGTGGTGCCGGTGAACCGATTTCCTACTGGTCACTGATGTCAAGCGGCAGCTGGGCAGGACTTGTTCCTGGTACAGAACCACCCGGCATGAGCGCGTATGCCAAAGAAATGCTGCAATCATTGCATGGCGGCAATTGGTTAAGCGGAACGACAATCGATGCAAGTCAAGTAACAGGTGATGGTTTATCTGTACTGCTTGATGAAGCCGTGACAAAAGGCACTAACAATGATGCAGTCCGAGTTAACTTGCCTGACAAGCTGAATGTGCTGAACACACCTGCTGAAGGCCAGTATGAATACTACGGCGGTAAAGGTGACGAAACAGATCATAAAATGGTAACAACAGTAGACTTAAGTGATGCGACAAACGCTACACTCGATTTTGATGCATGGTACAACATTGAGAAAAATTGGGATTATGCGATGGTTCAGGTTTCAACTGATGGCGGTGAAACATGGAATTCACTTTACACTGACCGAACCAGCTCAACCATTGATCCGAATGGATACCCTGCTATTAAAGAAAACCTGCCTGGCTACACTGGTTCCAGTGACGGCTGGATTCATGAATCAATTGATATCAGCGAATATGCCGGACAGGAAATTAAAATTCAATTCCGTTCCATGACAGACTGGGCTTCATCACTGGACGGTTTCTTTGCTGACAATGTAACTGTAACTGCCGATGGAAGTGAAGTCTTCTTTGACGGTGCAGAAGGCGATCCGGCATTTAACCTGAATGGCTTTGAAAAGCATGATGGTAAATACTATACAGAACATTACTATTTACTTGAATGGAGAACACACAATGGTGTGGATGAAGGGCTTGCTCACATTGCCCGCGGCGACAGCGTGATGAGCTTTGATCCGGGTCTTGTTGTATGGTATGTGGATAAAGCATATGAAAACAACTGGACCGGTATTCATCCAGGCGACGGTTTCCTTGGTGTAGTTGATGCCGATCAGCACACACTATACTGGAGCGACCATACCGTAGCTTCCACAAGCTATCAGATGCATGATGCAGCATTCAGTCTGGATAAAACAGAGAAAATGTTCCTTGATTATACAGACCTGCTTGGCGTTACATTGAAAGATAACTTTACCAAGCGTACCCCTGTCTTCCATGACAGTGCCGACTGGAGCAATGCACCAATCATTGATGCAGGGCGTAATGTTCCGGAATACGGTCTTAACTTCCGTGTTATCGGACAAAGTAAAGATAACACGGTCAGTGATATCATGATTTACAGGTAATCTATGAAAACTGCCTTCAGCTATGCTGGGGGCAGTTTTTTTGTACTTAAAAATTCGCCACTTCTATTTTGTTATAGAATCGGTTTTGGCTCAAGTTCTTACAGATTTGGCTCAAATATTCACCGTTTTGGCTCAAGTTGCCACAGATTCAGCTCAAATGTTCACCGTTTTGGCTCAAGTTGCCAACGAATCCGTCGAAGCAGTCACAATTACAAATTGGCTGAACAGCCATCTTACACCTTTCCTTCTCGTATTTGCATTGTTTTTGACAGCATGTGTGCAGTGCTGTATGTTTATACACAATCCTGATTATTTTTATGGGAATATATGAAAAACAAAATGGAGGGTACAATAATGAAGGCACTCTGGCACGGATATATAGAGTCTTCACTTATTTTAAAAATAACTGTGGCTTTAATACTTGGGATTGCAGTCGGGCTGCTGTTCGGCAAAGATGCCGCTGTATTGGCACCATTCGGGGATTTGCTGATCCGTCTTTTAAAATTCCTGATTGTTCCGCTCGTATTATTCACACTGATTGTCGGAGTGAACCAAACCAATTTAAGCAGTCTTGGAAGGATGGGCGGAAAGGTATTTATCTACTATGTCGCGACCTCTGCCCTGGCAATCATCACCGGAATTGCCGTATCAAGCATTTTTGATCCGGGAACCGGTATGACCCTGAATACGAACGAAGAATTCAAAACACCTGAAAATCCGGGCGTTACAAGCGTGCTGTTGAACATTGTCCCGGAAAATATTATAAAAGCATTCAGTGAACTTAATTTGCTCGGCATCATTTTTACTGCTATTGCATTTGGTATGGCCATATCTGCATTACGATCATCACAGGAATATAAACAGCTTGGCGAAAGTGTCTATAACGTTGTCAGCGGTTTAAATGAAGCGACAATGAATATTATGAAAGTCATCATTCATTACATTCCTGTCGGGGTATTTGCAATTGTAGCTGAGGTTGTCGGCAACCAAGGCGTGGATACATTGCTGTCGCTCGGGAATATGGTATTGGTTCTTTATGCTGCACTCATTGTCCAGATTGGATTTTATATTATTTTTATGCTATTGGCCAAAATAAACCTTAACGATTTCTTCCGTGAAGCACGGACACCAATGATCACCGCCTTTGTAACGCAAAGCAGTTCAGGTACGCTGCCTATCACACTTCAGGCAGCCAAAAATATGAACTTGTCCAAAAGTCTGTATGGCTTCAGTCTTCCGCTTGGTGCGACCATCAATATGGACGGGGCTGCAATCCGTATCGCCGTATCAGCAGTGTTTGCGGCAAATATCATCGGTGACCCGCTCAGCTTTACGGACATCCTGCAAGTCGTCCTGATTGGAACATTGGCATCTGTAGGTACTGCAGGTGTGCCAGGCGCAGGTATTATTATGATTGCTACTGTTTTTGCCCAACTGGGACTGCCGATGGAAGCAGTCGGATTGCTGACCGCTATCGACGTATTGGTTGGAATGGGGTGTACCGGCTTAAATGTAACCGGCGATCTTGTTGGAACGAGTATTATTAATAAATCCGAAAAGAAAAACAGCCAGGGAAATGAAGGATGATTTCCGCTGGCTTTTTTGGCTCACAACGTTCCAGCAACTTACATGTAATAGATTTACTCTCCCTTATTTTCGCTTTCCGCCTTCTTCCGCTCATCCATATAGAGAGTAAGCGGCTGTTCAGATCCGGTCATCAATTTATACACATATGATGACGTCAGGTTGTAGCTCTTCTCAATCCGTTCTGCAATATAGTTGGTCCGCTCAAACAAAATAGACCGGAAGTTGCTGACCTGTCTGAGTGTTTTTTCCATCAATGCCTCCTGGTTTTCCAGCCGATCCATCACTTGACTCTGATGATCATCCTGTTTCGCGAACGTTTCTGTCATTTGTTTATGAAGACCCGCCAGTTCACCCATTTCTTCTGCCAGCTTTTGATTGGACGAACCATAATGATTCAGCTTATTCACGATCTCCTGGTTGGATTGACGCAAACTTTCGATACGGTCTGCAATTTCTTGTTTAAACATGTTTTCATCTTCCATCAAACGCTGTATCTCTGCATTATTCCGGTCTAACACGGTTAACCACTCCATTGCTTGACTTTCGAATTTCTCATGCTGAAAACTTTTCTCCACCAAAGACTGCAACTGACTGTTAATTTCCTTCCACTGTGCAGCCTGTGAATTTTTCTGTTGTTCATACATGGATTCAAGACTTCGAAACGAATTAAACAGCTTGCTGTTCACCTGTTTCTGTTCCTTTACCAGTTCAGCAAAATAATCCAGTTTAAAATAGCTTTGATTGGGCTCTTCAATCGTTTGTTTATTTCTGAAAACGTTCGGATGCTCCGCTTTATTCAAAAATAGTCCCATAAGGTTTCACGTCCCCTTAGCAGATTACCCTATTATCCTATGCTGAAAGATCGAAGTCGGGACATTTATCCAGTAAAAAGAGCCTGGCTGTATCACCAGACTCTTCCTGTTTATAAATAACGGCGGCTCATCCGCTCACCATTATACGAAAACAATGTACGTTTTTCCTCCACCACTGTTTCCATATGGACATTTCTGCCCCAAAGTTGATAAATATAAGGCAGAACGTTTTCCAGGTAATGCAGATCAAGCTCCATTCCCTCATATCCATGCTTCAGATACAGCTCACCGCTTCGCAAATAATCGCCGTCTTCCACATAAATGTACGGAAAGCCTCCATTCAGCCGCATTGAAATAAGCTGATCCCGGACGTTTTCGTAATCTTTATCTGAAATCCGATATTCATTTCCCTGCTTTTCAAATAAATACATATCTTCTTCCTGGACCATTTCTTTTGTTAAATAATTGCGGATAAAGGAAATGTCCGACTCAATTTCCCTTGCTTCAAAGATCTTTTCCCTGCCTGATCCCGGTTCTACGCCAAGTTCCCGCATTCGTTCTGTCGGGTTGTTATAACGCGCCTCAATATTTTCATACATTTTCACCCCAAGATAATACGGGTTAATCTGCTGTCTGGATGGCTGCACAACACTTGCATTAAGCGCTGAAAACTCAACCACCTCGTCTGTTGTCAGATCCATTTCCCTCAGGATGTGCTGATGCCAGTATGAGGCCCATCCCTCATTCATGATTTTTGTTTCCAGCTGCGGCCAGAAATAAAGCATTTCCTCCCGCATCATGGTCAGGATATCCCGCTGCCAGTCCTCCAGATCCCGGCTGTGTTCCTCAATAAACAGGAGCAGGTCTTTTTCCGGCTGCTGCGGGAATTTTTTATTTGGCAATCGTTTCGTTTTATTCTCCATCTCCGGTTTCCGATCCAGATTCCATAAATCATCGTACGGCGTTTTGATGTTCGGCTTTTTCTCTTCTTTCTTGTCCGTATCATTTTCTGCTCTGTTTTGCCGTGTTAATGACGGATCGATATGTTCCTGAATAGACAATATAGCATCCAAAAAACGCTCCACTTCATCTTTTCCATATGTCATCTCATAATCCGCGATCCGCTCGGCCGTTGCTGTCATGCTCTCCACCATATCCCGCCGTGTATTGGAAAAACGGATGTTATTCTTGAAAAAATCACAGTGTGCCAGCACATGTGCGATGATCAGTTTATTTTGAATTAAACTGTTCGTATCAAGCAAAAAAGCATAGCATGGGTTGGAATTAATCACCAGTTCATATATCTGGCTTAACCCCAAATCATAATGCAGCTTCATTTTATGAAATTGTTTTCCAAAGCTCCAGTGACTGAATCTTGTCGGCATTCCATATGCTCCAAAGGTATAAATGATATCAGCCGGGCATACTTCATAACGCATTGGATAAAAATCAAGCCCGAATCCTGATGCAATTTCCGTTATCTCGTCAATCGCCCTATTCAGAGCTTTTGTATCTGTCAAATTAACCCCTCCCTAGTGTCCGCGGCTATTTTTCCGATGAACATGGTATAGTCTATGACATTCCGCATTGAAATTTGACCATGGATCAAGAATTCATACCTCAATCGTTCTATTGTGCTGCATCAAAATTTTACCAGCATGAACGACCAATCCTGGGCAACACTAAGCGCCAGGAGGAATGATTATAATGCAACAAGCATTTTTATCAATTGAGGAATTCAATGAACTGCTTAATCAGTGGAATGGCCAAACGATTAAAATTTCAAAAATGGAACTGGACGATTTGGACGAGACGATTATAGCGCTGGACAACATTACCTATGCCGCCAACACAAGAAGACTTGATGACTATGAACCGCTGCATGCACTGCAATTAAACGGCACCGGCAGTATACTGACCGATACCACCGATGCCGGGCAGGTCCTTCCGTCATCACTGTATGAAATTCCCATTGAAGACGATTCGCTGTATGAATTTGACGGAATCCATTTTTTAATCAGTACATCGCGCGGGGTGTATAAGATTGAACTGGCTTAGTAAATAAGTCGTGAATCATACACCGGCAGCTTCCTTCTTTTGAAAAAAGTGCTTCAGCGCGTGATACACATCCTGTTTTTCTTTCAAAATATAATGATGGAATTTCGGATTTTCAAAATCACGGTATGCGCGCATCAGTGTTGATTGCCGGTTATAGGAGTTCACCTCCGCATATCCGAACATGTTTGATACATCCATTAATTGGTTGACAAGCGTCATGCATTGCGGATTATCGGATGTGATATTTTCACCATCTGAAAAATGAAAAGGATAAATATTATAGCGTACCGGATGGTAATTTTCATCGATAAGTTCCAATGCCCTTCTGTATGCGGATGAACACATCGTCCCGCCACTTTCCCCTTTGGAAAAAAACGCCTCTTCGGGGACAACTTTCGCTTCAGTATGGTGTGCAATGTAGGCAATGTCCACCATCTCGTATTTCGTCCGTAAAAATTTCGTCATCCAGAAAAAGAAACTTCGGGCCAAATATTTTTCAAATGATCCCATCGATGCACTTGTGTCCATCATTGCCAATACCACGGCTTTGGATTCCGGTTTGACCACATCATTCCATGTCTTGAACCGCAAATCGTCATTACGGATCGGGGTAATGCCTGGATCCCCTTCTGTTGCGTTCCGTTTAAGCGCTGTCAATATGGTGCGTTTTTTGTCAATGTTGCCCATCAGCCCTTTTTTGCGTACATCATTGAATTCGACTTCTTCTGTTTTGATTTCATTCTGTTCTTTTTCCCGCAAATCCGGCAGCTCCATTTCCCTGAACAGGACCTCTTCCAGTTCAGCCATCGATACTTCCGTCTCATAGTAAGCCTGCCCCGGCTGATCCCCGGCCTGTTTTCCTTTGCCAGACCCGCTATTTCCCTGCTCATTGCCATTCGGATCCCGGGCTATGACATCTCCCACCTCACTGTCCCCGTCTCCCTGGCCGACGTGTTTTGATTTATTGTAATTGTAGCGAATCTTATATTCGTCCAATGACCGGATAGGAATTTTAATAATATCCCGCCCATTTGACATAATGATATTTTCTTCGCTGACCAAATCCGGCAAATTATCGCGAATTGCCTCTTTCACCTTATCCATATGCCGTTTCTGATCTTGAAACCCTTTGCGATGGAGGGACCAGTCTTCCTCGGAGACAACAAAATTTTCCTTCTCTTCCCGCATGTTTTCCCCTCCTCTAATAGTTTTAATACATAGCATATGCAGACAGCACCGAACGTGTCTATGCACACATACAAACCAAATGTTATTCGACAAAATCCGGGTGGTGCCTGCCACCTGTCGAATAATCTTTTGTAAAAAAATAACAAGACCGGATATTTCATCAGTCTTGTTATTGGATGCTTTTAAGGCATGCGGTGCTCAACGATTCAGCAGGCTGCCGACGTAGCGCAGCAGTTCGTTGGCAGATGTTGAGTTATAGCCGTACTCATCAATCAGCCTTGCAATCACTTCATTAATTTTTTTCAATTGTGATTCGTCCGGTGTCTGAGATGTCGTGGTTATTTTTACAACATCCTTCAGGTCGGCAAATAATTTCTTCTGTATTGCTTCCCTCAACCGCTCATGTGAATTATAGTCAAAACGTTTTCCTTTTCGTGCATACGCAGAAATACGGATAAGAATTTCTTCGCGGAATGCTTTCTTGGCATTTTCCGAAATCCCAATTTGCTCCTCAATGGAACGCATTAATTTTTCATCCGGCTGCATTTCTTCACCTGTGAGCGGATCCTGCAGTTTGGTTTTATTGCAGAATGCCTCAACATTATCCAAATAATTATCCATCAGCGTTTTAGCCGATTCCTCATACGAATAGACAAACGCCTTCTGTACTTCTTTTTTGGCAATTTCATCATATTCTTTCCGTGCAACAGAAATATAGTTCATATAGTCTTCCCTATCATCATCAGAAATGGATGGATGCTGGTCAAGACCGTCTTTCAGGGAACGAAGCACATCCAATGCATTAATGGACGGGACTTCCTTGCGAATAATCGTTGATGAAATCCGGTTGATAACATACCTCGGATCGATGCCATTCATGCCTTCTTCCGGAAACTCCTTGCGCAACTCATCAACATCGAGCTGATCATACCCTTCCACACTGTCGCCATCATACAGGCGCATCTTTTTAACCACATCAACACCCTGCTTGCCGGAGTCCTCCAGCCTTGTCAAAATAGAAAATATTGCAGCAACCCGCAGTGCATGCGGTGCAATGTGAACATGCGCCATGTCACTTTCCTTAATCATTTTTTGATAAATGCGTTCTTCCTGACTAACGCGCAGATTATACGGTATCGGCATCACAATTATCCTGGAATGCAGTGCCTCGTTCTTTTTATTGGAAATGAAGGACCGATATTCCGCTTCGTTTGTGTGCGCCACAATCAGTTCATCAGCTGAAATAAGTGCAAATCTGCCTGCCTTAAAGTTACCTTCCTGGGTCAATGACAATAGGTGCCATAGAAATTTCTCATCACATTTCAGCATTTCCTGAAACTCCATCATGCCGCGGTTTGCCTTGTTTAATTCACCATCAAAGCGGTATGCACGGGGGTCTGATTCGGAACCATATTCGGCAATCGTTGAAAAATCGATGCTTCCCGTCAAATCAGCAATATCCTGTGATTTCGGGTCAGACGGGCTGAATGTACCAATACCTGTCCGCTTATCTTCAGATAAAAAGATGCGTTCCACCTTAACATCCTCGATACGGCCGCCGTATTCCTTTTCCAGACGCATTGAATTTAATGGAGACAGACTTCCTTCAATCCGTATGCCATATTCTTTATAAAAATCTTCGCGTAAGTGCTTTGGAATGAGGTGCAATGGATCTTCATGCATCGGGCAATCCTTAATCGCATATACAGCACCTTCATCTGTTCTGGAATAGGCTTCAAGGCCGCGTTTAAGCATCGTGACAATGGTTGATTTCCCGCCGCTGACTGGTCCCATTAAAAGCAAAATCCGTTTACGTACATCAAGCCGTTTCGCCGCGGGATGAAAATATTCTTCGACGAGCCGCTCCATGGCGTCCTCCAGTCCAAAAATACCTTCGCCAAAAAACCGGTACATCTTTCTTCCATCTCGTTCGCTTATACCAGAGCTTTTGATCATATTATAAACCCGCGAATGAGCCGTCTGGGCGACTTCCGGCCGTTCCTTCACAATCTCCAGATATTCCGCAAAGGTGCCTTCCCATCGTAAACGGTTTTCTTCTTCCCTGTGGCTCTTCACTTTGTTTAGTATATCCATTAACTTCCCTCCAACTAGGATGCGGTTACTAAAGCTTATGCAAGAGGCTTATTTAACATGCTGACAACTTTTAACCACTGCTGTATAAAAGCAACCTAATTAACGGAAGAAAATCAGCCAATAAAAAAAGTCGAACACGGATCATCAACGTGTTCGACATTATTCAGCAAAATCCGGGTGGTGCCAGGCTCCTATAAAAGCTTCCGGTGAAGTCTTGACGGTATAGGAGTAGATTCCTTTTATGGTGTGCAAATAAAGGAGGCCGCCCTTACTGCCGACTGTCCGGTACGACATATCCAATATGTTCTGGATCGGGAACTCGTGATGTTCGGATACGACCTTCTCATCATACAGATATAACACACGCTCTTCTTCAATATCTTTCTGTTCGATGCTGTTCACAACCCGTTGAACCTTGACATACGGCTGTTTTGCGATCAGCTTCATATCATCACTCCAATGTGAAATGCGTTAAAGGAAATTCGACAAAATCCGGGTGGTGCCAGGCATCTATAAATTCTGGAAGAACAGCCTGACGACGTCGGCGCCTCCGATAAAGGTGCCCAGGGAGCTGCCGAGATTGGCCATGACAACTACGAGCAGTATCCGGGTTACTTTGTTGTGCCAAAACCCTTTTAGACTGAAGACGTCATCTGCCAGCTTCTCAAAATCGGATACATGAGGCCGGCGAAAATAGGCTTGCACAAACCCTGCAAACCAGCCGGCAGCGGTTATCGGATCGAGCGATGTTATTGGCGCTGCCACAAAAGCCGTCAGAATTGCCAGCGGATGTCCCAAGGCAATCGCAACACCAAGTGCGGATAATGACCCATTCCAGAGCACCCATGTAATGGTTTGCTGCAAACCTGCTGACGGATTAACGTTAAACGTAAAAATAATCATGGCAATAATGATGACCGGTATTGTCCAGCCAATTATTTTTGGTACTTTTGATTTCGGCGGGAGTTGGTTCAGCTTGTCCAAATCATGATCCCGGTTAATCTCCTGCTTGATCCCGGGAACATGTGCCGCACCAAGCACAGCAACAACCTTATCTCCGGGTGCATCCTTAATTTTCTGCGACAGATACTGATCCCGCTCATCAATTAACGGCGTCTTCAGCTTCGGAAAATGCTCAGTAAACTCCTGCAGCATGGAATTAAGCATATCCTGTTCCTTCATTTTCTCCAGTTCTTCTTCCGTAATCGTTTCCTTACTGAAAATACTTCCAATCACCTGCATCAGGAGAACCCCTTTGCCCCGCAATCCGATATTGCGCCAAATGCGTGAAAAGGTTATTTGAATGTTCCTGTCAGCAAGCACAAGCTCTGCACCCGTTTCCTCAGCAGACTGAATTCCCTGCATCATTTCCTGACCGGCATTAATGCCAAATTGTTTCGCCATCCGTTTCTGAAAGGAAGAAATGGCCAAATTCATTAAAAGCAATGTTGCCTTCTTTTCCTTAATCACTTTAAAGATGTCCATATCCTTCCACTTATTGCCATCCATCATCGATTGATACCGCTGTGCATCCAATTCAATACAGACAGAATCCGGCTGCTCACGATCAATGACATCCTTCACCTGTTCCGCACTATGTTTCGATACGTGGGCTGTACCAATCAAAATCAATTCTTTTCCATCCAAATCTATTCGCGTAATGTTCTCTTCCGGCATAACGTACCTTCCTTTTTGAAATTAGAAAAGCGCAAGCGCCCGTTTAGCAACGTACAAACTGGAGCACTCCGCAATGAGATAAAGGAAACACGGTGAGCTGGAAGCGAACCGATGTTGACTTATCGTAGTGAGGGATGAGAAGTTTGCTAGTTGCTGGGCGCTGGAGCTAGACATTAAAAGCCCGGTGTGTGGGCCAGGCTTTTGTTTGTTCAGGACATCCATTTCGGCGGAATATTTTTATCCCAGTAGATCTCCCCGATTTCGTGATGCGTTTCGAACCCATCATTGTGTAAATGATAATGAAAATTGAACCAGTATCCCTCCAGCGGCCGATTATCACGTCGCACATGAAATCTGGCTATATCTTTGCCGGTCCGGTTATCATATACATTGAAAATTTTTTCGCCGAAACCGCTTGAAGGGTATTCGGTTATTCCATAGTATGGGAGATTATCATTTCCCGCTTCCGCCAGAATCATGCTGAGGGATGCTTCAATTTTTGGTAAAATATCTTCTTCAAATTCAGCATCTATTTGGTCGCTGATTCGCGTTCCCAGTTTCATAAAGGTTTGTTCTTTCGCCTTCCCGGTAATCCGATGCATCAGGGAGGTGGCCTCATCCACTTCGGAGGGCTCTGATACATCAACAGCAATCGTATCGTCGGAATCCGCCTCGGAAGGTGTACTGACTGCTTCATTTGCCCCGTCAGCTTCCGTATTCAGATGAGCAGTCGGAACATAAATTCCGAGCGTCATAATTGCTATTAAAATAACCGATAATTTCCGAAGCCAGACCTTCATACGATTTTCCCCTCATCTTTTATATGTATTCATATAAAATTTTACCATGTTCATAGAAAATGTCTATAAAATTTTAGAATTTTAACAGAATATTCATTGGATCAGAGGAAAAATTACTGTAGACAGTTTAGCTGCATAAGGTACTGTTTTAAGAATACTTGGTTGCTGAACATTTCGGGGAGATATTATAGCCCAATACGCTACCCCCGCCGAACATTCGATGATTACCGCTGTAGTCTGGGCTGTTGCCGCCGAAGAATCCACGATTACCGCTGTAGCCCAATCCGCTGCCGCCGAAGAATTCACGATTACCGCTGTAATCCACCGAACGCCAGCACCTACCCAAGATGCTAGACCGGCCGAACAATCACCAAATTCCCAGGGCGCGATATACAGCCGCTCTCTAAAAAACGCAAAAAAGACTTGCCTCCACAGCAAGCCTTCCATCCAAATCCGGATCACTAATTCAGTTGCTCAACGTCCGTTACGGTGAAATTACCTTTTTCCAGATCACGGGTAACCTTATTCATTGTGTCTTCTGTTACTTCTTCCGGCAGTACAATGCAGACGCGCCGGACATACAGGGAATTGTTATTTAGTGAAATAACACTTTGCACGTTGCAGTATTTGTTAACGATTTTAAGCATCTTCCGTAATGCACCGGAATATTCGATAGTGCCGATGGTCAATGAATAACTTCCATTGTTTGCTCCCCACGCATTTTCCAGTACCTGAATGACATTTCCGTTCGTAACAATACCTTTGAATTCATCATCGTCGCTGAGCAATGCCAAATATGGCAGTCGCTTGATGGCGGCAAATACACGGAAGAAAGCATCATCTTCCTTTACATAGCCATCCGAATCTTTCACAAGAGCTTTAACCGGTTCACTCAAGGCGTGTTCCTTTTCATATTCGAGCAAGTGAACCTTATATATATTGCCGACAAATTTGCTGCCGGACTCATCCAATACGGGAATACAGCGGTATCCCGATTCCTCCAGCTTTTTCAAAACGTCATCCATTTGGTCAGTTTCTTTTACATAAACAACATCACGTTTTTGCACATAATCATTTTTAACGAGCATTTCTTCAGCCTCCCACTATTGTGTACTATGTTTCATTTTCCTATATTTTCACTATAATTGCAATAAAGGGAAAATTATTACATCCACATAAATACGGTTGATACCGTATCTGTTATCAGGTATTGTGAAAATGTAGCTTTATCAATCTATTATAATATGGAGTGTGATATGCATGGCCAGATCAAAGGCTGCCAAAATACGGCAAAAACGAATCCGTGAAGGCAGAATGGATCCGCAAACGGCGCGAAGTCCATTTGCAGAACACGATTTACGAACCCGGACAACGAAAACAAAAAAAGATTATGTATACCGGACAAAGCACAAGAATCGTTATCCGCATCAAAAGGAAAACGATTCTTTTTATTTTACAGCAATGCATATTCCTTCATAAACATACATCCGTTTAACCGCTTCTTAAAACTCACAATCCGTACTATACAACACTTCCCAATAACATTTTTTGAAGTTTTGAGAATTTTAGTGTATAATTATATCTTACCTTGTATTATTAACCAGCTTGACAGCCGGCTCTCTTTTCATCTGACAATTAAATACTACCCTTTTAACCCGATACTAAACCACTTTTTTAACTGAATTCATAAAGGAGGAACTGTATGAAAGCATTAGACGGTAAGCAGGAAACCAAAAGCAATCGCGCAACAGAATATGCGGAACAAGTTTTTGAAACAGTAAAGGCGCGTAATCCGCATGAACCGGAATTTTTACAGGCAGTGAAGGAAATTATTGATTCCCTTATCCCCGTATTTGAAAAAAATCCAAAATATATGGATTACAGTATTCTGGACCGCATGGTGGAACCGGACCGGATTATTTCATTCAGAGTGCCATGGGTTGATGATTTAGGCAATGTACAGGTGAACCGTGGATTTCGGGTACAATTCAACAATGCGATCGGACCGTATAAAGGCGGCCTCCGTTTTCATCCTTCAGTCAATAACAGCATCATAAAATTTCTCGGATTTGAACAGATTTTTAAAAACTCCCTGACCGGTCAGCCCATTGGAGGTGCCAAGGGTGGGTCAGACTTTGACCCGAAAGGAAAGTCTGAACTGGAAATCATGCGGTTTACGCAAAGTTTTATGACAGAATTATCAAAACATATTGGTCCGGATACCGATGTGCCTGCCGGTGATATCGGTGTTGGCGCCAGGGAAATCGGGTTCATGTTCGGCCAGTTCAAAAAAATGCGCAGCAGATTCGAGCCCGGAGTTCTGACCGGAAAAGGCATCGATTTCGGCGGAAGCCTGGCACGTACAGAAGCAACCGGATACGGTGTTGTTTATTTCATACAGGAAATGCTGCAGCATAATGATCTTGACCTTAAGGATAAAACAGTTGTTATTTCCGGATCTGGCAATGTTTCGATTTATGCAATTGAAAAAGCCCAGCAACTGGGAGCAAATGTCATCGCATGCAGTGACTCAGACGGTTTCATCGTTGACACGGATGGTATTTGTCTTGAAACTGTTAAGCGACTGAAAGAAACCGGCGACGAACGAATCTGTGAATATGTAAAAGAACATTCGAATGCGCATTATTCCGATAACTGTACAGATATTTGGGATATTCCATGTGACATTGCCTTGCCTTGTGCGACACAAAATGAGCTGGATGAGGATGCGGCTCGTAAACTGATCGCCAACAATGTTAAGGCAATCGGTGAAGGAGCGAACATGCCATGTACACACGCAGCTGTTGATTTGTTCCTTGAGGAAGGTGTTCTTTTCGCACCTGGAAAAGCAGCCAATGCCGGTGGTGTGGCAGTCTCTGCTTTGGAGATGGCCCAAAACAGCAGTAAAATTTCCTGGACCTTTGAAGAAGTGGATTTCAAGCTGCAGGAAATCATGAAAGATATTTATCAGAAAAGCATGGGCTCCGCGGAGGAGTATGGAACTTCCGGAAATCTGGTAGCAGGTGCAAATATCGCAGGATTTCTTAAAGTAGCCGATGCCATGATTGCCCAGGGCGTTGTATAAAAACTTGAAAAGACTGACTCGCAATGGCGGGTCAGCCTCTTTATGGTTTCAGAAATGTATCTCTTACCGTAATTCAGACGGATGTTTCATGAAGAATGGCACCTTTTCCGCGCCGGTCATCCGTACATACGTAAACAGCTGGCCTTTGTGATGCACTTCATGGTCAATGGCATTGGACAGCCAAAAACTCCCCGGAGCACTTTCCTTATTAAATTCCACTTCCTCTGTCAGCTGCGTTTTAGAAAGTGACTTTAAATCCCTTGTCGTTATCGTTGTATACTTACTGACAATTTCACGTACGTCCGCAATGGTTTTAAAATCATCTTCCTTTTGCGGCGGAGTGAATGTACCGTTCAACACCGTTTTGACAAACATATCCATTGATGTTGCAATATGTACTGCCAGTCCGCCAAGCGTATATGCACCATCCCACGGTTTAAATTCCACATCCTTATCATCAACCAGCTTCAGCAGATCGTGTACTACGAATCGATGCTTCAGCCAGCCTTCCACAATCTCATTCCTTGTGCTCATCAAAAAATCCTCCATTCCCGAAAATTTTTTACACCCCCTATTTTACACCTTTTCCGAAATTTTTGTAAATTAAAATGCAGTATACTGATGGACTTTATCCGGATTCCCCCTTTATCACCCCCGGACCGGGATAACAGCTTATGGCCCACGATTTTCCCAAAATTAATCCCCACATCGCCCAGTTATGCATATGATAATTCTGTACAAAAATGGGAGGTATAATGATGTATCAATATCCAAATTACAATCAGTCGTACGATCCGACATATTATCATGCAGTTCCATCTGCCCCAATGGATATGCGACAGCAGCCCAGTCTGCAGCAAGTGATGCAAACCATCCGTACTGAGCACAGTGATTTATACACACAACTTGAGCGGGAAGGACTGAACCGGGGACTATCTGATTATCTTTTTTCCCTTGTAGCCGGGTATACACTCAACCAAGGTAATACAAACCAGTCTGCAAACCAAATTTACAATCAATTCCAGTCACAGGTGCCATGGATCGGGTTTCTGTTTAACTATTATCCGATTTCCAAAAACCGGCTGGACCAGGTTCTCATCCGAATTATTCAGATTGTGCTGAATTTGATTGGCGGAGGCGGCGGCGGTGAGACCGGTCAAGGCTGGAGCGGCTGGGAAAGCCTTGGCGGTACACTTACATCCGCTCCTGCCGTTTCCTCATGGCAGCCAAACCGCCTTGATGTGTTTGCACGGGGCACCGGCGACAATCTTTATCATAAATGGTGGAATGGACGCAACTGGAGCGGCTGGGATAATCTTGATGGATCACTCACTTCTGCACCAGCCGCTGTTTCCTGGGGGCCAAACCGGATTGATGTGTTTGCCAGAGGCACCGGTAACAGACTTTATCACAGATGGTGGAACGGCCGCAGCTGGAGTGATTGGGAAAACCTCGGCGGAACATTAACGAGCAGCCCGGCCGTGTCTTCACGCAGGCCAAATCAATTAGATGTGTTTGTCAGAGGATCGGGTAACAATCTTTATATGAGGTCGTGGAACGGTTCAAATTGGGGAGACTGGGTCAATTTAGGCGGCAATCTCACTTCCGAACCGGCAGCTGTATCATGGAATCCAAACCGGATTGATGTATTTGCCAGAGGACAAAATAACCAATTAATCCATAAATGGTGGAATGGACGCAATTGGAGCGATTGGGAGAGCCTTGGCGGTACTTTAACAAGCGGTCCGGCTGTGTCATCCCGAAGACCAAATCAACTGGACGTATTTGTAAGAGGCACAGGCAACAGACTTTACAAACGAACGTGGAATGGTTCCAGCTGGTCCAATTGGGAGAATCTCGGCGGCAATTTAACTTCCTCGCCTGCAGCCGTATCATGGGGGCCAAACCGAACCGATGTATTTGCACGCGGACAGAACCAGGATTTAATCCATCTGTACCGCAATCAGTAATATGCCGGATTAAAAGGAACTGCACCAGCATTTTGGGGCAGCTCCTTTTTTATTTTAAAAAAAATATTTATTGCGGACGGATTATATTTTCCCGGGAGTAAACAATCCAAAGGGGAGCGACTAGCAATGTAAGCCTAAGGTAAGAGAAATTAATTTTCCCCGCTGGCTGTTTCTGCTAAACTATTCTTCATTATAAGGAGGTTATCAATCAATGAATATACATGAATGGAATGTTGAACTCTTCCGGATGATCAATAATTTAGGCAAAGACATAGCCTTTTTGAATCCAGCAGTCACTTTCATTGCGGAATATATGGTGCTTTTTCTAGCACTTGGGGTTCTGATTATGTGGTTTACGGGAAACAAACGAATCCGGATGATGGTTATTTGTGCAGGTATCGCGTTCATAGTTGCTGAAATTGCTGCGGAAATCGCAGGGCTCTTGTACAGCAACCACCAGCCATTTGCGGAACTTGCCAATGTAAATCAATTAATAGCTCATGAGATAGATAACTCGTTTCCAAGCGACCATACCATTCTATTTTTCTCATTCTGTACGATGTTTTTCCTTTTCTATAAACGAAGCGGCGTCCTTTGGTTGCTGCTGGCATCAATAGTAGGTCTGTCACGTATTTGGGCCGGTGTTCACTATCCTGGGGATGTCCTTACAGGGGCACTGATCGGAATTGCAGCTGCGTTGGCAATGTATCTGCTCGTATCCAACACCGAATTTATGTGGAACATATTGAAACGCTATGAATCTATTGAGCGGCGGATTGTCCCGGCGAAAGTTAAGTCAAAGGGGGACGAATAGCCACCCGGATCAGGGTGGCTATTTTTCATTGCAGGTAATGATCTCACCGAATCAGCCCCACAAAATGAGTCAATATTTTAGCAGTCAGCCCCCAGATTACTTTATCCCCGTACACATAAAATAATTCCTCTATTTTCCGTGGGCGCCAATCATAATCTTCCCCGCCCGGCAAAAGCTCCACAGGAAAATCTGCTTCCGGTTCCATCCTGGCCTGTACATAATGCACTTTAGGTGGATTTTCCAGGAAAAAGGACAGTGGTACCTCGAACACTTCATCGACTTCGGAGGGGTTCGGCTGGATAGCTTCCGGATGGTGAATCTGCCCTGCATGCGGATAAATAATCATTCCAAAAGGAGTAATCAGAAAATCAAGCGGAGCAACATTGGTAATCTGTCCCGCATCGATCCCCAGTTCTTCGGATGTTTCCCGAACGGCGGTGTCCTGGTCGGTTTTATCTACCGGATCCATTCGCCCTCCCGGAAAACAAATCTCCCCTGGCTGTCGCCGCATTTTGTGTGAACGGACTTCAAATAAAACATGAATCCCATTTTCTCTTTGTATAAGCGGCAGCAAAACCGCATACTTGGAAAATTGCTCAATACCCAATACGGTGGGGGAGTGCTTTTCCAATTTATGCTGTATGGCTTCCAAATCCATATGTTCACCCCCGGATTATCTATATTTCCCAGTATAACATGCGCGAGACTTACACAGTCTTTTCAAGCTTTAAAACAAGAAATTCCCCTGTCCTTTCATGTAGAATGGGAAACATACTAGATTCGTATTACAAAGCAGGAGTCTTTTACATGAAAAACACGATTAAAAAACCTTGGCTGCTCGTTTTCACCATCAGCCTCGGCACATTGCTCAATCCATTAAACTCATCAATGATCTCAGTAGCACTCACCCGGCTCCAGCATGTACTGGATCTTTCTTTTGCCAGTGCAACATGGCTGA
Organism: Virgibacillus siamensis; assembly: GCF_900162695.1. NCBI lineage: Bacteria > Bacillati > Bacillota > Bacilli > Caryophanales > Bacillaceae > Virgibacillus > Virgibacillus siamensis. Next base: position 3,078,376 of record NZ_FUIH01000007.1, read on the forward strand.
TCTCCATTTTCTATCTGGTCAGTGCTGTCGGGCAGCCTGTCATGGGAAAGCTTGGGGATATGTTCGGGCAGAAAAAACTATTTTTGACCGGACTGGTTCTTGTCGCCATGTCTTCCGCTCTTGCACCATTAATCGCAAATTTCGGCTGGCTGCTCGGATGCCGTGCACTGCAGGCACTTGGAAGTTCATCCCTGTTCCCGAGTGGAATGTCCATGGTACGCAATTACATCACCACGGGACAAGCCCGGGCACTGTCCGTGCTGGCCGTTTTTTCATCCGTTTCTGCAGCGTTTGGGCCAACAATCGGCGGTTTTCTTATCGAAGGATTTGACTGGGAAGCAATTTTTCTCGTAAACCTGCCATTCATTGTTGTTTCATTCCTGATGGCACTGTTTATTTTGCCAAAACAGAGCGGCGGTAAACTGACACTTGGCCGGATAGATTTTGGCGGAATTGGTTTATTTACAGTTTTCATTGTCTTTTTGATCCTGTTTCTGCTTTCCTTAAAAGGAGAAATACGGTACTGGACGATGCCGATTTTCATAGCCGCTACGGTTTTATTTTATTTTTATGAAAAACGGCAAACAGAACCGTTCATTGATCTCAGTGCATTAAAAAGCAATAAAAATGTACTGCTCGTCTATGCACAGTTCATCAGCATTAACCTGGTCTACTACTGTTACTTTTACGGACTGCCAACCTTTCTGCAGCAGGTCCGGCATTACAGCGGGGGAACGACCGGGCTGATTATGCTGGCAATGGCCGGATTTGGTGTCATTGTGGCACCGCTCGCAGGCAGGTGGATTGATTTGCATGGATCGAAACCGGCAGTACTGTCAGGTGCAATCGCCCTGACGGCTGGAACGGCACTTCTTCTGACTGTGCATGAAACAACACCATTGCTTGGACTGCTCGGCGTAATGTCTGTCATCGGTATCAGCAACGGCTTTAACAATATAGGTATGCAGACATCCTTATTCCGATTCGCTGATCCGGAAAAAACGGGTGCTGCCTCCGGATTATTCCAAACAAGCCGCTATTTGGGAGCAATTTTATCGACGGCGCTGCTCGGTATATTTTTTAACGACACTATCGATGTGGCACACTTTCATATTGTAGCAGCCATCAGCCTGGTATTTTGCGCATTCACCCTGTTTCTTTCCATCCGGATGCCGCGTGATACCGCTGTACAAAACTGATACACTATATATTAATTGGAGGGATTCGCAATGGATAAGATTCTGAATCAGAAAGTTGCTTTTGTCACCGGAGCTGCCAGCGGAATTGGCCTTGAGGTTGCCCGGGAATTTGCTGAACAAGGGGCAAAAGTAGTTATTTCCGATTTGAAAGAAGATGCAGCACATCAGGCTGCTGAAGAATTGAAGGAAAACGGGCATGATGCAATGGCACTGGCGTGTGATGTGACCAATGAGGGGCAGCTCACTGCGGGTATTGACAGGACCATTGAAGTGTACGGCCAGCTTGATATTTTGGTGAATAATGCAGGACTGCAGCATGTAGCGGCAATTGAAGATTTTCCAACTGAAAAATTCGAGCTGATGCAAAAGATAATGGTTACTGCACCTTTCATAGCGATAAAAAAAGTTTTTTCGATCATGCGGAAACAAGGATACGGGCGCATTATCAATATGGCATCCATCAATGGTGTCATCGGATTCGCCGGCAAGGCCGCCTACAACACTGCCAAACATGGGCTGATCGGACTGTCAAAAGTCGCCGCGCTGGAAGGTGCAGCTGACGGCATTACCGTAAACGCATTATGTCCCGGTTACGTCGACACCCCGCTCGTGCAAAACCAGCTGCAGGAAATTTCCGAAACAAGGGATATTCCGGTTGAAAAGGTAATGGAAGAAGTCATTTATCCGCTTGTTCCGCAGCACCGGCTCCTTGACGTCCAGGAAATCGCTGATTATGCCGTCTTCATTGCCAGCAGTAAAGCAAAAGGCATCACAGGCCAAGCGGTTATTTTAGATGGCGGGTATACGGCGCAATGACCTGGTGATAGATTGGCGGGGATTCGTTTCCCTCGCAAAGAAGTGTATTTTTTGCGGAAGGACCGATTCCTTCCCATTGCCTTGGAATTTTAAATAGTGTGGTGAGATGAAGATGTCTACGATTTTGCTGATTGAAGATGACAGGACACTTTTTAACGAAATACGCGACCGCTTAGCACAGTGGTCCTATAATGTACATGGCGTCCGGGATTTCGGAAATGTCATCAAGGAGTTCACGGACATCCAGCCTGATTTGGTGATCATCGATATCACCTTGCCCAAATTTGACGGGTTTCATTGGTGCCGGCTGATTCGCTCCCATTCCAATGTGCCGATTATATTTCTGTCATCACGTGACCACCCGACAGATATGGTGATGTCCATGCAGATGGGAGCGGATGATTTCATTCAAAAGCCGTTCCATTTTGATGTGCTGATTGCCAAAGTCCAGGCCATCCTGCGCCGGGTGTACAACTACAACACGGAACATACGATTGAACTCAGAACATGGTGCGGTGCCAACGTCAATTATGCCAATAACACAGTCGCCAATGATGATGGTGAAATCGAGCTTACTAAAAATGAAATGTTTATTTTAAAAGTGCTGATTGAACATAAAAATCAAATCGTCAGCAGAGAGGAACTGATTACCTATCTATGGGATGATGAGCGATTTGTCAGTGACAATACATTAACGGTCAACGTTAACCGGCTGCGCAAAAAGCTGGAAACACTGCGTCTCGGAAAATATATTGAAACCAAAGTCGGACAGGGGTATATCGCGCTGGAAGGGGAACAAATATGATTGGAACATACCTGAAAGAACGACGCAGCTGGATTCTGCTGATTATCACGCTTCAGGCAGTAACCTTGCTTATTGCGGCGATTGATCCAACGATTCCTTTCAGATCGCTTCTCTATATCGTGTTTCTTTCCCTGATTATTTTTACAATCTTTTTCTTCATCCGCTACCATAAAGAAACTAGTTTTTACCAAAGCCTGAACAACTGGGATAAATCGTATGACCTGACAACGGTGGAACCTGCTGAAAGTCCTTTTGAAAAAATCGTTGAAAACAGCATAACCTTGCAAACGGATCAATACACAAAGGATATTTCCGAAAACCGTCAAAGTGTCGACCAGGAAAAAGATGAGCTTATGTCCTGGATTCACGATGTCAAAACACCGCTGACCGCCATGCAGCTGATGATTGACCGGATGGAACACTCCTCCTTCAAATCACAGCTTATGTATGAATGGCTGCGTATCCATCTGCTTCTGGATCAGCAGCTCCACCAGAAGCGAATTCCGTTTATGCAGAACGACCTGTACGTGGAAACGGTTGAATTGGAACCAATACTCCATCATGAAATCCGGGATTTGAAATCATGGTGTCTGCAAAAGGGGATTGGCTTTGACATCTCCCTGGACGTTCCAACGGTGATCAGTGATGCCAAATGGCTCAGCTTCATCATCAGACAGCTGTTGACGAATGCCCTGAAATATAGTGAAGGTTCCGATATTACCATCCATTCTTTTTCCGAAGACCAACTGACGAAACTGGAAATTCGCGATGATGGCCGCGGGATTGACCAAAAGGACTTTCCGCGTATTTTTGAAAAAGGGTTTACGTCGACAAATAACCATGCTGATCATGCATCAACCGGAATGGGCCTCTATTTAACGAAAAAAGTGGCAGATGTCATGCGCATTCATATTGATGTCCAATCCCAGCCAGGAGAAGGCACATCCTTCATTCTTACCTTCCCGAACAAAAATGAATTTCTGAAGCTGACAGGCATGTGACGAAAATGTCACATGCTTTGCTTTTTTGTTCGGAAAATCGAAGGAAACATTGGGCAGACTGATTTAAGATGGAACTATCAATCAACAAGGAGTGTTTTGCTTTGACGGTTCTGCAGGCAAATAAAATTTATAAAAGCTACGGAAATAAATTCAACAGGCAGGAAGTATTAACCAGCCTGGATTTACAAGTAAATAAAGGGGAATTCATCAGTATCATGGGGCCATCCGGATCCGGCAAGACGACATTGCTCAATGTCCTGTCCTCCATCGATAAAGTCAGTCAGGGGTCCATTGTCATTGAAGGAAATGAACTCACTTCCATGAAAGATAAACAATTGGCGGAATTTCGGAAACATCATCTCGGATTTATTTTTCAGGAGTATAATCTGCTGGATACATTAACCGTGAAAGAAAATATCCTGCTGCCATTATCCATCCAAAAGGTTTCCAAAAAAGCTGCCGCCAAGATGTTTCAGACAATTGCAGGTGAATTGGGTATTTTGGACATTCAGGACAAATACCCGAATGAGATTTCCGGCGGGCAAAAACAGCGCACATCAGCAGCACGTGCATTCATCCATGAGCCAAGCATTATTTTTGCGGATGAACCGACCGGAGCACTGGATTCCAAATCCGCTTCCAATCTGCTGAACAAATTGAGTGATTTAAACGAAAAGCGGAACGCAACCATCGTTATGGTGACACACGATCCTGCTGCAGCAAGTTATTCATCACGCGCCATTTTTATAAAGGACGGGCAAATTTATACACAGCTGAACAAAGGCGCTGAGTCCCGACAGTCCTTCTTCAAAGACATTATCAAAACACAAGGTGTCCTGGGCGGGGTCAACTATGAAAATTAGTCAGCTCATCTATCGGAACCTGCGAAAGAATCTGAAAACATACTATCTGTATGTGTTTGCGCTGATTTTCAGTGTTGCACTCTATTTCGCCTTTGTAACCATGCAATATGATCCTTCAATGGATTCGGTAACAGGCACGATTAAAGGTGCCGCCGGACTGAAAGCAGCTTCCGTATTGCTGATCGCGATTGTCGGGGTTTTCCTGCTATATGCCAACAGTCTGTTTATCAAGCGCCGCAGCAAGGAAATCGGATTATTTCAATTAGTCGGGTTTACACGGGGAAAAATCTTTCGCATCCTGACAGTGGAAAACCTTATCCTGTATTTTGGCTCGCTGGTTGTCGGGGTCTTTCTCGGGTTTGCTTCATCGAAACTGTTTCTGATGATTATTATGCAGCTGACCGGTATTAAAACTGTTGCAGAATTGCGTTTTTCCGGTGCGGCGCTAGGTCAGACTTTACTTGTATTTGCAATCATTTACTGTCTGATCATGCTGATGAATTTTATTTTCATTAAACGGCAAAGTATCCTGGCACTCTTTCAGGTTAAGTCAGCATCGGAAGGGAATATTAAAAAGCTGTCATGGTTTCAAATGGGCATTGGCATTTTGGGATTGGTCCTCATTATTTTCGGATATTTTCTGTCGACCATGTTATTCAGCGGCGATATTATCGGGAACGCACAATTGCTTACCGCCATGCTTGCCATACTCGGATCTGTTATTATTGGAACGTATCTATTTTACAAAGGATCCGTAAGCTTTATCTTTTATCTGATCCGAAAGCGGAAAAACGGATATTTATCGATTAAAGAAGTTTTATCCCTGTCATCGATTATGTTCCGGATGAAGTCCAATGCCCTGCTGTTGACGGTCATCACTGTAGTTTCAGCACTGGCTATCGGGCTGGCATCACTAAGCTATATTTCATATTATTCAGCGGAAAAAACAGCTGTGGAACGGGTGCCAAATGATTTTTCCATTCCAAATGAAGAAAATGCCCAGCACTTTCAAGAAATGCTCGAGCAGCATAACATTGATTATGCAACAACAAGAATTGATTTTATCCAGGCAAACGCAAACATCAAAGATATCATCGGTCCTTACCCGGAAGATGCACCGTTCAACCCTGGTATAACAACGATGTCAGTAATTAGTGATGAAGACGTTGAACAAGTGGATGTTCCCGAGGACGAAACAGTATTTATCAATTCAAGCAGCGCACTGGAACAATTTTTGTCCTTTAAAGATAATGGTAAGATTACGCTGTCAGGCAAGAACAACACAATTCGCCTGAAATACAATGGATTGAAAGAAATACAGGTTTTGCCATCCATTATGGTGAATGGCGGATTTCCAGCTGCTGTTGTCGACCAAACTACCTATCAGCGGCTAACGAAAGATATTGACCCATCCATCAAGAGTGACGTATCCACTTATTTTGGAGTTGACATACAAAACCGTGGAGATTTGCATAAAGCGAATGAACTTTTTGGAGAGGAACTTGGTAATAAAGCCTGGCATAGTTCACAAATGGAGGTAAGGACCTCGTTGAAACAAAATATGGGGCTGATCATCTTCATAGTCGGTTTCCTCGGACTTGCCTTTCTAATCACATCCGGCTGTATTCTCTACTTTAAACAAATGACGGAAAGTGAAGAAGAAAAGCCGAATTATACGATTCTGAGGAAATTGGGATTCACACAGGCAGACTTGTTAAAAGGAATCCGGATCAAGCAGGTTCTGAATTTCGGAATCCCGCTTGTTGTCGGCTTGGTGCACAGCTATTTTGCCGTCAAATCAGGCTGGTTCATGTTCGGAACAGAACTATGGACACCAATGATCGCTGTCATGGTGCTGTACACCGTGCTGTATTCCATCTTCGGCATGCTGTCCGTGCTGTATTACAAAAAAATTATCAAAGCGTCATTGTAGATAGGGAGCTCCAGTTGATGACTGGAGCTTTTTTGTTTGGCGGGGGTGCTGGGGCTTCAGCGCGATTCGGGGTTTCTTCGGCGGATTGTGCTGACCCTTCGGCGCGAAATGGGGTTTCTTCAGCGGATTGTGCTGATCCTTCGGCGCGAATCGAGGTTTCTTCAGCGGATTGTGCTGATCCTTCAGCGCGAAATGGGGTTTCTTCGGCGGATTGTGCTGACCCTTCGGCGCGATTCGGGGTTTCTTCGGCGGATTGTGCTGATTCTTCAGCGCGAAATGGGGTTTCTTCGGCGGAGAGCGGAGAACACTTAATCGCACAGCGCATTCGGGCAAAAGAAAGCATAAACTGCCGCTCAGGCAGTTTATGCTTTCTGATAATTCGTATTCAAACGAAGTGCTTCTGATGTTTCAGCACTAATTTCTTTCAACAGCTCCGGATTTTCCGATAGTGACTTTCCATAAGAAGGAACCATTTCTTTAATTTTCGGCTCCCATACTTCAAGTTGCTGCGGGAAGCACTTCTGCAGGATTTCCAGCATAATCGGAACTGCAGTGGAAGCTCCTGGTGAAGCGCCGAGCAATGCAGCGATTGACCCGTCAGTAGAATTGATAACTTCTGTACCGAACTGAAGCGTTCCTTTGCCACCGGCCTCTGTATCCTTAATAACCTGTACACGTTGACCGGCAACGACTAAATCCCAATCCTCGCTCTTCGCTGTCGGGATAAATTCACGCAATTCTTCCATGCGCTGTTCTTTTGATAACATCAGCTGTTCAACAAGATATTTTGTCAATGGAATATTTTTCGCCCCGGATGACAGCATTGTCAGGACATTATACGGCTTAACGGAACAAAATAAATCCTTATTGGAACCAGTTTTCAGGAATTTCGGTGAAAAACCGGCAAATGGTCCAAACAACAATGACTTCTTATCCTCAATAAATCGTGTATCCAAGTGCGGCACAGACATTGGCGGTGCGCCGACTGCCGCTTTGCTGTACACTTTTGCATAATGCTGTTCAATCACATCCGGATTGTTACAAACCATGAACAGTCCGCTTACCGGGAAGCCGCCGACATGCTTTGATTCAGGGATTCCTGTTTTTTGCAGTAACGGCAATGCGCCTCCACCAGCACCGATAAACACAAAATCGGCCTTGCGATACGCAATTTTATCGTCACTGTGCACTTTTACTTCCCAGCCGCCATCGTCCGTACGTTTAATATCATCAACTGTGTGACCGTAATTTACTTCCACATCTGTTTCTTCCAAATAAGCGAACAGCTTACGTGTTAACGCTCCAAAATTAACATCTGTTCCGGAGTCAATTTTTGTTGCCGCGATTGGTTCAGACGATGTACGATCTTTCATAATGAGCGGGAACCATTCTTTCAGTTTTTCGGGATCATCGGAAAACTCCATTCCTTCAAATAACGGGTTATCTGACAATGCCTCAAATCGTTTCTTTAAAAAGTTTACACTGTCTTCCCCCTGTACCATGCTTATATGCGGAAGCGGCATGATAAAGTGCTCGGGGTTTTGAAGCAATTTGCGGTGAACGAGATATGACCAAAATTGTTTGGTCACCCGGAACTGTTCATTAACCGTGATTGCTTTGCTGATATCTATGGAGCCATCCGGTTTTTCCTTTGTGTAGTTAAGCTCGCACAATGCAGAGTGACCTGTACCCGCATTATTCCATTCATTCGAGCTTTCCTCACCTGCTGTCTGAAGTTTCTCATATACGGTAATGTTAATGTCCGGCGCTACTTCTTTCAGCAATGTCGCCAGCGTTGCACTCATAATTCCGGCGCCAATCAAGATAACGTCTGTGTTGTGCTTCTGATTACCCATATTATTTTACCTTCTTTACATCATAATATTTAATAAAAGGACATGCATACCCGCGCTTATTCGTTAAAATAAACGACGGAACACACTTTTCTGCTTCAATTATAACCTTATATATTGTATCATAATTGTATATAGATTAAAATGTTTACTGTCCAGGATTGTTATGCACTTTTCCTGTATAGTGACATGCAGGGAATTGCGCATTCCTTGTTACAAAATATAAGTACCAGTTTGGGAAAACGAATAATATAAAGGAGTGGAATTAATGCAACAAGATCAATTAGAAGAAATCAAGAACGGTAAAGGTTTTATCGCAGCACTGGACCAAAGCGGCGGCAGTACACCAAAAGCTCTAGCTGCTTATGGCGTATCAGAGGATGCGTATTCCAATGAGGATGAAATGTTTGAACTTGTTCACGAAATGCGCACCCGGATTATCACATCACCTGCTTTCGATTCAGAAAAAATTCTCGGTGCAATTTTGTTTGAACAAACAATGGACAGCAAAATCGAGGGTAAATACACTGCAGATTACCTTGCAGACGTAAAAGGCATTGTTCCATTTCTGAAAGTGGACAAGGGTCTTGCTGAAGAATCGAATGGTGTACAGCTGATGAAGCCTATCCATGACTTGGATGAAACATTAAAGCGCGCCAATGAGCGTCATATCTTTGGTACGAAAATGCGTTCCGTTATAAAAGAAGCCAACCCGGAAGGCATCAAAGCAGTTGTCGATCAGCAATTCGAAATCGGCAAAAAGATTATTGCTGCGGGTCTCGTGCCAATTATTGAACCGGAAGTGGATATTAACAGCCCGGAAAAAGAAAAATGTGAAGAGCTGTTAAAAGCAGAAATAAAAGCACAGCTTGACAACTTGAGCGATGATCAGCCGGTAATGTTGAAATTATCAATCCCGACTGAGACCAACCTGTACAAAGAGTTAATCGAGCATCCTAAAGTTGTTCGCGTCGTTGCACTTTCCGGCGGATACTCAACAGAAGTTGCCAATGAAAAGCTGAAACAAAACGACGGCCTGATCGCCAGCTTCTCCAGAGCGCTGAGCCAAGATCTGAACGTTAACCAAAGCGACAAAGAATTCAACGACACACTTGCAGAAGCCGTTGAATCCATTTATCAAGCATCTATATAAGTTTAGACAAATAGAGCGAACAGCTATTGAAGCTGTTCGCTCTTTTTTGATCTGCTGCTGCTCATGCCAGCTGTGGAGGGGGTGGCGCTTTTCCTGATAGAACGCTGGGCTTTCCTGATAGACATGTGTAAGTTACTGATAAACAGGCGTAAGTGACTGATAAAATTGTAAAAGTTACCGATAAACACCCGTAAGTGGCCGATAAAATGTAAAAGTGACTGATAAACGCCCAAATGTGACTGATAACATATTTAATTACGCCCCAAGAAAAACAGGGTGTGCGGGACAAGCGCCAACCGCCCCACACACCACTATAAATCAAACTTCCTCATTGCTTTCCCCAGTTTCCGCACCCCATCAACGATTTCATCGCGACTCGCGTAACTGAAAGAAAGCCGGAGAAACGCTTTCCCGTCGGCCTGATTCAGGAAAAAATATTGTCCGGGGACATAGGCGACGCCTTCATCCATTGCATATGGCAACAATTTTGATGTGTCAGCACCCTTTACTTCGACCCATACAAAATAACCGCCTTCCGGAATGTGCCAGGAGACAGATGACGGCATGTTTTCCTTCAGTGCGGAGGTCATCGCGTTACGCTTTTCCTGATACGTTGCCCGCAGCATATGCAGTCGTTTTTCCATATCGTTTTTTTCTAAAAAAGAAGCCATCGTTGCCTGAACAAACGGATGGTCCAAATCCTTTTTGAACCAGGCCAGTGCAGTAGTCACTTCAGCCGGGGCATTTACCCATCCAATCCGCATGCCCGGCGCAACGACTTTAGATAGTGAACCGACATACAGGACGCGCTCATGATGATCGATTGCTTTCAATGGTACTGACTGTTCCCGAAAATACAATTCTCCGTAGGCATCATCCTCGATAATCAGGAAATCATATTTTTCAGCGAGCTCCAATACGTGCTTCCGCCGCTCGATTGTCATTGTCGTTCCGGTCGGGTTTTGAAACGTTGGGATGGTGTATAAAACCCGCGGCATCGGCAATCCATCCTTCTTTCGCTTCGCAAGCACTTCCTCGAAACGATCTGTTTGGAGTCCGTGCTCATCTACCGGAATACTCATAAATTGCCCTGTATAATTCTGGAATACTTCCAATGCCTCCATGTATGTTGGTGACTCAACAGCAACCAATGTCTGATCATCAATAAAAACCCGGGCGATCAGATCGATTCCCTGGCATGCACCTGACGTGATTAACACTTCCCCGTCTTGAATACCGCGTTCCGCCAGCCTCTGTTGAATAGAATCCTTCAGACCCGCAAACCTGGGGCTTCCCACATAATGCAGCGGCAAATCCCCTTCTTCGTCAATCAGATGGGTAACCGCCTCCTTCAATTTGTCAGCCGGCACGAGATCCGGTGCGGGAAATCCCGAATTCAAACGGATACATGCATCCGGCAATTCAAACATCCATTCTCCAGGTGGATCTTTCTGCAGTGCATCTTTTATATTTCTGGAAAGATAAGCTTCCATCTTCACGTGGATCATCCCCTCTTCGTACGTACGCATTATAGCTTTTACACTAACAGAAAGCATTGGCGAATACCAATGCTTCCAAATTTGTCCTGTATATTTTTTAGAAGAATAATAGATGTGCCATAATTGCTGCAATCGGCAGTGTAATAATGGTCCGTTGTAAAAAGATAACAAACAGTTCCACAAAAGAAATTGGGATTTTTGATTTTAATAAAAGAACCCCGATTTCCGACATGTAAATTAACTGTGCCAGCGACATGACACCTATTACAAACCGGGTCAGTTCCGACTCAATCCCGCTTCCAACAACAGCCGGTAAAAACATATCCGCGAAGCCGACAATCATTGCCGGGGCGGCAGCATGTGCCTCCGGAATCTGCAATAACTGCAGGAATGGTACAAACGGATAAGACAAAATGTCAAATACAGGGGTAAACTCCGCAATAACGAGTGCTATGGTTCCGAGTGCCATGACCAGCGGAATTAACGCAAACCAAATATCAATGACATTCAGGACACCGCTTTTCGCAACTCCACGATAGCTTTTGACCTGACTCGCTTTTTCAACAGCCTGTTGGATCCCCCATTGAAAACTGGATACATTTTCCGGAACATCTTCATCAATTTGCTTGCCAACCGTCTCCAAATACGTCTCCTTTTTCCTAGATAAAGGCGGAATCCGCGGACAAATAATCGCCGCAGCCACACCAGTCACCACCACTGTTGCATAAAACTGAACAAACATATGATCAATATGCAGAAACCGCGCAATGACGAGACTGAACGCAATCGACGCAATGGAAAAGTTTGTCGCAACAACCGCTGCTTCCCGCTTGGAATAATAGCCGGATTCATATTGCTGGGTCGTCAGCAACACACCTACCGTCCCGCTCCCCATCCACGAAGCAAGTGCATCAATCGACGAACGGCCAGGCAATTTAAACAACGGAAACATTATTTTACGCACCATTGTTCCGATAAAATCCATCAGACCGAACTCCAAGAGCAGCGGCATGAATAAACATGCAAACAAAAACCAGACCATCAATACCGGGATCAAATCAAAAAGCATAACGCCGCCGGTGAGCTCGGACGAAATCAGTTCCGGCCCGGTTTGCGTCAATGTAAACACTGCAAATAGTGCCCCGATACACCTTGAAATGAGCCAAAAAGATGAAATATCAAATAATGCCGTTAAAAAAGGACTGTTATTTACAAGGTTGAGATCGGTAAATTTTACGACCAGACTGCCAATAGCAGATAAGCAAATAACGGTTGTCATAAACAACGGGATATAATCCGCAATCGCATACTGCAGGGCATCCGCCATAATTCCAAGTCCGATAGTCACTTTATCGTTTACCGCAATCGGCACCAGAAACAGCAACACCCCGATTAACGAAGGCAGCCAAAATTTCATGTATTGTTTCGGTGTATATTGTTTTTCGGAGGTTGATTCCTCTACCTTTGCCAGTTGTTCTATCATAATGCTGACCCTCCCGTTAATTAGGACTCTCGTCTTTAGGTGATTATAAATATAACATTCTATGTATAAATATACAACACTATGAATGGAATTTTATAAAGACAAACATTGATAGAAACATATTCCTGCATATGTATACCTATCCATTCCAATATATAAAAATTCCACCCCTTTTATAAAACCGAACATTTATAAAAAGTGGCATGACTTACGTCCGGATTCTAACTATTTATGAGATAGAAGCAGTATAAGACGAATGAAAAGGCTTTCCTTCAAATTCTCTCCATAATTCGCTGTTTGAGCCATTCTCTCTTTATTGATATATTAATTTGGTTGCGTTTTCTTCGTGTCGAACAGACATACGGTGTTTTACAAATTATAAAAGAGGAGTTGATAACATGGATGTCTATCAATCTCAGAAACAAAATGAGACCAAGAACATGGGTGATGATTATTCACTTGGTAGAGTACCGCGGGACAAGCGAAATATGGGCTGGCTAAGTATTACTAACATTACATTCGGGATTGCAACCGCTATCTTTTATTTCCAGATGGGCAGTGTTATGGCACTTCAATTTGGAGCTATCAATGCTATCATATCCGCTGTTTATGCAATTATTGTTGCAGGAATACTGGGGACATTTATCGCTTATTTGTCTGCTAAATCAGGAATGAATGTAAATCTATTATCCAGAGGCGGCGGATTCGGATATATTGGTGCATCCTTAACTTCATTTATTTATGCTACAAATTTTATTATGTATTGCGCATTGGAAGGTTTGATTTTAGTCGCTGCAGTACACGAACTCATACCCGTTATTCCCAAATGGGTGTTTATTTTATTCTTTGGCCTGATTGTCATCCCATTAAATTGGTTTGGAATTAAGCAACTGGACAAACTGCAGAAATGGTCTTTACCTCTGTTTTTTCTTTTCTTAATAGCTGCAATAATATTCGCTGCTATACATCCTTCCAGCTATGATGGAACCTTTTGGTCTTACATGCCTGAAGGTGTACAAGTCGGGGGAACTGCATTATTACTCTGTATCGGTATGCAACACGGCATTATGGGATTGACCCCTCTACTTGCTTCGGATTATGCCCGCTTTTTAAAACCGAAAGATACGAAACTGGGAATCTTTGCTATTGGGTTTATCCCTCAAATATTCTGCTTTGGCGTCATGGGCGGCCTTGGAATTTGGTTTGGTGTTCGCCTCGGAGAACCAAACCCCGGGGTATATATTGTATTGCTTCTTGGTGTTTGGGGAGCCTTATTTACGATGTTAACGCAAATTAGAATTAATGTGACGAATATTTATAGCGGTTCCTTATCCTTATCAAGTTTCTTTGAAAATGTATTTAAATTTAAACCAGGCAGACGTTTCTGGGTTGTCGTTACCGGATTATCGGCAATCACGTTAATGCTTCTTAATATTGTTGATCACCTTGAAGTTGTCATGACATTCCAAGGGGTATTTCTTTTAACATGGGCTACCATATTAGTTACCGACGCTATTGTTGTTAAACGAATCTTAAAAATTGGTCCCGGCTATTATGAAGACAGACAAGATAATTTATATAAATGGAATCCTGTTGGAGTAGCATCATTAATAGTGGCAAGCGGCCTTGGTACTATTGCAGCATTAGGATTCATGGGAACATTCCTGCAAAGCACCGCAGCATTCTTTGCCGCAATCCTCGCCTCCATCCTCACGATCGTACTGGCACTCGCCACAAAAGGAAGATACTATATCAAAAAAGAAGCCAATGATATTGACCGTGAAGACTATATTGCTTGAAGTATGGGGTCGATCCCCATGCTTTTTTTTGCAGATAAAGTTTTGCGAAAAATTACTAACCCTCAGTCATATTAAGTTATAATAGAAGTAACATTGAGGAAGAAAAGAAAATAAACCAAAAGACAAGGATGAGCGAATCATGTTTATCGGTGAAAATCTGACCAATCTTCGTATTATGCATGGTTATTCACGAAAACAGCTCTCTGAAATACTCGGAATAACGGAACAGGCAGTTTGGCAGTATGAGAATCAGTATACATCACCTAAAATGAAAATCGTTAATGACTTGAAGTCCATTTTTAATGTGAAAAGCAGATACTTTTACAAGAAAGATGTCCTGAGCAGGTATGTGAAGGCAGAAAATATTCCACTCATGAATATTGCATACCGTTCAAAAGTGATAAATGTTATTTCCAAAACGCAGTCGGAGGCAAAGCACGTTCAGTTTTTGGACAGCTTTGTGAATTACTTTGCCGCCAAAATAAACTTTCCCACACAGAAAATAATACAATTGAGAAATAATGTAATTGAATTTCTAAACACTGCGGATCAAGACAGACAAACACAAATAACACACGTTGCAAAAATGGCACGTCACGCATTGGACCTTGATGAAAACACGAATGATGAGCTAATGTTTGCAATGGAAAAAAGCGGTATCTTTATTTTTGAAAAAGCAATCGGTGAAGAAATCGATGCTTATAGTTTATGGACAAAACAGGAGCGGCCGTTCATCATCTTAGGAAACCTAAAACGTTCAGCTGTACGTCGGAATTTTGACCTTGCGCACGAACTTGGCCATTTACTTTTACATTATCGGGTCGAATTTACAAATTTGGACCGTAATGAACATAAAGCCTTTGAAAAGGAGGCCAATCAGTTTGCAGGTGCTTTCCTGCTTCCGGAAAAAGCATTCTTAACTGATTTGCAAACCGTTGAACGCATTACAAATCCGGATGCATATATTGACCTGAAGAAGAAATGGAAAACGTCACTGCAGGTACTGGGATATCGAGCTGCTAATTTAGGTATATTGGATGAAAAAAATCATCGCAACTTTTATGCGGCTCTTCACCGTAAGGGTTATTTGAAAAGGGAACCAATGGATGAAACAATTTCCATTCAAAGACCCCAAAAAATGAAATCCATTATGGACTTGGGTTTCAAAAAGAGGATTTTCAATCTCCAACAGATGCTGAATAATGACTGGATGGCAGATGTTCAATTTCTTCACCAGATAACAGGTATTGATGCAAACTTTTTCGACCGATATATGATGAAGAAAAAGGATTTTGAACTAACCCACGTATCCGAATCACATACATCTTATTCAACTAAATAGCCTGTTTACAAGAAGTATGGGAGCGGGTTCCCATACTTCTTTTTTCGGTCACCATAGGAAGCGCGAGAACCGTCCCCACGCTTCCCCACGCTTCCCTTGTCAAACGGCCGAAAATCTAAGATACTGTAATAAGAAGGTTTATATGCAGGAGGTGATAGCTTTGAGTAATAATACGGGCAACAAGGAACTGGAAAAAGGGATGTTGAGGGCCCTGGATGGACTTAAAGAGATGCGGGATGATATGGAGAAAAAAGAAGCAGAACGTATTTGGCGCGATATCAATGTTCCAATCAGCCTTTACGATGCGCTATCCAGATTGACAAAAGATGAGCTCACTGAAATTCGTAAAAAACTGGATATTAAAAATGCAAGCTCCTTAAAAAAAGAAGAATTGATTAAGCTGTTGCAGCAAGTTATCCCGACGCAATTTGAAAATATATGTTTAAAACTAGATTCAGAGCGCTACAGCATTGTTGAAAAGATTATTCAGCAAGGCGGATCTATCCATGCTGAACATCTTCCGCTCAACATACTGCAAAACCTTGGCACGTATGGACTCGCTTTTACCGGGACTAGCGAAGGCGAAAAAGTTGCAGTCATTCCGGATGAGCTGGTAAATGCTTTTTCATCCATCAATTCCCGAAACGTAAAGGTCATTACCAGCAGAAATACAGAATGGATTAGGCTGACACATGGACTTCTATACTACTATGGGGTACTTACCACATCCAAATTAATAGACATGGTCAAAACATATACAGCTTATGAAGTGGATACACTGGAATTTCTGACGGTTATATACGATGCCAAGGCTTGCTATAAAGAAATGAGAACATATCGGGATATCCTCTCACATATAGGGGTTTTCGATGCTGAACGTGTTATAGATGAACATAAAAGCAGGGAAGACATTCCTTATTTTCCATTTTCCAAAACACAATTGATTACCGCAGGCGTTCCTGATTACGTTGAACGCAGCAAATGCTTTAAACAGTTCGTGAAATTTCTTACAAGCCATTATGACCTTACAATTGAAGAGGCAGAGGGACACGTCGATGAATGTGTACATGCCATTAACAATGGGATAACCCCGCAGGATACCCTGCAAACGATGCAATATCAATTTGAATTTGAAGGATATGACGATGTAAAATTATTTATGGATCAGCTTGTGGATCTTTCAAACAACACCAAACAATGGGGCTTAAAAGGATATTCCCCCTACGAATTGCATCAGCTGGGGAATGATAATTTACAGCCATCGCAGAATCATGCTAGCAATGTCATTGATTTTCAATCCGGAAAGAAAATCAGCCGGAATGATCCGTGTCCTTGCGGGAGTGGAAAAAAATATAAGAAGTGCTGCGGGCGGTAGCAGCTGAATTAATGGGACGAGAAGCCTGTCTCTCGGTCCCCCCCATTTATTTCTTCAGATTTTTACGTTCAATAAACCGTTCAAAGTCATCTGTAGACAGACGGCTTATCCGTTGCTGATTATACTTTTCATACTCGTCCAAAGCCAGCTTGTCAGCGACCTCCCTTGAAACCTTGCCTGCATCATCCAAAATATCACGATCATTAAACTGCAGAAATGCATTCAGTTTCTCCACCCAATCCTTCATATACATTAGTTGTTGTCTTTCCGCCTGATCTTCAGCATAATCCAGAAACATTGCAATAATACGGTTGTGTGATTTCAATTCCTTTTCGGATAAAAAATTTTTAGCTATGGTAACATCATTTTTACGGACCTTATCACCTTTCCATGAAGTAAGACCCATATTTTCTTTTGCCGCCTTTGCCCGATTTGTTATAAGTTCAGAAGCTGTTTGACCATGTATAGCAAAATGAAGTTTATTTTGCACAGTAGCAAAAAATTCCTGAGTGATTTCCGCGCCGGACTCGTAATCAACCGACGTTGCATAAATATCCGTTATCTTTTGATAAAACCTTTTCTCGGACGCACGGATATCACGAATACGTTCTAGCAATTCATCAAAATAATCCTGTCCGAAATTACGCATTTCTTTCAAGCGGTCATCATCCATTGTAAAGCCTTTAACAAGATACTCATTCAGACGCTCTGTGGCCCATTGGCGGAATTGTGTACCCCGATGAGAGCGAACCCGGTAGCCGATTGCGATAATTAATTCAAGGTTATAAAAAGATACTTCACGTTCCACCTCCCTTTTCCCTTCATATTGAACTATTCGGTTTTTCCGAATAGTTCCCGATTCAATAAGTTCACCCTCAGCATAAATATTTTTTATATGTTCATTAATTGTATTTACACCCTTTTGATACAACTCCGCAATAGCCTTCTGTGTCATCCAAACAGTTTCATTTTCCAGCCTGACGTCGATTTTTGTGTTACCGTCCTCCGTCTGATAAATTAAGATGTCTGTTTCGTTTGTCATCTTATACCTCTCCTTTTGACAGTCACATCATTTTATTTAATTATACCACAAATACGAACGTTTGTTTCGTGATAGTTAAAATAATACCCCCATCCCAAAAAACACATGCCGACAATGTCAGCACGTGTGTTTTCATTCGTTAATTCCCTCAAAACCAACCCGTCACTCATTCATATTAATTTTCCGCAACAGGTTTCTTGACTACCTTTGCACCTTTTTT
This sequence comes from Virgibacillus siamensis, assembly GCF_900162695.1. Lineage (NCBI taxonomy): Bacteria > Bacillati > Bacillota > Bacilli > Caryophanales > Bacillaceae > Virgibacillus > Virgibacillus siamensis. The sequence goes on from NZ_FUIH01000007.1 coordinate 3,096,759, forward strand.
CGAGGCTTTCACCGGTTTTATAAAGAACGACATAACCAATGCGGCAACGGCAATGATTGCTGCGAACATAAATGCGTCGGACATTCCCTCAATCATCGGCTGTGAAAGTCCGTGTTGGGCAGCGTCCTTGCTGCTGTTTGTCATGACCGTAATCAGTGTCGCGGTACCTATCGAACCAGCAACCTGCCGCATGGTGTTGTTCATAGCTGTACCATGTGGAAGCATGTGGTTCGGCAGCTGGTTCAGCCCCTCTGTCATAATCGGCATCATGACAAGCGATATTCCGAACATCCGTATGGCATAGATCACCATCATATAAAAATACGACGATGAGGCGCTCATATCGCTGAATAAAAATGTCATGCCCGCAACGATTGTCAATCCAATAATCGCCAATGGCCGTGCACCAATCTTATCGAAAAGCCTTCCGGTAATCGGCGACATAATCCCCATGATGACCGCACCTGGTAATAGCAGTAACCCGGATTCAAATGCGGTATAATCCCGCGCATTCTGCATATAAAGCGGCAATAGAAGCTCAACACCAATCATGGACACCATCACCATCATCCCGATAAACACGGACAGGGCAAAAATTTTATTTTTAAAGACTCTGAACTCAAGCATCGGTTTTTCAATGGACAACTGCCGCCAGATGAATAGTCCAAGCGCCAGCGCACCGATAATCAAGGAAACTGTCACCTGCGTACTTTCCCAGCCATTATTGCCGGCAGAACTAAAGCCGAATAACAGTCCGCCGAAACCGAATGATGACAACACAATCGATGTCAGATCGATTTTCGGGTGTGTCAGCTTTGTCACATTTTTCAAGGCAAAGTAGGCAAAGACAATATCAAGCAATGCGATCGGTAAAATCATATAGAACAACACCCGCCATGAATGGCTTTCAACAACCCAACCGGAAAGTGTCGGACCAATCGCAGGGGCAAATGCAATTACCAGACCTACCATCCCCATTGCCGCACCACGTTTCTCAACCGGGAAGATCAATAGAAAAATTGTCTGCATCAACGGGATCATAATTCCGGCACCGGATGCCTGCAAAACTCTGGCAGCCAGCAATACCGAAAAAGACGGTGCAATGGCTGCTGTCAACGTTCCTGCCGCAAACAGAATCATCGCCGTCAAAAACAACTTTCTCGTCGAAAATTTTTCAATTAAAAAGGCAGTGACCGGAATCATCACGCCATTGGTAAGCTGGAATCCTGTTGTCAGCCATTGAGCCGTAGAGGCACTTACCGAGAAATCACTCATTATCTTTGGAATAGCAGTATTTAACAACGTTTGGTTCAAAATCACAACAAATGCACCCGCAAGAATTACTGCGACAAGCACTGTTTTATTTATGCTTTGGTTCGATTGCATTTCTTCATTCTCCAAAACTCCCTCACTCCTTCTACAAATAAATTGTTACGGTTTAGCTGTTATATCAACGTTCAGGGTTGCACCAATACGACGCAATAGACCCTTCAATTCGGTATTTTCTGCCAGATAGAGCAGCATTGCTTTGATGAAAAACGATCTCGGTTCCTGCTCATGACATTCGTTATGCAGCGATTGAATCGCGGATAGACACTCTTCACGGCCTTTATCAGGTATCGGCAGCCGTTTCGCCTTCCCTTTAAGCTCCTCCAGAAGATTATCCAGTTCCTCCACCGATGTATCCGACTCCATCCCGTCCTCGCATTCCATGTATTCTTTCATCTCACTTGCAGTCAAGACCGGAACCAAATCGGTTGTGTGGCCAATCATCGTATCAATCCGTTCCACAACAAAACGGGCAACACGTTGTACATCGATATCCTTCTTATCATGAATGACGAGCGAAATATACTCCCTTAACATCCCCTGAAACATAATGGTAAAGTCCCAAATATACGGTTCCGCCTTTTCGCCATACGCTTCAAGCAAACAATCCTTATACCAGTTGGTCATGGTAACCTTGATTCTTTTCATAAGCAATGCGATTTCAGGATTGTCATGCGGCGGTAAAGCCCTAAGCAGCATGACCATGAAATCCTTATTGTTGCGAAAACCATCAGCCTGAGCAGCAATTTTTCGAATAAGCTTTTCTTTTGCTGACAATGATGCATCAACATTGACATTCGCAGCACTTTGCAGCATTTTTTTATGGTTGCTTTCAATGGCCTGAATCAATAACTCCTCTTTGGAATCAAAAAATTGATATAACGTTCCTTTAGAAATCTTACAGTCATCAGCAATTTCCTGAACTGATGTTGAAAAATAACCTTTTTCCGAAAAAAAACGGATTGCCGATTGCATGATTTCTTCTTTCCGATCCATTATTCCGCCACCCCTTATCCCTTGTTACTTTCTATCGCAAAATGCCTGTGCACAAGCAATTGCAATAGTGTGTATTGATATTCTGAAACAGCATTTCGCCATAGGTCAAAACATTCATTTTCATGACGTTGACCAAATAGTCAACTCAGAACTATTAAGTCAACAGAGTTCTTATTTTAAATGACTGACCGGTTCTATGTCAACCATTGAGTTTTTCAAGATGATAAAAAGCGGACATAAAGTGTTGGGAATCCCAACTTTTATGTCCGCTATACCTTAAGGTGAGGAAGCAAAAGAACCGCCCCCATGCTTCTTCAAATCATTCCTTATCACGCAAATCTTCTCGTTCTTCATACGCCTTATCCCTTACATTTTCTCTATGCTTATATGCTTTATTACGAATTTCTTCGCGATACTCATAAGCCGTATTTCGGGCATATTCCCTCAGGTCATAAGCGATATCCTCGGCGATTTCTCTTATCTCAAATCCATCAATGTCTATTCTGTCTTCCATTTCATAAGTTAAATTTTTAAACCGCGTTTCTTCGTCATAAGCCAGGTTTACCATGTTATCTTCCATGTCATACAATTCATTAACGCGTTCCGACTCCGAATCGTAATATTTATTAACATTTTTTGATTCCCAGTCATACCACTCATTAATTAATTCAGTCGTTTCCTTTTCGAAAAACTTATTAAGTTCCTGTTCCGTTCGTACAGTGGAATATTTTCCTTCACCAGCTTCTGCTACCTGCTTCAACTGATGCTGTCCCTTATCGTCTACGTCAAAGCCTATGATATTCACAATTGCCTTCATGTCTGACCGGTTTAACTTCTTGGCTGCTTTAACAGGATTTCCACCACAGGTCTCCACACCATCACTAACCACATAGATGATGTTCTCCGCATTTTTTCCGCTCTGTTCTTCTAAATTCTTTTTGGCCAGTTCCAATGCACCGGCTAACGGTGTCCATCCTGCCGGTGAAAAAGAATCCAATGCCTTTTCAAAGGATTTTTCCTTGTATTTGCCAAGCCTGTAAATTTGCTTAATACTGCTGCAGGATAGTTTTTTATCGCTGTCAGCACCGGTTCCTTTATGTCCATATACGGTTAAGGAAACATTTGCTGATTCGGGCAAACCGCCTGCAAATGTTTCCACCGCTTTCTTGGCCAGTTGCATTTTCGTTTCTCCATTAATGGTTGCGCCCATACTTCCGCTTGAATCAAACAAAATCGAAACGTTTACCTGTTTTTTCTGTTTAACAGAATCCGGCGCTTTCGCCTCACCAGGCTTGGCGCTTGCACCCTGAAATGATGTATCAACATTATTAAAGAATTTATAATAACTGCGATAGTCCTCCCCGATTAAGGAAAGCATCTGATAATAGTATTCTTCCGCTGTCAGATCCTCCGGCAGTTTTTCAAGAATTTGCAGCACTTTTTCTTCATCATAGCTATCCCCGCTGTATTTAGCATCGTCCAACTTAAGCTGCATTCTTTCCTCGACATTTGTAAACTGCAATTCTTTTGTTTCATTTACGGTGTTTTCTTTGCCACTTTCCTCTGATGATTCATCCGTTTGTGCTGCGGTTTTCTCCGCCTCTTTGGAATCTTTTTCCCCATCATTACCGGAACAACCTGCCAAAGCAAAAAATAATAATAGAAACACAAGGCAAACGATCAACTTTTTACTGTTTAACATGTTTAGTTCTCCCCCTTCCGTTGCGCATGCCGTCTTACATCATACAGACATAAAGAAAACCGGGAGTTTAAGCTCCCAGGTGATATTAGCTTATTTATACCATAATAATGATGAAAATAATAGATGGCTACCAGTAAAATGTACCGCCATGCCTCAAAATATATACATCTGATACCCAATATATCCTGCTGCAATAATCATCATGGCCATGACAACATGTTCAATCAGTCCACCCGTATGCGTATAAATCGGCAGTCGTATTTTAATACTCATCGGCCATAACAATGCAATCCCGCGTGAAGTTGCTGCATCCAACAGCAAGTGACTTGCTACGCCGATAATGATGCCGGCTGTAATGCTTGCCGGAACCGGTGTTGATGATAATATAGCTCCAAGGATAACCATAAATAATAGACTGTGTGTTACGGTCCGGTGACCAAACAAAAGTCGCACGAGGTTTGATAGGATCGGCAGCTTTCGCCCAATTTTAGAACCGCCGTGACAAATATCCGGCAGCAGAGATCCAGCTGTGCATGATGCTAAAAACAGTAGATCCTGTGTATAATGATCTGTAAAGTATTGTACTGCTATCCCGGCTGTTAATCCGCCGATAAGATGTGTTTTGCCTGTCATGTGTTGTTCTCCTTCTATTAATCCCAAAGTTATTTCTTCCATAGCTTCACAATTTGCTTAGTCAATTTTTTCCTAAATAGCGACAATGCCTACCACCGATTTTTCGTCAATAAATTACTTACCAGCACCAACGTTAACCCTTTTGTAAATGCTCACCCTTTTCGATGTCTTTAAAAGCTTAAAAGATGACGCCATAATGATGTCCATGCTTTTATTACTTTTGAGCACTAATTACCATTATATGGGACTCCGAATTCATCTTTAAGTTCATACATTAATTTTTTTATTTCCTCTTTAGTTCCATCACTTTCTCCATAATCTTCTGCACTTACGTTTTCATTTGCTTTTTGAATGATAAATGTTTTATTCATCATTAACAATAATACTAATTGTGAGACAAATAGTTCCTCTTCAGGTGATGAAAAAGTATCTTTTTTATACATCACTTCAAAATATTCACTCAACTCCTCATATCCGTTTGAGATATCTTCACCATTAATATTTGCATGTATAATCTGGGTTAGTTTTAATCCATTCTCAAAAACTTCCTTGTCTAAATTCGCTTTGTTGGTACTAGCTTTGTTACTACATCCCGCCATAATCAATAAAAGAACAATTATAAAAATAAACTCCCCTTTTTTAATCACATTAGATTCCCCTTTTTTGAAGAACATTATAAATTAATAAAGTACAACCTAATATTGTAAATATTATTGCCAATAAGAAGTATGCTGCTGCATAATTAGAGTTAATTATATAGTTATATGCATCTCCTCCAACATAAGCATTGATGTTATTATCTCCAAACTCTTCATTAGAGTACACAAACATTTTGTAAAACCCCATGACAACGAAAATCACTGAAATTATAAAGCTTGCTATTACTTTTAAATCCCATTCTGTATGTTCGCTAGGTGTATTTTTAATTTCCAAAGTCTTTCTATCTTCCTGCATTTTTTCTCCCTCCCCCCATTAGTAAAAATTACCTGATTTTAATATACCACATGCGCCTGTATTTGATTGATTTAATTTATCAAAATAATTGATTTAGAATGAAGTTGTTTAAGTCTTTTTTGATCAAATGTTTAGTTCAACATTTTAACAGGAAATATATATAGAAAACGTTAAAGATGAATCAATGACCAGCCCACTATTATTATAGAATTAGCAACAAATATAATCACATTTAAAAGCTAGATGATAAGATATACTTTTTGATTTTTGTTATGATGAAGATAAAATTGAAGTTAAAAAGGAGTATTCTATGTCCAACTACAACGTGAATAATAGCACAGTTAATGCTTTGTTAGGATGGATTGAAGAAGATATTGTTGCTATACCTGAAATCCAAAGACCGTTTGTTTGGAAAGCATCAAAGGTTCGTGATTTATTAGATTCGCTTTATAAAGATTATCCCATAGGTTATATCATCACTTGGCAGAATCCAGATGCTAGGTTAAAGGATGGCACTATATCACAAGGAAAAAGAATCTTAATTGATGGACAGCAACGTGTGACAGCACTTATGGCGGCTATTTCTGGCAAAGAAGTTCTGAATAAAAAGTATCAAAAGAAACGTATTAAAATAGCATTTCATCCTTTTGAAAAAAAATTCGAGGTGCAAAACCCTGCAATATTAAAAGATAAGAAGTGGATACCTGATATTGCCGAAGTATTTTCTACTGATTTTAGCCAATTTAACTTCATCAATACGTATTGTCAAGAAAATCCTGAAATGAACCCAGATCAACTTAATGCAATACTTCAACAACTATCGAACATTAAACACAGCACCCTTGGAATCATTGAACTAAATCACACACTCGATATCGAAACTGTAACCGAAATATTCATTCGAATAAATTCAGCTGGTGTAAGTTTGAGTCAAGCCGACTTTGCTATGTCAAAAATCTCTGTTAATGATGTGTACAACGGTCCTATTATTCGTAAAACCGTCGATTACTTTTCACATTTAATCAAAAGTCCAGCTGTCTTTGATGATATAAAAAATAATGATAACGAATTTGCCAATTCTGATCCCTTTAAAAAAATTCAGTGGGTTAAAGATTATAATACAAACATTTACGAACCCAGTTATTCCGATGTTTTGCGAGTCGCATTTACGTTTAAATTTTTACGTGGACGACTGTCAAACTTAGTAAGTTTGTTATCTGGACGCGATTTTGAAACAAGGGAATACAAAGAAGATATTATCGAAAGTTCCTTTAGGGAATTAAATGATGGTGTCATCAAATTTGTGGATGAGACAAATTTTAAAAGATTTATCATGATTTTAAAATCTGCCGGCATTATAGATGCCAAGTTAATCAGATCACAGAACAGCCTTAACTTTGCCTATTCTTTATTCTTGCTTTTAAGGGAACGTGGCTTTAATTCATCTGATATTAATCGCTCCGTACGGAAGTGGCTCGTTATTTCCATATTAACAGAGCGATATTCCAGTTCACCTGAATCCATGTTTGATTTTGATATCAAACGATTCGCGAACGCCGATAATCCAAATGATTACATCACTTCAATTGAGAACGGTGAATTATCAGACGCTTATTGGGAAAACACCTTCATGGACAACTTGGAGACATCTGTAGCAAGCAGCCCATATTTCAATCTTTATCTAATGTCACAGATTTATGATAACGACTATGCGTTTTTATCAAAATCAATACGAGTCCAACAATTGATTGAAGAGCGCGGCGATGTCCATCATGTATTTCCTAAAAAGTATTTACAAAATAACGGCTATAACAACCGTCGTCATTATAACCAAATTGCAAATTATGTTTATACGGAACAAGGAGTTAATTTAGCAATACGCGACCAAGCGCCAAACCAATACATGGATGTTGTTAAACGACAAATTGCTGATAATAAGTTTGAAATTGGCGAACTTAATGACGAACAACAATTAAAAGAAAATATGAAGATGAATTGTGTACCTGAATCAATATTCTCTATGACTGCCAGTAATTATGATGGGTTTTTAGAAGAAAGAAGACGGATGATGATGATAAAAATAAGAAGATTTTATAAGTGCTTGTAGAAAAGAAGCACAGGGACGGTTTGACTACTTGCATATTGGACCGATACATCAAAACCTGCCCAAGCAAAAAGTGTTGCAGTATAAGATCCAGCTGCAACACTTACTTGATGTGAATTCATGTGAGTACCCCCTGCAAAAAAAATACAATAAATTTTAAAAAACCCTGGAACTTCACATTCCAAATCAATAAAAATATCACTAAAAGTAAAAAAAATAGTATAATTTTTGTATATGACAATTTGTTTTTTGTATCTTTAGTATGTAACACCACCCCTGGTGAAACATTGCGCATAAAAATAGTAGTATAAAGTGGTATAACACTACCTTTTGTCGATATAATGATGGTATTTTTCCCATTTTCCTTCTTTGCCGTATGAATGTCATAAAACAAGGTCAGTGTAGGATTAATATGATACAGGTTATTGTACATGTATAAACTTCCGATTACAAGAAATAGAATAATAAACGCTATAAGTGTCGGTAAATTTAATCCTTGTTTTCCCCCAAATATATTTGAATTAAAGGAAATGAATGGGATAATATACGTTACTACGTAGTTTAACGCTTCACTACCTTTATTAGATATCTTGTTTAAAATGATTTTTTGATTAGGTTGTACCTTTAAAGGGTGATCCAGATATAATTTTAAGGTTGTAAGGGTAATTACCATAATAGTTATTAGTACCAAGCATAAAAAGAGGTTATCGATATTCAGTAGAAAAAGAATTACAAAAAGAGGTAAATAAGAACTGACAAAAAGCATATATCTGAATATCCTGCTTAATACAAGCTCCAATCTCTCCCCCATAATTATATCCTTTCCAAAAAAGTTTAATTAAATATTTTTATCCTCTGATTAGCAAAAATTTGTGTCTTACTTACCAGAGTTTCAGCAGCTTCATCATTAATGATTCTTATTATCTGGTCTACCGATTTATGTTTATTACCCTCATCTATTGTAATACTCTTATTCTTCTGATCCAGTTTAAAAAATAGCCCTTCTCCAATAGTCTTCTTTAGTGCCTTAAAAGTGTCAAAAGTAACATTATCAAGTTTATTAGCAGTACTAATTCCATACAACTTTTTTTTAAAATTTTTGTTCCTAGTGCAATGCTCTTCTAAAATTTCACAGTTACTTATTAAACCTAGATTACTAATTTCTTTGACCGTTGTTGTTGCATGTACGTTGATATGTTCTTCATAATTAAATAATCTTTCAAAATAATGTCCGTGAACCACAAAGACGACTCCATTAAAATTAATTGCACAACAATTATCTTTCAATTCCAAATAGGTATCTCGAGATTTTTTAAGAACATCACCTTCTTCACTCCCAAATCGGTATAACCCCGCTTTAGGCTGATATAAATTAGATTTGTCTAATGTTGAAAAAAACAGAATATCCATTTCTTTTCCATCTGAGCTTCTGGTAATTACTGCATTTATCACGAAACCCTTGATATTACCTTCAATTTGTTCAAATATTCGTTTGCTAAGGTTTATAGAATTATCTTTAATTATTAATTCTTTAAATTTATCATACCCGGGGACCTCATTTTCTTTTATATAGGAAACACTTTCTGAGCCATCCGGAACTGTATTTTCAGGGTACTCGTATAATTGGGCATCCTTAGCCTTTTTAATATTTTTATTGATAACTTTTTTAATATCTTCATTTGTGGACATATTCAATTTATATAATTTATAGGGCTCTTCTTCATCAGTTAACAAATAAATAGATAGACCATTAAAAGAGTACTTTTGCTCATCAAGGATAGCAATTAATTCCTGAAAGATTTTTTCCATAATCGACCCCTCATTAATCACAATTTTTAATATTTTTATCTAATCCAATTGTAACATAATTAATTTAATTTTTATGTTCTTTTCCCTATTTTGAAAGAACGGGGTGGTAGCAAAAATGCTTTAAAATGACAAAGTCCCTTTTAAGTAATATTTATTACTTCTCGACTTATAACACAAAGAATATATATCGATGTAATTAGATTATAGAAAATAAATAAATCTACTAATAAAGGAAGCGACCCAATACTTCTTATATTTCTTAATGTATAACAAACCATAAAAATTAGTCGTTAAAATTAACCTTCATCACAATTTCATCAATTAATTCTTGTAATTCTTCGAGAGTAATAACAAACCATTCTTTAGGAACTAACATTTTTCCATTGGGTCCTAAGATTGAAACATCCAGATTATTATTATCAAGTGCATGATGTATTGCCGTTTCAAATTTGCTACCATTCATGTTATACACTTGATAAGTGGTCACAACTTCAACTGGAGCATAAAGATAGGTTGATTCATTCTCTGCGTTTCTTATCCTATTTTCTACCGAACCCGTCGTAAAACCAATTTTGTATAAATTTTTAATAGAAGTAATTTGTGGATCGGTACTTAATGATTTAAGAACATAAATAAAACCTGTTGATTGATCATCTTCGCTAACATTATTTAGCAATGTTTCTTCATTGTCTGTCACACGTCTTCCATGTTTGTATAGTTCAGCTGAAAGAGAGCGAAGTAACATATCTGATTCTGTTCCATTTTCAAAAACACACCGAAGCCTAGCATTAACCTTCCCTTTTATCTTTTTACGTTCTTCAACATTTTCAACATATAGAAGTACTCCTTTTAATATGAAAAAACTATTTTGTTGAATGTCTTGTTCGTTTTTAAAAGCTACAATTTTTCGTTTACCTTCTGTTAGTTCCTTATGACACTTTTTGAACAGTTCCTCATACTTAGCAAAATTCTTCAACTTTTTCCGTTTCGCAACATGTTCAGGCATTGTTGTGACCTTTTGAAGTGAGCTGGTATCAAAGATTGAAGAAGCTGAATTATTGATCTGACTATCCCCCAATAATTCAGACGAGCCGCTGTCAAGGATATCATCAATTGAAGAGATTTTCGGAACCCTGTAATCATTTTGTGTATCTTTTAATATTCCAATATCATCATACCGCTTCAAATATCCTGTCCGCTCAGGATCCTTACGAATACCAATTAATCGACTAGCAAGACTTCTTTCAACTAAGGCTGTTGTATCTTTTTGTGGTTCTCGTCCATTTTCTTTAACAAAGTCAATAATTTCTATAAACTTTTCAACTTCAGGATCATACTGAACTTTCGGAGTCTTCTTGGGTGGCGTTGTTATTTCATCAAACAGCGAACTATCCATGATTTCATCAATCGAATGGTATCTATTTGCCATTTTACCGCTTCCTCCTTAAGTCCTGCATATAAATTACTGCTTCACCCATACGTCGTTCTAACGGATCGTCAGATTTTGGATCCGGTCGTTTTCCAGTCGTTTGAAAAAATTCTTCAACTTTTGGCCAAATGAAAACTAATTCATCTTCATCAAAGGAAATTCGCTTTGCATCAATAGACCCCTGAATCAGTTTCAACACTGGAGAGTTTAACTCTTTAGATAAAACTTCGAATGCCTTTTGGAATGGATTGATAGAGTCAATTAAGTTAATGTCTAAGTCCTCAATGTTTACGAATTTATCAGCCATACGAATAAATTCTTTGCTTCCTACGACCTCTGACTTTGATCCTTTCATCACAGTATCTACGACAACGTGTTCCCTAACTTCTTCAACTTCATCATCCGAAAGGTTTGGGTAAACTTTTTGTATTACCTTTGGTATCAATACTTTGTTTAGAACCTTAGGATCAACTTCACCAGTATATGATTTCTGTACTTGTGAATCTTGCATTATTTTTGCCTTTAAATCATTAATATCATTTTCAATTATCTTTTTCACGTTATCAGTTGACGGCTCTTTCATCCCTTTAACAAACAATTCACCTGCTGTAGATGATTGCTCACTATCATTTCGTCTACGCTTAAATTTAAAGTCAGGTGTTAGAACCTGTTCCATTAGTAGGGAAGCGGAAATAGCTTTTAGCATAGTATTTACAGTATATGTTACTACTTCGTCCTTTGCATCAGGTTGTGCAATTAGGTTAGTGAATTGCGCATAATTTTTGTTGTAACTGTCACGAGTACAACGTCCAATAATTTGCACAATTTCTGTAAGTGAACCACGATAACCAATTGTCAAAGTATGTTCACAGAATGGCCAGTCAAATCCCTCTTTTGCCATTCCAAGAGCTATAATTATGTCTAAATCATCTGGTACCTTAATATTGCCCAAATACCTAGAGACCTTTTCCCGTTCAGCTTGATCATCAACTAAATCTGCAATTTTTAGTATTTCACCATCAATATGTCGTTTAACATAAATGATTCCAGTTTCTTCATCTTGATATTCAACTTCACCAATCAAATCAATAATCTGATTAACTTCATCATATTTATCCTTTGTTGATTCCCCCGAATTCACATTAGGAATGTGAATTATTGTCTTCTTATTTGTATCCAAAACTTCTTTTATTGCAGATGTGTATTTTCCTTGATAGAAATGATATCCAACCCCAAAACCTTTTAGATACTCGTATCCATCTAGTTGTTCATAATACGTATATGTGACCTTATCGAACAATTCCTCATCTTCAGGTAAAAGAATTGGCACGGAATCACCTCGGAAATATGAACCGGTCATCGCAACTATATGTGCTGAAGAATTTCGAATGATATTACGGAGTAAATCACCTAGTCTAGAATTACTGTCTGCCGAAACATGGTGAAATTCATCAATGGCAAGCAAGCAATTATCAAATAATTTATCATCAACCTGTTCGAACGCATAACGTAATGTCGAATGAGTACATATTAATACATTGTCGTCAGATTCAATGAAACGAAGAAAAGCATTAACTTTCGAGCTACCTACAGTTGTTAAATTATTTCTAAGATCAACCTTCCAATCCGCAAAAAAACCATTACTCTTTAAATCAGTATTCTTAAACGAAGAACCAATAGAGCGTTCAGGAACAGCTACAATTACCTTTTTTAATCCTTGGTTTATTAACTTATCCAATGCGATAAACATTAAAGCCCGAGATTTTCCGGACGCTGGTGGTGCTTTAACTAATAAATATTGAGAATTACGCTTTTCAAATGCCCGTATTTGCATTTCACGCATACCGTATTCATTTATTTTTTTACTTTTACCCGTTTGATGGTAATTAATTTCAACTATATTTTCCATGCTTACACCTATCCTTCAGTTAATTCTTGATACATTCTAAGCAATACTTCTAAACGCTCCATATCTGTTTCAAAAGCTTTTTGACGATAGGCTCTATCTACAATTCTGTCTAATTTATCATGGGCTTCTATTAAATCCATTGGCATTGTTTTAGGGTTATATAATTCCGCCAATGTATCCCCTTTCTCTTCCCTAGTATCGATAATTTCAAGTACAGCTTCCTTAATTTCATTCTTTCTTCTTGTTGATAACTCTGGAAGTGGGAATGTATTATAGCAAAGCCCCGCTGAATAATTATAATCAGTTTTTAATCTGCCACCGACTGCCTTAACCCATGTCATGTGCATCCTAGACATTAAAACGCCTAAAATATATATATCTGCACCGTAAATAGCATACACTCGATTTGATAAAATGGTTTTTGAACTTACGATTCCCATTGGTATATAAAACCGATTTTCAGAAGAAACAGCAGGAATAACTATAGCATCCATGTTTTGGTGTCTAACTTCACCAAACGAATAAGGCTTTTCAGCTAATTTTTTCGTTGATGAGCGCTTACTATTTAGTCTTGTTTCCCAAACCTTTTCAACCCTTTTCTTAATTGAAGGATACTTCATTGCTTCAGTGACCTCATTAGGTTCTATCCAAATACAATATCTATAATTCCCTTGAATAAATTCTACTGAACCAACAAACTTTCGTATGAATTTTTCAGCACCTGAATTTTTCAAAAGAAATTCAGGATATTCTTCTTTTGTCAATATCAAATGCCCTCCATCATTAGGCATATTTCCAAAATTCAGCTTAGGTAAATTACTTATAGAAACTTTGGAAGAGTACACCAGAATATTCGATCCTTGGGTTAGGTATGGTGTTATGTTATCAACCATTTGAACTGAATTCTCTAAAAAGAGTTTCTTCTGTTTCTTGACAATGATTTTTGCATTTAATCCAATAACAACAACTGTAACCCCAGCATTATTTTTTGCATTGTTATTCCACTTAAACGACTTATGTGCAAAAGAAATTTCTACCTTTTGTGCAAAAAGTAAAGGCCATAATATTGAAACTTGTTCGCCCTGAGAAATGCTATTAGTTGATACAAATGCTAGCTGTGCATTTGATTCAGTAATGTATTTACTCCCTAGGAAAAACCACCCTGAAATATAATCAAGCATTTTATAGTTTTTTACATCTGAAAATATGGTTTCTAAATGTTGCTTATGTTCCTTATTCTGTTTTTTTGCTCCTAAATATGGAGGATTGCCAAATAAATATACTTCATCATCTTTTTCATGTGGACAAACTTGATTCCAATCTGTCTGCAAAGCATTTTTACAGCATATAAAACCTGCTGTACGAAGGGGTAACGTAGGACGTACTGCGTTATGAACTTCATTATTTAATTCTTCATTCATCTGATGATCTGCAATCCAAAGTGATAGTCGAGCAACGTCATGAGCAAATTCATCAATTTCAATCCCATAAAATTGAGAAAGTGTTATTGACGGTACATAAAGATAACTTCCTAGTAGCTCTTGAAGTCGCTTAATAATTTTAATTTCCAAACGACGCATTTCTTTGTAAGTAATAATCAAGAAGTTCCCTGAACCACAAGCCGGATCAAAGAATTTGATTTTGCTGATACGCGTGAGAAGCTCTTCAAGTTTTTTACCATCATCGTATGCGTCAATATAAGCCTGTTTAAGCTTATCTAAGAAAAGAGGCTTAATAACCTTCATAATGTTAGGAACGCTCGTGTAATGCATTCCTAAGTGACTCCGACTGTCTTCAGTTGCAACAGCTTGAATCATGGAACCAAAAATGTCTGGGTTAATTTTTGACCAGTCGAGCAATTCGCCAGCCTCGACAATTAGTTTTCGACTTTTCTTCGAGAAAACCAAATCACGATGTGGCTCCTTAAACAATTGACCATTAACATAGGGGAATTGTTTCAAATATTCAGGTATGTCACTTGGACGTCTGCTTTCATTCATATCCATAACTTCAAAAGCTTTCTTAAAAAATAAGTTTAAATCCTTTCCATCTTCTCGTGTCAAGGTTTTCACAGCATTTGTAAAACTTATACGCGGGAAAATCCCAGTATCCTCTGCAAACAAACAGAAAAGCAAACGTACTAAAAATAAATCAATTTCATTATTTTCTTTACTTAATACATCATAAAGACGGGCAAAACGTTCAGCTGCCTTGATGTCTGCCGGGTTTTCTTTTTCATACTCAGCCCTTTCAATACCTTTCCATGCAAGAAAAAAATCAAAATGCTTAGGAAGTTCGTCAAAATTAATATCAAGGGCTTCTTCTGTCTTTGTATCCTTCGCCAATAAGCCACTAAAATCAGTAACCAATATATAACGGGGCTTAGCTGACAGCTCAGCCACCTGTCGTTCTACTTCAACATATCCATCAAAAAGTTTTCCTTTATTAACTTCTTTAAACCACACCTTATTTTTTAAGTGAACTTCCCCATCTCGTTTTGTCATATTCTGATTCCCTTTTTTTAACCGAGTAATCGTTGCTCGTGGAATATTATAGGCATCGAGTAATTCATACAAAAAATATGAATGCTTTTCCCGGTTTACAATTTCAACAATTTTATCTTCTAATTCAATTATCTCCATATCTTTTTTCCTCCAACACTCTTTAGTTATTATCTAGGTTATTTAGATTTTAAACCATAACGATTTATGTCTTGCTAAGCAAACACAGAGACGGTTATTCTCAGCTGGGCGGATAAATTTAAAAAAACAAAGGAACCGCACCTGTTCTTTTAATAAGTTGTTCAACCACTTCAAGACTACAATTTTCCACATTATTGACGATGTATTGTTTATATTCCCCTTCTTTCATAAATTTGCTTTTATTTGTGGCATACTTCGTTTGGATAGGCTCAATCATCCTTGATTCACCAATCCCATCTTCCGATATTTACCATTAACAAAATTAATAAATGTTGCCAAATTTCTTTGTGTCTTTTAAAAATCTTAATGACATGGAACCATCTCGCTCTTCTAACTTTTTATACTTTATTTTTATTTTATATGTAGTTCTTTGGTAATACAATAGGGAAAGGAAGACATAATATATTTCCCCAGTCACATGACACACACATGTTTTAGAAGGGGATCCATTTCTTTTACTATCCAATGCAGTATAATTAAATTTGAAAATCTTTTTTTCATAATTTCCAGCAATAACAGCATGAAATGAATGATTTTAAGGTAATTTCCATTATAGTACATATGTCATACAAAAAATTGCTCACCCTTAAAATCACTTTAAATATCAATAATCATACTCCTTGACACTGATACTATATGTGAACGTTAGATTGGGCTCTTACCAAGTTTAATGATTAAAAACCCATACGAACCAATTGAATTAGACCGAAATGCAAAATAAAAAACTCCCTGACGTACAACCACATCCAAATTCACCCAATCTAATCTCCACATAGGCATACACACATTTCCCCCATGAACATAGCCTATACCAAACGTCTAAACATATGGGAGGTATGTTCTATGGTTGATGAAGAAAAAAGTGAATCGGAAGTTCCTCAGAATCGATCGAAATGGCATCTTTACGGGCAGGAGAAATCATCTACACCCTTGATGAACTGAAAGAAATAGTCGGGATCTTCCACCAAAAAGGGAAGGAAATCGGTGTGCATGCTGCCGGTGGAAAAGCAATTGATATGACACTGGATACAGGTGTCGACGTTCTGCATCATGCACATGGTATTACCAAAGAACAAATTGCAAAAACAAAATTACAAGGCACAAAAATCGTCGCAACTCCAATGGGCGGAACACATTTAGAACCGAATTCACCAGAAAATATAGTTAAGTTAGTTGAGAATAATATTGATATCTCCAACGCAACCGACTCCTATTTACCACCTTACCCCGAAGTTGACTGGCTGCCATTTAAAACACAAGCATTACAGGGAGCGGATGTTTTCATGCTGATTGCCCAACCCGGAATGAAACTATTACATGCAAACGGGTATGATGAAAATCAAACACTGGCAATGTTGACCGCAAACCCAGCAACTATTTTAGGAAAAGGGAATCAGTTTGGGAAGCTACAAAAAGGCATGAATGCCAACTTTTTGGTAGCAAACGGCATCCCTGGATTACAAATCACGGATGTAGAGAGTATTCAGCGAGTTTATTTTCGTGGGAAGCTTGTTGTTGATCGTATATTTGGATAGCTTGGTTGAAGATAGTCACTTGCCCGCAGTAATTCAGCGTTATAAACAGGAACTAGCACATTGACGCTGTCCCATGAAGTACTGGGACGGTTTGACTGCTTCCATCCTGTTTTATAAAATGAAGAGGGCCCATGTCCTGTTTCACCTGCCCACTCCTTCTATCTACTTATTTAGTCGATGTCAAAGCTTCCAATCCCATCGGCCCCATGAGCATGATGCTTCTGTGTACTTATCCCAATCTCAGCACCAAATCCAAATTTAAAGCCATCTGTGAAACAGGTTGAAGCGTTGTGATAGACAGCTGCTGCATCAACTTCCGTGAAAAGTTGTTCTACATTTTCTGTCGTGGAAGAAATAATCGCTTCGGAATGTTTTGTTCCATATTGATTAATGTGCTGAATTGCGTCCAACCTTTATTGCAATTTCCACCCCTAAACATTCTGACCATAATCTTCTTTAGTTGCTGGAGTGATATTTGTTCCTGCCTTCTGTACCGTTCCATCTCCATGAATTTGGACTCCTTTTTCCTGCCGTGCGGTTATTAAATGATATAAGTGTCTCTATATGATTTCCTTCCCAATTCTTATATAATAGATATATAATATTAAGAAAATACATTAAACTAGGTGTGTCATTATGAAAAAACAACAATCAATGATTGATTATGTTTACGAATCATTAAAATCTGCTATTTATGAACAGAAACTGGTGCCAGGACAAAAACTGGTGGAGAATGATATTTCAAATTCACTATCAATTAGTCGAACCCCAATTCGTCATGCATTTTCACGGCTGAAGGAGGAAGGATTTCTTACTATACTACCTAATAGAGGAGCCATGGTGATAAATCCCTCAGTCGATGAGATTGCCGATGCTTTTATTCATCGTAAACAGCTTGAATTATTGGCATCGGAAAAAATAATGGAATCCATTTCCGCTGATGATATTACCCGATTGAAGGAACTTATCCAGTTGGAAAAAGAAACGCATACACAAAAAAATCTTGTGAACTATATTAAAGTGAACAAGGAATTTCACTATTTATTAATAAACAGTTGTAATAATAGATTTTTAATAAACCATGCGAAAAAAATGATTGATCAAACACATATTTATCTTGCTTTATATGATCGTTTTTATTTCATCCCTGAAAAAAAAGACATCCGTGGCCCGAATGAGCACCAGATGTTAATTGAGTATATTGAACAAAATAAAGCGGAGGCATTCTTTTCTTTATTAGCAACACATATTACCTCCGCTATTGATGAATATAAAAACAGGGTTCAACATTTTCATCAGGCAAAGGATTTATTTAATTGACGCTTTGTTTCCTTAATTGTAATGCCGCGTTTATTAATTTCGTCAATAAACAACTTATGAGGTATATCTGTAGTTGGTGAAAGCACACCACGTCTGGATATAGTCCCATTCGCAACCATTTGAGCCACGATGCTGGCTGTATAACCAACCGTTCGATTCATGGCAAATAACCCTGTATGCGAATCTCTTTTGTCCAGCATCTCATAGATTATTTCCTGGCTCTGCCCATTCTTTTTACCTCTAATAATATTTTTCATTAGTACAAGATCTTTCTCATCCTTTTTATATTGCAGGCGAGGTTCCAGATGTTTTTTCATAAATTCATACGGTGTAATATGATCTTCTATTCCCTCAACGGGTTCTGTTTCCAATAATCCCAATTCTTTTATATCACGCAAAACCTGAGCGTGCCCGGACCACCGAATAGACCGGCGCTCCATATTAATCACTTCATGATCAATTCCCAATGTTTCCGCAAAACTCATTGCATCACCATTCGGAATTGATTCAAGTCCTTGAATTCCGGATACGGTAATATTGTTTATCCAATCCTTATTATGTTGCTCCTTGGCAGTAATATTAACAATCTCACCATTTCGTTTCATTACAGACGGACGTTTATATGACATCATGATACTATCTAAATTCCAGGAAATTTTATATTTTAATATGTTATCAGCTGCGTTGGCCTCTGGTACACCACCACAATAGGAATACATCTCATGAACTTCATCTAATTGGTTGACACCATAACCACATAGCACCAAATCAATTCCCGGATCTAAACCGGACTCAGGCATTATAGATACCCCTTTTTCCTTTGCTTTCTCAAATACTTCATCTGATAACCCATTGGCATATGAACAATTAACCAGTGACACATCTGTTTTAATGGCTATTTTTGCAATAAAGTCATTAAATTGTTTTGGAAGTAAATCAATCACAATATCAATGTCCTCTGCGAAAAGTATTTCTAATTCTTCCGCTGAGGTAGCATCCACTTCCCTTTTTTCTATTTTCTCCATATTCAAGTGACGACTAAACGAATCTAAGTCTTCAAAAGATACGTCAGCACATATAACTTTCTTTACATCCTCGCTATTACCTAGATCCTGCAATGCTGCCCTGCCTTGTAAACCAGACCCACCTAACACAACAACTTTCATTAGAAAAACCTCCCTCTTAAATTAACAATCCAAGTGCTAAATATATACATAAACCGATAACCCCAACTACCACTGCGTAAGGAATCTGTGTGCGGCAATGGTCAATATGATCAACAGCTGCACCTGTCGAAGCTAGGATTGTTGTATCTGAAAGTGGGGAGCAATGATCGCCAAAGACTCCTCCACCTGCAACTGCAGCAATAGTTGCTAGAACAACCGTATTAACGTCACCCCCTGCAAAACTAAATGCTAAAGGAACTGCAATTGGAATCATGATTCCAAAAGTTCCCCATGATGTCCCAGTAGAGAATGATATCAAGGCTGCAAGCAAAAACGTTATTGCCGGTAACAGCCCCGGGTTAAGCCATGATTCAGTTACTTGAACCAAATAATTGGCCGTTCCCATTTGTTCACTCAGTTCGTTTATCGTATAAGCAAAAACCAGAATCATAACAGCCGGCATTATACCTTTTATCCCATTCATAGCGGTATCCATAATATCTTTCACCGGTATTCCCTGAACCCGCATTACAATGCCTAAAAAAATGGCTGCTGCGAGAAATGCTTCCATTGTTTTTGCAGACCCTAAACCAATATAAGTACCCACTGCAATAACGATAATAAGCAACACGGGCATAAAAAAGTTCCATGTAATGCTTAATAATTTATCCTCGAAATATGGAGCAATATTAGTTAATTCTTTCGAGATTAATGGATCTGAATTATCCCGTATTAATTTCCCCTCCGTAATTGCTCTTTTTTCTGCCTTTTTCATTGGACCAAAATCTTTGATGATGCCGGATGTAATGAGCCCAACCAATAATACAGAGAACACGGCGTAGAAATTGAACGGAATAGATTTAGTAAAAACGTCCAAGGCGGCAGCTTCATTTTGTATCGGACCCATTCCAATTAATAAACCAGATATAAACACAGCCCAGCCGGTAATCGGGACAATGACACTTACCGGTGCAGATGTGGAATCACAAATATAAGCTAACTTTTCACGAGAAATTTTCACCTTATCGGTCACCTTTCTCATCGTGGATCCAACAAACACCGGGCTAAAATAATCACTAAAGAATACAAACAGTCCCATAAACCAAGTGGACATCCCAATACGCTTCCTTGAGTAATTTTTATTACTAATAATGTCGGTAAAACTTTGAATTGCTCCTGTACGTTGAAAGAAAGCAATTAAAATGCCAATAAAAATTTCCAACAAGAAAATCCACGAAAAACTTGCATTTCCCAACGCTTCCTTCATTAAATTCGGAAACCCAAGTAATCCTTCCCCCGCCATAAGAACTCCAACAACACAAGCAATTGCCAAGGACAAAATAGTATCCCTAGTCCAAAAAGCAAGTACAATAGCAATTAACGGAGGCAGTATTGACACAAACCCCACTGTCGTAGCGCCGTCCATCTTTTTTCCTCCTCATCAAAGTTTTGGTAAGCGTTTACATTATTATATTTTGTACTACAAAATTATAGTACAATTATTTATTGAAATTATACATTATTTCTGAATCTTTTCAACCCCCCCCCTCATTTTTCACATATTAAAATAACCAGCCTATAATGGAGCCTAACCATCCAGCCAATGTCAGGTATTACAATACGGTTTTCCAAAAACAAAAGGGTTAAAATACCACCATGTCGGATGGTATTTTAACCCTTTAACGTTTACCTTTTTACTTTTTAATACTATTTCTCAGTTTGCCTCAAAATCAACTCCATCAAAGCATGAATATCTGCACTTAGTTGATCCTCGGCATCATCGGAGACATGACCCGGGTTCTCTTTATTTAAGTGTTTCAAGAATCCCCGCAACTTCTTAATAGCTTGTGGAAAATGTTCTTTATCATATTGGTCTCTTGCTTGCTTCAATTTTTTTGTCAATTGCTTAACCCGCGGTCCCGAGATATCTCCACTTTTTATAAATTCATTCAAAACGTTGTGCACTTTTTCGAATTGGTTACCCATATCTCCATAACCAAGTAATTCAATTTCGGCAAATGAAGTGGAAGAAGCACCTCCATTTTCGTTCACGCTGAGTCTGTAGTACGTATACTTACCTGGATTTTCAATTAAAAAAGGTTTTGTGAACTTTCGCCATTTAAATGATATATCTTCTCTTCTGTCGAGAACCGTCCAATTTTCACCATCATTGGATCCTTGCAATTCCCAACTCCTTGGATCTTGTGATGAATTACCAGCCGTTGTGATGGTATACAGCTGGGCTCTATTCATTTCATGCTTATACTTAAATTGGATCCAAGGCTGGTCACCATTTAAGGTCAGATCTGTCTCTGATGTATTGTCAAATAAATGGGCCGCATTTGATTTATCACTTGTTAAGGTTTTTGCTTTATCCTTTTCAAGTAAGTGATCCGTCAAGTCTCTTAACGGAAATGGGAGCAATGATGACCCATCCGTTGAAGCAGGGGTTATGGAAGATGGTAACGCATTTTCACTTGTTCCCCATTTCGATGGTTCCTGTCCCATTTCAAATTCCAGCGTTGCTCCTTTTGTTAACATCTCGTGGGAGATGGTCAGCTTGTTATATGACTTCCCATTTACTTTTAATCCCTGTACATATTTATTTTTATCACTTACATTCGGTGCTTTGATAACAATATCGTTGCCGTTTTCAAGATGGATTGTCATTTTTTCAAAGTATGGTGCACCAATCGCATATTCCGGTTTCCCCATTTGCAATGGATAAAAACCTGCTGCACTGAAGATATACCAGGCTGACATTTCCCCATTATCCTCATCACCCGGATAACCTTGTCCAATTTCACTGCCGATATACAGTCGCGACATCACCTCACGAACCTTCTCCTGCGTTTTCCAAGGTTGTCCGACATAGTTATACATGTACGCGATGTGGTGCGATGGTTGATTACTGTGCCCATACATGCCCATTCTTACATCTCTTGCTTCGCGCATTTCATGGATTAAACCACCATAATGACCTGGATGTGATGCTGTCTCCGGAGTGGAGAAAAATGTATCCAGTTTATCCGCCAATTTATTTCGTCCGCCATATAAATTTGCTAATCCTTGTCCATCCTGGGGAACATGGAAAGCCATATTCCAGGCGTTCGTTTCCGTGTAGTCGCCTCCCCATTCACGCGGATCGAATTCCTGAGGTGTTGTTCGCCATTCTCCTGATGGTTTCCTACCCATAAAGAAATCCACTTTTGGATTAAACATTTCTACGTAATTTTGAGCGCGGTTCCTGTAATATTTATAGTCAGTCCTGTATTGTTCATAATCAGGATCACCTTTATCCGCTTGTCCGGCGAGTGCCTTTGCCATATTGGCTATAGCAAAATCATTAATATAGCCATCCAAAGCCCATGACATGCCTTCGCCTGTTTGCGTATTTGTAAAGCGGTCAAAGATTGACGTTTCAAGCCCCTTTCTTCCGACAGCTTCATTTTCGCTGACAACTGCAGCATTTTTCAATGCAGATTCATAAAAAGCCTGGACGTCAAAATTGGTTACGCCTTTCAGATATGCATCCGCAAATGCAACATCAGAACTGGTTCCAACCATGAGATTCGCATATCCTGGTGATGACCACCGGGAAATCCACCCCCCATCTTTATACTGTTGCACAAATCCATCAATCATTTTACCCGCCTGTGTTGGAGTCAATAATGAATAAGCCGGCCATGTCGTTCTGTACGTATCCCAAAAACCATTATTCACATATGGTTTTCCTTTTACAATTTTGGCCCCGGTTTCGGTCGGGGTCGATTCACCTGCATGCTTCGAAAACGGACTGGCATATTTGTATTCCGGCTTCTCTGATGTTCCCGTATTTTCGTAGGCTTTATTCGGATACAGGAAAAGACGGTACATATTGGAATATAGTGTAACAAGCTCTTGCTCGCTTGCCCCTTTAACTTCAATGATACTCAATTTTTCATTCCATTTCTCTTTTGCATCTGCTTTTAACGATTCAAATGTATCTTCCGGGCTGATTTCCTGTTTCAGATTTTTCTTGGCCTGTTCAACGCTAATCAGTGAAGTTGCGATTTTCATCGTTACCGTTTTATCTTCTTCTGTTGTATTAAATCCAATATAACCGGAAACATTATCCCTATTCTCGCCTGTTAACTTCCCGCTTTCCGATATCTTTTGGTCAAAAGTGGCATAAATAAAAATTCGGGATGCCCCTGCCGAAAGACCACTTTTAACATCGGAATATCCGGTAATAGCCTGCTCGTCTGGTTTCAGCGACAGACCTCCATTGTTATTAACATTATCAAAGATGAGATTCGAGTTACCATCATTAAAGGTAAATTGAAACATTGCAGCATGGTTAGTTGGCGTGATTTCCGTTTTGATCCCATTTTCAAATGTTACCGAGTAGTAATGTGGTTTTGCTGTTTCATTTTTATGTTTAAATGCTAATGCTCTTTCGTCCCGATTTGCACTCGGCTGTTCAGCGGATGACGGCATTACCTGAAACGTCTGTCTATCTCCCATCCATGGACTCGTTTCATGACTGAGTGAAAATGCTTCGATTTCCGGAAGATTCTTCTCATTATTCGCCTGTTGGTAACTGTATAACCAACTTGTTGAACCTGCATCGGTCGCCGGAGTCCAAAAATTAAATCCATGGGGAACAGCTATCGCCGGAAAGTTATTACCTCTTGAAAACGTGCCATTGGAATTGGTTCCTCTTAAAATATTCACATAATCAACAGGACTTGCGTAACTTTCTGTCTTGGGATTTCCGTCAATTTTGATATCATCAATACTACCTTGAAATAAACCAGGTCCTTCAGGATTATCATAAGCAACCAGTATTCTTTCAATCGTTTTTCCGGCAGCAACTTTTCCTATATCAGCGACTTTATAATTCCATTGATTTGGATATAATGTCTCTGATTTTCCCTGTGCCTGCGGATTCAATTTTATACCGTGTTGATCTTTCGCACCAAGTTCACTGAGATAGGTCCCATCAGCAAATGCCAAGTCGACAGAAACAAAGATGCTGGAATAATCCATGTTCGCTTCACCCATCAATTGCGGATGGATGAAATAGGAAAGCTCCGTTTCCGGCGTAATTTCAATATCTACATCAAAAACTTTGTTATACGAATAGGCTCTTCCTTCCTTTAAATGCGTGCCCGCATAATGGAAAGCCTTCATTCCAGTCCAGCCGGCATTTGTTTTTCCTGTGTAACTGCTCTCGGGGCCATCTCCTGTATGTGTTTTCATATCAGATGGCGGTGGCGGCGGAACATCGATTCCATTTGATAAATTTATCTCAGCCAACTGTGTTAAGTCATCACCGGCATTTGCATTTATTTTAATGCGGTAATATTTATAGGCGGTATCGTTTTCGAATTCATAGATTTTTCGCTGATAACGTTCCGTGAAGTTTTCACCGCTTCTTTCATCCAGCTTTGACCAGTCCTCACCATTATTTGACCCATAGACTGTCCAATTTTTCGGATCACGTCCAGGTGCATCATTTCCGGAAGTGAAGGCGTATTTTATGACAGTTTCAGGTTCGGATAACTTCATTTCAATCCATGCTGTTGGCTCAAAAGCAAGCCATTTCGTTTGATTATCACCATCAATTAGCTTCGAAGCTATTTCACTTGGAGGATTTTCGGCGCTCACCGTAATTTCATCAACCAATTTTGTTATGTCTCCCTGGATACCATCGTAAGGAATATTCCCATCTATTCCTGATTCCATCTTAGTACCATCTGGTGTCGTTTCAACCGTATTCTCCCAATCCGGTTGTGGATCATTTTTTTCAAATGAAGTAAAAAAATCAGTTTCCTGTGTATGATCGGAGTCATCCGTTTTGGCTGATGCTTTCTGAGGTGTCGGTATTTTAATGAATCCTACCGTTAAAACAAGGCATAGAAAAATAGAAAAGTGTTTCATAAACCTTTTTTTCTTCAAGCTATGCAACCTCCCGAATTTTAATTATCTTAACTTCACTAAGAAAACGAATGCATTATCTAATCAGGAAAACGGCCACCTCCTTCAATATACTCAGGTTAAGCTAGTAAAAGGTACGGTGAATGACAAGTGCAGCAGCACCCAATACCACACCATTTTGTAAATCGGACTGAAAAACCTTTGTATTTCTACTTCTTTTACCAGTCACCCTTGTTTGTAAAATCTCTTCCGTTTTTTTAATAATCAATGGATGCGATGATCCTATTTTTCCCCCTATAATAACTGTTTCAGGTGCATATAAATTAATTAAATTAGCTATACCAACACCAAGGTATAAACCTGTCTCTTCTAAAGTCTGGGAAGCTATAGTCGACCCTTTTGCGGCTGCAGATAAAATATCTTCAAACGTAATGAGGTCGGTATTTTGTTGAAACATGGAACGCTCTGCTTTTGTTGACAGTTTTAAACGCTTCTTAAATCTGTTAAGAATTGCAGATAAAGAAATAAATGTTTCCAAACAACCATAGTTACCACACGTACATTTCTCTCCAAACACATCAATGGTTGAATGTCCAATCTCACCTGCTTCCCCATTTATTCCACGATATATATCATTGTTAATGATTAAACCCGAACCTACCCCTACGTCTGCCATGATATAAGCAAAATTTTCAACCTCCATGCCTTTTCCAAACCACTTTTCAGCGAGCGCAGCGACATTTGCATCATTATCGATCGTTACCGGAAAAGATAATTTGTTTTCCAAAATGTCTTTTAATGCAATATTGTGCCCCCCATAAAAGTTTGGTGGTGAAAGACGTCCATCCCCTGTTTCATTTAAAGGACCGGGCATCCCCACCCCAACACCTAATACATATGGATCATCAATCTTTGTCTCATACAATATCTTCTTTAAACTATCATCTACCAATTGGACGATGTCTTTAATCGTATATTGCGGCATAGTTTCTTCCATTATGAATGAAAGTAAATTGCCCTCCATATCTGTTAAAGCAACTTTGATATCTGACCTTCCCAATTCAACTCCAATGGCATATGAACAATTCTTATTGAATTCCAACAGGATCGGGCGTCTGCCACCGGAAGAAGTCCCAAGCCCTGTCTCCTTCAAAATTTTAGCATTTACTAATTTCTCAATGATTCTAGTCATTGTTGGCTGCGAAATATTCATTTGTACAGATAAATTTGCTCTCGAAATTGGTCCCTTTTCACGTACATATTTAATAACGCTTCTTGTATTTTTGGAATACCGGTTTATTTTATTTTGTTTTATCATTTTTCATTCGCCTTTCTACTTTAAAGCGCTTTCATAACTTTCTATAAATTATATAGGACAGACAACATAATTTCAATATGAAATTAACTAAAAATTAAGGTTTTCATGAACCAAAATCCTGCCTATATCTTCATTAAAATTTCACATCACTATTTTATTTTCCATCAAATGTTATTCCCCTGCTATTTCTGCATTCTTTTTTCCAACAAAAGCTCCCGCCTATCTGTTGGAAGCGTTTTACAAACCTCATATTGGGTACTAGGCTAAATAGTAAGGAAACTTTTTAACAGGGGGGTAACCACATGTATCTTAAATATTTTTATGACAGTTATTTGGCACAAGCATCATACCTGGTAGGGTGTCAAGCCACAGGAGAGGCTGCGATTATTGATCCGTCCCGAAACATTGAACCATATGTATCTGTAGCCCAAGATCAGGGATTTACCATTCAGAAGGCATTGGAAACACACATTCATGCCGATTTTGTATCCGGGGTAACGGAATTGGCCCGGCGTACAGGTGCGACCATTTATCATTCAGCTGAGGGCGGAGTAAATGATGGATATGACTTTGACCCAACCCTTCCCCAACAAGGACTCCACCATGGAGACATTGTTTCAGTTGGAAATGTGCAATTAAAAGCAATCCATACACCAGGACATACACCGGAACATATCTCCTATGAATTGACTGACTGCCCTAATGCGGGTCAGCCAATTGGGATATTTACCGGTGATTTCATTTTTGCAGGTGATGTGGGGCGGCCTGACTTGCTGGAAAGGTCAGCGGGAATGAAAGGTACTGCCGACAAGGGGGCACGCCAGATGTTCCATTCGTTACAGCATTTTAAGGCGTATCCTGATTACCTGCAGATATGGCCGGGGCATGGCGCGGGCAGTGCATGCGGTAAGGCATTAGGGGCCATTCCGACCAGTACAGTTGGATATGAAAAAATGTACAATCCAGCTTTACAACATACAAATGAACAGGAATTTTGTGATTTCCTGCTTGATGGTCAAAAAGAACCGCCAGCGTATTTTGCCAAGATGAAAGAAGTAAACCCCACAGGAATGACTCCATTGTCGGAAGTTCCAGCAGGTGTTGTGATGGACCTCAATGGAGATGCAGTTGCTGAACTTGCCAAGTCAGACAACAAGATGGTCGTGGACACGCGGGATCCATTTGACTTTGCGCATCAAAGCATTCCCGGAACCATTAACATTCCATTCCCGGATTTATTTTCCGAATGGATGGGTCGATTGGCAGCCTATAACCATGACATATACATCATCATAGAACCTCACCATATCGATGACATCCGTACCATTCTGATAAATATGGGGCTGGATCACGTGAAAGGTTTCTTTTCCCCTTCCGTTGTCAAATCAGCTAGTAACATTCAATCCTATTACAACCAGACACCAATAGAAATAAAGCGAGACGATCTGCAAATCGTGGATGTGCGTTACCGGGATGAGTGGGAAGTTGGACATATTCCCGGCGCAACACATATACCGCTCCATAAATTCCCTAATGGGCTGGAAACATTAACCAAGGACCAGCCGATTGCAGTGCATTGTGCATCCGGTAAGCGTTCAGCCATCGCGTCTAGTATCCTATTAAACCATGGATATACCGTTATCAACATGATCGGTGGATTTAACCGATGGAAAGATGAACAACTTATAACATCCAATTAATTATATGAAGAGGTGAAGGATATGAATTTTCATCAAGTAGTCATTGTCGGCGGCGGAACAGCAGGTATTACCGTCGCATCCCGATTAAAGAAGTTAGCCAACTATTTGGATATTGCCATTATTGACCCGGCGGAAAAACATTATTACCAGCCATTATGGACACTGGTTGGGGCAGGCATTTTTGATAAACAGAAATCCGAGCGTTCCGAATCCACATTAATTCCTGAAGGTGTAGCATGGTATCAGGAAGCCGCCCAAACCTTTCATCCGGAAGAAAATGCCGTGGTCACAGAGGAAGGAAACAAAATCCATTATAAATATTTAGTCGTTTGCCCCGGCCTGCAACTGGACTGGGATCAAATCGAAGGCCTCGAAGGCAATGTAGGCAAGTATGGGATCTGCAGCAACTATTCGTACGAACATGTAGATTACACATGGGAAACAATCCGAAATTTCGAAGGCGGACGTGCGATATTTACGCACCCGAATTCCCCGATTAAATGTGGAGGAGCACCACAGAAGATTATGTATCTGGCAGATGATGCTTTCCGAGATCAAGGCATTCGGGACAAGTCAGAGGTGATGTTCCAGTCAGCGAATGCGTCTATTTTTTCCGTCAAAAAATATGCGGATACTTTGAATGAGGTGATTGAACGGAAAAATATCCAAGCTAACTACAGGAAAGACCTCGTAAAAATTGATGGTCCAAATAAACAAGCGACATTCCGGGATCTGGATACAAATGAAGAGGAAACATTTGATTATGATATGATTCATGCGGTCCCGTATATGAGTGCGCCAGATTTTATCAAACATAGTCCATTGGCAAATGCGGATGGTTGGGTGGATGTTGATGCATATACTCTTCAGCACAACCAGTACGATAATGTTTTCAGTCTGGGGGATGCTTCCAGTCTGCCAACGTCTAAAACCGGCGCAGCGATTCGTAAACAGGCACCCGTGGTTGTATCGAATCTGTATGCCATGATGAAAAACAAAAACCTATGGCGCAAGTACAATGGGTATACCTCCTGCCCGCTAGTCACAGGCTATGATTCACTCGTTATGGCAGAATTCAAATATGATAATGTACCGTCCGAAACATTCCCCGTCAACCAGGGAAAAGAACGAAAAAGCATGTATTTCGTAAAAAAATACGGCCTCCCAGCCATGTATTGGCATGGCATGATGAAAGGGCGCATGTGATTGTTATACTACTACTCCCCGAATTATGTTTGGGGAGTAGTAGTATATGGGATTAAATAGCGTTGGTAATGCAACTTTTCGTGTGGCTGCTCGCCATATGGTTGGTGAGTGGGTTAAGATGAAAGTTCCCATATCCTGCCACCCAAAAACCCTACTTCACCTGCCCATCCCCTCTCACAACATACTTAGTCGAAGTCAACGCTCCCAACCCCATCGGCCCACGGGCATGAAGCTTCTGCGTACTGATCCCAATTTCAGCTCCAAATCCAAATTCAAATCCGTCTGTGAAGCGGGTTGAAGCGTTGTGATAGACAGCTGCTGCATCAACTTCCGTGAAAAATTGTTCTACATTTTCTGTTGAGGAAGAAATAATCGCTTCGGAATGTTTGGTTCCATATTGATTGATGTGCTGAATTGCATCCTCAATGTTTTCAACAACCTTTATTGCAACTTCCAGCCCTAAATATTCTGTGCCATAATCTTCTTCAGTTGCCGGAGTGATAGTTGTTCCTGCCTGCTGTACCGTTTCATCTGCATGTATTTGAACTTCTTTTTCCTGCAATGCGGTTATTAAATCAGCTATATGGTTGGATGCCCAATCACGCTGTACGAGAATGGTTTCACACGTATTGCATACAGATGGGCGTTGTGTTTTGGCATTAATGGCAATAGCAACAGCCATTTCTGGATCAGCTTTTTCATCAATATAAACATGACAATTGCCTGCACCGGTTTCCAATACAGGGACTGTGGCGTTTTCAACTACGGTCTGAATCAATTTTGCACCGCCACGCGGGATTAAAACATCGAGATATTCGTTTAATTTAAACATTTTGGATGTCGTTTCCCGCCTCGTGTCTTCCAGCAGTTGTACAGAATCCGTTGGCAGATCACTCAATTCAAGTGCATGCTGGATGACGTTGACAATGGCTTTATTGGAATGGATAGCTGTTGAACTTCCGCGAAGCAATACGGCATTTCCAGTTTTTAAACAAAGACTGGAGGCATCAACCGTCACATTTGGTCTGGCTTCATAAATCATTCCTACCACCCCAAGCGGAACCCGGATTTGTGCAATCTTAAGGTCATTCGGACGTTCCCATTTTTCTAACACCTTCCCGATTGGATCATCGAGTTTTGTTAACTGAATAAGGGCATCTGCTATGTCCCGTATACGTGCTTCATTTAACTTTAAGCGGTCCAGTAATGCTTCGCTCATTCCATTTTCTTTTCCAGCCAGTAAATCTTTGTCGTTTTCTTCTAAAATAAATGCCTGTTCGCGGATCAGCTGTTCTGAAATCGTATAAAGTGCTCTGTTTTTCTGTTCTGTAGTTGCTTTTGCTAATGCGGAAGAAGCTGTTTTTGCTTTTCCGGCCTTTTGCATTAACTCACTGTCTTGTATAACTTCGGTCACGCTTCATTCTCCTTTCGTTTTTTACTCACCCAGTTATCCCTGTGTATCACAACGCGTTGATTGCTGTTTATTTTTATCATTGCTTCTGCGCTTGATAGTCCTTTAATAGCCAATAGTTGATCGGAAGAAAAATTCACTTTGCCCCTACCGATAATATCGCCCTTTACGTTGGCAACCCTGACGACATCATCTGCCTGGAATATCCCAACGATGTTTGTTACGCCGGCCGGAAGCAGACTTTTGCCATGTTCTAAAATAGCACGTGCAGCACCATGATCGATTTCAATTTTCCCGTTCGGAATGGAGTGGAGCGCGAGCCACTGTTTGGATGTGTTCATACTGGGTATGGAGGTGTCTCCCATATAGGTTCCATCTCCCTTTCCGGCAAGGACATCAACAAACTTTTCTTCGCCAACGGGAAATCCGATAAACACTTTTACACCTAATTTCAAGGCTGTTCTTGCTGCCTCCAGTTTTGATTTCATTCCGCCGGTACCAACCTTCGTGCCGGTTCCGGACGCACGGCTTATTAACGTATCATCAATTTCATGAAGGAAGTTATACCGTTTTGCATTTGAATGTATTCGTGGGTTTTGATCATAGATACCATTGATATCGGTCAGGATCATTAGATAATCCGCATGAACAAAGCCGCTTACAAGTGCTGATAACATGTCATTATCGCCGAAAGTTAATTCTTCTACTGCCACGGAATCATTTTCATTAATAATCGGCAGCACATGACGTTTTAAAAGCTCGGATAAGGTTGCATTGGCATTGTTATATTGACTTTTATGCAAAAAGTTTTGCCTGGTTAACAGTAATTGTGCTGCAACGATACCATGCTGTTTAAATTCTTCCGTATAACCTTTTAATAATAATCCCTGCCCTACTGCTGCAGCTGCCTGTTTGCCGGCAATTGTCCTGGGACGTGAACGATAACCCAAATCGGTAAATCCGGCGGCAACCGCTCCTGACGAAATAAGAATCACTTCATGTCCAAGCTGTTTTAAACGGGCGATTGCCGCTACATGCTCCTGCAGCTTCTCATTATTTAATCCGCCATTTTTCGTTGTCAGGGAACTGCTGCCTATCTTGACCACAATTCGCTGCTTTTTCATGATCATTCACCTCCCAAAAAAATGCGCTCCCATCCTTATAAAAAAGGACGGAAGCGCATTGTATCCGTGGTACCACCTTCATTGACACCGGATTTGATTCCAGTATCCACTCCATAACCCTTTAACGCAGGGAAGCGGTCGGATTTTTGCCCAACAGTTCAAGGGACAGGTTCAATAGCATTGCGGGTTGTAAAATCTTTCAGCCGATGAATTTTACTCTCTTGCACCCGGGGACTATTTACTGATTCCCGATCATTACTTTCCTTGTATAAAGTTGCACGTTTCTGTTTATTTATAAATTAGCAACATTATGAACTAATTTTAGTGTTATGTCAATGGGTAATGATTCAAAAAGTCCTTAATAAAAATAACCATCCTTGCTAACTGCAAGAATGGTTATTATTAAACGATTAACCCTTTTTATCCGCATCATCCAGAGGAATATAATCGTATATTTCACCGGATTTCGTGAGTTTGGTAAGCTTCTCCAGCCAATGATAATAGATCATGGCGTCATCAAGTTGTTGTTTGTCCAACATAGCTCTCTCACGTAGTGTTTCATCTGTTTCTTCATTTTCAATCACTTCGCTGAGTTGTTCTTGGGACTTTCTGATGCTAACCAAAAACATATCCACTTCACGTTCCCACTTCTTACCAAAAAATTGGGTGAAGTAATTAAAGAAGTTCTTTTCAGCGGTGTAGGAATCTTTTCTTGAGCCTTTCTGCCATACCTTTTGAACGATATTGATATCCTGAAGTTTCCGAACAGATGTACTCATACTTGGTTTGCTCATACTGAGGGCTTCTTTCATTTCATCCAGGGTAATCGGCTCGTGTTTAAAATACATCATTCCATACAGGCGTCCCACTGAAGGGGTAACACCATAAAGGTCCATCGTTTCTGCAATCGTATTAACCATCAGACGTTCAGCTTGGTCGACTTTTTCCTGGGCTTTTTCGTTATTAAAATTATCCCGATTTCCTTCCATTGCGGCACCTCTTTAGATACTCTTTATTGTTAAATTCGTTCATAATTAATTAAACGTTGCTTCTATCTTATAATGAATAATATGGATATGCAACTCAACATTGGTTCATAGAAAAAGGACGATCTCTTACCGAGAATCGTCGCTTTCCCTTCTATTTATTTCAACCAGCCGTTAACAAGATCCTGATTTTCTTCTACCCATTTTTGTGCGCCTTTAAGCGGATTATCTTCATGTTCTTTAACACTGAGCATTAAATCACCAAGCTGCTTGTCGTTCAATTTGAAGTTTTTCAGCCATTTACTGACTTTTTTATAGTCGGAGCCAAAATCTTCACGGGTTGCCATATAGATTTTTTCTACCCCGCCATAGGTTTTTTTAGGGTCATCCAAAAACTTTAAGTCCACCTCAGCAAACACATAATGTGGTTTCCACAGCGGCGCAACGATAGGTTCTTTGTCTGCTACAGCTTGTTTAATAGAAGTAACCATTGCTGCTGTACTGCTCTCCACCAATTCATAATCAAGACCGTACTCTTTAATTACATCTTCCGTTACCAGCATTGTTCCTGCCCCAGGTTCAAAACCTACTATTTTACCATTGAATTTCTTTTTATTTTCTTTCAAATCTTTAATGCTGTTTATATCTTTCATATACGTCGGAACGGCCAATCCAACCTTCCCATTCTTATACCAAGGATCTTCGAAAAAATTCGCTTCGTCCTTATACTCTTTATAATAACTTTTATCCTGTACCGGCAGCCAAACTTCCGGTGCCACGTCTAATTCTCCTTGAGCTAAAGCGGACATCTGCGGACCCATCTCAATAAGCTTTAATTCCACATCATAACCCTTATCCTCCAGAATAGCTTTCCACATATTTGTAACGGCAATATTTTCAGGCCAATTAATTTGTCCAATCGTAATTTTCCCTTTACTTTCACTTGAACCATCACTTCCACTATTTGAACCGCATGCCGCTAATGTAACGAGCAAAACGGTGAATAAAATCAATTGACTAATTCTGCGAAAACTCATTAAATGATATACACCCTTCTGAATTATTATTTTGGCAAGTTTTTGCCAAGCATGTTATTCCTGTATTATTCCTATTGAATCGTGAATTCCGTCCTCCTTTGTTAATTAAAATAAATACATTAAATATTTTTTAAACAAAAAGTCTACACAATTTATGATAACGAAAGATATTGTTTTGTCAAACTACTTAATCCAGTGCATCTTATTAATTTTTCAACGTTTGACAAACAAACAGCAATGCTGATAGCATGAATATATTAACAATATTTAATTTAAATTTAACAAACTTAACGTTTCATAATAAAAAAGGAGTGATCATTTGAGCTTACAACAAATGTTTATTAATGGCGAGTGGGTGAATGCCAAATCCGGGGAAACACGCGATATTATTAACCCTTATAATCAAGAAGTCATTGCAACTGCCGCTGAAGGAAATGAGGAAGACACCCGAGCAGCCATTCAAGCAGCAAGACAGGCATTTGATGAAGGCAGCTGGAGCACATTGCCTGCCAGTGAACGCGGGGAGCTCGTTTACAAAATAGGTACATTGATTCGCCGGGATTTACAGGAACTGGCTGAATTGGAAACATTGGATACAGGTAAAACAGTTCAGGAAAGCCAGGATGATATGACAGACATTGCCAAGGTTTTCCTTTATTTCGGCGGTTTAGCGGATAAAGATGGCGGTGAAGTTATTGAATCACCGATACCAGATAGTGAAAGTAAAGTTGTTCGCGAGCCTGTTGGTGTTTGCGGACAAATTACACCATGGAATTATCCTTTATTACAGGCCGCATGGAAGATAGCACCAGCCTTGGCAGCAGGTAACACCATTGTCATGAAACCAAGTGAAA
Organism: Virgibacillus siamensis; assembly: GCF_900162695.1. Taxonomy (NCBI): domain Bacteria; kingdom Bacillati; phylum Bacillota; class Bacilli; order Caryophanales; family Bacillaceae; genus Virgibacillus; species Virgibacillus siamensis. The sequence continues at coordinate 3,131,905 of NZ_FUIH01000007.1, forward strand.
TCACACCGCTAACAACCGTTAAAGTTTTTAAACTAATGGAAGAGGCAGGTATACCAAAAGGTGTGGCCAACTTGGTGCTTGGCGCCGGAGCATCCACAGGAGCAGAATTATCAGTTAATCATGACGTTGATTTAATTTCATTTACCGGCGGCATTGAAACCGGAAAGACAATCATGCAAGCATCCAGTCATAATGTGAAAAAAATTGCGCTTGAGCTTGGCGGAAAAAATCCGAATATCGTCTTTGCTGATGCCGATTTTGAAACAGCGGTGGATCAGGCTTTAAATGCTGTATTTTTCCACGCCGGACAAGTTTGTTCTGCAGGTGCCAGACTTTTAGTTGAAGAAAATATTCACGATGAATTTGTGGAAGCACTTATTGAACGAACGAAACGAATCAAATTAGGCAATGGTTTTGATGAAAGCACACAGGTTGGTCCGATGATTTCCGCGGAACACCGTGCAAAAGTTGAAAAATATGTGGAGATAGGCAAACAGGAAGGTGCTGCATTAGCAATCGGCGGTCAGCGTCCTGATAATCCTGAATTGGAAAACGGTTTTTTCTATTTACCTACCATTTTTACAAACTGTACTAACGATATGCGCATTGTCCAGGAGGAAGTGTTCGGACCGGTATTAACAGTGGAAACTTTCCAATCCAAAGAAGAAGCTGTCAAATTAGCGAATGATACAATATACGGTTTGGCCGGTGCCGTCTGGACGCAAGATTTGGATAAAGCTGAATTTGTTGCAGCACGTTTGCGAATGGGTACGGTTTGGATTAATGATTTCCATCCTTATTTTGCACAAGCACCTTGGGGCGGTTATAAGCAATCAGGCATTGGCCGTGAACTTGGCCGTGAAGGTTTGGATGAATATACCGAAGTAAAACATATTTATCGCAACAAACGACCTGAGCCAATTCATTGGTTCAAATAACATTTGAGGAAGTTCCCTTAATAATAGCTCTGAGCCTTTTATCGAAGGTTTAGGGCTATTTTAGGGTTTGACGGCATGTGTCTTGCAGGGTTCCTATACTTAAAATACTGCCCCGGGATTTACAAGGTTTAAAAACAATGTTATATTTATATTGTTTCATTTGTTAAAAATATATTTAACAAACTTAAAATAAGCGAAGATACAATAGCTTGCAAGATTGCTGGATTTCTTTACACAATCCTGTCAATCCGTGTTAGTACGAAAGATGATGTTTACCTTTTAACAATCTGAGGAGGTTTTTCATATGAATCAATCATACGATTACGTAATTATTGGAGGCGGCAGTGCAGGTTCTGTACTCGGCAACCGTCTGAGTATGGATAAGAATAGCAGTGTTCTTGTACTGGAAGCGGGGCGCAGTGATTATTTTTGGGATTTGTTTATTCAAATGCCGGCAGCTTTAATGTTCCCGTCAGGTAATCCGTTCTATGACTGGATCTATTCATCGGATGCGGAGCCTTATATGAATGGACGACGTGTCGCGCATGCCCGGGGGAAAGTACTTGGAGGATCAAGTTCCATAAATGGCATGATATACCAGCGCGGCAACCCGATGGACTATGATCAGTGGGGATCTGACCCGGGTATGGAAAGTTGGGACTATGCCCATTGTCTTCCATACTTTAAACGACTGGAAACAACCTTTGGAGCGGACCCATCTGATGAATACCGCGGTCACCATGGTCCGGTTAAATTAAAGCGCGGACCTGCGACAAATCCTTTATTTCAGGCCTTTTTCGATGCAGCCGTTGAGGCCGGTTACTCGAGAACACCCGATGTAAATGGTTTTCGTCAAGAAGGGTTTGGTCCGTTTGACAGCCAGGTGCATAATGGAAGACGGGTTTCTGCATCACGCGCCTATTTACGTCCAGCAATGCGACGCAAAAATCTTACAGTAGAGACGCGTGCTTTTGTTACCAATATTAATTTTGATGGTACTCGGGCCGATAGCGTGACATACCAAAAAGGTGGAAAAACCTATCATGTTAATGCGGGCGAAGTGATTCTTTCCGGCGGTGCATTTAATACGCCGCAGTTACTTCAATTATCCGGGGTGGGAGACGCTGACCATTTGCGTTCTCTGGGCATTGATCCAATCGTTGATCTGCCAGGTGTAGGCGAAAACCTTGAGGATCATCTTGAAGTATATATTCAGCACGCTTGCCCGCAGCCGGTTTCTGAACAACCTAGCTTAAATAATGCAAAAATGCCTTGGATCGGCTTGCAGTGGCTGCTCGGACGCACCGGCCCGGCAGCATCGAACCATTTTGAAGGCGGCGGATTCGTCCGTTCGAATGACAAGGTGGATTATCCAAATCTGATGTTCCATTTCCTTCCGCTTGCGGTTCGCTATGACGGGCAAAAAGCGGATACCGATCATGGATTTCAAGTACACGTTGGACCGATGTACGCCACCTCCAGGGGAAGTCTGAAGATCCGTTCGCGTAATCCTTTTGAACATCCAAGCATCGTGTTTAACTATTTGTCTACCGAAAATGATCGGCAGGAATGGCTTGAGGCAGTGCGCGTTTCCCGGGATATCCTGTCCCAGCCGGCGTTAGCACCTTACAGCACAGGCGAAATTTCACCTGGCCCTTCTGTACAGACAGATGAGGAAATCCTGGAATGGGTCAAGAATGACGCGGAAACAGCCCTTCATCCATCCTGCACAGCAAAAATGGGCCCTGCTTCCGATCCAATGGCTGTCGTCGATCCATTGACGATGAAGGTCCATGGCTTGGAAAATGTACGGGTAGTTGATGCATCCGCAATGCCGCGTACGACGAACGGAAATATTCATGCACCGGTATTGATGCTGGCAGAAAAAGCAGCGGATATCATCCGGGGACAAAAACCAATGGAGCCTGAGTATAAAGATTTTTACCGTCATGGCGTTCATGCAGCAGAAGCAGGAACTGTTAAGGGGTAAGTTTAAAACATTAATATGTATGGAAACAAGGGTCGGTTCCCACAACGGGGACTGACCCTTTCAGTTTATTATTATAGAAAGGCAAAACGAGGTTGGAACATATCAGAAACATGTTAATTGGAAAGACGAACAATTGGATATTTCCGGAGCGGCTATTACGCCTCCATCACCGTTACGCCTACAATGTATCACCGTTAGATTCAATTACTTTTTGGTACCAGTAGAAGCTTTTCTTTTTAATCCGTTTCATGTCTTTTTCATCCAGTTCATCCCGATTAATATAAACAAAGCCATAACGCTTTTGATAGCCGTTCAGCCAGCTTAATAAGTCCGTAAACGACCATGTGCAATACCCAAGTAAATCTACGCCATCTGTAACAGCAGCTTGTAACTGCTTTATATGCTTACGAATATAATCGATACGGTAATCATCATTTACAACATCATTTTCTTCCAGTTTATCGAATTCGCCTAACCCATTCTCTGTCACTAGTACCGGCAGTCTATAACGGCTCGTGATTCGTCTGAGTCCTATCCGCAAACCAGTTGGATCAATTTCCCAATCCCAATTCGTCGTTTCCAATGCTTCATTGCGTTTCCTCTTGTACAAACCAGCATTGCCGCTCTCAACAAAATTGCCTTTTTTGCCGTCATGATTTTCTTTAACATCACCAAATTCTTCATCCAATGGACTGGCTGTAAATGTACCCGTTTGATAATAATTTACTCCCATAAAGTCAGGTTTCCCCGCCTTTAACAACGCTTCATCGCCAGCTTCCATTGTTGGTGCCAAGCCATATTTTTCAAGGTGCTTCCAGACTGTTTTAGGATATACTCCCCAACTATACACATCCATCCACCAGTAATTGTTAAATTCCTCTGCATTTTCCGATGCCAGGACATCTTCCGGTTTGCTGGAGTATGCATAAGCAGGTCCATAAGCAAAGCTCGGACCAATTTTTCCATTCGGAATGATTTGTCTAAACGATTGAGTTGCTTTGGCATTTGCCAAATTAGCGATATGGTTTGCTTCATACATTCGCTTTCGGTCGCGTACACCAGGCGGATGTGAAGCATGTTCATACCCATGACTGATGAATACATTTTGTTCATTTAATGTCACCCAGTAGTTCACTTTATCTTTAAATCGTTTAAACAATGCAACACTATAATCATTAAAATCCTGGATGATTTCTCTGGATTCCCAGCCGCCATACTCATCTTGCAGGGCTTGTGGCAGGTCCCAATGATATAAGGTCACAATTGGTTCAATCCCATAACGGATCAGTTCATCTATTAAACGTTCATAGAACTGCATCCCTTCTTCATTTATTTCACCTGTACCTGTTGGAAATATGCGGCTCCACGATACCGAAAAACGGTATGCCTTTAATCCCATTTCAGCCATTAATGCCACATCTTCCATATAACGATGGTAATGATCAACCGCCACATTACCGTTGGTCCCTTTAAATGTTTTTCCGGGAATCTGTACAAAATTATCCCATACGGAAGGAGCTTTTCCATCTTCATCCCATGCACCTTCAATCTGATAGGAAGCTGAAGCAGATCCCCATAGAAAATCATTCGGAAAACGATCTAGTTTAGTATGGTACATTATCTCAACTCTCCTTCTCTTTCACGAATGAATCCATATACAGCGCCGAGCAGATTAGAATGCTGACGATACTTACAGGTGTTGATATTCGGTTTCACTTCAGATCCGTCCAAATCGTTTAACAGATCAACCAGTTTCCGATTTATGTTATCAATCAGATCTTCCCTTACACTGATACCTCCGCCGATTAAAATAACTTCCGGATCATAGATATACTGTAAATTATAAATACCCAAAGCCAATAGGCGATAAAATTCATTGACTTCTCTGCTGCAAATTTTATCCCCGGCAATTGCCATATCAAAAATCGCTTCACCTGTTAACGCGTCGTTACTAACATTTTTCTGAAGCGCTGTCTTTTTAATCAATGCACCGGTTGAAGCAGTGGTACTCCATGTATTCCAGCCATTTTCTGAACCATCCGGAAGTAACATATATCCAAACTCGCCACCATGAAGATTGGAACCTTTATGGATTAAACCATTTTTGATTACTGCACCGCCAATACCTGTTCCAATAACTACAACGAGAACATCCTCTTTCCCCCGCGCCTTTCCTTTCCAAACTTCAGCATAACCTGCACAATTACCATCATTGTCCATATAGACTGGTAATCCCAATCGCTCTTGAATCAATTGTTTGATATTCGGCCCGTGAAGATATGGGAGTGCACTGGATCCATAAATGACTCCGGATTCGGAAACAGCACCGGGACAACTGATTGCTATACCTGTTATATTCGGATGTTTTTGATATTGATTTTCCACCAATTCCAGTATTCCACCCAAAGACTTTGGCGTTTTTATCTTATCCATATCCAATATAGAAGCCTGTTCATCGACTATTCCGTATTTAATAAATGTACCGCCTATATCAACAGCCAAATATTGCTTCATACTTCCACCTCTTACTCTGCTTGTTATTCACTGATTGTTGCAGTATCAATTAAGCATGAATCACGAATGATTAATTCAGGATCAACATTTACCGAACTGGGGTTAGCTTCTTCGTTAATTAAATCGTGAAGCATATTTGCTGCCAATTTACCCATTTTATCCTTATCCTGCCTTATGGTCGCGAGTGTCGGATCACTATAACGGCATGCTTCAATATCATCACAGCCGATCACTTTGATATCTTCGGGCACACGTATGCCTTTTTCCTTGAGCGCCCTTAATACACCAAGTGCCATCATATCTGAAACGGCAAAAACAGCTTGGGGTAAGGGCGAATTCTTCAATATGCTGTTCATCGCATTATATCCGCTTTCTTCAAAGTAATCACCATATTGGAACCACTCATCCTTTGTGTTCATGCTAAACTGATTCATATGGTGAATAAAACTTTCTTTACGAATATTGGATACGACAGAATATTCAGGCCCGCCGATAAAGGCAACATCTTTAATGGAGTTCAAATAAAGATGCGTCACAATTTGTTCCGAAACTTTTCGATTATCGGTAGTCACATAGCTTGAATTCGGACCATTTAAATGAATATCAATCCCAACACATGGAACATGACTTTTATCCAGTTCAAGGGTGGCTTCCTCAATTCGATCCCCAGCAACGATTAAACAACCATCTAATTGAAAATGCATGCACCGGGCCAAATAATCCTGCTTGTCTTTGCTGAATTTGTTGTTGGAAAAAACAAGGATATCATAGCCAAGGTTTCCAACCGTGTTTTTAAATGAATTCACAACATCATTAAAGAACGGGTGGTTCATTTCAGCATTAATATTTCCGGCATAAATGAGTCCAATCAAATTTGACTTTTTTGTTGCCAGTGATTTCGCCGAAAAAGTAGGCTGATAACCTGTTTGTTCGATGATTGTATTTACTTTATCAATCGTCTGCTGACTAATGTTCCCCGTACAGTTAATGACTTTTGAAACTGTTCCGGGAGAAACACTAGCAAGCTTTGCAATATCTTTAATCGTCAGTTTCATAACATTCCCCACCATGTCTATGTTATCTATTTAAGTGAACCCTCTGTAATACTTGAGATAAATAATTTATTAAACATTAAGAACACAACCACCAGAGGAATCGTTGCCCAAAACACACCGGACAGAACCATTCCAAAGTCTACATTACTTGTTGTATTCATTGAAGAGAGGGCTACTTGTATTGTATACACATCCGGGTCCCGGAGAACAGTAAATTGCCATAAAAACTCTCCCCATGTCGCCGTAAACACAATTATTCCTAATGTGGCAAAGGCTGGCAGGACAATTGGGAGAACAATACTTCTGAAAATACGGAAGTTTGAACACCCATCCAATTTGGCCGCTCCAATTAACTCATCCGAAACAGACTGTGAAATGTACTGTCTCATTAGGAAAATTCCTAAAGGATTCAGGAAAAAGATAACCATTGCACCTAATAATGTGTCCAGCAGTCCGAACTTTGCCACTAAAAAATATTGTGGAATCAATCCAAGCTGGGGCGGAATGACCATCGTTAATAATATTGAAATAAATAATATATTCTTACCTGGAAATTTAAATTTCGCAAATGCAAACCCTGCTAACGAGCTTATCAATAATACAACTAAGGTAACGACCAGACATAGAATTAATGTATTAAGCATGGCCCCGAAAAATGGTATTTTGTCCAATACTTTTTGAAAATTTTCCACCAATTGATCCCCAGGAGTTAACGTTGGGGGAATTGAATTGTATGCCGCACTTGGTCTTGTTGCCATTACAAACATCCAGTAAAACGGGAATACAGAAAGGAAAGCTGCAACAATTAAAAACAGATACACGAAAAATCGGCTGATCCTTAATTTCGTTTTCATGATTTACTCCCCTTTCCCTTTTTGCGAATTCCCGATGTAAGGTACGTATTAATGGCCGACGCAACAACTATAATGATAAGTAAAATTACCGCTGTGGCGGAACCCGTTCCAAAGGATTGCAGACTAAACGCATCACGATACAAATACATAACAACTGTCATCGCTTCGGTTCTGCTGAATGCACTGGAACCTAAGAATACGGTTGGTTCGGTGAACAATTGCAGCGCCCCAACTGTAGAAAAGAATACAGTTAACACAATAAATGGTTTTAAGAGGGGGACTGTAATGTATCGCAATTGCTGTAAAGTACTTGCACCATCAATTCGTGCAGCCTCATATAAATCTTTCGGAATGCTTTGCAGCCCTGCCAGATAAATAATCGTATTGTATCCTATCCAGCGCCAAAAAACCATAATGGAAATAGCGATCTTCGCACCCCATTCGCTCGTTTTCCATGCAACCGAATCCATACCAAAAAGATTTAATATATAATTCGCCAACGCTGTATCATTGCTGCTGAAAAACACCCCAAATACAAGTGCTACAGCAACCATGGATGTAATATATGGCAAGAAAATCATTGCCCGAAATGTATTTTTAAATTTGAGGTAAGCTTGATTTAAAATAAATGCCAGGAAAATCCCAACAATAATCTGTGGTGCTGTGCCCATAATCCCCATTACAATAGTGTTGTAAAGAGACTTCCAAAAGATTGGATCCTGCAGCACAACTTTAAAGTTATCCAGCCCGACAAAGGACATTTCGCCCAAGCCATTCCATTCCTGAAATGCAAGATACAAACTGAATACAGCAGGGTAAAGTCCGATAATGGCAAAAATGATAAAGAAAGGCGAAATATACAAATACGCACTTATTTTATCTTTTGTTGCTTCCGAACGATACTTTCTTTTGCGTGCAAAGGCCATCGACTTCCCTTCCTTTCTTGGCAGAAAACTTGGCATTCTCCTGGCCTTCACGGTGAATACCTTTCATACTATTCACATGCTGCCTTTTGACAGCCATCAGTTAAATGGCAGTGATGTGGCAGTAAGAACTGCCACATCAACTATTAAACATATTATCTATTGACTATAGCCTTAATCCGTTCGACTGCAGCATTCCATTCTTTTTCAGGGTCTGCCCCTTGCTGCTGAACATTATTCATCGCATTCAGGATTTCGTTATGGGCCGACATGTATTTCGGGCCTTTGTAAATAACACTGATATCCTGTGCTGCATTTGCGAAGTATTGTGCTGTCTTTTGACCGCCGAAAAATTTATCTTTTGTATTCTTGAATTTATCCATTTTATATACTTCAGATGATGATGGGAACAATCCCGCTTCACTTTGGAATGATTTTAATTGATTTTCAGGAGAAACCAGCCATTTTGCAAATTTATACGCTTCTTCCTGGTGTTCTGTTTCATTCGGAATAGCTATATATGAACCGCCCCAGTTACCTGCAAATTCTTTCGGTAATGTTGCAACCCGGAACTTACCTGATGCATCAGGAGCGTTGTCCAACATCCAGCCTTTTAACCACGCCGCACCCAACTCAACGGCAAAACCGCCATTATTTACAGCATTACCCCATTCAGGAGTCCACATTTGATACTCTCCGACAAGACCTAATTCATTTAACTTAACAGCTAAATCGTATGCTTTACGAACAGCATTTCCTTCATTTTCAATTAATAAGTTACCCTCTTTATCAAAAAAACTCTTCTCCGCTCCATCAATTACTGCACGGTATGCCATTTCCATACTATCCAACATCGGTTTACCGGTTTTTTCTTTGATTTGCTTACCAACTTCAATGAAATCTTCTTTTGATTGGATTAATTCCTCTACCTTATCCGGATCAGTAGGCAATCCAGCTTCTTCAAATAAATCTGTGCGGTAAAACATTGCCTTTGGTCCAATGTCCGTTGGTAATCCAAACAGGAAATCCCCTTCATTGTTTTCGCCTATTTCCCATTTCCAATCCAAATACTTATCTTGAACTTCTTCAGCGCCCAGATCATATAAGTTTACGAATCTATCTTGTGCTTGCTTGAATCGATCTAACTGATCAATTTCCAACATGGCCAGGTCGGGTGCTCCGCTTCCGGCAGATAACGCCGTGAATAAGCTGTTGTGATGGTCTTCTGTTTCTGATGTTTTTACCTGGATCTTTACTCCAGGATGTTCTTTTTCATATTCCTTAGCTAAATCTTTATAATTTGTTGCCCCAAACACCCAAAAATCCAATTTAACTTCCCCGTCTTTTCCGCTTGCTTCTTCATCACCACTGCAGGCAGCAAGTGAAAAGACCATTGCAAATACAATACTTAACAAAAATATTAATTTGCCTTTCTTCATTAAAAGTTACCCCCTAATTCGTTTTAGTTTAAAACTAGCAACCCGGTGAACCCTTGATTGTTTGTTGTAAGCACAGCACAGGCTTTTATACACCTCCCTGATTTTTATGCTTATAGCAGTAACACGTTAGGAAAACGGTTTCGTAAAATGGTAAATATAAAAGCGCCCTCTGTTTAAGGAAACCGCTTTCTTTATATCATTATATTTCTTTAACCTGTAAAAATCAATGAAAGATTCCAAAAATTTCTCAAATTGACGAAACCGATTTCCCTAAATCATTTCCATCACAGCTTTTTGATGAAAAAGAACCCACGGAAAAATTTCTCCGTGGGTTCTCTCTTAATAATTGGTTATACCGCTTGAAGTAAATGCAGGTCTTGGTCGCGAAATTGATATGATGCATTTTATGTAAGAGCCAGTCATCCTGCGCCCAGTTCTATGCGAATTACATCTATTGATAATTAATCACTGCCGGTGCGGGATCCAGCTTGAGGACTTGCTTCGGTTTCATTAGAGGGGTGTCGTTTTTATAAAACAGCTTGAATCCCCCGTATTGCATGCCTTGTTCCCTGACCAGTTTCCCATAAGCCGCCATTTTAACGGCCGAGTCGCCAAATCCGTCATAATTCAGCACTACTTCCACATGTTCGGTTGGATTGATCTTATCTTTATTTTGAACAATGCCATTGCCGAACTGGTGAACAAGCACTATTTTATCCGGCAAATTGTTATCTTCCACGAGATTATTGACATATTCGACTGCTTTTTGTATTTCGGCGCCATCAACATGACCAAGATCTTCCCCCGGAATTTCACCTTCACTTACACTATATTCAGTGTCAATCGCCAAGTGGACGTAGGGTAATTTCAAATACGGCTTTAGCTTCTTAACCTCTTTCATAACAGGGGCCTGCCCCAGTTGAACATCAAGAAGCAATAAAGCATTATGTTCTTTAGCCAACTTCGCATAGCGCTGAATATCTTCGTCGGGTGTGTCCCTTATGTAGTCACCGCTCGGGCCTGGCGTTCGCTGGGCCACCGTCGCAATCAATTCAATCGTCGGGATCGCCGGATGTGAAGGATCCACTTCCGAATAGACCCTCGCTTTCTCCTTCAGCTCTTCCATCATTTGCTCCGGAGGCATTTCACCCAGTATGCCCATGTTTTCAGAATTGGGTGTGCCATAATATGCCACCAGCCGATGATTCTTCAAGGGACCGTTTGTTTTATCTTTTTTACCCTTAATCAATGTTTCGCCAAGTGGTACCGTCCGCTCCGGCTCGCCGCCATGCGCTTCTGCACGCGGCATAAGCTTTTGCACCTTTTTTGAGTACTTTTCTTTAAGTGGCTCCGCATTCTCTGGCGGATCAATCGCCTGATAAGGTGGTATCACCCATTTCGACTTCGGCACTGTTTTCCTCTCAATTTTTTTCGCGTTGCTTGTTGCATTCGCCGTTGATGTTTGATTGACACATCCCGTTATCAGCGTAAAAATAAGCAAGACAGCCAACCCAGCTAGAAACTTTTTCAACAATACTTCCCCCATACTAATTAAAATAGACAAAACAATTATGTAACATCCTATTTTCAACCGTTCACACTGAAATAATAATTTCAAAGAGATATGTATGTATAGTATATATTTTAACAAATTTCGAACCTAAAAAGAATGTCTCAATTGTTAAAGGTCATTGATTTTGTCATTTGTGGTACGGTTCATTTCTGATAATCCGAAAAGCCCGATAAACCTGCTCCAACAAAATCAGCCGCATAACCTGATGGGGAAAAGTCATTTTGGAAAACGATAACGCCAGATCACTGCGATGTCGCACGTCCTTGCTAATTCCAAGCGACCCGCCAATCACAAAAGCAATCTTGCTCTTCCCGTATGTGGCCAGCTCGTCCATTTTAGCTGCCAGTTGTTCGGAAGCCAGCATCTTCCCTTCGATTTCCAATGTAATCACATACGTATCCTGTCCAATATTGCTGAGAATCCGCTCGCCTTCCTTACGCATCACTTCCTGCATTTCCGCTTCGCTCATGTTCTCCGGTGCTTTTTCATCGGCAACTTCCACAATGTCAACCTTTGCGTAGGAGTTAAGACGCTTCAAGTATTCCTGTATTCCCTGTTTGAGATATTTTTCCTTCAGTTTTCCGACCGCTATGATTTTAATGTTCATATATGTCCTCCGATTCTATATGCCCGTATTAAATGGGGTTGGGTTGGTGCTTAAGATCGTAAGAATGGCTCGAATTGGGGTTGATTGTCGCGCGTTTTCGTGCTAGTCTGACTTTCGTTTTTAACAAAATTGCTGTCTGTCCTCTTTACCATACATTCTGTTAGGTTTATTGTATCACAGCAATGGGAATCACACTCACCCAATCAATTTTCTGTTTTTTTAGTCAGTTGAACGAGCGCTCAGTCTGCGGTAAAATTGAAAACGGTTTAAAAAATAGAGAGGTGGCATCACATGAACGAGCAACAATTATCAAGAGGCTTAAAAAACAGGCATGTTCAGCTGATCGCAATTGGGGGAGCGATTGGAACGGGGCTGTTTCTTGGAGCGGGAAAATCTATTCATCTAGCAGGGCCGTCCATTTTATTCGCCTACATGATAACAGGGGTTTTTGCGTTTTTTATTATGCGTTCGCTCGGGGAACTGCTGTTAACCAACCTAAAGTATAATTCGTTTGTGGACATTGTAAAAGATTATTTAGGCAATATGCCAGCATTTATTACGGGATGGACATACTGGTTCTGCTGGATTACCATCGCCATGGCCGACTTAACGGCTGTCGGTGTCTATGTTCAATATTGGCTACCAGGGGTACCGCAGTGGATTCCGGGGTTAATTGCGCTGGTTATTTTACTTGTTATGAACCTTGCGACTGTAAAATTATTTGGTGAAATGGAATTCTGGTTCGCATTGATCAAGATTATCGCCATTCTGGGATTGATTGCAGTTGGTATTTATATGATTATCAGCGGCTTTTCCACCAGCTCGGGACCATCCAGTTTTACGAATTTATGGAGCCATGGAGGTATGTTTCCAAACGGCATGACAGGTTTTGTCCTGGCTTTTCAAATGGTCGTGTTTGCTTTTGCCGGCGTTGAATTGGTAGGGCTTACAGCAAGTGAAACATCGAACCCGGAAAAAGTAATTCCGAAAGCCATCAATAACATTCCGCTCCGCATATTGATTTTTTACATAGGGGCACTGGCGGTTATTATGAGTATTTATCCGTGGAATGCCGTAGAACCTGCCGAAAGCCCTTTTGTTCAGGTCTTTGTAACAGTGGGGATTGCAGCTGCTGCCGGTATTATTAACTTTGTTGTGCTGACATCCGCAGCATCAGCATGCAACAGCGCGGTTTTCAGTACAAGCCGGATGCTGTATTCGCTGTCCGAAGAAAAAAATGCACCTGAACCATTGTCAAAACTGAATAAGCGAAATGTACCGTCCAATTCATTGTTTCTTTCAACGGTCGTCATTTTTATTGCCGTTGTATTGAACTATATTATGCCGGATGGAGTATTTACACTCGTATCAAGCATTGCAACAACGTGTTTCATTTGGATTTGGGGAATTTTAGTCGTTTGCCATTTGAAATACCGGAAAACCAGACCGGAACTGGCAAAGAAAAGTAAATTTAAAATGCCTTTGTATCCGCTGTCAAATTACCTGACACTTGCATTTCTAGCGTTTATTCTTGTTGTTCTTGGAATGGCGGAAGATACACGTGTCGCCCTGATCATAACTCCTGTCTGGTTTATCGCTTTGGTTGTGATTTATAAAATACAGAAATCAAAAGCGGAAGGGCAAGAAGAGGAAACGGTACCTGGAACGCATTAACTGCCAGGTTTTTAAAAACAAGTGATGAAATGGTATGCCATGAAATGTGGCATGCCATTTTTTCAGAACCTCTGCAAAACTACCGCAAGTTTTACGGCTTATACTCTTCACTATTATGTATGTAATAAGCAATAAAGGAAAAGGCATCATCTAAGGTTAAGATGTCCCAATTTTCCTTTCGCTGATTCCTGTCACCTGGCACATGATGATGGTGATGGTGATGGGGTTCTGATTTAATTTTGTATTCCTCCGGGGTCCATGTTGCATCATGTGGCTCGTTTTCCCAAGCCGAAAGATGATGATATACCTTTCCCATTTTCGGAATGATAATTTTCCATTGGTAATGGTATTCTATAACAAATCCATTTTTATATTTTTCAGTTGCATGCAATCCTGTCTTCCCGTGTACGGGGTGTCTGCTTTCATCACAACAACAACACCATCAACCCCGGTGTCACAATCGATACAATCACAGCGCTGGAAACCATGGCAATCGTACTGACAGATCCTTCTGTCTGGCTATTTTCCATTGCTGTGGCGGTTCCGATGGCATGGGAGGCGCTGCCGATGCCGACGCCGCGGCCGAGATAGTGGTTGAGTCGAAACAGTTTAAAGACCCGTTTATGCAGCAATACACCGCCGATTCCTGCAATCATGACGAAGACAGCTGTCAGGGATGTAACGCCTCCCACCGTATTGGAAACGACCATGGCGACAGGGGTTGTGACGGATTTCGAGACGATTGAGTTTATAATTAACGTATCGAACCCGGCTGCTTTGGTCAGCAGAATACCGCTTGATATACCGGCTACTGCACCGATAAATGTTCCGACAAGTAACGGCAGAAAGATGGCTTTCAGGATGTCTCGCTGCAGGTACAATGGATAAGCAAGCGCTACTACAGCCGGCCCAAGCAGCTCATCAATCCATTTTCCGCCTGTCATGTACGTATCATAGGATGCTTGAAAAAGCACCAGCACGATTATAATCGCGATTGTTGACGTCAGTACCGGAATGCTGAACGTATGCTGGACTTTTTGATGTATGGTAAATGCAATAAGATAAATGATGCACGTGCCAACGATGGCAGTGACTGCGATTAAAACACTATTCATGGTTCCATTCCTTTCGCTGTAACATCCATTGGCTGATCAAGCCGGCACTTCCCATAACAAGGATAGTGCTGAGAAGAACGATAACAATCAGCAGTACACCTTTTCCCGCGAACACATCATAATATTCCATAACGCCCACGGTTGCCGGGATGAAAAACAGTGTCAGATGACGGACAAAAAAAGACGCCCCTTCTTCAATCCAGCGGACGTTAAACAGATTGGTCTGCAAGGCGATAAACAGCAGGATAAGTCCGATGACACTGCCGGGAACAAACAGGTTCAGAACATCCTGAATCCACTCGCCGATTAAATAGATTCCATATAAAACTGCTATTTGCAGAATGAGTTTGATAGATTTTTGCATGGGTGAACACTTCTTTCTTCGCTGTCTTAAAATACTATCATAGATTTTCCGAACAGGTTTGAAAAGTATTTCGCTTGAATGGGGAGGTATGCGGTGCAAGAAAGTTTTTGGACAAAAGAATGAGAAGGCAGTCGGGGTGTGGAACATTATGCTTCATAATACCAAGATAGATAGAACTTCCGATGGCCATTATCAACCTTCGCAGGCACAATTCAACCCTTATATGCAGTTATCAACCATCACAGGTAATATATCGACCTTCAACCAATGTTAATCAACCTTGCCAGTATAGAATTCAACCATCACTGGCTGAAAATCAACCTTCACAAACTTGATCATTATAAAATTAAAAAGGACTGTCGCAATGGACAGCCCTTCATATTAGTGTGCGTTTTCTACTGTGTCCACGTGGCGAATATGTTTGTCATTCAGCCAAATACACAGCACAGATAGCGCGACAAATGCAGCACCGACATAAAACGGTACACTGGAATTATAGATTTCCGACAGTTTCCCGGCGAGATACGGCGCGATGGCACCGCCGATAAAACGGAGAAAACTGTATGCCGCGGATGCAGTTGATCGCTGGACCGGGCTGGCGTTCATAACCGCGGTCGTGATTAGTGTGTTGTTATTGCCGAGCAGTGCGCCGGCTACAATGACTGCTGCAATGACAACCCACTGTGTCGACGTCCAGATTCCCATCGACAACAGGAGAAGGGCGAACAGGCTGAGCATCAGGCACATCGATTTGACGGTTCCAAATGCTTTCTGCAGTTTCGGCGCCATGAAAACAGATGTGATTGCCAAAAGCAGCCCCCATCCAAGGAACACAAGTCCAAGCCCATGTTCACCGAGCCCAAGCACAAATGGGGCAAATGCGAGCAGCGTGAAAAAACCGAAATTATACAGAGCTGCCGAGATGCCAAATACGAGCAAAGATCGATGCTTCAATGCCCGGAACGGATCCAGCAGAGATGTTTTCTGTTTTGCCTGTGATGCGGATGCAGCTGACGGCATTAATGTCATCAGCCCGAAAAAAGCAATGGCCATTAATGTTGCGACACCGAAAAATGGGCCTCGCCAGGACATGGCACCGAGCCATCCGCCAATCAGCGGGCCGACTGAAATACCGAGTCCGATAGCTGCCTCGTATAAGATAATCGCTTTTGCATTACCACTGTTGGATAAGGTGACGATTGCGGTAAGCGCAGTAGCAACAAAAAGGGCATTCCCGAGTCCCCAGCCGCCGCGTAATGCAACAAGTTCCCAGATTCCGTTTGATGCTCCGCCAAGTCCGGAAAAGACCGCAATAATAATAATCCCGGCGATGAGTGTGCGTTTGATACCGATGCGCGATGTGATGGCACCAGTAACGAGCATCGCAACGGCCATAACGGCATTATAGCTCGTAAACAGCAATGTTGTTTCACTTTTGGTGGCATCGAGCTGCTTGGAAATGGCGGGTAAAATCGGATCGACCAGCCCGAGCCCCATAAAGGCAATAATTGAGGCAAAGAAAACTGCCCAAACGGCTTTCGGCTGGCTGAGAATGCCGCTTTTTTCCGCAGCAGCCGCGTCAGGCACACGATGTTCAATTGGTTTCGATACAGTTGATGATGGCATATGCGTAACTCCCTTAATTTTAAAAATACCAGTTGATTGTATCATACAACTAAGTAGTTGTATAGTACACATAATAAATTGACATTTCCACACAGAAAGTTATGATTGGCTTATAATACTGGATGAGGTGTTAGCATAATGAATGACGAAACAATCGCGGGTATTGAAAAGGAAATCACGAGCTTTATCCGCCGTATTATTTTATCGGAAAAACGATTAAACGGACTGGATCGTTCCACATATGTCATCCTGAGGCAGCTGGAAACATACGGACCTGCGGGAGTGAAGCAACTCTCCGTTGACTTGCAATTGGACAGCTCCACCATAAGCAGACAGGCTGCAACCCTTGTGGAAAAAAATTATGCCGTGAAGGAACCGAATCCTGCTGATGGCCGCTCCTACTTTTACCGGATTACCGACCTTGGCGAAAAAGAATTGGAGGCCAACAGGGAGCGCCGGTATGAGCGACTAAGGTACATGCTTTCAGAATGGCCGGAAGCAGACAGGAAAATGTTCGGCCAACTGCTGCAGCGCTATAACGAAGGCGTGGAAGAATTGCACGAGTAAGTAAGGTTCGGGGATAGTTTATGCTTGTACTCCAGCGGGTAATGCATTTATACGACAATCCAAAAAGGAGTGTTACCTGATGGAGCAGATTCTCTTCATCCAGACGGGAACCGGAATGGATGTACATGGTCAGGATGTGACAAAAGCATCTGTCCGTGCCGTGGAAGATGCCATCTATCGAAATTCAATGCCGGGTGTTGAAAAAAGCCTGCCCAGACAAAAACTGGATAATATGAAAGTAAATGTCCGTCTTGCTGTACCGCTCGATCGTTCCAAACTGGATACGGACAAAATAAAGGAAATCCTCCCATACGGATCGGTTGAGGTGGATGTAACAGACGGTGGCATGGCAACATCCAGTGGTATAATACTGGAAGACAAAGATGATGAGAATGACTTGATGTATATTGTAAATGCAGCCGTTGAAGTTGGCTATTAAATGTTAAAAAGGGAGTGAACAACCTAATTTGGCTGTTCACTCCCTTATTTTTGTATCTATTCAAATTCATGTTTGGCGAGGACTGTTGCTATATTATCCTCAATCGCCCGCATATTGGATGACGCACCAAGGTAATTATTAATCAGGATGGAGAAAATTAATTTCTGCCCGTCTTTTGTCGTCACATATCCGGATAGTGTATTCATCCCTGTCAAAGAGCCGGTCTTGGCCCTGACGTTTCCTTTTGCGGGTTCTTCCGTCATCCGATGGCGCAATGTCCCTCCGACAAATCGTTTAGACATACCTGCTAATGGCAATGATTTTTTAAATACAGGGAACCAGCTCTCATCCTGGATGGCGTAAAGCAACTGCGAAATTCCATTTGCCGGAAGCATATTTTTATGCGACATTCCGGATCCATCACGAAGCCGGAGAGTTTCCGTATTCATTCCAAACTCAGCAACTGTATCTTCAATAACCCGCAGCCCTTCGTCCCAGCTGCCTTCCCCTTTAAGCACCTTACCCATTTCTTTCGTCAATATTTCTGCATGCCCATTATTACTCAATTTCATGAACGGAATATATAATTCGCTTAATGGCATCGATTTTCTTGAAGTGAGAACAGTGGCATCATCAGGCGTAGCACCCATCTTCACTTTCGAATTTCCGACAAGTTTTATGCCGTGTTCCTGAAGGGATTTATGGAATACATCGAGTGCATAACCAGTAGGCTCCCAAACCGACACCCACGACCTCGCCCTGGAACCATCAAGCGGGATCGCACCTTCAATCACAATATCATTCGAACCATGCTCACGTTTGATGGAAATATCGTTTCGTCCATCCTTGGCTACTGTTTCCGCTTTATTGACAATCGTCACATAATCCGTATTCGGCGTCACCTTTACTTCAGGATTCTCACCGGCATCTTCGGCAGGATATACTTCCACAATGATTGTTCCCGCGTCATAGTCTTCATTTGGCGATAAGGTTAGAGCAGACACCTGGGCACCAGTATAAAATGGTTCATCTGACCAGTTCAAGTCCTGGGACAATCGGACATCATCATACCAGCTGTCATCCGCAATCAGATTCCCCTTAATATTCTTTATCCCCATTGCTTTCAGTTCTTTTGCAAATTGATCCAAGTCTTGCTTCATCAATGTTGGGTCGCCTTTACCTTTTAAGTAAAGATTTCCGTGGAGCGTCTTTCCTTTAATGCTCCCGTCAGTTAATACTTCGGTTGTGAATTGATAATCCGTGCCTAACGTCTCAAACGCCGCTGCTCCGGTTAGCAGTTTCATGTTGGATGCAGGGTGCAGCCGGAAATCACCGAACTGATCAAACAGAATCTCCCCTGTATCGGCATTTCGAATACTTACTCCTGTAGTCGTCCCATCCAAATGTTCATTTTGAAGAATTTCTTCAATCTTGTCCTGCAGTTGAACCGATTCGGCTGAAGCAACTTGAGTAGATTCTTCGGATGTTGTAAAAAATGGTGCCTTTCCCCCGTTCACAAATGCAATAGAAATCATCAATGCAAGAACAAGGAAAATGGAAGCTTTTTTTACAAAACTTCTTTGCATAAATAAGTTCACATCCTTTATTAAATTATTTTATCGTGGTGGTTATGTTCATATGTATGTGGTGAAGTAAAGCCATTTGTTGCATGGTAATGAAGTAAATCAGCTGAAGGATTGTATTTTTTCGTGAAGGACCGTATTTTCCCCAAAGAAGTAATATACGAACAACTTATTGTGGTTACATTTAAGAATATCATCACTGCCAAAATATTACAACCACTGTTTTGCGTTCGTGGCAAATCTGGCAGAATGCCCTTTTACAAATTTCAGAACTTCCAATAATCCATCCACCTCCAATCGTTGCGCTTTCCTATCGTTATCCTTGCAAAGGTCAACCTGTATTTCATTAAGTTTTTCAGTCAGCTGAACAACCATATCCGGCGTTGTGCACCTGTTTGTCCGCTTAATTTCAAAAATAACTTGCAAGTCTTCCAGTGATAGCCCAATCATAACCATTCGTTCAATGAATCGAATATTTCCGCAATCCTGTTTTGAATATATACGATGTTTATTTTTCCATGCTGGCTGAATCAGCTGTAACTGCTCATAATAGTGAATCATATCCATTGAAATTCCCGATTTGTTAACAAGTTCAATTAAACCCATGACCATTCCCCCTCATTCATTCTGTTCCGGGGACTGGGACAAAAATGTTTTATCCAAAGAAAAACTCGAATAAATAATTAGAAAGTAGTGGGTATAAACCGCTTCGGAAATATACTTCGCTTTCCGCGGGCGGCTGGTGAGCCTCCTCGTGCTGACGCACTGCGGGGTCTCACCTATGCCTTTCCTCCCGCAGGAGTCTACGTATATTTCCTCCGCTAATTCCCTAATTGTTCGTCTTTTGAATTACACGTATTGATATGTCCCAGCCTCTTGTTTACCTTATAATCGAATCCAAGGCTGGAAAGGTGGCATTAAATGTTAAAAATAAAACACCCCTCATGCATCTGCATAAGGGGTTCGATATTTCCCGGGAAATATCGACAATTTTCCGGTGTCATTTGGTTGTTTTGTCGTAAAGTTTATCAAAATGATTAACCATTTCAAAGTCCAAGTCGGTCAATCCCTTCATTTGCCATGAGGAAATTTTCAGAGTTACGACCTTGTAATCAATTGAAATGAACGGGTGATGCTGCTTTTCTTCAGCATACGCGGCAATTTGATCAACAAAGCGGACACCATTCAAGAAATCTTTGAATCGATATTTTCGGGTAATCCACTTCTCGTCCAAACGCTCCCAATCCGGTACTGCCTTCAGTTCCTGCTCAATTTGCTCTTCACTTAGGCGTTCCATCTTATCTCCTCCTCAAATAATTTACAGATATAACCACTTGTCAACACTTTATCCACAGAAAAATGTGGATAAACATCACTTGTCTCCATTATATATCTGTTCCCATTTAAAAGAAATATGAATCCACCCGTTTTAACGAATATACTTCATTCCCGCAACAAATACTATGCTACAGTATGGGAGGATATTCAGATGAACAAAGAGGAATTATACGTTGAGATTCAACATTTAAAAAGTGAACTTGGCAAGCTGCTGGATCAGCACTGGCATAGCTATTCAAACGTGGACAGTATGTATTTTTGGATTAATCTTGCGGTCTTAATTATCCCATTGATTGTATTATATTTTGCTGCCGACCGATCACGGTTATTTGAGGTCTGTTTTTTCGGATACACTACTCATGTCATCTGGATCAACGTGGATAATTATTTAACCGATCAGATTTATTTAAATCATGTACACAGTCTAGCCCCATTTCTCATGCAGGGGTTTACGGTCTCTGCCGTATTGTTTCCTGTAACATGCATGCTTCTCTATCAGTACTGCACCAATCATGATCGAAACTTTTATTTTTACGCAATCCTTTGGGCAGCTGTCATGGGATTCGGTTACAATTATCTGAGTGAAAAGCTAGGCATGATCAAGTTGCATCATAACATGCATTTTTTCTACCTGTTTCTGATTAACATTGCTGTCAGTTACATCTCACTCTGGCTGACAAAGCTGTTTCTTTTCGTAAAGCACCATACCAAAAAGGATGCTTCCCATTGATATTTCATGGAAAGCATTCTTTTATTATTTTTAACGCAATTGTACCTTATGCAAATGGGCGAAAATCCCGTCACGCTTTAACAATTCTTCATGACTTCCTTCTTCTTCTATCCCGTCTTTTGTCACAACCATAATTCGGTCGGCATTCTTAATGGTGGCCAGCCGATGGGCAATGACAAGGGTTGTCCGGTCTTTGGACAGTTCGGTCAATGCCTTTTGAATAATGGTCTCTGTTTCGGTATCTAGTGCCGATGTTGCTTCATCCAAAATAAGAATCGGCGGGTTCTTCAAAAACATGCGGGCAATCGCAATCCGCTGTTTCTGACCGCCAGACAATTTTAATCCGCGCTCCCCGACTTGTGTTTCGTATCCGTCCGGCAGTTCCCGGATGAATTCTTCCATATGGGCCTGACGGGCGGCACGTTCAATCTCTTCTTTCGTTGCATCGAGCTTTCCATATGCAATATTTTCCCGTAGTGTGCCGGTGAATAGAAAGACATCCTGCTGCACAATGCCGATCTGCTTACGAAGCGATTCCTTTGTCATATCGCGTAAATCCATTCCATCGATCATGATGCTGCCGCGGTCAACATCATAAAACCGGGGAATCAGCGAACATATCGTTGTTTTACCGGCGCCGGACGGACCAACAAATGCGATTGTTTCCCCTTTATGAATCGCAAAGCTTAAGTCATCCAACACCGAACCTTGTGTTTTTTCATAACCGAATGACACGTGATCAAACGTTATATTACCCTTCAACACCGGTACATCAACTGCATCCTTATGATCGACAACATCCGGCGCCACATCAAGCATATCGATAAACCGTTTGAATCCGGCCATCCCCTTTGGATACAATTCAAGCAATGCAGTAATTTTTTCAATCGGTTTAAACAGAACATTGACATAAAGCACAAAGCCAACAAGTTCCCCGGTTGTCAGGCTATTATTAAACTCCAGCCATGCCCCGTACACGAGTACAATCAATATAATCAGCCGCATCATCATGTAAATGTTGGAATGAACAAATGCCATCACTTTATATGCGCCAACTTTTGCTTTGCGAAAACTGTAATTATCCTTTGTAAAACGTTCCATTTCAAATGGTTCATTCGTGAAAGACTGAACAACACGGACACCCGATACGGAATCTTCCACCCGGGCATTCACCTCTCCAATATCCTGATACATTTTATGCCATGCCTTATTCATTTTAATATTGCAATAAGCAATCAGGAAAATAAGAAATGGAACGGCAATCAGAATAATCAAGGCAAGCTGTGCATTCTGATAAAACATAATCCAAAATGCACCTACAAACGTCATAATGGCAATAAAGAAATCTTCCGGTCCGTGGTGGGCAAGTTCACCAATGTCAAAAAGGTCGTTCGTAATCCGGCTCATTATGTGCCCTGTCTTTGTATTGTCAAAAAAACGAAACGACTGCCGCTGGACATGCTGAAACAAATCCTGCCGCATATCCGTCTCGATATTTACCCCAAGCTTATGGCCGAGATATGTAACGACATACTGCAAAAACGTACTCAGCAAATAAATAAGCAGCAGCCCGATACTGACAAGCACAATTAAATCCCAATTATTCTTTGGCAAAAGCTGATCGATAAATGCCTGTACCGCAACTGGAAAAGCAAGTTCCAGCAATGCCACAATGACTGCCGATGTGAAATCAACAATAAACAGCCGGCGGTGCGGCTTATAATAAGAAAAAAATCGTCTGATCATGATTGGCACTTCCTTTATTTCATATACAAAAGAAATTATACGTTTAACGTACCGGAATAGCAACGAAATAAAGCCGTGTTTTGAAAAAGGTTGGCAAGGTTGTCCACACATCCGCATATATATGTAGCAGAATGTCTGTGGAGGTGTGTTTTATGAAGAAGTTACCGATGGAAAAATGGATTTGTTATGCTGTTGGTTTTGTGTTTATTTCAACCGGTGCATTGAAGCTGGTGGAACAGGATTTTAAACTGGTTTTTACCGATTTGGGATTGCCATATCCGCATACAGTGCTGTATCTGGTTGCTGCTGCAGAAATTGTGTGCGGTGCACTCGTTGCTGCCAGACTCTATTTAAAACGAGCGACCGCACCCTTGATTTTTATTATGCTGGCAGCCATTTTCCTTACTAAAATTCCCGTATTGACGATGAACGAAGGGATTTTACAATTCCTGTTTCAGGCAAGACTTGATATTGTCGTACTTATTCTGTTGATCCTTATCTGGCAGCAGGCACCAGGCAAACTGCTGAAATAGACTTAAGCTTCTGCTTTTGAAAATCGTATCGTCGCAAATACAACAAAAACGGCTCCGATAATGCCAACTACAATAGCTTCCTGTGCAAACGTGATGACATGATCGAATATTTCCAGGTCTAGCCCCATCGCCTGGCGCATTGCAGCACTCATTGTTTCCGGCTGAAGGATGATATCTTTGAACATATCAACTGAATATGTGAGCGGGTTTATTTTTACGATAATATCCATCCACAATGGCAGTCCGTTCAGCGGGAACATGGCCCCGGATAAAAACAGCATCGGGAACAACAGAATTTGAATGACCATTTGAAATCCTTGTGCTGTTTTTAATGTGCTGGCAATCAACAGACCGATGGACGAAATCGTAAATGCAACCAAAAACATGACCGGAATCAACTGCAAAATCATCGATATGGAGATGGATACGCCGATAAACGGTACGAATATGAGCATCATCAATCCCTGTATAACAGCAACCGTTGTTCCGCCAAGCACTTTTCCGATGGCAATGGAGACACGTGACATCGGTGAAACAAGAATTTCACGCATATAGCCGAATTCTTTATCCTGTACGACCGACAGTGCTGAAAAGATGGCAGTATTAAAAACAGTCATCCCAATGATGCCCGGGAACATAAATTCCACAAAGTCAAAATCAGCGAGCGGACCGCTTCCGGATGAACCGCCAAGCATCGCCTGCATAGCACCGCTCATTCCGCTCCCGAATAAAATCAGAAACATAAACGGCATTGCAAACGAACCGATTAAGCGCCCACGGTCACGGAAAAACTTAATAATATCACGCTGCCAGACAGCAAATACCGCTTCCATTAACGTCCCCTCCTCATCATGGCTTTATTTTTCTTGGAAACAGTTTCTTCCCGGATTTCACGACCGGTCAATTGCAGGAACACATCGTTTAACGTTGGCCTCCGCAAATTAACTGTTAAAATTTCAATCGGAAACTCTTTCACAAATTGAACCAGAAATGCACTTCCCTGATCCACCTGAAACGTTAATGCACGATCAGATTCCTTCACTTCACACCCATACATTTCCGCAATAGCTGTTTTGGCATCCTCATTATCGGCGGTGCTGATTTCGATAATATCGCCGCCAACATTGGTCTTCAGATTATCCGGTGTATCGAGTGCAATCAGCTGACCATGATCCATTACCGCCACTCGATCACATATTTCCGCTTCATCCATATAATGAGTCGTCAGAAAGATCGTAATCCCTGCCTTTTTCTTCAGGCGCAGAATATATTCCCAAATATGGTTTCTCGTCTGCGGATCAAGTCCAACTGTCGGCTCATCAAGAAACAACACACGCGGATAGTGGAGCAGTCCGCGGGCAATTTCCAGCCGCCGTTTCATACCGCCGGAAAAGGTTTCAACCACTTGTTTACGCTTGTCAGCAAGATCCACGATTTCCAATACTTCCTGAATACGTGCTTCCCGTTTTTCTTTTGGTACTTTATAAAACCGGCAATGGAGCATCAGATTTTCATTCGCTGTTAACTTTTCGTCCAGCGTTGATTCCTGAAAAATAAGACCAATGCTTTCCCGAACGCGGTTTTTCTCTTCTACAATATTAAATCCGTTGATTAGTGCTTCCCCGCCGGTTGGTTTTATGATGGTCGATAACATGTTGATTGTTGTACTTTTTCCGGCTCCATTTGGTCCGAGAAAGCCAAATATTTCGCCTTCCCCGACAGTCAGGTTTACCCCTTTTACCGCCTCAAAATTCTTATAGCGTTTCTTCAGCCCATCTACCTCAACAATCGGTTTCATTCCCCGTGGTTCCTCCCTTTTCATTATCATTCCGGTTCAAAACATCCTGGAGCAATTCCAGACCGGTAGTAATCCGGTTCAATTCTTCCGCAGTTGCTCCATTCGTCATATCCGCCATAAATCCGGTAATTGTACTGCTGACGGAATCCTTTAATTGCAGTGCTTTATCTGATAACGAAATCTGTACAATTCGTTTGTCTTCCATTTTCCGCGTCCGAATGATCAGTTCGTTTCGTTCCAGCCGGTCCAAAATACTCGACACCGTACTTGCAGCCAGGCTGAATTCGTTGCTGATGTCACTTACCTTGCAATCCGGATGCTTCGATACATACGTTAAAATCATAATTTGCGGCGGGGTCAGCCCCATGCCGCGAAGTGATCTTCGCAGCCGTTTGTTAATCATTGCATTTATTTGACGGAGCATATCTGCAATATGTCTCCCTGTTTCTGTAGAATCATTATGCATAAGCATCTACTTTCCTTTCGCATTCGAATATTTCGTATGCTAAATAATTTATCATACTCCGGTTCTCATGTAAATGGAATATTATCCACAAAGTTATCCACATATGCACAAATGTTCGCAGTTATTTTGTTATAGAATATTCGTTCCGTACTAGATATTGTTTTTTATAAACATTTTATTCACAGGTTGGGGATAACTATAGGTTCGCTGTGTATAAAAATGAAAAATTCATTCACAAAAAAATAAGCTACCCAATTGGATAGCTTATTCCTGAATACCTAATTTAATGGTTGTCTGTTTCTTCTTGCCATCACGATAGAATGTTACTTTTAAGGTATCACCGACTTGTTTTTCCTTGTAAAGGATCTTTCGCAAATCAATCATGTTCATGACTTTTTTGCCGCCGATTTCCGTAATGACATCAAGCCGTTTCATTCCGGCCTGATCTGCTGGAGAAAGTGGATCGACTGTCCAGACATAGACACCGCCTTCCACATTATCCGGAAGATTTAATGTCTTATCCCATTCCGTTTGCGGAACTTCATCAAGGGAATAGATTTCAACCCCCATGTACGGTCTTGTAATTTTCCCTTTTGTCTCCAACTCCTGAATGATCGGTCTTGCTGTATCAATTGGAATGGCGAACCCGATACCTTCCACAGATGTTTCATTAATCTTCATGGAGTTGATTCCAATCAATTGCCCTTTAATATTGATTAGTGCACCGCCACTATTTCCGGGATTAATTGCTGCATCGGTTTGGATTACTTCCGCCTGCCAGTCTGCACGGCCATCCTGGTTAAAATCCTGTGGAATCGTTCGCTGTTTTCCACTGATTACGCCGGTGGTAACCGATCCGGAAAACTTCATTCCGAGAGGATTTCCAATTGCGATTGCCGGTTCACCTACTTTGACAGAATCCGAGGAACCCATCTTTATCGTATTTGTCACGTGCTTCCCTTTCATACGCAATACAGCTAAATCGGAAAAAAGATCGCTTCCGAGAATCTCAGCCTGAACCCGGGTGTCGTCCGAGAGTACTACTTCCACCGTATCCGCGCCTTCTATCACATGGTGGTTAGTGATAACATACGCATATCCGTCTTTTTTCTTGTAAATAATACCGGAACCCGTTCCAGCCTGATCATCTTCCTGCTGTTCCCAAAAGTTGCCTTGATGCTGAATATTAATGACACCGACGACAGCCTTTGAAACTTCATTCACGACATCGGTAATTTGTGTCGATACATCAAGTGAAACCTGTTCAGTTGCTTGAAATCCGTCATTGCCGTCACCGGAACCAGCTGAGTTCGTGCCCCCTAACCATGAACCAGGTAATATATCTGACCTCAATATGCTCGGCAATGCGACTAATACAATAATCATGCCAATGATAATACCGGAAAGAACCGGAACCAGCCACCTGCGATTCTTTTTCGGGTTTGGCACATAATCCTCATCAAAATATCCCATTGACCCATCTCCTTCAGTTAAAAGGATTGTACAGTTCTATAGTATTACCGGTTTCCGGAATTATCATTATACAACTTCATAAAGTGGTGTTGCTGTTTTTGGATCGGTATCATGTAAATCAAGCTTTATTCCGCGTTCCTCCAGCACATTGTTTACCGACATGCGTGCCAAATCTTTCATATTATTGTCCTGGCTTAGGTGTGCCAAGTAGATCCGTTTTGTTCTGTTGGAAATAATATCACCCAAGGCAAGTCCGCAATCTTCGTTGGAAACATGCCCGGAATCACCCAGGATACGACGTTTTACATTCCACGGATAACGGCCCATCCGCAGCATGCTGACATCGTGATTGGCTTCAAAAATGTAAGCATCTGCATCTTCCACGGTCTTTTTAATCCGTTCGGAGACATAACCCAGGTCCGTAACAAGCGCTACCTTTTTCCGGTCATGGTGAAAAGTGAAAAACATTGGCTCTGCCGCATCATGGGATACTCCGAATGACTCAATATCCATGTCGTGAAACGTTTGAACTTCCCCTGTTTCAAACGTAAATTTCTGATCCGGGGAAATCGACCCGATAGAATTTTCCATTGCATTCCACGTCTTTTTATTAGCATAGATCGGCAAATTGTACTTTCGGGCAAAAATCCCCAGACCCTTAATATGATCACTATGTTCATGTGTCACCAGAATACCGGACAATTCAGCCGGATTAACTTGAATTTCGCCAAACAGCCTGTCCATCTGTTTCCCGCTCAGCCCTGCATCAATGAGAAGTTTTTCTTGTTCTGATTCAATATAAAATGCGTTTCCGGTACTGCCTGAAGCTAGTACACTAAAACGTAATGTCATTCTGTCTCACTCCGTTTAGGTTCTGTCAGCTTTTTATCGATGTGATCCATCACAAATTCTTTTAGTCTGCTCTCTTCACCGGTTGTTCCAATTTTTTTCAATATAGAATTCCCAGCAGTTTTCAAAAATTCCAATTCATTACTGGAAAACACCCGATTTTCGATTGCGTTGACATAAAAATTCTCTTCTTTATTCACCGTGATGGTCCATGTTGGCGCAAACACCTGTTCACCGGTGTCAAGCGGAATTCTCGTATGGAAGCCGATATTAACATCGGTTATTTCATCCCCGGATTCCAGCAGATTATTATCGAATAATACATTAATCGCCTGTTTTGGCTTAATCAATGAATTCTGGTCTCCTGGTGTTTGCGTTTCGCCAAGCATTGTCTGTGTGTAAAAAATCATCTCGTTATCATCATTTAAGAAAACAAGAATAATGCCGCTTTCATTAAAGTATATCGGTCTTCCTTTCTTTTGCTGAAAAAGGATCAGTACATTCATTTCCTTGTTCCAATCCCAATATATATAACTGTCTGGAGACATAATGAATGGTTTTATCTGCTCTGCCATGATGTCTCCGGATGTATTTTCCTGAACCGGGACAGGCTCCTCAAATTTTGCCAGCATAAGTGTTTTGTTTATCGTTTCCGCTTCGAGATTTGTTTGATCATCCAATGCTTTTTCATCTTTTTTGGTAAAACTTTTTTGCTTTACAGAAATAAAAGATTCCTCCAGCTGCTGTGCAGGCAAATCCGCGGAAATCGTTATATCCTCATCCTCAAGGTCCTCATCGACAGTTGATATTTCTGTTTCTGCGATATCGAAATCCGCTTCCTTTTGTTTCTGAAAAAACATAACAAGCAAGTAGATATCCAGAACGAGGAAGCAGAGGATAAATAATATTTTAATTTGTTTCCATTGCATCCTCAGCTCCACCTTCCCGATGTTGCGTTGATTCATGAAACTCGATTTGCTTCCAGTCTCCATTGTATTCTACAAACCAGGCTGGCTGCAATTTGACAACATTATTGGAGTCAATGTCCTGATAGGATAAGTGGTAGCCAACTTGCAGATCACTTATTTCCTCCAGTTTATACGAAGATTTGCTCTCCATATAACTAAGTACTTCATCGACCGATTTTAGTGTTATTTCTTTTTCATTGATTAAGTCGTTTAACCGGAACAGTGGCCGCTCATAATTGTTAAGATCTACACTCAGCTCGGTTGGCTGCCATATTTGTCTGATCATAGAAAGTCCGGCATTGCTGTAAATCGGATAGCCATTGTAATACATCTGGTAGCGAATTTCATTCCCTTTTGAATCAATTCGCATCAAATTGTATTCATCTGTCCAGCCTTTACGGTCATTAATACTCTGCAAACTTCGTGTAATCAGTTCTTCGTCCGGCAGCGGTCTTTCGGATGACTCATACGGATTATCGAATTTCATTAGTTTCATATCTTCAATGACCCGCAATCCACGGACACCATCCGTAAAATACACTTCATTCTGATGGTTCTGATTCCGGCTGACAATTTCAGGTTTGGCAAATAACGCATTGCGAAATTTCAATGGGTCAATCGTGTTTATGGTCAGTACTTTCCGACTCATCGTAATTTGGTGCTTCGGAACATAATATGGATTGCTCCCGGACTTAACCAGTTTATACTCCTTTAATCCTTCAAAGGTAGTCAGGTAACGCCAAAGCAAATCATATTTTTTTGAGTTGTTGACAACAGCAGTTACACGCTGCTCCCCATTATCCGATACAAAAATAACATTCAATACAGAATCATCACGATTAAATGTGATGTAAATCTTTTTAAAACTCCACTCCGGTAAAAACTTTTCCTCACTGAACGTAAACAGGCTTTTGGCTGTTTGCATAGGCAGTGATACGGGGAAAATGATTTCCAGTTGTTTTTCCTCGTTCGGTACCCCCTGTTGATTAGAGGTCTGTACATTATTAAGCACCCAGGATTGCATATCCTGATATAACGATTGCTGTTCATTGGGATCCGAAAATCCATAGTACGTCTTGCCGTTATGAAAAATAATCGATTTCGGTTCGATAATTTCCTGTTTCGTTTGCTTCTTACCACCAATGTTAACCTGATCAACATACTTATTATTTTTGGAATCCTCGAAGTTCGGCTGATAATTCCACAGGCTGAAGGTAAGCACTAAACTTAACAACACCAAAATCCATAAAATAAATGACTTCACTGTCTCCAGGTTCATTTGTTACCCCTCCGCTTCTGACTCATCAGCGGAAGTGTAAAGAGAATCGTCGTCCCTTTACCTTCTTTACTTTTTGCCCAAATTTTACCGTCATGCGACTCAACCAGTTCCTGGGATATCGCCAGTCCAAGACCGGTTCCGCCTAATTTTCTTGTCCGAGCTTTATCAACACGGTAGAAGCGTTCAAATATTTTATCCACTTTATCATAGGAGATGCCCATACCTTCATCTTCTACGCTGATCATCAGATGATTTTTCTGTTTGGCTGCCCTGAACCGGATTGTTCCTCCCTCTGGAGAGTACTTCATCGCATTTGTGATGATGTTATCAAGCACCTGCATCATTTTATCCTTATCCATCCAGACGTAATATTTTCCTTTCGGCAGTTCACGCTCCAAATGGATTCCCTCTGTCACATTCATTTCAAAACGATCAATAACATGATGGTAAAATTCAATAAACTCCACTTTTTCTTTTTGAAGTGGGTGTTCCTTGCTGTCCATTTTCGATAATTGCAGCAGATCATTTACCATTCGGATCATTCGCTCTGTCTCGTTTTGAGCAACACCGAGAAAGCGCGGTGCAATTTCTTTATCTTCCCAAGCACCTTCTGTCAATGCTTCAATATAGCTGCGCATCGTTGTCAATGGCGTCCGTAATTCATGGGACACATTGGAAACAAACTCACGCCGTTCCTGCTCCACTTTCTCCTGTTCCGTGACATCACTTATGACGGTAATAAATCCGGTTATATCATCTTCCTCATCGGAAATCGTGGAGAAATTGGCACGAATCAGGAAAATATCATCATCTTCACTAAAGTCAATAATAATCGATCCTGTGTCAGGAAGATCTGTAATATCAACCGTCTTTTCATCCAGCTGTAAGAGGTCCATCAAATATGCCCCTTGTGCTTCATCAGGATTTACCCCAATCAGTTTTGCCGCTGCATCGTTCATTAACGATACGGCACCTGACTTATCAGTTGCGATTACCCCGTCAGACATATTGGATAAGACGGAACTGAGTTTTCGCCGCTCTTCTTCTGTTAATGCTCTGGAATGTTTTAATCGTACATTCAAATCGTTAAAGGTCTCCGCAAGCTGCCCGATCTCATCGGTGCCATAGACATTTACTTTTTGGGAGAAATCACCCCTTGCCATTGTTTGGGCCTGTCTGCGCATTTCCATGATCGGTTTTGTGATGGTTCGGGCCACCAGAATTCCCATGAAAGCTGACACTGCCAAAGCTAAAATAGACCCTTGCACAAATATTTTATTTATTTTTTGCAGCTGGTTATAGACATTCTCAAGCGACGCTTCCAAATACATGGTTCCGACATGAGTCTGGTCATCGTTGTATATGGGAACCGCTTTAACATACATCCGGTTTCCGGTTTTCTTGTTATATTGTCTTGCATCCAGTGATAGGCCGTATCGGACAGATTTAACAATTAAATCATTGGTCGTCTTTTTGCCGATAATGTCAAGGTTTGAATAATTGCTTGTCGCAATGACCCTGCTCTGTTTATCAATGACCTGCAGTTTCGTGATGGGATCGGTCTGACCCGTCTGGTTCGTTTGTACAATGGTTTGCACTTCCTCCTGCAATGTCAGTTCTTCCGGATCGTCTGTCCGCTCTTTATTAAAGGCCTGTTGCAGATTCAGTTTCAGTAAGTCCACGCGCTGGTCGATCTGCAGTATAAAACTGTCAGTCAGTTCACGTTCCAGTTCTCGGCTAAAATAAGAACCAATCACCTGAATTGCAACAAGCAGCAATAAAATAAATATAATAATGAATTTCAGTTGAATCGATCGGAAAAAACCAACTTTTTGCATACAAAACTACTCCTGTTCAGGGTTGCGTAAATAATAGCCGACACCGCGACGCGTAACAATCCACATCGGGTTGCTCGGATTCTCCTCAATTTTTTCGCGAAGTCTTCGGATGGTAACGTCAACTGTCCGGACATCGCCGAAATAGTCGTAGCCCCAAACCGTTTCGAGTAAATGCTCACGGGTCATGACTTGGCCGATATGACGGGCCAGATAATGCAGCAATTCAAATTCACGATGCGTCAATTCCAGCTGCTCCCCGTCACGGGTAACCGCATATGCATCCGGATGAATGACCAAACGACCGATTTCAATATTTTTGGTCGTCTTTACACCGTCGTCCGGAATTTGCTCCTGACGTCGTAAATTAGCCTTCACCCTTGCAATAATTTCGCGATTGCTGAACGGCTTGGTCACATAGTCATCAGCACCAAGTTCAAGACCAAGCACCTTATCAATTTCAGAGTCTTTCGCTGTCAGCATAATAATCGGCATCGATTGTGTCTTACGGATTTCCCGGCAGACTTCATTGCCATCTTTACCCGGCAGCATAATATCAAGCAGAACAAGGTCAGGATTCTCATCGTCAGCAAGTTTAATTGCTTCGTCACCATCATTGGCGATGACCACCTGATAACCTTCCTTTTCCAGATTAAATTTCAAAATATCAGCAATTGGCTGTTCATCATCTACTACTAGTATTTTCTGTGTCATGAAAGTCACATCCTTTTCAACGTTCCTTTGCTCTATTCTATCGTACTTTGCCGTAAATGTCTTTTTTTTCAATTAAAAAGACTGACCCAAATAATTTGTCTGTGTTGAGTCAGTCCACGGTTACTCGTATTTATTTATTTATCTGCTAAACGAATGATTTCTCCTTAGAAATAATCTTGAGGGTTTTCAAGTGATCCGTTTTTATATACTTCAAAATGAAGGTGAACACCGGTTGAATCGCCGGTTGAGCCCATTATTCCAATTTCACTTCCCTTTTCTACCGTCTCGCCTGGACTGACGCTGATGGATGAAAGGTGTGCATATACTGTTTTCATCCCATTATTGTGATTGATCACAATTTTGTTGCCATAACCGCCACTGTTCCATCCAGCCGATACAACTGTTCCATTATCAGCTGCCAGAATCGTACGGCTACTTGGCCCCGCTATGTCCATGCCTTTATGCATTGACCCCCAACGCATTCCCATATTGCTGGACACATGACCGCCTACCGCCGGCCAATGCAGTTCTCCCGTTCCATGAGATGGCACCACTTTTGTTCCCTTAACGATGATTTCCTTCGTTGGTTTTTCCGTTGTTTCTTCCGTTTTTGTTTCTTTATGTGTTACCGATCCGTTCTTTTCAGTTATGGAATACTGAATGACCTTTGTGCCTTCATGTCCTTCCTGTTTGACTTTTTTATCGCCCTTATAAAGCTCGTCCGATTCAATGACTTTCGTATCGTATTCAATCGTTTTCTCTACTTTCTTCTCTTCCTTAACGATCACATGAACAAATGATTTATATTCCATTACCTGAAGTTTTTGACCAATCGGCAGAACCGCTTCTTTTTTCAATTCCTTGTTCAGTTCCTTTAACTTTTCGACCGATAAGTCATATTCACCAGCAATACCGCTTAATGTATCACCTTCCTGAACCTTGTGCGTTTCTTCGTTCAGCGTTCCTTTTTCAAGTGCCTTGACACCTTCTTTGACGGTTAATACTTTGGAAGGTGATACAACGGCTTCGGAAAGTGATACCTCTTTTGAAAAATTTACATCTGTAATGACTGATTCACCTGTATCCAACGAAAGCTGGTCCTTATTTTCAGCCTGATGTGGTGTTGATCGATTGTTTTTTTCATTGTTTTCTTTTGTCGCT
Organism: Virgibacillus siamensis; assembly: GCF_900162695.1. Lineage (NCBI taxonomy): Bacteria > Bacillati > Bacillota > Bacilli > Caryophanales > Bacillaceae > Virgibacillus > Virgibacillus siamensis. Next base: position 3,166,056 of record NZ_FUIH01000007.1, read on the forward strand.
GCAAGCTTTTTCAGAACATCATCATCGACATAATTGCCTTTATATTTCTTCAGCACTTCATTTGCTGCCATTTTATCTTTAAAAAAACCGACTGTATTATGTGCAATCGTGATGCCGGTTGCCTTTGCTTTTACTGTAAGTTTGTCTTTAAGTAATTCAGCTACTTTATCATTGTCATAGGACGGATCAAAAACACGTTCCGGTACAAAAGATACATCTTCACCGACTATAAGCGAAAGATTCTTATACTTATCTTTCTTATGTTCTATTTTGGAATCCATCACATCCTGTGCGACACTTTTTTGGTCAATCTTCCCAACATGTTCGCCATCCACATAAACGTGGTAAATGGTCTCCAGTTTTCCACTCCCGTCCGCTGCAAAAGATGTCGTAAAAGGCAATAACATGCCAATGCATGCAGCAATGGCAACCTTCATGAAAAGGTCTGCATTCCCACTTCCGGTATTTCTTCTATTTAACACGCTCGTATTTCCCCCTAGCAATCTGTTTCCAATCTAGTACTAAAGACTTTCTTTTTTCTGCATCAAATCTATCATAGATAATATAGGTACAAAAGAGAACGTCTGTATTTGTAAAACAAACGTATAGATGGTACCATTTATATCCAAATCCCGATTCTTTTTAGGTCATTTTACCTATAAAAGAGAAAGTTTTTCCTGTGCAGTGATCTGTTTTGTAATCATATTGTAATATTAATTGTATAAAAAAGTAAAATAAAGGTTTAAATTGTAAATTTATAGGAAAGTCATTCAACATTTTTGTCGATATTTAGATTATTTATAGAAGTACTTGCGTATGACGGGAAAATTTTACATTATAGGTCGGTGCGCCCCATATCATTTTGTGAAGGATTGTATTTCCGGCTGAACGCTCGTTTTTCATCATGAGAGACTGTATTTTTTCCTGAAGGACCGTATTTTTCTGCGAAGGATCTATTTCCAGCTGAATGCTCGTTATTCATCGTGAGAGACTGTAGAAACACCCCTATCAAGTTGACAGGGGTGCATCTGTTTACTTTTTCCACTTAGCTGTAGACACTTCGTACGACATTTGTCTGCGTGCGATCCGGTCCAACAGAGAAAATGGATAGTGGTATTTCGGTTAATTGGGAAACCCGCTCCAAGTAATGACGAGCATTCGGTGGTAATTCATGCAGTGAGCGGACATTCGTTATATCTTCGGTCCAGCCCGGCATTTCTTCATAAACCGGCTCACATTCAGCGAGAACTTTTAAACTCGCCGGAAATTCGTTCATAATTTTACCTTTATACCGATATGCCACACAAATCTTCAATGTTTCAATACCAGTTAACACATCAAGTGAATTCAGCGATAAATCAGTAATTCCGCTAACGCGTTTTGCATGGCGCACAACGACGCTGTCAAACCAGCCGACACGACGCGGTCTTCCTGTAGTTGTACCATACTCACGGCCTGTCTCCCGTATTTGATCACCGATCTGATCGTTCAGTTCAGTTGGAAACGGACCATCGCCAACGCGGGTCGTATACGCTTTGGAAACACCGACAACATGATTTATTTTGGAAGGACCGATTCCGGAACCAATTGTTACCCCTCCGGCAATTGGATTCGAAGATGTTACAAACGGATAAGTTCCCTGATCAATATCAAGCATAACACCTTGTGCACCTTCAAACAGGACACGTCGTCCTTCATCAAGAGCATCATTTAACACAACTGAAGTATCACATACATATTCAGCCAACTGCTGGCCATACTCATAATATTCGTCCAGTATGTCCTCAACCTTTATACCTTCTGTTTCATATACTTTTTCAAATAACCGGTTTTTTTCGTTCAGGTTTTGTTCCAGCTTCTCACGGAATGTTTCTTTATCGAGAAGGTCCGCAACTCTGATACCTGAACGTGCCGCTTTATCCATATAAGCAGGTCCGATTCCCTTTTTGGTCGTGCCAATTTTATTTTCGCCTTTATCTTCTTCCTGCAGCACGTCCAATTTTAAATGATAGGGCAAAATAACATGTGCACGGTTGCTAATGCGTAGATTATCTGTTGCAATATTCCGTTCATGTAAATAAGCAATTTCTTCTGTAAATGCTTTCGGATCAATTACCATGCCATTTCCGAGCACACAGGTTTTATCATTGAAAAAAATTCCGGATGGGATCAAATGCAATTTATACGTAATATCATCAAATTTGATGGTGTGTCCGGCATTATTTCCACCTTGGTAACGAGCAACAACTTCTGCGTTCTGTGAAAGAAAATCGGTTATTTTACCTTTTCCTTCGTCACCCCATTGCGTTCCAACTACGACTACTGAGGACATAACGCACCTCCACTATTAGTATCATTTGTATTTCATGTTTAACATGGTAAGTTTATCAGTAAAGATACGGCCTGTCAATGTCTAAATGCGAACGATGAGCCAAAATCACCAATTAATGTTCGGTTAAAACTATTCCAATAATATGAACTTCACGATATTACCAGTGAACATATTAATGTGGTACATTTAGGATAGTTTCCATATTGACTCAAAAACCGGACATTGGAAGGGGACGCTGGTTATGCACGGTATTACAAAAGAATGGTTGATAGCCTATTGGCCGCATGTCAGTTTTTTTGCAGCGATTTTCATAACGCTGCCTCTGCTGACGTTTTTGCCGTATTTGGATCTGTTAAGCTTATGGATCTGGTTACAGGTGCCTATTTATATGCTTCATCAATTCGAGGAGCATGGAACGGGGAAATTCAAATTGTGGATTAATCATGTCATTTTTAATTCAAAAGAAAAAGAAGTTTTAACGAATGAACACCTGTTTTGGATTAATGCTCCTCTAACATGGGTATTATTCCCGCTTTTTGCAGCTTTATCAAGCATTCATCCATCGTTTGCACTATGGATTATCATGACGTCAATCTTGAATTCAGCGTTGCATATTGGGGCAACGGCTGTACAAAGAAAATATAATCCTGGTTTTTGGGCCAGCTTAGTTCTCAATATGCCAAGCGGAATCTTCGTCATCTATTTAATGCAGCAACATGGAATATTAAATTCTATAAATGTTACGGTGTCCATTATTATCGCAATCGCAGCACATGCACTGATACAAGTAATTGGCCGAATCCAAAAGAGAAAGGTTCTATATTAAAACGCATGGATATGTTGGTATCCATGCGTTTTAATGATTGGTTATTTTATTATGCCTGAACCGGTTCTGGAGGTACATCACTATCAGAGTAACGGTGATCCAGATCCACAAATTTATTATATTCTTTCACGAAGGCCAGTTCCACATTACCGACAGGACCATTACGCTGTTTGGAAATGATGATTTCAATAATATTTTGCTTTTCGGATTCCTGATCATAGTAGTCATCACGGTATAAAAACCCTACAATATCCGCATCCTGCTCAATACTTCCGGATTCACGGAGGTCCGACATCATTGGCCGCTTATCCTGTCTTGATTCCACCCCACGGGAAAGCTGTGATAGTGCAATCAACGGCACATTCAGTTCACGTGCCAGCGCTTTTAATGACCGGGAAATTTCGGAAACTTCCTGTTGTCTGTTTTCCTTCGAGTTTCCACTGCCTTGAATCAACTGCAGATAATCAATCAGAATCATTCCCAGACCGTGCTCCTGCTTAAGACGGCGGCACTTGGATCTAATTTCACTGACCCGAATACCCGGAGAATCATCGATATAAATTCCGGCATTGGACAGACTTCCCATCGCCATTGTTAGTTTGCCCCAGTCATCCGGCTCGAGTCTTCCTGTCCTTAGACGCTGTGCATCAATGTTTCCCTCTGCACACAACATACGGGAAACAAGCTGATCAGCCCCCATCTCCAAACTGAAAATAGCTACATTTTCATCCGTGTTAATGGCAACGTTTTGCGCGATATTCAGGGCAAATGCAGTTTTACCGACGGATGGCCGGGCCGCAACAATAATCAAATCATTGCGCTGAAACCCGGAAGTTATCCGGTCCAGGTCCCGATAACCGGTTGGGATACCGGTAACATCTGCATCATGATGATGAAGCTGCTCAATATTATCATAAACATCAATCAGAACATCTTTGATTGATTTAAAAGCTCCCGAATTTTTGCGTCCGGAAACTTCAAGAATATTTTTTTCCGCCTCATTCAGAACATCTTCCACATCATCTTCTGTAGCAAATCCGGACGTGACGATGTCAGTTGCAGTACGAATCAGCCTGCGAAGCAATGACTTTTCTTCCACAATTTTACTGTAATATTCGATGTTTGCCGCTGTCGGGACACTTCCTGCCAAATCGGACAGGTATTGAACACCCCCGACTTCATTGAGCGTCTTATCATTTGATAAAGACGTTGTTACGGTTACAAGGTCAATCGGTTCTCCCCGGTCCGACAACTTCAGCATGGCATCAAAAATACGCTGATGGCTTGCCCGGTAAAAATCTTCCGGCATTAACGCTTCTGCAGCGGCTGACAAGGCTTCCGGCTCCAGAAAAACGGCACCGATTACCGCCTGTTCCGCTTCGATGTTATGTGGTGGTGTTCGGTCACTCCAAAATTCACTCATGATTCTCCCCCTTTTAGGGCTTGCTGCAGGTTTTGCTCACACTCGATTATTTCTCAGATACGTGAACTTTAATGGTGCCGGTAACATCCGGATGCAGCTTAACCGGGACATCGGTATAACCCATTTCACGAATAGGGCTGTCAAGTTCAATTTTACGCTTATCAATTTTGTAGCCGTACGTGTTTTTCAGTTCCTCTGCTATTTGCTTACTTGTGATGGAGCCGAATAAACGACCGCTGTCACCGGCTTTCGCTTTGATTTCCACTGTCGTGTCCGCCAATTCATCTTTTAGACGCTTTGCGTCGTCCACTTCTTCCTGCGCTTCCTGTTTTGCTTTATTTTTTTTGGCTTCCAGAGCTTTTAAATTTCCGGATGTAGCTTCCACCGCCAAATTATTTTTCAATAAATAGTTTCGTGCATACCCATCGGAAACGTTTTTCAGTTCACCTTTTTTTCCTTTACCTTTTACATCTTTTGTAAAAATTACCTTCATTCCGTTTCCCCTCCTTCAAAATACTCATGCAATATATCTTTTAACAGTTTTTCCGCATCATCAATAGTAGTATCTTCAATTTGTGTTGCTGCATTTGTTAAATGCCCGCCGCCGTTCATTTGTTCCATAACAACCTGCACATTAACATCACCGAGCGACCGGGCACTGATTCCGATTCGTCCGTCATTGCGTTCAGAAATAACGAACGATGCAGAAACTCCGCTCATTGTCAGCAGCGTATCAGCAGCTTGTGCGATTAGCACACTGCCATAGACCTCCCCGGGTTTTCCTTTCGAAATAGCTATCGAATCCTGAAAAATCTCCGCGCGCTCAATTAGCTTGCTTCGTTTAATATAAAGATCCAAATCCTCTTTCATAAACTGCTGGACCAGAACGGTATCAGCCCCTTTTGAACGCAAATAGGAAGCAGCGTCAAAGGTTCGTGATCCTGTTCTGAGTGTAAAGCTTTTTGTATCAACTATAATACCTGCCAGTAATGCGGTTGCCTCGAGCATTTTCAGTTTTAATGTTTTCGGCTGATATTCAAGCAGCTCTGTGACAAGTTCCGCTGTTGACGATGCGTACGGTTCCATATATACCAATGTAGGATTTTCAATAAAATCTTCCGCACGTCTGTGGTGATCAATAACCACTTTATAGTTCGATTTATTGAGCAATCGCGAATTGGCCACCATTGATGGTTTATGCGTATCGACAACCACAACAAGACTTTTACTCGTTATAATTGCCTCTGCTTCATCCGGTTCGATGAAATGCTGCCACAAATCATCCTCGCCTTTAATGGCATCAACCAGCCGATACACGCCAGTATCTACGTCATCCGGGTCAAATACAATATATCCTTCGACACCGTTAACCTTTGCGATGTTCAATATCCCGATAGCCGCACCAACTGAGTCCATATCAGGAGACTTGTGCCCCATTATAATAACATTTTCACTTTCTTTCACCAATTCTTTCAATGCATGCGAAATAACACGCGCTCTAACTCTGGTACGTTTTTCCATCGGATTTGTCCGGCCGCCGTAAAAACGTACTTTACCGGTATCATCCTTAATGGCTACCTGATCACCGCCACGGCCCAGTGACAAATCAAGACTTGACTGCGCCAGTTCACCAAGCATCGGAAGCGGCACATTTCCGTAACCAATACCGATACTCAACGTCAGCGGGATGTTGTGTTCCGCATTTAACGCCCGCACTTCATCAAGGATATCAAACTTTGATTTTTCAAGCTGATCCAGCGTTTCTTTAGTGGAAACAGCCAAAAAACGATCCTGTGAAGTACGTTTTAAATAGATACCATAATCATGTGACCAATTATTCAGAACTGACGTCACTTTCGAATTCAGCTGGCTTTTAAGTGTATCATCCATGTTCTGGGTAATTTCCTCATAATTGTCCAGGAATATAATTGATATGACGGTCTGTTCGTTATGATAAAGGGTTTGTATCTCGGCCTGCTCAGTACGGTCAAACAAATAAAGCAGACGTTCTTCTTTTTTGATGGTCGTCTGGAACCGATAATTTTCCAATTGCAGCCATACTTCACTGCTTTCTTCTTTAATATCGGAAATCAGGTTATCATCCAACTCGATAAGTGATGTCCCAACAAGGGTATCATTTTCAGCGAATTGATTCATGAATGGGTTCGCCCATTCAATCTTATAATCATCATTAAATAATATGATCCCGATAGGCATTTCCAGCAGTGCCTCTTCACCGACCCTTTTTATCCGGTGGGAGAGTGTGGAAATATATTGCTCAGTCCTGTTCCTGTTCGTACGTTCTGTCAGGATACTATAATAAAATGATGCTGCAAATAGCACCGTCATGATCAGACCAAGCGTCCAGTGATAATACCAAATAAATACAAGCAGAACAATTGATAATGCATAAATAATCCATAAATGCCTGCTCAATTTTGGTTTCTTTTTTGAGTCCGTCACGAAATCAGCTCCTACTGGCTACTCTCCCAAATTACTTATTGTCTTTTTCCCCGATTCGGTCCCGTAATCCGAAACCTATATCAATTATACCTAATAGACGTACAAGGTAAAGAAGAAAAAACGGGAAAAACAGTGACAATACCACACTTGAAATGGGCAGTGCCTTTGAAATATTTTTCTCGTGGGCATAGAAAAAAATAAATGAAAAACCTTGTAACGTCATGAGTATTCCAGTCAGCCACATAATATTATTTACCGCCAAATATAACGTACCGGAAGGATCCAAATCAAAAAATGTGACAATCAGAGATAAAAAGTATATCCAGATAAGCGCCACCGGGAATCGCAACGTGCGAAACGGCGGAAAACCAAGTCTTTGTTGATACAAACGATTAATCACCTTATATGCTGCCCATTGGCTGATAAACGCAAAGATGATTGCAATGATCGCTAATCCCACTGGAAGGAGATTTGCTATCATGGATACTTGTTTCTTAAGCGTATCCCATTCTTCCTGTGTGACCTCAGCAAGCCCAAATTGAGTCATGAAATCACGACTCATCTGCATCGATTCTGCTAACATTGCATTGAGTTCATCAATCCAGTTGACGTCAAAAATAATCTGACTGAACAGAAAAGCAAATAACAATCCGACAATAAATCCGATTGTTCCGCGTGCCCATGTTTCATAAGCAGTAGATTGCTGATGCATGGCACTGCCTATCATCAACCCGCCTAAACAGGTCATAACCGTGATTGGCAGTGACAAAAACGTTGTAAACAGAAACGATAAGATTAGAATGGCACCAACCATAACAGCAGTCGGTTTCCAATTATAACGGCTGGCATATATAATTACCGGAACCGGCAAAACAAACATTGCAACAACTGATATTATCGGCACAAAAAGCGTAATCAGCAGAAGTACAATATAAAGTGCCGTAAGCATTGCGCCGTCTGTTAATTTTTTCGAGTTCATGTATTGCACCTTCATCTCCAAAAATTTTATTATTAGTATAAGCCGTTTTCTGAAAGATTGTTGTTTACTATTGTCCCGTTGCTGTGTGTACATTACAGCTTAGATGCGACATCTGCTCCAATTCGGTTAAAAGATAGTTAAACCTCAGCGAAGGGAAATTATTCGCCGTTTATAGAACCACAAAGGTTTACAGAACAACAAAACATGCGAAAATAGCCTTAGTACATGATAACACGATTTCACGTTTAATTGGTATATAATCAAATTATTTCCCGGGCAATAATTGCCGAATTTTGTCGGCTGGTTCAAATAGTCATGGAATCTTCATCCCTAATAAGCGATTTTGTGACTTATTTCCATTATAATATAAACCGTAAGCAATATATTCTGAAGGATGAAATGAATGATTTTTTTACAGGCCTTTTTGTACAGCATCAGATTACCGAAAAAGCAGGCAATGTTCCGCTTAAACCGTATAGGAATGGATATAACTGTCATCTACATGTTTATTCTCATATTTTTTGTATCCCTTCCATCTTTTATAAACCGTTTGACTTCCGCAAAGGGATTAGGGGCGGATATGCCCTTTTTTATGCAGCTTGTTTATTTTTTTATGTTTTACTATTTACCATTAACAATCATGCTTTTTCTGCTTATATCATTGATTGCATATATTGGTACACTCACGGCAAAAGCACTGAATCGGAAAATACGTTTTGCAATATTATGGAAAATGTGTGCATATACCACAACTATTCCATTTCTTGTTTATACAATTGCTGCACTGATTTTCCCTGTGAGTGATGCTTTCATATGGTTGTTTATAATTTATTCACTGGCATTTATGATTAAAATCATCACGGTGTACCCGAAACGGAAAAAGCGAAAATAGGAGTTTTTTAATTATGAAATACATAAAATATATATCTTTTATTCTTATCATTATACTTGTATCCGGATGTTCCAACCAGGCAAAGGATGCGGAACATAAAATCTTTGTTTCTGCAGCAGCAAGTTTATCCGGCCCCCTGAATGAAATAGTGGATGAATTTGAAAAGGAAAACCCGGACACTATCGTGACATTACAGTTTGGCGCTTCAGGAAAGCTTGCTCAGCAAATCCAGCAGGGCGCGCCTGTGGATGTTTTTTTATCAGCTGATGAAAAGCGAATGGATCTGCTGGCGTCACAGGACATGATTGTACCCGATACAAGAACTAATTTCACCCGAAATAAGCTTGTACTGATTGCTAACAAAAACAGTGCCATTCAGATTAATACATTAAAAAATCTTCCGCAAACAAATGTGAGTCAAATAGCCATTGGTAATCCGAAAAGTGTTCCAGCAGGCACATATACCAAGCAAGCGCTTGAAAATGTGGGCATTTGGGACAGCCTTGCAGAAAAGTTTGTATATGCAAAGGATGTACGGCAGGTACTGACATACGTGGAATCGGGCAATACTGACCTTGGCTTTGTTTATGCTTCTGATTTAAAACGTTCAGGGCTGGTGAAAGGTATTTCAAAAATAAACGCGGATTTATACGACCCAATTGTCTATCCGGCGGCAGTAACAGCTTCCAGTGAAACAAAGAAACAAGCAAAATCATTTATACAATTTCTCAAGTCCGACAAGGCACAAACGGTCTTGTCCGATGCTGGATTTGGTTCCTGAAGGCGGGATGATATGGATTTTACACCATTACTTCTTTCATTAAAAATAGCTGGCATTGCTACTGTGATTGTTCTGGTATTGGGAGTCTTCCTTGCACGGATTATAGCGCGAAATCATTTTCCCGGAAAACGGATTCTGGAATCGGTCCTTATGCTTCCTTTGGTCCTGCCCCCAACGGTAGTCGGGTTCGGCTTGCTTTTATTATTCGGGAAAAACGGTCCAATTGGCGGTCTTCTTTTGTCCCGGTTTGATTTCCAGATTGTTTTTACTTGGATTGGTGCTGTAATTGCGGCTGTAGTTGTTTCCTTTCCATTAATGTATCAAAGTGCTGCAGCCTCCTTTCAAAATTATGATCCAAACCTGGAAAACGCAGCTCTAACAATGGGGGCATCCAAATGGAAAGTCTTCTGGACAATTTCTTTCCCCCTTGCAAGACCGGGGCTTATCGCGGGACTTGTATTAACATTTGCACGTGCATTGGGAGAGTTTGGTGCCACTTTAATGATTGCAGGCTACATCCCAAATCGAACCGAAACAATTCCACTGGCAATCTACTTTTCCGTGGAATCCGGCAATATGGATGCTGCTTTATTTTGGGTAATCAGCATTGTTGCTGTCGGTTTTTGTGCAATATTGTGGCTGAACTGGTGGAATGGAAAAAATATTCTCCGATTTTCAAGTGACAAATAACAGGTGGAATGAACATGCTGACTTTGCAGATCACGAAAAAACTGAAGAATTTTACAATCGAAACAGCATTTGATATAGGCGGTGAAATAGCTGTATTATCCGGTCCATCCGGGGCGGGAAAAACAACCATCCTAAATTGCATTTCCGGCCTTATACAACCGGATTCCGGAAAAATCATGCTGAATGGACGTGTCCTTTTTAATGATCATGTAAAACCGCTCCCTGTGCAAAAACGGAATATTGGATATCTGTTTCAAGACTATGCCCTGTTTCCGCATATGACGATTGAAAAAAATATTTCATATGGCATGCGGGATGAGTCGTTGACCCGCAAACTTGTCGATGTGACGGGGATCGGCCATTTACTGAACAGCTATCCACATCAAATATCAGGCGGTGAAAAGCAACGTGCAGCACTTGTCAGAGCACTTGCAACAAAACCAGAAGCCCTTTTATTGGACGAACCTTTCTCCTCCTTGGATACCAAAACCAAAAACGAATGTCAAAATGAATTACTGCGACTGCATAGCATTTGGAAAATTCCAGTTATACTAGTGACACACGATTATGAGGAAGCTGAAAAACTTGGCGATCATCTTTTGCGGATTGAGCGGGGGAACATATTACCGGAATAGATCGCTTTGTTCGGTGGGTTTGGGGTTTCTTCAGTGGAGAATGGAGAGTTTCTTCAGCGCGAAACAGACTTTCTTCGGCGCGGTTCAGCTTTTCTTCAGCGCAGGACGGACTTTCTTCGGCGCGGAACGAACTTTCTTCGGCGCGGTACCCGCTTTATTCAGCGGGGGTGCACATATCTTCAGCACCTTTAAAGTCAAAAAAAAGCGGAGGCACTAAATGCTTCCGCTTTTCCTATTATTCTGCTGCATATGGCAATAATGCCATTTGACGGGCACGTTTGATTGCTTTTGTAAGTTTACGTTGGTATTTTGCAGATGTTCCAGTTACACGACGAGGAAGAATTTTTCCGCGTTCTGAAATGAAACGTCTCAGCAAATCAACATCTTTATAGTCAATGTGTGTAATTCCGTTCGCTGTGAAATAACACACTTTACGACGCTTTGCACGACCGCGACGAGCTGCCATAGTAAACCCTCCTTCAAATTTCTTCCATTCTTAAATCAGAATGGCAAATCATCATCTGATATATCGATAGGTTCTCCATTATTTTTAAACGGATCCTCTTCGTTTTGAGTTTGATTCTGGTTTTGGTTCATCCGGTTCTGATTCTGGTTTTGCTGGAATCCTGAAGACTGCTGTCCTCTGCTTTGCGAGGAACCTTTTGTTTCCAGGAATTGAACGCTGTCTGCTACAACTTCTGTTACAAATACAGTTTTGCCATCCTGGCCATCAAATGTCCGTGTTTGAATACGTCCGTCGACGCCAATCATACTGCCTTTTTTCATGTAATTCGCAAGGTTTTCAGCCGGTCTGCGCCAGACTACACAGTTAATGAAGTCTGCATCACGGTTTCCCTGCTGATTTGAGAAAGGACGATTGACTGCTACGGTAAAGTTGGCGACTGCTACTCCACTCGATGTATAACGTAAATCAGGATCCTTCGTTAACCTGCCGACAAGTACGACACGATTCAACATCAGAACCACTCCTTATTATTGATCATCTTCTCGAATTGCGATATGACGAATAATATCATCAGAGAACTTAGCGAGACGATCAAACTCATTGATAGCTTTTTCATCACCGCTGAAGTTAATGATTACATAATATCCATCACGGTAATCATTGATTTCATAAGCAAGACGTTTCTTGCCCTTTTCATCAACTTTTTCAATCTCCGCTCCGTTGTCAGTCAACACGTTGTTGAAACGCTCAATCAAAGCTGTTTGAGCTTCTTCTTCCATATCCGGGCGGACGATGTACATGATTTCGTATTTTCTCATCCGTTGCACCTCCTTTTGGTCTTAGCGGCCTCATTTGCCGTTCGGGTTCCAGAATAATGGCTGTCCATCTCTGTTACCTTCCTGTATGAAGCAAGGAGTAATCTATATTCATTACTCACGATAGTGTATTATACCAAATCTTGTTTTAAAAAACAACCATTCGAGGGATCCTTTTTACTGTTATACATTAAACCGGAAATGGATAACATCGCCATCCTGGACGATATATTCTTTTCCTTCAAGACGAACATTGCCATTTTCACGTGCCTTGGCCATACCCTGTGCTTCCATAAGATCATCATAGGATACCGTTTCGGCACGTATAAAACCTTTTTCAAAATCAGTGTGGATGATTCCTGCTGCCTGTGGTGCTTTGATACCTTTGCGGAATGTCCAGGCACGTACTTCCTGCTCACCGGCAGTAAAATAGGTTGCCAATCCAAGCAGACTGTATGATGCTTTGATCAATTTATCCAGCCCCGATTCGGAGATCCCAAGGTCTTCGAGGAACTCTTCCTTTTCCTCTTGTTCCAATTCAGCAATCTCTTCCTCAATTTTAGCGCAAATAACAATTACCTTGGCATTTTCATTTGCAGCATATTCCTTAACCTTCTGTACGTTTTCATTTGCATCAGGGTCTGCAATTTCATCTTCACTGACATTTGCCACATATAATGTAGGTTTACTAGTCAGTAAATGAAGTCCTTTGACCACTTTCCACTCTTCTTCAGTGAAATCCAATGCCCTTGCTGGATTATCCGCTTCCAGTCCATCTTTCAGTTTGGAAAGGATGTTTTGCTCTGCGACTGCTTCCTTATCTTTCTGTCTTGCCAGTTTCTCCACCCGCTGAAGCCGTTTATTAACGGTTTCCAAATCAGCCAGAATAAGTTCCAAGTTAATGATTTCAATATCATCAATCGGATCAATTTTGCCTGAAACGTGTGTAATATTATCATCCTGAAAACAACGGACAACCTGGCAAATGGCATCTACCTGGCGAATATGGGACAAAAACTGGTTCCCGAGTCCCTCGCCTTTACTTGCGCCCTTTACAATCCCGGCAATATCGGTGAATTCAAAAGCTGTAGGGGTTGTTTTTTTGGGGTTTACCAATTCTGTTAATTTATTTAAGCGATTGTCCGGAACCTCCACTATTCCCACATTCGGATCGATCGTTGCAAAAGGATAGTTAGCTGCCTCTGCACCCGCCTGTGTAATAGCATTAAATAATGTTGATTTCCCCACATTCGGAAGTCCGACAATTCCTGCTGTCAGTGACATTCAACTTTCACTCCTTAAGGGTTTCCATTCATATGAACGCGTTAGTCATACCAATTATAGATACAAGCATTTAAAATGACAAGTTATCAAAAAACAAAAATGGGCAACAAATGTCACCCATTTTTGCTTTTTACCCTATTATTTTTTGTTTTTCTATCTCTATATAGATCCATAATACTAGTTTTTGGGTACATTAGTCAATTTTAACCATTTTTATTTTCTGCTTTTTCCAGGATCTTTTTCAATTTTTTAGTGAAATCCTTTCGCGGCATCATTACACTGTGACCGCATCCAAGGCACTTGATTCGAATATCCATTCCCATGCGGATGATTTGCCAGCGGTTTTCACCGCATGGATGCTGTTTTTTCATTTGTACAATGTCGTTTTTTTCAAATTGTTTATCGGCCATACAGGGATCCCCTTCTATTCATGTTTTTCTGACGGCATTTCCATTGCATTCGGGCTCTCATTCCTGGAATACATTACAAGACGAGGAGCCGGGATCTCAATTCCCCGATCATAAAGAACCTCTTTCACTTCTTTACGGATAATACGTGCTCCGGCCCATTGATATACCGGCAATGTTTCAGCAATGACCCGAATCACATAATGTGACGTTTCCAGTGTTTGGACGCCGATAATTTCCGGAACCGTTACAATCTCCTCATAGTTATCCGGCAATTTACTGCATACTTCATTAATAATATCTTCCGCTTTGGCAACATCATTTTCGTATGGAACATTAATATCAACAACAGAAAGCCCGTTATGAGCCGAGTAATTCGTAACCTGTGTCACATTCCCGTTTGGGAGAACATGCTGCTCCCCTGTCCAGCTCATAATCTTGGTCGTCCGTAAACCGATTTCCTCAACCGTTCCTTCGACACCTGAAGTGAAAATATAATCTCCGACTGAGAACTGGTCCTCAAAAATAATAAAGAATCCGGAAATAATATCACGGACGAGACTCTGTGCACCAAACCCAATGGCAAGTCCGGCAACACCTGCACCGGCTAATAATGGTCCAATTTGAATACCCAATACCCCATCAAGAATCATCACGATTGCCGTAAAATAGACTGTATATTTCAAAATATTTTCGATTAATTTACGCAACGTCGTTTCCCTGCGCTCTGTAATCCGAAATGGTCCGCGCCGTTTATTTTGAAATACCCGGTTGATTATATTTTTTCCAACCTTAACAACAACCATAGCCAGCACCAGAATAACGATAACATGCAAAGCACCCATTAAAATGGTGTCTACCCATAGTTTCGAACTAGTTAAATACTCCAACAGTTTGAGACTTTCCTCAGTGTCCAATATCAATACCCCCGAAACAAAACTCTATACATAAGATATTACAATAATTGGAGCACGTTTTAAAGAAAGACCGACTAAATGTTTACTTTCCAGGTTTATTCCAAATGGGGTAAAACAGCAATCTTGTTAAAACATACAGATTCAATATTCCATATACCGGATAAATATAACTTATTAAGGTGGAAAACCCAAGTGTGGTTAACGGAATCATCGTTACCAGAATGACCGTTGCAAGCAGCCATACAGGACTGTTGTTCCAAATTGTTTTCATTCTGGAAACAATCCCCAGCACCCCTGCCGCTGCTGTCGTAAAAATGGCAAACCAAAGGAGAATAGACATAAAGATCAGCATCCCAAATGGATAATGTTTCAGGATTGCAAATAAAGGAATCTCGTACAGGAGTAATTCATCAGCAATTTGAATCAGACTGCTATTATATATATAAGAAATAACACCAAGTAAAAGCCCGCTTCCAAGTGAAGCAATCCATATCTCACGGTTGGATTTAACCTTATTGCCGATCGCACCCAGTACAGCAATTAACGGCAAAATATTCAATGCAGTAAACGGAAATGCCGCCGTCCAATTCCGCTGATTATGCCAATTTGGCAATAAATTAAGATCCTGATCCAATGTGAAAAGCAGTAAAATAAACAACAGGCCACCTAACAAAAGCGGCAGGATAAGCTGGTTAATCGCCAGTAGCCCGTTAATATCCCTCAAGAACAACACTACCAAGGCAATTACAATGAAAAATACGCCCCACCAGTACGAAAAGCGAAATGCCTGTCCGGTCGCACCGCTGCCGGCAATCATGACAACCGTTGTGGTAAACAAGTATAAAAAGATCATTACATCATACACACGGGTCAGCTTTGTTCCTACAATTATTTTTAAAACTGGTAAATAATCCGAGGATTTTTTCTCGTAACTTATTTTCATAATCACTAAGCAGCAAATAGAAAAAAAGATCATAAACAGTACAATGGCAAGTCCACTTTCATGACCAAAAAATTGCCATAATTCCCGTCCCGAGGCATACCCCGCTCCAATTGTTGTACCAATAATTAAGAACATCCATTTCATTCCGGCTTTCCACATGGCTTTTCCTCCATCATTTTTGCGTATTTAGGTATAGAACGAATTTTAAATCCGTATACTTATACCAATATGTTGATGGAGGATAAGCTATGAATCTGATGAATCGTTTTGAAGCAAAAAATAATAAACTCCAATTGCTGTATAACAACCCTGTTCTTAAGAAAAAAATGAGCGATAAAATAATTTCTTTCATACCCGATATGAGAAAAGATTGCATCATTGTCTGTATTGGAACAGATCGTTCCACCGGAGATGCACTTGGTCCCCTGATTGGGTCCTATTTACTGGAGAAAAACCTTAAAACGTTCACCGTGTATGGCACCCTTCCAGACCCGGTGCATGCTGTAAATCTGAAAGACTATTTAACACAGATTGAAAAGCAGCATGATAACCCATTCATTATTGCTGTTGATGCATCACTCGGAAAAACGGCAAAAGTCGGCAGTGTCATACTGGATAAAGGCCCGCTGCTTCCCGGTGCCGCAGTTAACAAAGATTTACCGCCAGTGGGAGATATTCATATTACGGGCGTGGTCAATAAGCTGGGATTTATGGAATATTCAATTCTGCAAAATACAAGACTTTCAACCGTAGTGGAAATAGCCAAAAAAACTGCGGACATTTTACATTTGGTGGATGAATTGCTGTCAGTCAGAGAGGCACTCCCCGAAACAGCAATGGCAGCAACGAAAAAAACATTACAGTAAGGGTGGACCAGATTTTTCCATATCCTAGCAAGCCATCCAACACAAATGGCGCAGGACTGAATTTATCCTGCGCCATTTTCACCCGGTTTCCTTATATTCACGTGAACAAAATGACCATGAAATATACCAGCATAGCTATTAACCCAATTGGGAAAGCAAACTTCGCATATTCGAGACTGGTAATTTTCAGCTTGCCGGCAGCAATGATATTCGGTATGTTACCCGGAATCAGCATACCGCCACTAATCAATAAGCCCATTAAAATTGCCTTAATGGTTGGTGTATCCATTGCAGGACTTACCTCTGCAGCAGCCAATGTAGCATTGTCCAGTACAGCCGAAATCATATTGATCCAATACAGCAGATCCGGACTAAGGCCCAGTAAGTATTTTTCAATAAACGGCTCAAATCCCGCCCCGAGAAATGTCAGTGCCATAACAAATAAATATATTTTTAAACTCCGGACAATAATTTCTGTATACGATTCAACTTCCGGTTCCGCCTCTTCAGTCACATTACCGGCCGCGCCTGCCGAACCCGCTTTTCCCGCGGCTATCTCGTTTCCAGCTTTATTAGCCTCCGATTCTTCTTTCGACTTAATTACGAAAGCGGCAAGTATTCCGAATATAATCACGCCAGGTATGACAGATTTGCCAATCAGCTTAAACAAATAAAAGAAATCTTCATTTAGTTTACTGACAACAATGGTTGATAAAGGTTCACCGATTGGAGTCAGTGCTGCACCTAATCCAATCGCAAAACAGGCCAGCACAACAAGCCGAATTTCTGATTTACGATCCATTGGCAGTACGCTGATAACCGCAACAAGCACAATTGCAGCGATAATCGCTGTAATGACACTGGAAAGCAGCCCAAGTATGATGACAAACAGCGCAATAAATAATCGATACGGCATAGCCTTGCTGGTGGCCAAAATTCCTTTTTCAATTGGACCCTGGAACCAGCGGAATAACAGCCCTGCAACAAGTACAGCCAGTGTAATATTAATCGGATGGATCAGCGCCTCTTTCGTCAGATTCCAGTCCAGCACCTGGCTTACCAATACTGACGCAATACCCATTATAAATAAGAATACTTCCAGGTTCTTTTCAACCACTCTTGTGAATGGTAAAAATAGTACAAGCAGTAATATGATAGTCAATCCAATTATCATAAACGCAGCTCTCCCCTTTACCTAATTAATTTTGAAAAACGGAAGCAATTATCTTTTCTTTCAAATCATTTCGACAAAATCATACAAAAAAACCTGCCACCAAGGTACATATGTACCCCTTGGTGACAGGCTCCTCCATAAAACGAACATCTATTTGAAAGTAAAAGAACACTTCTATTTCCCAAATGCTTAAAAGTATTTTATAACTTTCTTTATTCTAACACATGATATATAAATTTTTCAATATTTTTTCTACCGATGTTATTTTTCTGCTTTTAAGTCTTTAATGGAATCAATGTCCATGTATGCCGGCACAACTAAACCATTCCTTGTACCGGTCAGATTAACTCCCAAGTCTACTAAATCATTTTTATACTTTTTATAATAAGGAGCATGTGTTGATGGCAGCCATGCACCTATCATTGCATCTGCACTTCCATCCGCAATACTGGCAAACATAGGACCTGGTTCCACTTGAAGTAATTCAACTTCAAAATCCAATTTATTTTCCAATACATATTTTATGACATTAGAACTGGCAATTACATCAGCCCAGGCAACATATGGCACTCTTAATTCGGCACCGTTCCCTGGCTTTACCCCCTTAATCCAAGTATTAACCAAATCTTCATTATTCTCGACCCATTCCTTTGCCGCATCCTGTTCTGATTGGCCATCCTCAATTTTCAGCATCACCTTTTGCAAGTCTTCCGGCTCCCAATGAAATTGATCGAAAAACTTATACGCATTAGGCATATCTTCCTTTAAACCCTTGCGTATAAGCGTCTTAATCTTTTCTTCACCGCCATATACTTTTTTTGGATCCTTCAGCATTTTAAGATCATACTGGATGAACATCCAATGTGGAATCCAGCCAGTCACAATAATTGGCTCCTTATCATCAATCGCATTGTCTAATGATGCCGTCATGGCGGCACCGGAACTTTCCGTAAGCTCCCATTTCTCCTTAAGACCATACTCAGATAATACATCATTCGTTTGCCCCATAATACCAGCACCTGGATCAATTCCAATGATTTCATAGTCAACCTTATCGCCGACAAAGGCATTTTCATCTACCTTTTCATCTTCTCCACATGCTGTTAAACCTATTAAAAATAGTAATGCTAACGTTATTCCCAACCATTTTTTTAGCATGATATGTATCCTCCTTGTGTACGTAATTCTTCTGATGATCTAAAATGGCTAACCTTTAAAGGAGACAAAGTCTAATTTTACAGATTATTAGGCTGCAGCTCAACGTTCAAAATCAATTAAATTAAAGACTGGCAATTGAGTTATGGTTCTTTATCGACATCATATGTAATTTTCTTAGAATTGCACTAATTTACTATAGCATTTGATTTTGGTGACAGCGTACCTAGGCGCTTTCACTAAACTGATGACATCTCCGGTCTTTCGGCATGATGTTGCCGGTTGAATGTCCACTCATTTGCGCTAAAAAACTATAAAAAAACCAGGTATGCTAGATTTAATTTATCCCAATCATAAAAATAAAATAAGTGATACAATAAAAAATAACAGTAGAGAAATAATGGCTCTTATCCAAGTTATCTTTTTACTTATTCCAGCCTTTTTTTCCAAGAATTCAATATAACTTATGGTTAACAGAAAGCCAAAAAAGATAATTGCAAACCATTTCATATCTTTTATAAGCTGATATCTAAAGGCTCCTGCAGCTATAAGTACTGTACCCACGGCCCCCATGATCATAAAAAAACATAATTCTTTCGTACCTTTATTCAAAATTACCCTTCCTCCTTTCATCATAACTCTATTTTTACAGAACAGATAAGGTAACAGCTGTGTATTTATTAAAATCAGATGTCGATGATTATGTTGTAAAGTCTTTTTATCCAAGCCTTAAGCATGATCAACAACATCGATGATACAGTCTGTATTTTCTGTAAAATATCCCCAACTGATGACCCTGGCAGCATTAAATCGTTTAGCAGAAGTTTGAAAGAATAGCTTTCAAACTGTTTTAATGCTTCGATAACGGACATGGATTGTCATCTATAAAAGAACTGATTGTATCTTTTCAACCACAATATGAACCAACTTAAATAAGCCCAATTTTTCCAATACATACCGGGAAATTGGGCTTTATTTATTATAAAATCCTTTAAAAAAGCAAATAAACATAATTGACAATTCCAACCGTAACCAATGATGGCAGCAGATTTCCAACGCGAATCTGAACAATTTTCAACAGGTTCATGCCGATAGCAACAATTAAAAGCCCGCCTACCGCAGTAAGTTCCGTTATTAATCCATTTAAAAAGGACTCCGGAAGAAATTGTTCAATTTGCGTGGCCAAGAGCGCAATGGTCCCCTGATAAAGAACGACCGGAATAACAGAAAAAATAACACCAAAACCCAAGGTTGTTGTTAAGACAAGTGCAGTAAACCCGTCTATCATTCCTTTTGTAATCAGGATTTCATGATCTCCCCGTAATCCGCTGTCAAGTGCACCAATGACTGACAAGGCTCCAATAACAAAGATTAAAGAAGCTGTTACAAATCCCTGGGCAACACTAAAATCATCTTCTGTATTGGAAAACCATGAACCAATCCATTCCCCAAGGCGGTTAAGTCCTTCTTCAACATGAATAAACTCCCCTATTATTGCACCAGTCAATAAACTAAGCAGCACAACAATGATTGCCTCGGTTGAAAAAGCCATTTGCAGTCCGATTAGAATGACAGCTAGTCCGATCCCATGCATAACTGTTTCTTTGTATCGTTCAGGTATTTTTGTAAAAAACAGGCCGAGCAAACACCCTGCTATAATACAAACGCCATTTATGATTGTTCCTAGTAAAACCATTGCTACATCTCCATCTTTTTATAAATCCTCGTATGCTGATACTATTTCTTGAATTGCTTTTATAAAAAAATTGACTTCTTCTTCTGTGTTATACATACCAATACTCGCCCTCACAGCACCTTGTTCTGTAGTATTTAATGTTTCATGCCCTAACGGACTGCAATGCAGCCCCGCTCTTACTGCAATATTATAATGCGTATCCAGAACCATAGCAATTTCCTGAGATGGAATATCATTAATATTAAATGCAACAATTGGCATTCTCGATTCATGTTCCTGAGGTCCGTAACAAACTATTCCAGGAATGGATTTCAGACCTTTCAACAACTGTTTTGCCAACAATGTTTCACGTGGAACATTTTCCATCGACCTACCTTCCAACAGTGTCAGTGCAGCATTTAAGCCGGCAATCCCCGGGGTGTTTAATGTGCCGCTCTCATATTTTTCCGGCCATTGTTCCGGTTGTCCAATCAATTCAGAATAGGCACCTGTCCCCCCGTGATGGATTGGTTCAAGTTCGATATCTCCCTCGACAAGCAGCATTCCGGTCCCCTGTGGTCCAAGTAGCCCTTTATGACCTGGAAAAACCAGCATATCTATATCCTGCCGAACCATATTAATTGGAATATGACCGGCAGTTTGGGAACCATCAAGCAGCGTTTTAATGGAATTCCTGCGGGCAACTTTTGAAACCTTTTCAATTGGAAGGATAGTACCGGTAACATTTGATGCATGTGTCATGGCAATCAGTTTCGTCTTGGATGTCACAGCATCCTCCAAATCAATGATAAATTTCTCAGTATCTCCATTCCATTGCAAATATGTAATTGTTATCCCTTTTTGTTTTCTTATGTATTCCAGTGGCCTTCTGATGGAATTATGTTCAAATGAAGTGGCAATAATATGATCTCCCCTGCTCCATGGGAAACCTTTGATTGCCTGATTCAATGCTGTTGTTGCATTGGAATAGAATAGTGCTTTTTTTGGGTCTGTACAACCGAATAAACGGCTGGCGCGTTCACGTGTTTCCTGAATAATGGATGCTGCATTCCTTGCCGATTGATGACTTCCCCTGCCCGGATTTGCACCGATTTCATTCAGCGCATGCAACATCGCCTTCCCTACTCCTTTTGGCTTGGGAAATGATGATGCAGCCTGATCAAAATAAATCATCTCTACAGTCCCTCCTCCCCTGTTGCCTATATTTATTAGAGCTGTTATAAAAAGTTTTTTCTATCACCAAACTAAATTGGGGAGGTTCTTTGACCCCGCCGTTGGAATATACTCGCTTTCCACGGGCAAGTGTCTCGCCTAGCTTGTTCTTCCCGTAGGAGTCTCGCATATTCCAACGGCTAATTAAGAATTTTTCATTTAAATATTGCAAAATAGATTTAAAAACAACAAACGGTATACAACACCTAACATGTATTTCCGATATGACTTGATAGAATAAGTTTTTTCACAGTATGTCCGAAGTTATTATCAATACTAGAGTTGACTAAAAAAACTATATTAAAAAAGACCGACAGCATGTCATACTTCACCAGTCAGTCTTATTTAATATACGTTATTATTGTTCAAATGTCGTTAAGATCCGCTCCAAGTCATCATTTGAATAAA
Source organism: Virgibacillus siamensis (assembly GCF_900162695.1). Classification (NCBI taxonomy): domain Bacteria; kingdom Bacillati; phylum Bacillota; class Bacilli; order Caryophanales; family Bacillaceae; genus Virgibacillus; species Virgibacillus siamensis. The sequence goes on from NZ_FUIH01000007.1 coordinate 3,188,420, forward strand.
ATTCAATTTCAATTTTACCTTTGCGTTTTCCGCGATTGATTGTAACTGCAGTGCCAAGACGATCGCGAAGAATAGATTCGCGCTCTTGCAAGAAAATGTCCTTTTCATCCTTTTTCTTTTTCTTTGGCTTTTTCCCTTTCTCATTCATCTGTACAATCAGTTGTTCCACTTGGCGAACATTAAGCTTTTCTTTACGAATCTTATCAACAAACGGCATAATTTTATCCGTATCTTTGATTCCCAGCAATGCACGACCATGCCCCATTGAAAGTTCTCCATTATTAATATAGGCAATCGCCTGATCCGGCAATGATAACAGACGGATTATATTGGCAATATGGGACCTGCTTTTACCGAGCCGTTTGGACAATTCATCCTGGGTTATATCCAATTCATTCATCAAATTGGAATATGCATAAGCTTCTTCTATAGGTGTTAAGTCTTCCCGCTGCAGGTTTTCCAAGAGCGCGACTTCCATCATTTTCTCGTCAGTAAGTTCTTTTACAACCGCAGGAATTACATCAAGCCCCGCTTCCTTTGCTGCCCGGAAGCGACGTTCTCCAACAACGATTTCATAGCCTTTAATACTTTTTCGTACGATTAAAGGTTGAATGATCCCATATTCCAAAATGGATTCTTTCAGTTCCTCGATTGCATCCGCGTGGAATGTCTTTCTAGGCTGATAAGGATTGGGACGGCAATCGTTGACAGGTATTTCCTCAATTAAATCATCCTTCTTCTCCTCTATTTCAGGAGGAAAAAAAGCATCTAAACCTTTACCTAACCCTTTCGCCACTGCTCATCACTTCCTTCGCTAATTCGAGATATACCTCAGCACCTTTGGATTTTGGATCATATTTAATAATAGGCTGACCATGACTAGGTGCTTCCCCCAATCGGACATTTCTCGGGATGATAGACTTATAGACTTTATCCTGGAAGTACTTTTTAACCTCCTCTGTTACTTGAACACCGAGGTTTGTTCGGGCATCCAGCATTGTCAGTAAAACACCTTCAATCATCAATTGTTTATTCAAATGTTTTTGAACAAGTCTGATCGTATTCAACAATTGACTTAATCCCTCTAATGCGTAATACTCGCATTGCACTGGTATCATAACTGTATCAGATGAAGTCAGCGCATTGATTGTCAGCAATCCAAGGGATGGTGGACAGTCTATAATGATATAATCATAGTTATCTTTCAAATCATCCAGTGCTTTTTTTAATCTAATTTCCCTTGAAATTGTCGGAACAAGTTCAATTTCGGCCCCTGCCAGTTGGATTGTTGCAGGGATAATATCAAGATTTTCCATATTAGTAGGTACGCAAACGTTTTCTGCCGGCAGATCTTCAACGAGCACATTATAAATACATTGATCCATATCGGCTTTGTTAATGCCGACTCCACTTGTCGCGTTACCTTGTGGGTCAATGTCAACAATCAATACTTTATTATTGAAATGTGCAAGTCCTGCGCTAAGATTTACCGATGATGTTGTTTTTCCTACGCCACCCTTTTGATTTGCAATGGCAATAATTTTTCCCATGCTGTCACCCACCTAAACTCTATACGTATTATTTTACCACTTTTTTTGTCAAAATACCTCAAATTTTTGGCTATTGTTAGGAAAAAGTAATCTTATTCAGGGGAATGAAAAACCACCCATCTTTCCGGCAAAGATGAATGGTATTATATAGGCCTATGAATCTTATATAATGGAAACTATTATTTCTTTTTCGGTATTTTTATCGTAATCTGATAGAAGTCATCTTCATCCTGCTCATCTGTTTCCACATCAATTCCCGTTTTGGAAACCATATTCAATGATTGATGAATCGTATTCATTGCTATGCGGATATCTTTATTGACACCTTTTAATTTCGGCTTCTTTTTGGCTGTTTTTTCGTTTGGCTTGTCCAGTTTTGCAATATATTCCTCTGTTTGCTTCACATTCAACTGTTTTTCCCTTATAGCCTTTAAAACATCAAGCTGTTTTTCCGGATCACTGACTTTAATCAATGCCCGTGCATGCCTTTCCGTAATTTCTTTGTCCAATACGGCCTGCTGTACATCGGCAGGCAGTTTCAACAATCGCAGTTTATTCGCAATCGTCGACTGATTTTTCCCCAACCGCTGTGCCAATGCCTCCTGTGTCAACTCCTGAAATTCCAGTAAACTTTCATATGCCTGTGCTTCCTCAATAACCGTCAGTTCTTCGCGCTGCAAGTTCTCAATCAGTGCCACAGAAGCGGTTTCGGCATCCGACATTTCACGGGTGATTGCAGGGATTCGTTCCCATTCCAATGTTTGAACAGCTCGCCATCTGCGTTCACCTGCAATGATTTCATAACCATCCTTATCATCCAATTTACGGACAATAATTGGTTGAATCATTCCATGTGTATGTATCGTTTGAGCAAGTTCATTTATCTTTTCTTCATTAAAAATTGAACGCGGTTGAAATCTGTTCGGTTCAATTTTTTCAACAAGAAGCTGTTCCACTTCGTTCGGATTATATGTTTCTTCATTCGATATGGAATTGGATTTATCCCCTTTGCCGAATAGCCGGTTAAAAGGACTTGCCATATTCAAGCACCACCTTTGACTCGTACGTTGTAACGATCCCTATTTTTAAAAATGTTCCACGTGAAACATTACTCATCTCTGATTAAATTCTAACTCTATTTTATCATATGTACAGTTGAAAGAGTATGTATATGCGAAATTATATCATGACAACAATGAGCTTGTTATGATATAGGATCTTTATTCGGCAGTCCGGGTTTGCGCGGATATTTATTCGGTGTCTTCCGTTTTTTACCGATTACGATTACTGAACGTTCACTGTCTTCAACCGGTAGTGTAAACGTATTGATAGATTCCAATTTTCCGCCAAGAATTTCAATCGCTGAGGCTGCATCATTTAATTCTTCTTCAGCCTGAGCGCCTTTCATTGCAATAAATACACCATTTTTCTTTGTTAGTGGCAAACATAATTCACTCAAAACGGACATTCGTGCAACAGCACGGGCTGTTACAATATCATAAGATTCACGGAATTTATTGTTTTTTCCAAATGTTTCTGCCCTGTCATGATAAAATGCAACATTTTCAAGCTCAAGATCCGCTGCAAGTTGATTCAGGAAATTAATTCGTTTTTTCAATGAGTCAACGATGGTTACCCGTAACCGGGGGAAACATATTTTGAGCGGGATGCTCGGGAACCCGGCCCCGGCACCCACATCACAAATATGTGCATCCTTCGTAAAATCATAATAAAATGCAGCAGAAATTGAGTCAAAGAAATGCTTTAAATAAACATCTTCCCTGCTTTTTAATGCAGTCAGATTAATTTTTTCGTTCCATTCGGACAATGTTTCAAAATAACGGCTAAATTGCTGCAGCTGATCATCGTTTAATTGTATGCGATGCTGGCGCAATGCCTCCATAAATTGATCTGGATTCATAAACGGAACTCCTCACTCATTAATTAGCAACCCGTGCAACATTACCTTGTTCAATATAAATCAACAAAATGGAGATATCTGACGGGTTAACGCCGGAAATTCGTGATGCCTGGCCAACAGAGAGCGGACGTACTTTTTTAAGTTTTTCTCTTGCTTCTGTTGCGATACCGCTAATCGCATCATAATCGATCTTTTCCGGTATTTTCTTGTCTTCCATTTTAAGCATGCGTTCAACTTGCTCATTCGCTTTTTTAATATATCCTTCATACTTAATTTGAATTTCCACCTGCTCACGAACAACTTCAGGCAGTTCCGGATTCGGCTCAATAACAGTTTCAAGCATGTCATATGTGATTTCCGGACGTTTCAGAAGATCATAAGCACGCACTGCCTCTTTTAATGGCGTGCCCTTCGCATCCTTCATCATTTGCTGGACCGGTTCTTCCGGTTTCAAAATTATTTTGAACAGGCGATTTTTCTCTTCTTCCACTAACCGATTTTTTTCGATATATTTGTTGTAACGTTCCTCTTTAATCAAACCAAGTTTGTACCCGATTTCGGTCATTCGCAAATCGGCATTGTCATGACGGAGCAAAAGACGATATTCGGCACGGGAGGTCAATAAACGATATGGTTCATTTGTCCCTTTTGTCACAAGATCATCAATCAATACGCCAATATATGCCTGTGAACGATCTAAAATCAAAGGTTCCTTCCCAAGCACTTTGGATGCTGCATTAATACCAGCCATGATTCCTTGTGCAGCTGCTTCCTCATAACCCGATGTGCCATTTATTTGACCGGCTGTATATAATCCGGGAATATTTTTCAATTCCAATGTCGGCCACAGCTGGGTCGGAACAATTGCATCATATTCAATTGCATATCCGGCACGCATGATCTCCGCATTTTCCAGCCCTGGTACGGATTTCACCATGTCATGCTGAATATATTCCGGCAATGATGTGGATAGCCCCTGTACATAAACCTCTTCAGTATCTCTTCCCTCCGGCTCAAGGAAAATCTGATGACGCGGCTTGTCATTAAACCGGACAATTTTATCCTCAATTGATGGACAATATCTCGGACCAGTTCCCCGTTTCATACCGGAATACATCGCAGACAATGATAAATTATCGTTAATGATTTGGTGTGTAAACTCATTTGTATAAGTGAGCCAGCATGGAATCTGATCTGTTATATACTCTGTCGTCTCATATGAAAATGCCCGCAGTTTTTCATCGCCCGGCTGTATTTCAGTCTTGGAATAATCAATCGTATGACTGTTCACTCTTGGTGGTGTACCTGTTTTAAAACGGGTCAGTTCAATTCCAAGTTCCTCAAGATACTCTGAAAGCTTAATGGATGCACGCTGATTGTTTGGACCACTTTCATATTCCAAGTCCCCCATCAACACTTTTCCGCGCATAAAAGTACCTGTTGTTACAATAACAGTTTCGGCATGATATGCTGCTTTTGTTTCCGTAATTACACCTTTACATACACCGTCTTCCATAATGAGTTCATTAACCATACCTTGCCTTAGTGTTAAATTTTCTTCATTTTCCAGTACATGTTTCATTTCTTTTATATATAAAGGCTTATCAGCTTGTGCCCGCAAAGCTTGCACTGCCGGTCCTTTTCCTGTGTTCAGCATGCGCATCTGGATATGCGTTTTATCAATTACTTTGGCCATTACACCGCCAAGTGCATCGATTTCACGGACAACGATTCCTTTAGCCGGTCCACCCAATGACGGATTACACGGCATGAACGCAACCATATCCAGGTTCAATGTCAGCATTAACGTTTTGGCACCCATACGAGCTGCGGCTACACCGGCTTCAACTCCCGCATGTCCGGCACCAATTACAATAACGTCATAACGCCCTGCATCATATACCATTTTTTTCACCCTTTCTAAATTAAAAGAAGATCTATTTTAAGCAATGCCCGACTCCGGCACATTTCTTATTTCCCTAGGCAAAACTGTGAAAATAATTGATCAATCAAACTGTCACTTGCTGTATCACCAATGATCTCACCCAAGAATTCCCACGTTCTCGTTACATCTATCTGTACTATATCAAGCGGCATATTCATTTCCAGGCTTGCCATGGCATCCTCAAGCGCCTGCTTCGCCTGTTTCAGTAATTGAATATGTCTGATATTGGATACATATGTTAAATCGCCTGTATCAATTTCACCTGCAAAAAAAGTTTGGGCAATTGCGGACTCCAATTCATCAATCCCCTCTTCCTTAATTAATGAAGTTGTGATGATCGGGTTACCCTCTGCAAGTTTTTCAACCTGCTGCAAATCGAGTTTGGGCTCAAGATCCATTTTATTTACAATCACAATATAATCAAGACCCTGTATTGCTTCAAACAATTTTTCATCTTCTACCGACAATTCTTCATTGTTATTTAAGACAAATAAAATCAGATCGGATTCTTTCAGGACTTGCCGGGATCGTTCGACACCAATTTTCTCCACGATATCCTCTGTCTCACGAATTCCTGCTGTATCGACAAGCCTCAGCGGAACTCCCCGGACATTTACATATTCTTCGATAATATCCCGTGTTGTTCCGGGCACCTCAGTCACAATTGCTTTATTTTCCTGAACAAGTGAATTCATCAGGGATGATTTTCCGACATTCGGTCTGCCGATAATTGCGGTTGCCAAACCTTCACGTAAAATTTTTCCCTGCTTAGCAACCTGGAGCAGCTCCTCAATCTCACGATGCACTTCCTTCGTCTTTTTCTGCATCATTTCATTCGACATTTCCTCAACATCATCATATTCCGGATAATCAATATTCACTTCCACATGTGCGACCGTCTCCAGCAAATCTTGTCGATAACGCTGGATCAGCGATGACAATCGTCCATCCATTTGTTTCAGTGCCACTGACATCGCCTTGTCGGTTTTGGCGCGAATCAGATCCATGACCGCTTCGGCCTGTGACAAATCAATCCTGCCATGCAGAAAGGCACGCTTTGTAAATTCTCCCGGTTCAGCGATTCGTACCCCTTTACCAAGCATTATCTCCAGCACCCTGTTCACTGATACTAAGCCGCCATGACAATTGATTTCGACAATGTCTTCACGTGTGAATGTTTTTGGCGCACGCATAACTGAAACCATTACTTCCTCAGCAACTTCATTCGTTTCCGGATCCATTATTTTTCCATAATGCATCGTATGTGATTCAACTTCGACTAGATTTTTTCCTTCAAACACTGAAGCTGCAACAGAAATCGCCTCCGGTCCGCTTAACCGCACAATTGCAATTGCCCCTTCACCAATTGGTGTCGAAATCGCTGTAATTGTATCTGTTTCCACTCATCTCACCCCATTTCTATCCACATGTTCATATCTATAAAAACACCCATTTATTTTAATGTCACTAACTAAATAGAATATCACAAAATCCAACAAAAATAAACTTATCCACATGTGGACAATTTGAGGCACTTGGCATCTCCTGAATTTTGTCGAATTTTCTTCAAGTATGTGGTTCGGCAATTTTTGCGATTTGTCATTTCGGGTTTTAAAGACAAAAAAATACCCCCGGACATTTCCAGGAGTATGATTGAGTTCTTTTATGGCTTAATCACAATATGCCGATGTGGTTCCACACCATCGGAATACGTGGATACCTTACCTTTTCCCTGCAAGGCACTATGAATTATTTTACGTTCAAATGCAGGCATTGGTTCAAGTGCCACTTTTTTATTTAAACGAACAGCCTTCTCGGACATCTTGACGGCCAATGATTCCAAGGTATCTTTCCGCCTTTGTCTATACCCTTCAGCATCAACCGTTACGGTATAATACTGTTTGCCGTCTTTGTTTAAAACGAGATGAACCAGGTATTGAAGCGCATTTAATGTTTGTCCGCGCTTACCGATCAATAGAGCGATTTTTTCACCGGACAAATCAAATGTGACATGATTGCCTTCCACAGCAGTTGTTACTATTGTTTCAACATTCAATTTATCAGTTACTTCCTTTAAATAAGTTTCCGTACGTTCAATCTGATTTTTGACCATTATTACTTTTACGATTGCACGTTTGGATCCGAATACGCCCAATAAACCTTTTTTACCTTCATCAATCACTTCAACTTCCACATGGTCCCTGGTTGTGTCTAACTGCTCTAATGCTGATTGGACCGCTTCTTCAACAGTTTGTCCGCTGGCAGTTATTTCCCTCACTATTTGTCGCCTCCAGTTTTAGCATCTTTCATCATTGGCTTGCGAATAAAAATAGTCTGCGCCACCATGAATACGTTACCGACAACCCAATACAGTGCAAGTGCAGCCGGGAAGAAAAATGCAAAAACCGTAATCATGATTGGCATAACATACATCATAATCATCATTTGCGGGTTTTGTGATGCCGGGCTTCCCGCCATCATCAGTTTCTGTTGCAGGAACGTTGCCCCACCTGCAATCAGCGGTAAAATATAAAACGGATCTGGTTGTCCTAATTCAAACCATAAAAAGCTGTGTTCCTGAATTGGTTCATACCGCATAATCGCATGATAAATTGCAATTAAAATCGGCATTTGTACAAAAATTGGCAGACATCCTGCAAGCGGGTTAACCCCATGCTTCTGAAACAATGCCATCGTCTCCTGCTGCAATTTTTGCTGTGTATTAGCATCTTTTGAACTGTATTTCTTTTGAATTTCTTTTAACTCAGGCTGGATGTCCTGCATCGCCTTGGAGCTTTTCAGCTGTTTTACGTTTAGCGGCAAAAGCACCAAACGAATAATGATCGTTACAATAATAATCGCCAGTCCATAATTTCCATTAAACAATTCAGCGAAATATGAAATGAACTGTGCCATTGGCCATACAAACCATTCAGCCCAAATTCCCTCTGTTTTATCGCTAATTGGGGCGTTATAATTTGTACAACCGGATAAAACCGCAAGCAACCCTGTCAGGATTACAAGCAATAAAACCTTTTTACGCAATTTATTTCCTCCTTACTGATCAAACCAAAAAACATGTCCGACTGTATAAGCATTTAATCTATATGTACTCACTTTAATTGTAGTTTATCATTAAATCAATGCAAGATTCTATATAAAATTATTTCTTCATCAATAATCGTTCTTTTGACAGTACATGAATCAGACTTTTCTTCACTTCATGGAAGTTCATCTGCTTAGTAGGCTGCCGGGCTATTACAACAATATCATACTCCGGTTTCATGCGACTTTCCAGTTCATGCAGGCTTTGACGCAAATAGCGTTTTATCCGGTTTCGTGTTACTGCATTGCCGATTTTTTTCCCTACTGAAAGCCCAACCCGAAAATGGCTCTGGTCCACCTTCTTCATATAATAGATGACCAGCTGGCGATTCGCAAAAGACTTTCCATGCTTAAATACGTATTGAAATTGTTTATTATCCTTTATACGGAAAATCTTCTTCATCACTATCACCTTAAAATTGCTGATTTCACATTCAATATAAGCAGATGACATACACTTCACTTCTAGCAAAAGTACAACATCTGCCTAGAAAAAAGACCACTGAGATCTTTTCAGTGGCCTATGCAGACAATACTTTTCTTCCTTTGCGACGACGACGAGCCAAAACTTTACGTCCGTTTTTTGTGCTCATACGTGCACGAAAGCCGTGTACCTTTTTACGTTTACGATTATTTGGTTGAAATGTTCTTTTCATTTATCTTGCACCTCCCTAAGGAATTAAAATCTATACTAAAAATGTTCCTTTTAGACAGTCTAGGTAATTATACGGAAAAAATGTAGCATCTGTCAACTTTATCACGAATTTTTTTATCCACAGTCCATTGTTGTTTCATTTTTTCGCCTAAATTTCTATCCACAACAATTATCGACAATATAATCACAAAATATAGTGTTGTTGATAGCTTTTGTCTACAACTGGTGGAAATTGTGGATAACTGTCGAAAATGCATTGCAACAATTGATTTTATTTGGTATTATTATTGTGTTTTAACATGTGGAAAAAGATCTCGTCCGAACATTTTATCCACAAATTGTGGATAGTCTGTGGACAGTTGTTCACACATCTGTTTAAACACTTATCAACAAAACTGTGGATTTCGTATATAACTACAACAATTTCTTTACATGCCTGCGTTTTTTATCCACATCCAAAAAAATAACAATCATGTAAATTACATCGTAATACCTTTCCATCTTTCAAACTATCAATGAAGGATTGAGAGAGGTTTTTTCTATCACTTATACCAAATGAAAGGGGTGAATTATGTTGGAAAACATCAATGAGCTTTGGACAGCGGCCTTGGAAAAAATAGAAGAAAAAATCAGCAAACCAAGCTTCGATACATGGCTCAAAAATACAAAAGCCGAATCGTTACAAGGAGATACACTGATTGTTTCAGCTCCCAATGAGTTTGCACGTGATTGGCTGGAAGGAAGATACACACAGCTGATTAACGAAATATTGACAGAAATTACCGGATCCAACCTGTCCACCCAATTCATTATTCCGGAAACCCAGGAACAGTCGGAAGATATAAAAGCACCGCCTAAAAAGATTCATACATTGAATGGCAATGACGGTTCAAACGCCTCCAAAACGATGCTGAATTCCAAGTACACATTCGATACATTTGTTATTGGATCAGGTAACCGATTTGCACATGCAGCTTCACTTGCAGTTGCCGAAGCACCGGCTAAAGCATATAACCCGCTGTTTATCTATGGGGGTGTAGGACTCGGTAAAACACACCTGATGCATGCAATCGGACACTACATTCGAGACCACAATCCAGAGGCAAACGTGGTCTATTTATCATCCGAAAAGTTCACAAATGAATTTATTAACTCCATCATGGATAATAAAGCTGCCAATTTTCGAAATAAGTACCGGAATGTCGATATTCTTCTAATTGATGATATTCAATTTCTCGCTGGGAAAGAACAAACACAGGAAGAATTTTTCCATACGTTCAATACATTACATGAAGAAAATAAACAGATTATTATTTCCAGTGATCGTCCGCCAAAAGAAATACCAACCTTGGAAGACCGGTTACGTTCACGATTCGAATGGGGTCTTATAACAGACATTACACCACCGGATCTGGAAACAAGGACAGCCATTTTGCGAAAAAAAGCAAAAGCGGAAGGACTGGATATTCCAAATGAAGTAATGCTTTATATTGCCAATCAAATTGATACCAACATCCGGGAACTTGAAGGTGCACTGATACGGATTGTTGCTTATTCATCACTGGTTAATCAGGATATTGATGCACAACTTGCTGCGGATGCACTGAAAGATATCATACCAAGCAATAAGCCTCGTACCATTACAATCAACCGGATTCAGGAAACAGTTGGAGAGAAATACAATGTAAAACTGGAAGATATGCTCGCCAAAAAACGAACGAAAACAATCGCTTTTCCGCGGCAGATTGCTATGTATTTATCAAGGGAAATGACCGATTTCTCACTGCCAAAAATAGGAGAAGAATTTGGAGGACGTGATCACACAACCGTCATTCATGCGCATGAAAAAATCACGAAAATGATGGAAAATGATACGCTTCTGCACAAAGATATTGAAGAAATTAAGGAACAATTAAAGTCGTTCTGATTTATCCTCTTGTGATTAATGTGAATAAAAGGACCAAACTTATAAACAGTCTATCCACATGTGAATAACTTTTGTTTAAATGCATTTATGGAGTTATCCACATAATCACAGTCCTTATTACTATTATTACTATATTTTATAAATAAAAGATAACTATATGTGCGAAAAAAGGAGAATAAATTCAATGAAATTTATTATTCAGCGTGATCAATTAATTTCCAGTGTTCAAGATGTCATGAAAGCTATCTCATCCAGAACCGCAATTCCAATATTAACGGGAATGAAAATTGAAGCGACCGCTAATGGCATTAAATTAACTGGCAGTGATTCAGACATCTCTATCGAATCATTTATCCCTGCTGAGGAAGATGGAATTGTCAATGCGGAACAAATTGAACCAGGAAGTATTGTTATTCAAGCACGTTACTTTCCTGATATTGTCCGCAAATTGCCTGAAAAAACAGTTGAAATCGAAACAGATTCAAATCTGAATGTAACAATTCGTTCCGGGAAAGCTGAATTTAATTTGAATGGACAAGATGCTGAAGAATATCCACAGCTGCCGAATCTGCAAAGTGAAAATAGTTTTGAATTACAGACAGATCTTTTAAAAAGTTTAATTAAACAAACGGTATTCGCCGTTTCTACAATGGAAACACGGCCGATTCTTACAGGTGTTCATATAAAACTGGAAAACAGTACGTTAAGTTTTACAGCAACAGACAGTCACCGGCTTGCTGCACGCGAATTACCGATACAGGAATCAAATGGTGATCTTTCAAGTGTTGTTGTACCGGGAAAAAGCTTAAATGAGTTATATAAAATCTTGGATGATACAGAAGAAAAAATAGAAATAAGTGTTACAAACAATCAAATTCTTTTTCAGACGAAACATTTAAATTTCCTGTCAAGATTGCTTGATGGCAATTATCCGGAAACGTCAAGACTTATTCCGGATCAAAGCAAAACGACAATTCATGTGAAAACGAAGGAACTGATTCATACAATTGACCGTGCTTCACTGCTTGCTAAGGAAGATCGAAATAACGTGGTCCGGCTGGCAACAAAAGGTACTTCGCTTTTGGAAATTACCAGTAATTCTCCAGAAGTAGGACAGGTTGCGGAAGAAATTTCTGTTCAATCGGTTGAGGGAGAAGAATTAAAAATATCATTCAGTTCCAAATACATGCTGGATGCATTAAAGGCAATTGAATATGATGATGTAAAAATTGAATTCACCGGTGCCATGCGCCCATTCATCATAAAACCGGAAAATGACGATTCAGTACTGCAATTAATACTGCCTGTCCGGACGTATTAAAATTTCTTTTTAGTGGTTCTCCGGCCAACGCCGGTGGAATATACTCGCTTTCCGCGGGCAAGTGCCGAGCCTCCTCAGCTCGTCCCTCGCCTGCGGGGTCTCGCCTAGCTTGTTCTTCCCGCAGGAGTCTCGCATATTCCACCGGCTAGTTTAGTGGTTTCAAGATTTGTTATGAAGGCCAATATCTATTTTGATATTAAGCTATAGTGCACAATACCCAGCGTAGGAAAAACACGAAGACTCCTGCGGGAAAGCGAAGACGATGAGACCCCGCAGTGAGTGGTTTTCTCACGAGGAGGCTCATCGCGAGCCCGCGGAAAGCGAAGTGTTTTTCCGGAGCGGTGGCATAGATTTTTTTATAAATTAATTAATCTTTTAGAAACAGCAAATAATATAAAGAGCTCTTATCAATGCGATAAGAGCTTTTCTAATCGCTTAAACAGTATTTCCTTCCCATAAGTCCAAAACTTTAGTAAAATAGATAGAAGGTACTTAAATAGTGTTAGATTAAATTTCTTCAAAAAATTTGGTGATGGATCATGCACGAAGAAGTAAAAATAAATACGGACTTTATTACACTTGGACAATTTATTAAATTGATCAATATTCTGGAATCCGGCGGAATGGTTAAAGCATTTTTACAAGACCAGGGAGCGCTGGTTAACGGTGAATTGGAACATCGCCGCGGCAGAAAACTTTATCCGGAAGATATTGTTGAAATTGAAAATGCCGGATCTTTCATTGTTTCCAAGGATTAATTTTGGTGATTTTTCATGCACATTGAACAATTAAAATTAAAAAACTACCGCAATTACACGGAGCTCGAATTAACCTTTGACGATAAAATCAATGTCATTATCGGTGAAAATGCACAAGGCAAAACAAACCTTATGGAAGCAATCTACCTGCTTGCCTTTACCAAATCACACCGGACGACAAGGGAGAAAGAGCTGATTCAATGGGAAGCAGATTATGCTAAAATAGAAGGCAGAATAACAAAACGCAGTCAGTCGTTCCCGCTTGAAATTGTCCTTTCAGGCAAAGGGAAAAAGGCAAAGTTAAATCGAATTGAACAAAAACGCCTCAGTGATTATATTGGCACACTGAATGTAGTTATGTTCGCACCGGAGGATTTGACTTTGGTAAAAGGTCCACCGCAAATTCGAAGACGATTTATCGATATGGAACTTGGTCAAATTCAGCCTAAATATATTTATCACCTTGGTCAATTTCAAAAAATATTGAAGCAGCGCAATCATTTTTTAAAACAACTTCAGCGTAATTACCAGACTGATCGTACAATGCTTGATGTTCTGACGGAGCAGTTGGTTGAACATGCTGCAACACTGCTTGAGCGCAGATTTATATTTTTGGAATTGCTCCGTAAATGGGCTGCTCCCATTCATCATGGAATCAGCCGGGAATTAGAAAATCTCGAAATAACGTATGCTCCTACGATTGACGTATCGGAAGACGCTGAAAAGGGAACAATAGAGAGTATCTATCGCAATCAGTTTCAAGAAATACAAGAAAAAGAGATTGAACGTGGTACAACCCTGATTGGTCCGCATCGTGATGACCTTATTTTTCATGTTAACGGAAAAAATGTACAAACGTATGGATCACAGGGGCAACAGCGGACAGCAGCACTGTCTGTAAAGCTTGCGGAAATAGAATTGATTTTCAATGAAGTCGGTGAATACCCGGTTTTGCTTTTGGATGATGTGCTGAGTGAACTGGATGATTTTCGGCAATCCCATTTGCTGAATACAATCCAGGGAAAAGTACAAACGTTTGTATCTACTACAAGTGTCAAGGGAATTAATCATGAAACACTGAAAGATGCTGAACTGTTCCGGGTGGAAAATGGGCAAGTATTTACATAGACGTGGAGGAATACGATGTTTATTCACATTGGCAATGATAACGTTGTTCAATCGAAGGATGTCATTACAATTATCGATCGCAATGTTGTGTCATCCTCAACGATTATGGAAGAAATGATGGACAATATGGGCCGGCAGGAAAAAGTCTATGGTCCAACCGAAAAAGCTAAATCAGTTGTGATAACAAATGATCAAATATATTTTAGCTCATTATCTGTTCCGACTTTAAAGAAAAGGGCCAGTATGATTTCTACAATCAGTAAACTGGAAGATTTTTCGGATGAACTGGAAGAAGAATAAAGATTTACCCACAAAGAAACGTAGGTGAAATGAATGTCAGAGGAAAACGTAACAAACGAACATGCGTACAATGCTGATCAGATTCAAGTACTTGAAGGATTGGAAGCTGTCCGGAAAAGACCGGGCATGTATATCGGTTCGACAAGTGAACGAGGACTGCATCATCTTGTATGGGAAATTGTTGACAACAGTATTGATGAGGCGCTGGCAGGCTACTGTGATCACATTCAGGTCATCATTGAAAAGGACAATAGTATTACAGTAAAAGATAATGGACGCGGGATTCCGGTCGGCATCCAGAAAAAAACCGGTAAACCTGCATTGGAAGTCATTATGACCGTTCTTCATGCCGGCGGTAAATTTGGCGGCGGCGGTTATAAGGTTTCCGGTGGTCTGCACGGAGTTGGGGCTTCTGTCGTCAACGCACTTTCCAGCAATTTGGAGGTATATGTCCACTTGGATGGAAAAATACACTTTTTAAGTTTTGAAAAAGGTGTTCCACAGGGCAGTATCGAAGTAATCGGAGAAACTGATATTACAGGAACGGTTACGCATTTTCAGCCTGATCCGGAAATTTTCACGGAAACAACAACGTATGATTTTGAACGATTGGAACAGCGTGTGCGTGAACTGGCATTTTTAAATAAGGGAATTACAATAACAATTGAGGATAAGCGGACTGATGAAGAGCCAATTAATTATTGTTACGAAGGCGGAATCAGCTCGTATGTGGAGTACATTAACCATACACGGGAAGTGCTGCATGAACCATTTTATGCTGAAACGGAAGAACAGCAAATTACGGTGGAAGTAGCTATTCAGTATAACGATGGATTTGCCAGCAATATTTTTTCCTATGCGAACAATATTCATACGATTGAAGGCGGCACACATGAATCCGGCTTTAAAACCGGTTTAACACGTGTAATTAATGATTACGCCAGAAAAAATAATATGTTTAAAGAAAATGATCCGAATCTTACGGGCGACGACGTTCGTGAAGGCCTGACCGCTGTTGTTTCCATCAAGCATCCGGATCCGCAATTTGAAGGACAGACAAAAACCAAACTCGGCAACAGTGAGGTTCGGACGGTAACTGATTCAGCCTTCAGCGAATCTTTTTCCAAATTTTTATTTGAAAATCCGGATGTTGCCAAAATCATTGTTGAGAAAGGTCTAATGGCTTCGCGGGCGCGCATGGCAGCCAAAAAGGCACGTGAATTGACCCGCAGAAAAAGCGCATTGGAGGTTTCCAATTTACCTGGTAAACTGGCTGATTGTTCATCCAAGAATGCGGAAATCAGCGAGTTGTACATTGTTGAGGGTGACTCAGCCGGCGGTTCAGCAAAACAAGGCCGGGATCGCCACTTTCAGGCAATTCTTCCATTGCGCGGAAAGATATTGAACGTTGAAAAAGCACGATTGGATAAAACTTTATCAAACAATGAAGTGCGCGCTATGATTACAGCACTTGGAACCGGAATTGGCGAAGATTTTGATCTGTCAAAAGCCCGATATCATAAAATTGTCATTATGACAGATGCCGATGTTGACGGTGCTCATATACGTACATTACTTTTGACATTTTTCTATCGTTATATGCGCCCATTGCTTGAACAAGGGTATGTCTATATCGCACAGCCGCCGCTTTATAAAGTACAGCAGGGAAAGACGGCTCACTATGTTTATAATGATAAGGCATTGGACGATTTACTTGAGGAACTGCCAAAAACACCGAAGCCCGGACTGCAGCGCTACAAAGGCCTCGGTGAAATGAATGCAACACAACTTTGGGAAACCACGATGGATCCGGAATCAAGAACATTGCTTCAGGTCCATTTAACAGATGCAATTGAAGCTGATCAGATCTTTGATATGCTAATGGGCGATAAAGTGGAGCCGCGCCGAAACTTTATTCAGGAAAATGCCCAATATGTACAAAATCTGGACGTATAAATAGTTTTTTGAACGGCGGCTGTTATAAACGGCCGACTGCGGAATATACCATCATACGACAGCTGTGAAGTATGTTTATATATATAATTGGCGCTATTTACGCGCTACGCTTTTTCCTATGATTTGGAGGTAATTTGAATGGCGGATCAACAACGTCCGAGCGTTAAAGAAATAAATATAAGCAAGGAAATGCGCACATCGTTTTTGGATTATGCGATGAGTGTCATTGTATCACGTGCTCTTCCGGATGTTCGTGATGGAATGAAGCCGGTACACCGCAGAATTTTATATGCCATGAATGACCTTGGAATGCATGCAGATAAAGCATATAAAAAATCTGCACGTATTGTCGGAGAGGTCATCGGTAAGTATCATCCGCATGGCGATTCAGCTGTTTATGAAGCAATGGTGCGGATGGCACAGGATTTCAGCTACCGTAATATGCTTGTTGACGGGCATGGGAACTTTGGTTCAGTTGACGGTGATTCGGCTGCTGCAATGCGTTATACCGAGGCACGCATGTCCAAGATTTCTATGGAATTGCTGCGTGATATCAATAAAGATACAATCGATTATCAGGATAACTACGACGGAACGGAACGGGAACCAGTCGTATTTCCTGCGCGCTTTCCAAATCTGCTTGTCAATGGGACATCAGGTATTGCCGTTGGTATGGCCACCAATATCCCACCACATAATCTGGGAGAAACCATTGATGCCGTTTTGGCAATAAGCAGAAATCCGGAAATTACAATTGACGAGCTGATGGAAGCGTATATTCACGGACCGGATTTTCCAACAGCTGGACAAATCCTTGGCAGGAGCGGAATCCGGAAAGCATACGAAACAGGTAAGGGCTCCATCACCATTCGAGCCAAAACCAATATTGAAGAACATGCCAATGGAAAAGCAACCATTATCGCGACGGAACTGCCGTATCAGGTTAATAAGGCAAAATTGATTGAAAAAATTGCCGAGCTTGTCCGAGATAAACGGATTGATGGCATTACTGACCTGCGGGATGAATCGGACCGCACGGGACTTCGTGTTGTAATTGAACTGCGCCGTGATGTCAATCCAAATGTTGTCCTGAACAATTTATATAAATATACGGCACTGCAAACGACCTTTGGCATTAATATGCTCGCCCTTGTGGATGGCAGGCCGAAAGTGTTATCCGTAAAACAGTGTCTTGAATATTATCTGGAACATCAGAAAGAAATTATTAAACGGCGTACTGCCTTTGAGTTGCGCAAGGCAGAAGCCCGCGCGCATATTTTGGAAGGCTTGCGAATTGCGCTTGATCATCTTGATGAAGTGATTGATTTGATCCGCAGTTCCCAAACAACTGATATTGCACGCGATGGTCTGATGGAACGTTTCGGTCTGTCCGAAAAACAGGCACAGGCCATTTTGGATATGCGCCTGCAGCGTCTGACAGGTTTGGAACGGGAAAAAATTGAAAGTGAATATAATGATCTCGTGAAGCTGATTGAAGAACTGAAGGCAATTTTGGCCAGTGAAGAAAAGGTCCTGGAAATTATCCGGGACGAGCTGACAGACATTAAGGAAAAATATAGTGATCCACGCCGTACGGAAATTGTTGTCGGCGGTGCAGACTTTATTGAGGATGAGGATTTGATTCCGGTTGAAAATATCGTAATCACATTGACCCATCAAGGATATATAAAGCGTCTGCCTGCTTCAACATATCGTACTCAAAAACGCGGCGGACGCGGAATTCAGGGGATGGGTACAAACGAGGATGACTTTGTCGAACACCTTGTTTCAACGTCTACACATGATACAATTCTTTTCTTCACGAACAAAGGAAAGGTTTATCGGGCAAAAGGGTATGAAGTTCCTGAATTTAGCCGAACGGCAAAAGGAATTCCAATCATCAATCTGCTGCAGATTGAAAAAGGTGAATGGATTAATGCGGTTATTTCCGTTAATGAATTCAGTGAAGATTGGTATTTGTTCTTTACAACGAAACACGGTATTTCCAAACGAACGCAGCTGTCCAATTTTGCCAACATCCGTAAAGGCGGCCTGATTGCAGTTGGACTGCGTGAGGAAGATGAACTGATTTCGGTTCGTATGACAGATGGTACGAAGGATATTATGATTGGTACCAGAAATGGTTATCTGATCCGTTTTCCGGAAGACCAGGTACGTTCCATGGGCAGAACGGCCGCCGGCGTCCGAGGAATTACACTGCGGGGCGAAGATGAAGTAATCTCCATGGAAATTCTTGAGGAAGGCTTGCAAGTGCTCCATGTGACGAATAAAGGGATTGGAAAACGAACACCGGAAGACCAATACCGGATTACCAACCGAGGCGGCAAGGGAATTTTCACTTGTAAGCTTGCCGATACAGATCATGTGGCAGCCATTAAAGCTGTAAATGGTGAAGAAGATATTATGCTTATTACGGTTGCCGGTGTATTGATTCGTATACCAGTTTCCGGAATTTCACAAACAGGCAGAAACACGATGGGTGTAAAGCTGATCAGGCTGCATGAAGATGAAGAAGTTGCTACAGTTGCAAAAGTGGAACCGGAAGAGGAAGAAGATCCGGAAGAAGCAGATGCTGAAAATGACGAAGCAGCTGAAACGGAAGACGACGAATCCTAATTTTATAATATAGTGCGTTAAGATGGTGACACCCGGGACATGGTCAATGTGGTGTCACCTTTTTATATGGAATTTTCAAAAAGGAGGAGCGTTGCTTATGGAGAAATATGAAGAAAAGGCAAAGATAGAATTAATACAATGGCGGAAGAAAATTTCCAAAAAATCATCCATGTTCAATCAACTGGCAAAAAAAGCGCAAAATAAGATCAATGAAAAAATACCTGAAAAGGCGCACCGAATTATAACCGAGAGCATTAAAAAGATGGTGCAGGCAACATTGATTGGATCGGAGTATACTGTTAAGGCTCCGGAAAGCTCTCCTTCGACATTGGAAGATATAGAAAAACTTGTTTTGGCAAAAAAGGATGTATATAAGCGGACAGCTGCTGCTGAAGGTGCGGGCACAGGTGCCGGCGGAATATTTCTGGGACTTGCGGATTTTCCGCTCCTTCTGTCAATTAAGATGCGTTTCTTATTTGAAACGGCATCACTGTATGGCTATGATATAAAAAAATACGAGGAACGCCTGTTTATCCTTTATGTTTTCCAACTGGCTTTTTCCAGTGACAGCCACCGGGAAAAGACAATTGATACAATCGAGCACTGGCAGCGGGAAAAAGATAAACTCACTAAGCTTGACTGGCATGTTTTTCAGCAGGAATACAGGGATTATATTGATTTTGTAAAAATGCTGCAGCTTGTCCCGGGAATTGGTGCCGTTATTGGTGCTTATGCAAATTACAATTTACTTGATCACCTTGGTGAAACGGCGATGAATTGTTATCGGATCCGTTATTTTCTTGGGGATCGTTTAAATTGATGCACCAAGTCATTTCCAAGCGAAAGCGGTACTTTTTCTGCTGAAATTTGTAAAAAACGTTTGATAAACGGAAAATCAATTTCGGCCTTTGCATTTAGAAGTTCCCCCCACCATTCTGTCTCATAACGGCTGATCATACTTAAGTTATAGAGCACAAGATAATGCACCAGGGTCTCAGGGAACGGAAGAAAATGATTTCTGTCTTTTGGAAAGTAAATTTCCCCTTTGCTGTTTTGAAAGAACGGTCCGGTGGAATCCGAAACAGGCTTCGACAATTCGACATTTAGCTTACCGGAATGAACAGTTACAGCGGTGATTTCCGGCAAATGTTTGCCGACCCGCTTCACAAAGGCGTGTTCAGTAAGCATATAACTATCCAGCAGATCCAACGGAAAAAACATGCTGGTTGCATCTTTTTTTCCAACAGGGACAAGCCTTTCTTCATTCGTGTAGGCAAATAACGGGTTGATCTCGGGAATAAGGGAAAGCAATTCCTCCATTTTAATTTTTTCAAACGGAATTGTATCCATGTTGTACAAATGTTTTGCGATATAAGTAAACAAGCCTTTGTGCTGTGTTTTTACTTCATCTGACATAAATGTATAGTTTTTTTTCTTACGTTTCCTGGTGGAGACACCATGTGCCAAAATGGATGTCGATTCCGGATAATCCGGCCGTTTTGTTAACAGACATGCTTTAAATAAATGGGATGCCCCATAAAATAATAAAACCGGCCGAAGTAGCAAATCCATTTCCATTGCTTGCTCAATAAAACGGATTCCGTGTTCTGCATAATACATAAAAGCGTTAGCGTTTTTGTAACTTTTTGCTTCTGCATCGGCAACGTTTTGTTGTTGATAACAATGGCATAAATAGTCAAATGCTGTCTCTTGTGATTGGACATATGTAAAAAATAATGAAATATCTTCTTTTTTCATCCTTTTCCCCCTTTTCTGTTCAAATATTTTGAATCTAATTTCTTTTTTTGTGAGCTGGCAATCCTGTTGAAAAAGCGCGGTTGTTGGCGTATTGTATATAACAATAGAAACAAGTATAGTTTGACCCAAATCTTGATTTATAGTCATTTTGACAATATATAATAATCGATAGGAGGAGGAAATATGCGCGAAGATAAATTTGCCAAAGAAGGTTTGACGTTTGATGATGTATTGCTGATGCCTGCTGAATCTGAGGTTCTTCCAAAGGATGTAAAAATCAGCACAGCCCTGTCCGACAAAATTAAATTGAATGCTCCATTCATCAGTGCCGGAATGGATACCGTAACAGAGGCTGATATGGCTATTGCAATGGCTCGTCAGGGAGGTCTCGGCATTATTCACAAAAATATGTCGATTGAGGACCAGGCTGAACAGGTGGATAAGGTGAAACGCTCAGAAAGCGGTGTTATTACTAATCCGTTCTTCCTGACACCGGAGCATCAGGTTTATGATGCTGAACATCTGATGGGGAAATTCCGCATTTCAGGTGTTCCGATCGTTAATAATATTGACGAACAAATTTTGGTAGGTATTCTAACAAATCGCGATCTTCGGTTTGTACAGGATTATTCCATCTCGATTACAGAAGTGATGACCAGCGAAAACCTTGTGACTGCTCCTGTCGGTACCACATTGGATGAGGCGGAGAAGCTGTTGCAGCAGCACAAAATCGAAAAACTCCCGCTTGTTGATGATAATGGTATGTTAAAAGGATTAATTACAATTAAAGATATTGAGAAAGTGATTGAATTTCCAAATGCAGCAAAGGATGGACAGGGAAGATTGCTTGCTGGAGCTGCGGTTGGCGTTACAGGTGATGCACTGAAACGAATTGAAAAATTAATCGATGCCGGTGTGGACGCAATTGTAATTGATACAGCACATGGACATTCCAAAGGTGTTTTGGAACAGGTACGGCTTGTACGTGAGAAATATCCTGATTTGGATATCATTGCTGGAAATGTCGCGACTGCAGAAGCAACCGAAGCATTGATTGAAGCGGGAGTATCCACCGTTAAAGTCGGCATTGGACCTGGTTCCATCTGTACAACACGTGTCGTTGCGGGAGTTGGTGTACCACAAATTACAGCTGTTTATGATTGTGTTCAGGCAGCTGAGAAACACGGTGTAGCAGTTATTGCTGATGGCGGCATCAAATATTCCGGTGATATTGTGAAAGCTCTGGCAGCCGGTGCAAGTGCTGTTATGCTTGGCAGCATGTTCGCAGGCGTAACGGAAAGCCCCGGCGAAACGGAAATTTTCCAGGGAAGACAATATAAAGTATACCGCGGAATGGGATCAGTTGGTGCCATGAAGGCTGGATCAAAGGATCGTTACTTTCAGGATTCAGAAGACGCCAAAAAATTAGTTCCTGAAGGTATTGAAGGACGTACAGCATACAAAGGGCCACTGGCAGATACCGTTCATCAGCTGGCTGGCGGATTGCGTGCAGGTATGGGCTATTGCGGAACCCCAACAGTTGATGCATTGCGGCATGATGCACGCTTTATCAGAATAACGAATGCCGGATTACGGGAAAGTCATCCACATGATGTGCAAATTACGAAAGAGGCACCGAATTATTCCTTTTAATTGCGCAGCGGAATAAATTCGTTCGACAAAACTGTCGGATTCGCCCAACTATATTACAGCTTGATCAAAAAAAATACATTTGTTTAAAAATTTTCATAGATGGGGATCATTCCCTGTCTATTTTTTCATTCTCTTTTATGGTAAAATATCAGGGTGCTTCCTATTTTTAATAGAAAGTATTAATATAATTCATTCATGTTGGAGGTTAAAGAAAGTGAAACATAAGCTACAAAAAGGATTGTCATTTTTACTGATAGCGTTGGTAATGATGACTACAGTAATTGCACAGCCGTTTTCTGCAAAAGCAGCGGGGTCGTTAAACATAGAAGCGGAATCAGCTATTTTGGTTGATGCTGAATCGGGAAAGATTGTATACTCTAAAAATCCTGATATTAAACTGCCTCCAGCAAGTATGACGAAAATGATGAGTGAATATCTTGTATTGGAAGCTATTAAATCCGGTAAAATCGACTGGGATACAACGACACAGGTCAGTAATTATGCATACAGCATTTCGGCTGACTCCACCTTCTCAGGTATTGGATTGACAAAAGGGAAACCGTATAAGGTAAAAGAATTGTATAAAGCAATGGCCATTTTTTCCGATAATGGTGCTACAATTGCACTGGCAGAACTTGTAGCAGGTTCTGAAGGCAATTTTGTCAAAATGATGAATAAAACAGCAAAAGAAATGGGTCTTCCAGATTATAAATTTGTAAATTCCACTGGACTTTCCAATAAGTGGCTTGGTGATAATGTTCCAGAAGGCACTGATCCTAATGCGAATAATTTATTATCTGCACGTTCAGCAGCACTTCTTGCATTTAATCTGATAAAAGACCATCCGGAAGCGTTGGACTATACAAGCATGATTGAAACAAAATTTGAAGGCTATAAAGTGGAGAACCTGAACTGGATGCTTCCACATAAGGCTACATATTTGAAACAGTTCCATTACAAAGGGGTGGACGGTTTAAAAACCGGCTATACCGATCTGGCAGGGTATTGTTTTACCGGTACTGTCGAGCGAAACGGACAGCGTTTTATCTCAGTAGTGATGAAAACGAAAAGTAAAGCTGAACGTTTTCAGGAAACGGAAAAACTGTATGAATATGCATTCAGCAATTTCGAATCCAAAAAGCTTTTTTCAAAGGGTTATCAGTTGAAGGATAAATCAACAATTCCTGTTTCAAAAGGGAAAAAGGACACTGTGGAAATTGCAACAAAAGAGGCATTCAAAGCACCTGTCAAAAAAGGTGAAAAAAAGAAATACGGCATCAAATACCATATTGATAAAGATAAATTGAATAAAGATGGGGAGCTTGCTGCCCCGATTAAAAAAGGCGAAAAAATCGGAACTGCTGAACTTGTTTATAAGGGTGATGCAGACTATGGTTATATCTTCCCTGGCGATGATAAACAAACTGTTGCATTAGTCGCACAGGATTCCGTAGAAAAAGATAATTGGTTCATGCTTACATTAGGATCTATTGGTAATTTCTTTTCCGATTTATTCGGTTCCATCGTGGATACCGTAAAAGGCTGGTTCTAATTTAATCACAGTAAAATATACCACAGGGAGGAAGCAAGATGACAAATACAGGAACAGACCGCGTAAAACGCGGCATGGCTGAAATGCAAAAAGGCGGCGTTATTATGGACGTTGTCAATGCCGAGCAGGCAAAAATTGCTGAACAAGCAGGAGCTGTAGCCGTAATGGCTTTGGAACGGGTTCCATCTGATATTCGTGCGGCCGGCGGGGTGGCACGCATGGCAAGTCCGGAAATTACAGAGGAAGTCTTAAATGCTGTATCCATACCTGTTATGGCTAAAGCACGCATTGGTCATATTGTTGAAGCCCGTGTGCTTGAAGCAATGGGTGTTGACTATATTGATGAAAGTGAAGTGCTGACACCAGCAGATGAAGAATTTCATCTCAAAAAGTCAGATTACACTGTACCGTTTGTTTGCGGATGCCGTAATCTTGGTGAGGCAGCACGCCGAATCGGTGAAGGTGCGTCCATGCTCCGTACAAAAGGGGAGCCTGGTACCGGAAATATCGTAGAGGCGGTTCGCCATATGCGCCAGGTGCAATCTGAAATCAGGAAGTTGACGTCCATGTCTGATGATGAGGTCATGACGTTTGCAAAAGAAATTGGTGCACCGTACAATCTTTTAATGGAAATTAAAACAGAGGGTCGTCTGCCTGTAGTCAATTTTGCGGCCGGTGGTGTTGCAACACCCGCTGATGCTGCTTTAATGATGCAGTTGGGAGCTGATGGTGTATTTGTCGGTTCCGGTATTTTTAAATCAAATAATCCGGAAAAGTTTGCGAAGGCAATTGTGGAAGCAACAACACATTATACGGATTACAAATTGATCGGTGAGCTTTCCAAAGGCTTGGGTACCGCAATGAAAGGTATTGAAATGAGTACATTGGAAGCACATGATCGTATGCAGGATCGCAGCGAGTAGAAAGAAGGAATTCCGATGACTACAATAGGAGTACTAGCATTACAAGGGGCAGTGCGTGAACATATTCGTTCGATTGAGGAAACTGGTGCCCAGGGAATAGAAGTGAAGCGAAAAGAGCAGTTCAATGAAATCGATGGTCTGATTCTTCCCGGCGGAGAGAGTACCACGATGCGCAGACTGATTGACAGTTACGACTTTTTCGATGCGATCCGGGACTTCGGAAAACAGGGAAAGCCTGTTTTTGGAACATGTGCCGGTTTGATTTTAATGGCAAATGAGATTGCAGGACAGGAAAATGCTCATTTAGGCTTAATGGATATGAAAGTTGCCCGTAATGCATTTGGAAGACAAGTCGCCAGTTTTGAAGCGGACATGTCAGTAAAGCGTATTGGGGAACATGTTAACGCAGTGTTTATCCGGGCACCTTATATCGTTGAAGCAGGATCTGATGTGGATATTCTTGCAACATATCAGAACCATATTGTAGCAGCACAACATGATAATTATTTGTGCACGGCGTTCCATCCGGAATTAACGGATGATAATCGTTTTATGGAATATTTTGTTCAAATGGTGGAACAATCTTTACAAATAGTTGCATCTTAACCCGCAATTGGGTATGATATACAGTAATATATGAACAGTATTGCGAGGAACCAGTACCTGGAATGCTTATCCAAGAGAGTCGGTGGCAGGTGTAAACCGATATGGGCATTGCGGTGAATCCATCCTCAAACTGGTTTGCTGAACCATGCAGTAGGCGAACCCGGTTAAAAACCGTTATGTGATTTAAGCCGGAAAAGTTTATCTTTTCAATTAGGGTGGCAACGCGGGAATAACACTCTCGTCCCTGTTTTATACAGGGACGGGATTTTTTTATTTTTATTAGCAAACAACCATCATAAAAGGAGGAATTAATCATGTTGGATATGAAGTATTTACGCAACAACTTCGAATTAGTTAAGGAAAAATTAGCCCATCGCGGGGAAGACCTGTCCGAATTGGATAAATTCGGAGAGCTTGATGAGCATCGCCGCAGATTGATTGCGGAGACAGAGAAATTGAAGGCGAAACGAAATGAAGCTTCTAAACAAATTTCGGTTTTGAAAAAGGAGAAAAAGGATGCTGAGCCTGCTATCAACGAAATGCGGGAAGTGGGTCAGCAAATTTCAGACTTGGATCGGGAATTGAAGGAAATTGAAGAGAAATTGAATCATATGATGCTTTCCATTCCGAATATCCCGCATGAATCCGTGCCGATTGGTGAGGATGAAGATGATAATATAGTCGCTCGCACATGGGGGGAGGTCCCGGCATTTGATTTTGAGGCAAAACCGCATTGGGATATTGCAGCTGATCTTGATATTATTGATTTTGAACGGGCTGCAAAGGTTACCGGAAGCCGGTTTGTCTTTTATAAAGGACTTGGCACCCGATTGGAACGTGCCTTAATCAGTTTCATGATGGATCTGCATGCTGACGAACATGGCTATACAGAGATGATGCCGCCGCAGATCGTCAATCGTGCCAGCTTAACTGGAACTGGCCAGCTGCCTAAATTTGCAGAAGATGTTTTCAAATTGGAGGAATGGGATTATTTCCTGATTCCGACAGCCGAGGTACCAGTGACGAATTTCCATCGTGATGAGATTCTTGCCAATGATGAACTTCCGAAGCAATATGCGGCATACAGTGCCAATTTCCGTTCTGAAGCAGGTTCTGCCGGACGGGACACACGTGGTCTAATACGCCAGCACCAATTCAATAAAGTAGAGCTGGTCCATTTTGTAAAACCGGAAGACTCTTACCAGACGTTAGAGGTATTGACCGGTCATGCTGAAAAAGTACTGCAGCTTTTAAAACTGCCATACCGTGTAATGAGTATGTGTACAGGTGATTTAGGATTCACAGCTGCCAAAAAATACGATATTGAAGTCTGGATACCGAATCAGGAAACATACCGTGAAATTTCTTCTTGCTCTAATTTTGAAGACTTTCAGGCAAGACGTGCCGGTATTCGCTTCCGACGCGAAGATAAAGGCAAGCCGGAATTCGTTCACACGCTGAATGGATCCGGTCTGGCTGTCGGCCGTACAGTGGCTGCCATTTTGGAAAATTATCAGCAGGAAGATGGCTCTGTTGTTGTACCGGAAATACTACAGCCGTACATGGGCGGCAAACAAGTAATTAAATAAAAAATGGATTATCGGGCCACGTGGTGTGGTCCGATGTCTTTTTTTTGTTCTGGTAAAATTTTTTTGGAAATATGTTTGACAATGCATGTACTGCATGATATATTAATTCTTGTCGCATACGGAGGTATACCCAAGTCTGGCTGAAGGGATCGGTCTTGAAAACCGACAGGCGGGTCAAACCGCGCGGGGGTTCGAATCCCTCTACCTCCTCCATTTAATAAAAAGCGCATAAATTGGAGATAGTAAAAATCGTTGCATGTGCAGCGGTTTTTTTAATTTTGATGACGGAATTGCTGTTACAATGGGCTGCAAAATAAAAAATTACATATTTCTCTTTTCTCTTGAAAAAAATACATTCATTTGGGATGATATATGGAATACTCTCGGTGCACGCTCGTTACCATAATGACTTAAAGGAGGTAATACATATGGATAAAAAAGTCGCTTTTATTGGAGCAGGATCGATGGCTGAGGCGGTAATTTCCGGGATTGTACAAGCGGAAATCCTGCAAAAAGAAAAGATTGTTGTGACGAACAGAAGCAATAAAGAACGAATTGACAGGCTGGAGCGCCGTTATGATATACAAAGTATCCAGGATAAAGAAAAAGTCGCAGCGGATGCTGATATTGTTATTTTGGCGACAAAACCGTATGATTTGGCAGCAGCAGTGGAATCTATTAAGGAATACTTGAATCAAAATCAGCTGATTATTTCTGTTATTGCGGGAATATCAACCGATGATATTACTGCATTAATTGGCAATAATGCCCCTGTTATTCGGGCGATGCCAAACACTTCCGCTTCTATCGGTTTCTCGGCAACCGCTTTATCTGCGGGGAAATTTGCCGGTGATGAGCATTTACTTGAAGCAAAAGCATTGTTTGAAACGATTGGTACGACGGTAATTGTTGATGAGGCGGATATGCATACAGTGACAGGTATTTCCGGAAGCGGACCGGCATATTTATATTATTTTGTCGAAGCGATGGAAAAAGCAGCGGTGGAATCCGGATTGAATAAAACAACAGCATTGGAACTGATTTCCCAGACTCTTGTTGGGGCGGGGGAAATGCTGAAACAGTCCGGTGAAACTGCAACATCTTTACGAGAAAAAGTAACAAGCCCGGGCGGCACAACTCAAGCCGGATTGGAGGCCCTTGCAGCCGGTGATTTTCAAAAGACTGTTCAGGAATGTGTAAAACAGGCAAGGAAACGATCCATCGAGCTGGGTGAAAAGAAATAATTAATGATATAGAAGGAAAAACGCCTCTGATAGCTTCTAAAGTCAGGGCGTTTTTTGTATATAAATCGCGTTGGTGATTCAGCATATTTCAAGTAATCGCTATCATTTGGAAGTTATCAGCAAGAAATAAAGGAATATATCTAATTTAATGCCCTCAGGAAGTCATAAGAGCCTATCTATGCTTAAATAACATCTAATCGGATTTTTCTAAAAAATGAGTATTTGATAGTATTAATTGTATGTATTGCAAAAAAACAGAAGGGGGCAAACAACAATGAAAAAGAAGTTTTTAGGACTTATCCTATTTTCTGCATTCCTGATTTTTGGACTTGCCGCATGTGGAAGCAGTGATGAGGCAAATGGTTCAGAAGATGGTGGTTTAAAAGATAAATATACCGTTGCAACGGATACAGGATTTGTTCCATTTGAATTTAAAAAAGACGGTGAATATGTTGGTTTTGATATTGATTTGATTAAAGCAGTTGCTGAGGAGGCAGGTTTTGAAATAGATCTGGCACCAACGAACTTTGATGGTATTATTCCGGGACTGCAAACGGGTAAATTTGATATTGCTGTAGCCGGTATTGGTATTACAGAAGAACGTGCCAAGAAGATTGACTACAGTGATCCGTATTACAAATCCGGACTTCGTATTGGGGTTCCAAAGGATAACACGTCCATTAAAGGGCTTGAGGATCTGGAAGGTAAAACTGTTGCTACAAGACTTGGTTCAACCAGTTCAGCGTTTATAAAGGAAAATATTGAAGGGGCAGATCCGAATGAGTATCAGCAAATGAGCCAAGTATATCTGGCTGTGGAAAATGGAAGTGCTGATGCAGTTCTGTATGATGCTCCAAATGTTGCTTACTATATTAAAACAAAAGGCAGTGACAAAATGAAACTTGTTGGTGACCTGTATAAAGCTGAAGAATATGGTATTGCTATTTCAAAAGGTCAGGATGAATTGGTGAAAGCAATAAATGATGCCCTGGCAACAATCAAAGAAAATGGAAAATATGACAAGATTTATAAAAAATGGTTTGGTGAAGAACCAATAAATCAATAGATGTGTGTTGAGAGGCTGGGACATATCAAAAACGCGAAGTTCAAAAGACGAACGATTAGCAATTTAGCGAAGTATATTTCCGGAGCGGCTATACGCTCCATTTTCTAATTCGTTTGTTCGGCTTTTTCTTTTGATATTACATTTTTGTCCAGCCTCCTTCCATGCTTTTTTGGCACATATGAAACTGTAAAACTTTCTAACTGCATTTTAAACTAAGACTATCGCCAAAGGGGTTCTTTGGCGATACGTCATATTTTCCAATAGACAACTAGAGAGGTGAAAGTATGCTGGGAAGATTTGATTTCGCCGGTGTGGTTGAATTTTTGCCGCAATTAATGACCGGTCTTTATTATACGCTCCTGATCTCAGTACTTGGTCTTTTGATCGGCTTCGTACTTGGTGCCATATTTGGCTTGGGACGTATCTCCAAAATTAAGATAATTTATTGGATATCAAGTGTTTATATAGAAATTTTACGCGGAACGCCGGTTCTCGTTCAGGCTATATGGATTTTCTATGCACTGCCGCTGATTATTGGATATAATTTTGATTCCGTTACAGCGGGTGTTATTGTTATTGCATTAAACTCGGGAGCCTATATTGCGGAAATTGTCCGTGGTGCTGTACAGTCCATTGAAAAGGGACAAATGGAAGCAGGCCGCTCACTTGGGCTCAACCATCGCCAGACGATGCGTTATATTATTTGGCCACAGGCATTTAAACGGATGATTCCGCCACTGGGTAATCAGTTCATTATCAGTATTAAAGATACTTCGCTGTTATCGGTAATTCTTGTTCCGGAACTGATTTTCCAGGGACGTCTGATTGCAGCAAACCACTTTAATGCGGTTGAGATTTATACAACGGTAGCTTTTTTCTACCTCGCGATTACATTAACATTATCATTCGTCCTGAGCATTGCTGAAAGGAGGCTGGATGTATAATGATTACCGTGGATAATTTACACAAAAGCTTTGGTAAATTGGAAGTGTTGAAAGGAATCGATTGTAAAATTGACCAAAAAGAGGTTGTTTGTGTGATTGGTCCGAGTGGATCCGGAAAAAGTACCTTTCTTCGATGCCTGAACCTGCTTGAAGAAATAACAAGTGGCGATGTCGTTGTTGACGGGGCACATTTAAATGACCCGAAAACAAATATTAATGAAGTTCGTAAAGAAGTTGGGATGGTCTTTCAGCAGTTTAACTTATTTCCGCACAAGACCGTGCTCGAAAACATTATGCTTGCACCGCAAAAGGCACGCGCGATTACTAAAAATGAGGCAAAAGAGCGTGCACAGAAATTATTGGATAAAGTCGGATTGAGCGATAAAGCTGATATGTATCCGAATTCTTTATCAGGCGGTCAGCAGCAGCGGGTGGCAATCGCCCGGGCATTGGCAATGGAGCCGAAAATCATGCTGTTTGATGAGCCGACCTCGGCACTTGATCCGGAACTTGTCGGCGACGTACTATCCGTTATGAAGCAGCTTGCCTATGAGGGAATGACCATGGTAGTTGTGACACATGAAATGGGGTTTGCCCGTGAAGTGGGTGATCGTGTTCTCTTTATGGATGAAGGAATCATAATGGAGGAAGGCGATCCGGAGCAGATTTTTACGAATCCAAAATCGGATCGGACGAAAGAGTTTCTGAATAAAATATTGTAATTGCAATCATGCTGCTGGACTCATAGTTATCTATGGGCCGGCAGTTTTTAATTTGATTGAACCGGCTATCTTGATAACGTACTTTATACAATTTAAGATAAAGGAAAGGTGGGATTACTATGGCAAATAAAGTGGAATTAGGCAACACCGGTATATCTATTCATCCGGTTGGACTTGGTGCCAACAAAATCGGCTATGAAAACGAGGAAACAAACACAGAATACGGTGGCAAAATTATTACGCAAGCCATGAACCAGGGCCTGAATTTTATTGACACAGCTTTTATGTATGGCCACGGCCTTTCTGAAGAGATCATTGGCAAAACCCTGAAAGAGAACGGCTTCCGAAATGATGCGGTTCTGGCAACGAAAGGTTCGCACCGATATGAAGGCGGTCAGATGGTTCATGATAATACACCATCATTTTTGTATAAAGCCATGGATGATAGTCTGAAAAGGCTGCAGACCGATGTGATTGATCTGTTTTACATTCATTTTCCGGACGATGATACCCCTAAATATGAAGCTGTTGGTGCATTGCAACGCATGCGGGAAGCAGGAAAAATCCGTGCAATCGGTGTTTCAAACTTTTCAATGGATCAGTTGAAAGAAGCTAATCAGGACGGCTATTTGGATGTTGTACAGGGAAATTACAATCTTTTGGAACGTTCGGCAGAAAAGGACTTATTCCCGTATTTACTTGAAAACGGTATTTCGTTTGTACCATATTTCCCTTTTGCATCAGGCTTACTGGCCGGTAAATATACGAAAGACACGATTCTTTCTGATCGGCAAAAGAAACGACCGCAATTTCAGGATGAAACGTATCTTAGAAATGTGGAAAAGGTGGAATACCTTCACAAGATTGCGGATAAGCATGGTGTTGCACCGGCACATGTGGTGCTTGCCTATTATTTGACGCTTGATCCAGTTGACGCGGTAATTCCGGGAGCTCGTAATCGTGAGCAGGTCACGGATAATTTAAAAGCTGTAGAGGTTAATCTGACAGCTGATGATATCCAACTCATTGAAAACGTTTTTCCGGTTCAGGCATAATCGCTTATGTTTATTGTTGAGCGTGGATAGCTGCAAGAACTTTAGCGAGAGGCATCTCCAATTGGGAGAGAAAGCTCTGAATCGGGAAAAAGAAGCCCGAATTGGGAGAGAAAAAACTGAATTGGGAGGGAAAAGCCCGAATTGGGAGAGGATAGCTGAAAGTTGGGAGAGAAAGCCCCCAATAGGGAGAGAGCACCCTTAAAGTGGAAAATAAGCCAATTAAGTAACATCAGCAAATAGAAATCGGTGCTCCAACTTTACAGGAGCACCGATTTCGGTTTTATCGTATAAGTTCTCTTGTTTTCCATTTTCGTGATTGTTGGATAAAGTGACCGACCTTTTCCAGAATCGGTTCAATCGTGCCTTCCTGATGGACTAAATCGTAATCGGAAATATTGACCCTCAGAATTGGACATGAATTAAAATTGTTAATCCAATTTTCATAGCGGTTGTACATTTCTTCCCAATATGAAACAGGTGTATTCTTTTCCATTTCTCTGCCGCGAAGTTCAATGCGCTTCAACACTTCGTCAAATGAACCTTCCAAGTAAATCAGAAGATCCGGATGGGGAAAGTATGGTGTCATGACCATTGCTTCAAACAGGTTGGTGTATGTTTCATAATCTGTTTTTGACATTGTGCCATTGTCATAGTGCATTTTTGCAAAAATCCCTGTGTCCTCATATATGGAGCGGTCTTGAATGAATCCGCCGCCGTATTCAAAGATTTTTTTCTGCTCTTTAAACCGTTCTGCCAGGAAATAAATCTGCAAATGGAAGCTCCAGCGCTCAAAGTCATCGTAGAACTTTTCCAGATATGGGTTTGCTTCAACCTTTTCCAGCGATGTTTTGAAATTCAATGCATCTGCCAATGCTTTGGTCATGGTTGATTTCCCTACTCCCACAGTACCGGCAATTGTAATGATACTGTCATGCGGAATCTGATATTTATCACGTAAATTCATGTTTTGTTCCCCTTTTTTCATTAGTAAAGAAAAGCAAAATTTGGATATTATTTTATTCTTGGGCTTAAATAGTCATGTCCAGCTCCAGCGCCCAGCAACTAGCAAACTTCACACTCCTCCACTACGATAAAGAAGACTTGCCGATTGGTGAAACCAGAGGCCTAGTCGCACTTATACCCTTGCGGTGAAAGTCAACATCGGTTCGGATTGTAAGGAAGGCCGACTAAAACCAGCCTTTGCGGCCAACGTCGGCATACCCCTTTTGCAGGGGCATGTTTTCTTTATCTCATTGCGGTTGGAGGAAGATCGGCTAAAACCGCCGCTTTGCGCGGCAACGCCGACCCACACTAAATGGCAGGGCGCAGTTTGTACGTTGCTAAACGGGCACTTACGCTTTTCTTATTTCGATATCACCTGATGATTGTTCAGTTGTTGTTCGACTTGCTGAATGATTGCGTTCAGGTCATCCTGGTGTTTTACAAAATCTGTTTGATCCCCATTGATACGAATGACTGGAATCTCCGGGTGCAGTAATTCAAACTCATTCATGTAATCCTCATAATCTTTTGCAAGCTGCGCCAGATAAGATGGTTTGATATTTTGCTCGATATCCCTTCCCCGCATGCGGATTCGCTTCAATATGGTATCCAGACTGGCGTGCAAATAAATCATCATATTAGGAACAGGCATATCCTTCGTCAAAATATGATAAATTTGCTCGTATTTTTTGAATTTATCGGCCTGTAATGTACGCTTGGCAAATATCATGTTCTTCGATATATGATAATCGGCAATAACTGCCCGGTTTTTTTTCAAATATTTTCGCTCAATATCTTCCAGTTGCTTGTAGCGATTGCATAAAAAGAACATTTCTGTTTGAAAACTCCACTCATCAATATCATCATAAAATTTCCCGAGAAACGGATTTTCCTCGACAATTTCTTTTAATAAATGAAAATCAAAATGGACAGAAAGTTTTTTTGCAAGTGATGTTTTTCCAATCCCAATTGGCCCTTCAATCGCAATAAATGGGACCTTCGACATAACTTTCCCTCCAATCTATGTAACAAAATTCGACATATGTACTTTATTTTAGCATATATAAAGTGAAACTTCATTCCTGCTTATTGTATGTTAGGCAGACCAATTTGGATTGAAGTGGATAAAAAAAGATGAAGTGCTTTTCAAGTGGCGTTTGGTTTTGTATAATAGTGATTGTTGCGTTTCCACTATTACATTTGCCCCCGTAGCTCAGGGGATAGAGCAATGGTTTCCTAAACCATGTGTCGCAGGTTCGAATCCTGCCGGGGGCGCTGTTGCTTTTTTGTCGTATAAATAAAAACACCGTTAAATTCCTTTTACCAGGAATGAACGGTGTTTTTTATTTATAATGAAATGAGATTCTGTTTAGGGGAGTATCGTACGTCTATTTCTTCCTGCGCTGCACCAAGCGCCAATCATTCATTTTCATGTTAAATCAACGGTCCTTTTTTACGCTGACGCTGTCGGATCAGATAATTATGCTGGTTTTGGTCAGTATTATCCTGTGAAGATTCGTCTGCAAAAGGGATATACTCCGCCTGATTATAATTGGGAAGGTTTTGCTTTCCCAATGACTTATACCTGATTTGAAATTCTTCGTGGAATTCGGGCATTTCCTGCTCCGAAGATGATTGTTTCATGCCTGCGATCCATGTCTCAAATTTATAGGTTCCTCTATTTATGATTCCACACAAATCTTCGAGGGATTGGGTCAATTCCATTAGACAATCCAATCCGTTTCTCAAAATTAATCCGCTTTTTCTAGCTTTCTCAATAGAGTGTTCCAGTTTGTAGGAATTCCCAAGATATTGAAATTCAATCAAGCAACTGGTGCGATCCCAATTGAAATGGTAATTTTCAATTTTTAATTCCTTCATTACCTTTGACAGTTTTTTTTCGTACACAGCTTGTTCATTATACGGCATCCATTTTAACGGTATCCATTTTAATAGATATTTTCTGATTAACATACAAATCACCTTCCTTAATTTTTGTTTTTACCTTAGACCAGTTTCCTTATACTAATCATTTCTATAAAACAAACAAAATTCCTGTAAGAATCGTTTTACATTTATCGACCTTTTTTTCAATATGCCGGTTATGAAACGGGAAAATAGACGTTAGTGGTCAACCATTCGGTTAGAGAATACATTGCGGGTTCCAATAAAAAATCAGCCCATTTTTCTCCTTTTTAAAGAAAAATGGGCTGACATTCCCAAACATGTGTTATTGTGTTTGGTTATCATCGTTATTATTTTTTTCCTTGTCGATTCGGTCTTTTTCATCCGTCCACCAGAGTTCTTCATTCGTATCATCAATTGCCTCCAGCAGGTTTTCTTCTGCAGCAATGGCTGGTGGAGATCCTCGAAGCGGCTTTCCTGATGTTTTTGTCAGGAATAAGGAAACCACAACAATGCCGATCAACGCGACAAAAATCACGTAAAATGCCGGAGCAAGATTACTTCCTGAAATATCTACCAGCCAGGAAACCACCAGTGGTGCTGTCCCGCCGAATAAGGAAACGGAAATATTGTAAGTAATGGCTAATCCGCCGTACCTTACCTCTGTGAAAAACAGGGACGGCAGCTGTGATGGCATGGTTCCCATTAATGCCGCCAATAGAATGGCCATGATCATAATACCAATAAAGACCCATGCTGTTACATTGGAGTTAATCAGCATAAATGATGGAACTGCAAGTAAGATAAAGCCGATTAAGCTTGACTGAATGATTCGTTTATTACCAATTCGGTCGCCAAAATGTCCCATCAGAAATACAATTGGAATCATAATGAACATGACGATTAGAATCAATAACAATCCTTTTGTCTGGCCGTATCCAAGTACTGCTGTTAAATGGGATGGCATATAGGTCAGAATCGTATAGTCAATTACATTGTAAAAGAGAACCAGAATCAATCCCATCAAAAGTGCTTTCCGATGATATAGTACAAGGTCCTTCAGTGGAACGTGGCGGGACTCATCCTCTGATGCTTCTTTCTGCTGTTCCATTTTCTCGAATGCGGGCGATTCTTCCAAGTGTGTCCGCAAATAAAAACCAATGACACCGATTGGTGCGGCAATCAGAAATGGAATTCGCCATCCCCAGTCCAACATGGTTTCGGAACCAAGCAGGAAGGTCAGAAGGGTCACAATACCAGAACCGCCAATGTAACCAATTAATGTACCTACCTCGAGACCGCTGGACATAACCCCGCGTCTGCTGTCAGGTGTCGATTCTGCTATAAATGTCATTGCCCCGGAATATTCCCCGCCGGTTGAGAAGCCTTGGATCAGCCGAGCTGCCAATAGTAATATTGGTGCTGTAAGTCCGATAGAAGAATACGTTGGTATCAAACCGATACTTAACGTTGCAAATGCCATTAAAATGAGCGTCATTGCGAGAACCTTTTTCCGGCCAATCTTATCGCCAAGTGAACCGAAAAACATGCCACCCAGCGGCCGGACCAGAAATGCTACGGAAAATGTCGCGAAACTGAATACTAACTGTGTTGAACCTTCCATTTCCGGAAAAAATATTTTACCAATCGTGGCAGCCAGGTACGAATAAATCCCGAAATCG
The DNA here is from genome assembly GCF_900162695.1 of Virgibacillus siamensis. Classification (NCBI taxonomy): domain Bacteria; kingdom Bacillati; phylum Bacillota; class Bacilli; order Caryophanales; family Bacillaceae; genus Virgibacillus; species Virgibacillus siamensis. The sequence goes on from NZ_FUIH01000007.1 coordinate 3,225,324, forward strand.
AACCATTCCATTGCATTGCCGATACCGGTTGCAACAACTGCTTTTTTTGCAACATCCTTATCGACAACGGTAATATCATCTTCCGTTAATTCACTTTTCTTTTTCCGCTTTAAATTTTTTTCATTTTTCTTTCCTTTATCCCGTTTCATCACAAATCATCCCCAATCGTAAGAAGTAATTCAGATTTGTTTTGGTTTGTTTGGGACTGGATGTACAGGCCGTCCGGATAAGGTCATATGTGAATTATTTGTTTTGAAAAATTCCATAACATTGCGGTAAGTGAATTTCATATGTAAACGCATTCCCGGTATTTTTTTGTTTTAAACCAGGAGGCTTATCAGATGAATACGCATTAATCAATAAGCCGGAATATCCGGATGTTAACGCCCAGTTTATTTTGCAGTGTGTATATTACTTTTAAATTGTCACCAAATGTTCTAAAATAGAATTTAGTTACCATAATGTTTTCACAATTACATATAATTGCATATTTGCAGCAATTATATCGTATTCCTTACTAAAGGGATTGCAAACGGTTTCAAAATTTTCAGGATGAGGTGATAGGATGCATACGGAAAAAATCCCTGCACGCGAAGGTAATCATAATCTGCAGGACTATGAAAAGATGCGGAAGACTTTTTCATGGGATGAAATGAAAAAGAACTTCAGCTGGAATGAAACTGGCAAAGTAAATATGGCTTATGAGGCAATTGACCGTCATGCCGAAAATCCGGAAACGAAGGATAAAACAGCACTTTTATATTCCTCGCCGGATCGGGAGGAGTCATTGACATTTGACGATCTGAAAAAAAGCAGTAACCAGTTTGCAAATGTATTAAAAAAATATGATGTGGAAAAAGGCGACAGAATCTTTTTGTTTCTCCCAAGAAGCCCTGAATTCTATGCAACATTTTTAGGGATTCTGAAAGTGGGTGCGATTGCCGGTCCATTATTTGAAGCATTTATGGAACAGGCAGTTCGCGACCGCCTGCAGGACAGTGAAGCAAGCATGCTGATTACGACACCGGATCTGCTTGAGCGGGTGCCGCAGGATGATTTGCCTGACTTGAAGAAAATAGTGCTTGTTGGTGATAACAACGAAACATCTGATAAATACATTGATTATCAGAAAGAGATGAACGAAGCATCTACCGATTTCAATATCGAATGGGTTGATCTGGAAGATGGTATGGTGATTCACTACACATCCGGGTCAACTGGTAAACCAAAAGGTGTTTACCATGTCCATAATGCAATGATTCAGCATTATGCCACAGTGGAATGGGTGCTTGACCTGAAAAAAGATGACGTATATTGGTGCACGGCTGACCCGGGTTGGGTAACCGGAACAAGCTATGGTGTATTTGCCCCTTGGCTGTATGGTGTAACGAATGTTATCCGTGGCGGCCGATTCAGTCCGGATGCATGGTACGGCACACTTGATAAGTATAATGTAACCGTATGGTATACAGCACCGACTGCACTAAGGAAATTGGTAAGTGCCGGTTCAGATGCAGTTAAGAACCATGATCTCTCGTCATTACGCCATATTATGAGTGTCGGGGAGCCATTAAATCCTGAAGTGGTTACATGGGGGCTGAAGGCATTTGATTTACGGATTCATGATACATGGTGGATGACTGAGACAGGTGCCCAGCTTATCGTTAACCTCCCATCAATGGAAATCCGCTCCGGTTCCATGGGTAAGCCGCTTCCTGGTATTGAGGCATCGATTGTGGACAATGAAGGGAACGAACTTCCGCCAAATCAAATGGGCAACCTGGCAATTAAAAAAGGATGGCCGTCAATGATGCGTAAAATCTGGAAGCGTCCGGAGAAATTCGAAAGTTATTTCATTAATGGCTGGTATGTATCCGGTGATAGTGCATATAAAGACGAAGACGGTTATTTCTGGTTCCAGGGACGTCTTGATGATGTTATTAATACGTCAGGTGAGCGTGTCGGACCATTTGAGGTTGAAAGTAAATTGATTGAGCATGATGCTGTTGCGGAAGCTGGCGTCATTGGAAAGCCGGATCCGGAACGCGGTGAAATTATCAAAGCATTCATCACGCTGAATGAAGGTTATAAGGAATCAGATGAACTGCTTGAAGAAATCCGTCAGTTCATTAAAACCGGTCTTAGTGCACATGCGGCACCAAGAGAACTGGAAGTGAAAGATTCCATTCCAAAAACGCGCAGTGGTAAAATTATGCGCCGTCTCCTTAAATCATGGGAGCTTGGCCTGCCGACAGGAGATACGTCAACATTGGAAGAATAATAGATTAGAAAGAGGTTGGGACATATCAAAAAGTGTGATTCAAAAGACGAACAATCTGGTGACTAGCGGAGGGAATATACGGAGACTCCAGCGGGAGGAAAGGCATAGGTGTGACCCCGCAGTGCGTCAGCACGAGGAGGCCCACCAGCCACCCGCGGAAAGCGAAGTATATTTCCGGAGCGGTTTTACGCTCCATTTTCCGTTTAGTTGTTCGGGTTTTTCCTTGTATAAAACACTTTTGTCCCAGCCTCTTTTTATCTTATTTATGCAGTAATTGCTGTGGCTGGACCGAAAAATTCAAAATGGATATCTGTTTCAGCCACATTGAATTGTTTAAGATTTTGATACATTGCTTTCATAAATCCTTCTGGTCCGCAAAAGTAGAATGCACTGTCCTTTGTTGGAAGAATAGATGTCAGCCAGTCAAAATCAACGTATCCGGTTTTGTCACAGACTGCTTTATCTTCATCAGTTGGATTCGCATAAACGGTATATGCATGCAACTGTTGATGCTGTTCATTTAATTCACGTACACGGTCTTTCATGGCATGAACATTGCCATTATTTGCTGCATGAATAAAATAAACGTCACGATCAGGCTGCTGTTTCAAACTCGTTTCCAGCATACTCATCATTGGGGTCAGTCCGACTCCCCCGCTCATTAAAATCAATGGACGGGTATCCTCCTGGTCAAGCACAAAATCACCGGATGGGGCACTGATCGGCAATATGCTGCCTTTTTCCATTTTTGTATGCAAGTAATTGGATACGATACCGGCTGGAAAACGATTCAAGGCGTCTTCCCGTTTGACACTGATCCGGTAATATCCTTCCCCTGGTGCCGCCGATAAACTGTATTGACGTAAGTGTGTATATGGCTGTCCCGGGATTTCCGCTTTCACCGTTACATATTGTCCCGGCTGATAAAGCGGGAACGGATTCCCATCGGCAGGTTCCAGATAAAATGATGTGATGACATCACTTTCGATTACTTTATCGACCACCTTAAAATTACGGAAGTCAAGCCACCCCCCCGTTGTGTCTTGAAGTTCCTGATACATTTTCTTCTCCGTTTCAATAAAGACACCGGAAATAATGCCGTATGCTTTTTCCCATGCTTCGATAACATCATCGCTTGCTGTGTCCCCCAACACATCTTTCATGGCAAGCAATAAATATTTACCGACTATCGGGTAATGCTCCGGCTTGATGTTGAGACTCTTATGCTTTTGGGCGATTTGTTGTACTTGCGGTAATATATCGCCAAGCTGATCTATATGAGCTGCCGCTGCATAGACTGTGTTTGCCAACGCCTTTGATTGATTCCCTTTACGCTGGTTCGTCTGGTTAAAAATATTTTTCAGTTCGGGATGATTTTCAAACATGAGTTGATAAAACCTGCTTGTAATCTCATCACCTCGCTCCTGTAATATAGGCACAGTTGCTTTTACAATGTCCCTTGTCTGTTTGTCTAACTCCACTGTAGCTTGTGTTGTCAAAACAAAACACTCCTTTTATCCTAGAAATTTAATATCCCCACATCTCTATTGTAATCCTGTGAAAATCAAAGTCACTATGAGACAAAGGATTCGTAAAGTGTTAAAGCTTTGTGAAGTTGTCACAAATAATAGGTCTTTTTACCTAAATATGTTCACAAATCAGGATACATGTTTTATTTTTTCACATACGGGTAGAATTCTTGATGAATCTTCGTAAAGGAGTGTATTTGAATGGGTAAAAAAATAGCAACTGTTATTACAAATATGTTTGAGGATGTTGAATATACAGATCCGGCTAAAGCATTTAAAGATGCCGGACATGAAGTGGTAACCATTGAGAAGAAAAAAGGTGCCGTCGTAACAGGGAAGAACAATGAGTCGGAAGTTACCATTGATGAATCGATTGATAATGTAAAAGCAGAGGACTTTGATGCTTTATTTATTCCGGGTGGTTTCTCACCGGATCAACTTCGCGCAGATGAACGCTTTGTGAAATTTGCCAAACATTTTATGGATGCAGACAAACCGGTCTTTGCTATTTGTCATGGACCACAGCTGCTTATTACCGCAAAATCATTGGAAGGACGCAAAGCAACAGGATTTACCTCCATTCAGGTTGATATGGAGTATGCCGGTGCCAACGTGCAGGATGAGGAAGTAGTAGTTTGCTGCAACCAGCTTGTCACAAGCAGACAACCTGATGATATCCCTGCATTCAACCGTGAAACATTGAAAGTATTGGAAAAATAATTTTTTCGCCCCCCTTGAAGGGGGATTTTTTTGTCTATGCTAATTTCCTGATAGAACGGTTGAAATTCCCGATAGAACTCCCAAATTTCCTGATAGATCCATAAAAATTCCTGATAGAGAAATTCCAGCATAAGTTAAACAGGCTCAAATCGGATTTGTTTTTGCTTCCATTACAGTGCGCATCAGATAGAGAGCATATTCATTGCCATCCTGTTCTTCCGAGGCCATGCAGTTATCCGGTACATGCATGGAATAACGGTACATATAAGCGTCTTTTGCCGTAAATAAAATGCAGATATCCCCTGCTATACCTGCCATAATCAGATGGGTCCTGTTCAATTCGTTCAGCAATGAGTGTAATGGTGTTTGGAAAAACGCTGAATGTTGCGGTTTCATCAGAAAGTAATCATCATCATCTGGTCTCAACCCGGAAATGATATCCTTACTGAATTCATTTTCACAATGTGCAATGATTTTATGGAAATCCGCCTGCCAAAATCCATAATGATCATTTACATAGATAATCGGAATGTTATTTTTCCTGCCAAATTCTTTTAATTTCCGTAAATGTGGTAAAATCGCTTTAGTATGTTTGAGCAGTTTTTTGCTGCCGTCAAAGTTAAAATCGTTGATAATATCAATAAATAAAATCACGCTGTTTTCAAGTGAATCGTTCATAGTTGGACTCCTTTCTTCTTTTATTTATTTCCTGATTTTTTTATTTCAAACTTACGGGGTGATATTGGATGGATGACATCATACATATGCGCCAGGCAATTGATGAGGCTGTAAAGGCTAAGGAAATTGGTGAAGTCCCGATTGGTGCGGTAATTACATGTGAAGGGGAAGTAATTGGTTCCGGCCACAATGTGCGTGAGACCTCACAGATGACGTTATCACATGCGGAATTGATTGCAATCAAAGAAGCTAATAAAACAATTGGCAGTTGGAGGCTTGAGGATTGTACATTATATGTAACACTGGAACCATGCCCAATGTGTGCCGGCGCCATCGTACAATCAAGGATTAAGCGGGTGGTTTACGGTGCGCCTGACCCAAAAGCAGGCTGTGCGGGTACGTTAATGAATTTGTTGGATGAAGAACGTTTTAATCATCGGGCAGAACTGACCGCTGGCGTGCTAAAGGAAGAATGCGGGAGTCTTTTAACGGACTTTTTTAAAGAACTGAGGCAACGGAAAAAGCTATAGTTTCCAAATACTTTCATCAATTTACAATTGCATTATTTAAGCAAAGTGGTTATAATGGTTAGTGCCGTGCTAGGTGGGGAGGTAGCGGTGCCCTGTACTCGCAATCCGCTATAGCGAGGCTGAACTCCCATTCGAGGTAAGGTGATTTTAAGGTCTGCCTCAAGGGATTGGTGTTGACGTTCAGGTCCTGCGCAACAGAAACCCATGAATCCTGTCAGGTCCGGAAGGAAGCAGCAGTAAGTGGTCATTTCTGTGTGCCGCGGGGAAGCCTGGGCCGAGCCATGAACTTGGGTAACGCTTAGGAACATCTTATCAACAGTGGGTGCACGGTTTACATAACAGAAAGCTGCATTCATCTCAATTCGAGGTGGTGCAGCTTTTTTAGCAGATAAGGGCTTTTGCCACAAGGCATGCTTTTTGAAGTGAAGCCGGAAATAACCATAACCGGTACGAAATCAATCTTCAAGCGAAGTTATCGACCATCATTAATAAGAAATCAACCTTCACCCGGAATTTATCAACCTTCATGAACCGGAAATCAACCGTCATTTGGAGTAATCAACCCTCAATAGGAGTTATCGGCCTTCAAGCAGTGACAAAGATGTTTTTTTAAATGGTTCACATTTACCCTTGAAATAGCGTATAATTTAGGTAGACTTTTTGAAGGGGAACGTTTATTATGAGCTATCAGGCTTTGTATCGTGTCTGGCGTCCCAGGAATTTTCAGGATGTGGTTGGACAATCACATATAACGAGAACGCTGCAGAATGCAATCGTTCAGGAGAAATTTTCGCATGCGTACATTTTTTCCGGACCGCGTGGAACCGGTAAAACGAGTGCTGCCAAAATTTTTGCTAAAACGATTAACTGTGAAAAAGCCCCTGTGAAAGAGCCGTGCAATGAATGTGACGCATGCAGAGGCATTCAGGATGGCTCCATTTCAGATGTGATTGAAATGGATGCGGCATCACATACCAGTGTTGAAGATATTCGCGATATTCGGGATAAAGTAAAATATGCCTCAAGTGTTGTGCCGTATAAAGTGTATATTATTGACGAGGTTCACATGATTTCGGTCAACGCATTCAACGCTCTTTTGAAAACTTTGGAAGAACCACCGAAGCATGTTGTTTTTATCCTGGCAACGACAGAACCGCATAAAATACCATTGACAATCTTATCACGATGTCAGCGATTCGATTTCAAACCGATTTCCAGTCAATCCATTGTGGAGCGCATGAAAGCGATTGTTGAAAATGAAGGAATCACCGTATCTCCAGAGGCACTTGATACGATAGCATTGGCTGCAGAAGGCGGTATGCGTGATGCATTAAGCATCTTGGACCAGGCTATTTCCTACAGTGATGAAAGTGTCAATCTTGATGATGTACTTGCCGTAACGGGGGGCGTTTCCCAGCAAATACTCACCGAAATTGTAAGAGCGATGTATGAAAAGGATGTGCAGCGTGCATTATCATTACTCGATGAAATGATTCAAAATGGCAAAGATCCGGCCCGGTTTGTATATGATCTTATCTATTTTGCCCGTGATTTGTTATTATATAAAAGTGCACCATCACTCGAAGGCATTCTTGAGCGGGCGATTATCGATGAAAATTTTCAAAAACTCGCCGACACAGTTGCGGTAGACTGGATTCAGGATGCGATAATGCATCTGAACCAGTGCCAGCAGGAAATAAAATGGACGAACAGTCCGAAAGTATTTATTGAGATTGCATTGTTAACGATAACAAATAAAGAATCCGGTGCAGGTGAAACTGCGAATGCCGCTGATTCAGAAGCTGTTAACGGGCTTTTGGGCCGCCTGGAGCATTTGGAAAAAGAACTTGCTGCATTGAAAGAAGCACCTGCAAATGCAGCCAGGCAGGCACCGGCGAATGAGCCGAAAAGAGCACCGTCAAGAGTAACACGAAACAGTTTTAAAATTCCTTATGAAAGAATCCGTAATGTACTGCAAGAAGCAGAAAAGCCCGCTTTGAAAGATGTGCAGTCACAATGGGCAGCATTCCTAAATAAACTGAAGTCAGCCAGTGCTCCGGCACATGCAACGATTCAGGACAGTAAACCAGCAGCTGCATCACAAAAGGCGCTTGTGGTACAGTTTAAGTATGAAATTCATTGCTCATTGTTTTTGGAACACCAAAATACGGTGGAATCCATACTTAATAATGTGACAGGCAAGCAATTGACCATTATTCCGATACCTGCGAATAATTGGCAGGAACTGCGCAATGAATATATAAATCGGCAAGAGCAATCAGCAACGAAACAGGAAGAGCAGGAGGAAGATCCGCTCATTTCCGAAGCAAGAAAACTTGTCGGAGATGAATTGCTGGACATTCACGAATAGAAGGATCAAAAATAAAGGAGGCGATTTCCATGAAAGGTGGAAATATGGGAAATATGATGAAGCAAATGCAAAAAATGCAAAAGAAAATGATGAAGGCACAGGATGAACTGCATGAAATGACATTCGAATCATCTGCAGGCGGCGGTATGGTAACTGTCACGGCAAATGGTAAAAAAGAAATTACAGATGTACAAATTAAAGAAGAAGTAGTTGATCCGGATGATGTGGAAATGCTGCAGGATCTTATTCTGACAGCAACCAACGATGTCATCAAACAAATCGATGATAAAACAAACGAAACGATGGGACAATTCACTAAAGGGTTAAATATGCCTGGTGGAATGTTTTAACATCGTAAGGCGTATAATTGACCTATGCGGAAAACTTAGGCGCTCGCTAAAAGGCAGGGCTCAGCCTGAGTTTTTCTAATTGGAGGCATATTGCATGTATTATCCTGAACCGATTTCCAAACTGATAGACAGCTTTACAAAATTGCCGGGGATTGGACCAAAAACTGCTGTCCGACTGGCATTTTTTGTATTAAATATGAAAGAGGACGATGTACTGGATTTTGCAAAGTCCTTAGTAAATGCAAAGCGGGAACTTACCCACTGCTCCACCTGTGGACATATAACTGATCAGGATCCGTGTCCCATTTGTCAGGATACAACCAGGGATCAATCGATTATTTGCGTTGTGCAGGATCCCAAAGATGTGATTGCGATGGAGAAGATGAAGGAATATCACGGAAAATATCACGTTTTGCATGGTGCCATTTCACCCATGGATGGGATAGGACCGGAAGATATAAATGTACCAGGCCTCATCAATAGATTGAAAGATGAGGAAGTAAAAGAGTTGATTCTGGCTACGAATCCGAACATCGAAGGGGAAGCAACAGCAATGTATATTTCAAGACTTGTTAAACCATCGGGAATTAAGACGACACGAATTGCGCATGGTCTTCCTGTTGGCGGCGATTTGGAGTATGCCGATGAAGTTACATTATCAAAAGCATTAGAGGGCAGAAGGGATTTATAGTGCCTTTCAATCCGAAATCGCAAGTTTTTAAAAAAGTTGGGTGACAGCATGGCTAAAAAAATCAAAAAAAGAGATGTGGATGAGCAATTATTACAATCTATTTTTGCCCTGGAACGGGAATGGAAACAGATTCAGGCTATCCTGGACAAAAGCATTGAACCATCGTTTAACGGAATGTACAATGAGAGACTTGCCCGGGAAAAATATTTATTTCTGCTGCGGGAAGCACGGCGGCGGAAAATAAGTGCCGTCCGATACAGTAAATAGAATGATGTTCTTTTTCCAGTCTCCTTTTCATATATAAGTAGAAAGGGACAAGGAAAAGGAGTGATTCGGCTTGAGCTCAACATTGGTTATTTCGATCATGGTTGCGTTAATTGTTATTCTATTGTTTGTAGGTGCTCCTGTAAAACCGATGCGTTTTATCGCACATAGTTCAATAAAGCTTGGCATTGGCATTTTATTTTTGTTTTTCTTTAATGTGTTCGGGGGAGCAATCGGACTACATATACCGATTAATCTGTTTACTGTAATGATTTCCGGGTTTCTCGGGTTGTTTGGCGTTAGTTCACTTGCTGCCATACAATTAATGTTAATAGCTTAGGCACAAAAGTCAGCGGGATAGGATATACCTATACCCGCTGACTTTTGTTAACCAAGTGAAACATCCAAAATCATCATAATGGTAAATCCTATCATGAGACTCATGGAAGCAAGGTCTGTGTTTCCATTTTCCTGTGAACCGGGAATTACTTCCTCTGCTGTTACAAAAATCATTGCCCCAGCTGCAAAACTTAGTGCATACGGCAGTAATGGCTGCATCAATGTTACTGCCAGGGCGCCAATAACCGCGGCAATGGGTTCAACCATTCCCGAAAACTGTCCATATTGAAAGCTTTTCCATCGTGAAGCACCGTCCCTGCGTAACGGCATTGAGACAGCTACACCTTCCGGGAAATTTTGTATGCCTATCCCAACGGCAAGTGCAATAGCACCGGCAAGTGATGATGATTCAAGTCCGATGGCAGCACTTCCAAACGCTACCCCAACTGCAAGTCCTTCGGGAATATTATGCATGGTGATTGCAAAGACGAGCAGTGTGCCTCGTTTTTTCTTTTCCGGGTTGATTCCCTCCGCCTTCTTTGGGGATGACATTGGATGTAAATGGGGCAGAAGTTTATCGAAGCCCCATAAGAATATTCCCCCCAGCATGAAACCAATTGCTACCGGCATCCAGGATGCACCCCCGTTCCCGCCGGCCATCTCCAGGGCAGGAGCAAGCAATGACCAGAAACTTGCTGCAATCATGACCCCTCCGGCAAAACCAAGCATACTATCCATAAATTTCTGATTAAATGTTTTCGTCGTAAAAACGAGTGCTGCACCGAGAGCAGTCATTCCCCAGGTGAACAGAGTAGCAAGGAGTGCCTGATAAGCAGGATCCAATGATTGTAAGAACTCCATCATTTTTAAGACCTCCTTTTTTGCATGTTACATATAATTTGATATGCAGAAATATCTTCATAAGAATTGTTTGGCAAGTTATTATGATAGTATGTTCAAAATGTTTCCTTAGTGAAAAAGTTTAACCTTAGCCAAAATTAAAGTCAATTATTGTGCATTTCATCGATTTATGCTATGTTTTTTGCCCTTGAATGTGTCAATAAAAAAGCCTTCCTGCATATACTCTATTAGTGATACAAAATTCAATGATTATAAGATTTTTTTGTATAAAATTCGTTAGATTAGGAGATACTAAACTAACGGAGGTGGGGAGATGAAACAAGTAGTTTTACATGAGCGCTGTGGTATTTGTGAAGAGGAGAAGGAGCGGGGAATTCATTTATACAAACTGTTTATCTGCTGTGAATGTGAACGAAACATGATTCACACAGAGCCGCGGGAAGAAAAATATCACTATTATCTACAAAAATTAAAAAATATGAATCAGCCGACATTACATTCTTAAGCTTTTGCAGTTTTACTTGCAAAAGCTTTTTTTCTTGTATGGATCCAACGTATAATTACCTTATAAGAAAAAATTACAGAGGACGGATCACGATGAAGCGAAATCAGCAGGATACACCTTTATTTGATGCCTTACAGCAGTTTACTAAACGCAGCCCGACTTCCTTTCATGTACCGGGGCATAAAAATGGAGAGCTTTTTCCTGATTTTGCCCGGGAATTTTATCAATCTATTTTACCGGTGGATTTGACGGAATTGCCGGGACTGGATGATTTGCATGCGCCGCAGGATGTTATTAAAGAAGCGCAGGAGCTGGCGGCAGATTTTTTTGGCGTGGAACAAACCCATTTTCTTGTTGGTGGAAGCACTGCAGGGAATATCGCCATGGTTCTTGGAGCTTGTAATGCAGGTGACGAAATTATTGTTCAGCGTAACAGTCATAAGTCGGTTTTTAACGGATTGGAGTTAAGCGGTGCGAGACCAATATTTATTGCACCGGAATTTGATGCTGCCGTAGACCGGTATACTGCACCGGATATTAATACATTAAAAAAAGCATTGAAACAGCATCCGGACGTAAAAGCGGTCATGCTGACGTATCCGGATTATTTCGGTCAAACATTTGCGCTGAAAGAAATGATTGGGCTTGCTCATGAATATAATATACCAGTGCTTGTTGATGAAGCGCATGGTGTTCATTTTTCCACGCATAGGGCATTTCCGGTGTCATCCCTGGAATTTGGTGCGGATGCAGTTGTACAATCCGCTCATAAAATGGCACCTGCCATGACAATGGGGTCTTTTCTGCATGTTAACACTGCACATATTGCAAACAATCGGATCACACATTATCTGCAGATGCTTCAATCAAGCAGTCCATCGTACCCGATTATGGCGTCATTGGATTTAGCCAGATGGTTTCTGGCAAATTTGAAAACAGCTGATATAGAAGCCGTCCTGAACAGCGTGCGGCAGGTGAAGGAAATCCTGCAGGCCGGACCATGGCAAATACCGCTCACAGATGATCCATTAAAAATAACGCTGCACATGGAGGAAGGTCTTTGTGCACGTGAGGCTGCCGGTTTTTTTGAAAACATAGGCATCTATCCAGAACTTGCCACACACAATCAAATTTTGCTGATTCATGGTCTTACACCTTTCCGTAATGTGAAGCAGTTGAAAAAAGGAATGGCACGCATTACTGAACAATTAAAAAATACACGGAATCGTGCTACAATAGATTTAAGAAATCTTTTTACAAATCCCATTGAAAAACTGGCGATGCCGTATGGGATGATGCAGCATCAACAGACGAAACAAATACTGCTGGAGCAGTCGGCTGGCTGTATTACGGCAGAGGCAATCGTACCGTATCCGCCCGGAGTTCCTTTCGTTTTGAGAGGGGAGCGGATCACAGAATCACATATCAGCATGATTAAACAACTGATTCAACAAGGTGCAACCATACAGCATCACGATATTATTCGGGGAATCAGCGTTTTTAAATAAAGGAGCAAACTTCAGTGAACGGATATTTTATAACATTTGAGGGTGGCGAGGGTGCCGGAAAATCATCCATTCTTGAAGCGGCAGGCAAAACGTTGTCAGCTTTAGGGTATGATGTTTTAACAACACGGGAACCCGGCGGTATTGAAATTGCTGAGAAAATACGGCAAGTTATCCTTGATCCACAAAATACAGCAATGGATGGCAGAACGGAAGCACTATTATATGCAGCAGCCCGTCGTCAGCATTTAGTCGAGAAAGTATTGCCTGCACTTAAAAATGGAAAGATGGTATTGTGTGACCGTTTCATTGACAGCAGTTTGGCATATCAAGGGTATGCCAGGGAATTGGGAATGGATGAGGTTTTTTCCATCAATCAGTTTGCTATTCAGGATTGCATGCCTGACAAGACGTTATTTTTTGATATTAAGCCAAAAAAGGGATTAGCCCGTATTGCGGCGAATAAAGATAGAGAACAAAACAGGCTGGATCTTGAGAAGCTTCCATTCCATGAAAAAGTTTATGATGCATACCAGATGCTTGTTTCCAAATTTCCTGAGCGTATTCATGTCATCAATGCGGAACTGGCATTTGACCAGGTTGAAAAGGAAACGGTGGAAACCATTATTTCCTGTTTTTCCAAAAAAACGTAAGGGAGGTAAGAAGAATGAAGCTGATTATTGCTGTTGTTCAGGACAAAGACACCAATCGCCTGACAGATGCATTGGGCGGAGAAAATTTCAAAACCACCAAACTTGCAACAACTGGCGGCTTTTTAAAAGAAGGCAATACTACGCTGATGATCGGCTGCGAGGATGAATATGTTGACGAAGCGTTAAACATTATTCGGGATAATTGCTCACAGCGTGAACAGATGGTAGCACCAATCTCCCCGATGGGCGGAAATGCAGATTCCTATATACCAAAACCTGTCAAAGTCGAAGTAGGCGGCGCAACCGTGTTTATCCTGCCAATCGAACAATTTATGCAGTTTTAAAATCAAAAGCGAAGGCGACCTGCAAGCCTCTATAATATGATTGAAGTCCCGTACTGTGGAGGCTTGTTTTGTCTGCTTTACAATTAATATAATTCATATTCTAAGGAATGGTACTTATGAAGACGTGGTCGGAGGTCGCGGAAATACAGCCGCTTGCGAGCAGAATCATTACAAACAGCATAAAAAAAGACCGCATTTCGCATGCTTACTTAATCCAGGGTGCACGCGGAACAGGAAAAAAACCAATTGCCCTGTTATTGGCCAAGACCGTCTTTTGCACGAATAAGTCAGGATCGGAACCTTGTCAGGAATGTAATGCCTGCAAACGAATTGATTCCGGCAATCATCCTGATGTACATTGGATTGAACCTGATGGACAATCGATTCGGAAGGAACAAATTGATCATCTGCAAAAGGAATTTAATTATTCCGGAATGGAGTCAAACAAGAAAGTGTATATCATTTCGGATGCAGATACGCTGACGGTAAATGCAGCGAATCGAATTCTCAAGTTTTTGGAAGAACCAGGTAAAGAAACAACGGCAATTATGTTGACAGATAATAGTCAATCGATCATACCAACTATTCGGTCACGTTGTCAGGTTATTGATTTACGCCCGTTGAATCCGGATGCCTTTCGAAGTCAACTGATGGATGCGGGTATGTCTGACAGGGATGCGTTACTGATGAGCGCATTGACGAATAATTTGGACGAAGCGTTTTCATGGAATGCGGACGAGTGGTTTGCGCAGTCACGAAAATTAATGATACAATGGGTAGAAATGTTTTCCGGTCATTCCAATGATGTTTATTTATATATTCATAATCAGTGGATGCCGCATTTTAAAGACCGGAAACAGCAGGAACAGGGACTGGATTTGTTGCTTTTGGCGTTTAAAGACATACTATATTTTCATATCGGTAGGCAGGATGCGATGGCAGTATTTCCCGGACAAGGGGAAAAAATTGAAGACCTGTCGATGAATTTTTCACAGGTACAGCTGCTGGATATTCTGAATAAAATTCTGGAAGCCAAACGGAAATTAAAACAGAATGTTAATCCGACGCTCGTGATGGAGCAGCTTACCGTTCAAATACAGAGGTGATCTACATGATTGAAGTAATCGGAGTCCGCTTTAAAAAGGCGGGTAAAATATATTATTTCGATCCCGGAGATAATAATATAGAAGTGGACGGCTATGTTGTTGTCGAAACGGTTCGTGGTGTGGAATTTGGCAAGGTTGTTATTACGAATAAGCATGTTGACGAGGAGGATGTTGTACTCCCGTTGAAAAAAGTAATCCGTGTTGCGGATGAAAAAGACAAGATGACAGTCGTAGAAAATCAGCAGCATGCCGACAGTGCATTTAAGATATGTTCTGATAAAATTGTTGACCATAAACTGGATATGAGTCTGGTGGAGGTAGAATATACGTTTGACCGGAATAAATTAATCTTTTATTTTACAGCGGATGGGCGTGTGGACTTCCGTAACCTGGTAAAGGATTTGGCGTCACAGTTTAAAACCCGTATTGAGCTTCGTCAAATTGGTGTCCGGGACGAAGCAAAAATGCTCGGCGGTATTGGTCCATGCGGGAGAATGCTCTGCTGTTCAACTTTTCTGGGTGACTTTGAGCCGGTATCCATTAAGATGGCAAAGGATCAGAATCTGTCATTGAACCCCGCTAAAATTTCAGGTCTGTGCGGTCGGCTTATGTGCTGCCTGAAATATGAAAATGATGATTATGAGACCGCTAAACGGGAATTGCCTGATATGGGTGAGAAAATTACAACTCCATACGGCGATGGAAAAGTGGTTGGGCTGAATATGCTGGAACGCATCATTCACATCGAGATCCCTGAAAAAGAACGGGTTATTGAATATACACTGGATGAACTGATTGATGAAGGAATCATAACAGCGCAAGCCACAGAATAGTGGGGTGATCGGGCGTGAAAAAAAGGAAAATATTTGATCAGGTAACAGATATGGAAGAACAGATAGGCGAATTATACGAACAACTGGGAGATTTAAAGGGTAAATTGAGTGATCTCATTGAAGAAAATCACCGCCTGGAAATGGAAAATCACCATTTGCGTAATCGTTTGAACGACTCAGATGAGGATTTCAAAGATGATGAGATTGTCAATCCGGCCAAGGATGTTCCGGGAGAAGGCTATGATAATCTTGCGCGGCTGTATGAAGAAGGATTTCATATTTGCAACGTTCATTTCGGTACTCCTCGTCAGGATGAGGATTGCTTGTTCTGTCTGTTATTTTTAAACAAAACGAAATAGGGAAAGATTGCTGGCTGTCTCTATTCTATAGGGACAGCTTTTCTACATAAGAGGGAATTCAAAGGTTTGGCAGCTTATTGTCACTATTTAGCATCTTAGTGAATCATTGCATCCAATTTTTGAATGACAGAAAGGGTTTCATAATGGTACCACTTTACGGTGATGAACGAATTGATTACTTGCTTGCAGAAGAATATATGCATATTATACAAAGTCCATCGGTATTTTCTTTTTCCCTTGATGCCGTGCTCCTGGCCCATTTTGCGTATGTACCAATCAAAAAAGGCAATATATTGGATTTATGTACCGGCAATGGAGTCATTCCCCTACTTCTTTCCAGACGAACCAACGCTGGACTGGTTGGTGTGGAAATACAGGAAAGGCTTGCCGATATGGCGAAGCGGAGCATTGCGCTGAATGACATGGGAGATCAAATATCTATAATCCAAGGTGATCTAAGGGATATGAAATCCAGATTACATCACAGTGCATTTGATGTGGTCACATGTAATCCGCCGTATTTTCCCACACCTGAAAAAACCGAACATAATAAAAATAAACATTTAACCATTGCGCGTCATGAGGTTTATTGTACGCTTGAGGATGTTGTGAAAGCATGTAAATTGCACGTTCGGCCTGGGGGAAAAGTTGCGATGGTTCACCGGCCGGGACGACTGGTTGATATTATGGAATTATTCCGCAGCTACCGACTGGAGCCGAAACGTCTGCAATTTGTCTATCCGAAATATGGCAGGGATGCAAATATGATTTTGATTGAAGGGGTACGCGACGGCAAGGCGGATTTAAAGATTTTGCCGCCGCTTTATATATACCGTGACGATAATACGTACACAAAGGAAGCTGAGGGTATTATTTATGGAAGACAATGAACATATCGTTTATATATTAAGATGCAATGATAACACGCTTTACACCGGCTATACGAATGATCTGGAACACAGACTGGAAATGCACAGGGAAGGTAAAGGTGCAAAGTATACCAGGGGCCGGGGGCCGTTTCAAGTGCTGTTTGTAGAAAAGTTTCCGGATAAATCAGAGGCTCTGAGACGCGAATACGAGATTAAGCAGCTGACACGGAAGGGAAAATTCCAATTAATTCGGGAAAAACTGAAAGAAGTGATGAAGAATGATGATTCAAAAAAGCTTTGAGGAACATCATAAGGGAACCGTTTATGCAGTACCAACCCCAATCGGCAATCTGGAAGACATTACATACCGTGCCCTGAAGGTGCTGAAATCTGTTTCTGTTATTGCTGCGGAAGATACGAGGAACACGAAGAAACTGCTGAATCATTTTGACATTGCAACACCATTGATCAGTTATCATGAACACAATAAAAAATCACGGGAAAAGCAGCTCCTGGAATACTTGGAAAAGGGAGAGGCAATTGCTGTGGTAAGCGACGCGGGAATGCCCTCGATTTCTGATCCGGGCTATGAACTTGTACAGGCAGCAATTGAAGCAGAAAAGTCTGTAGTGGTGCTTCCTGGGGCGAATGCAGCCCTTTGTGCACTTGTCGGCTCCGGCCTTCCAGCCGATGAATTTTTATTTTACGGATTTTTGCCACGTAAAAAAAAGGATAAAACAGCTGAACTGGAACGGCTTAAACAAGGAAAGGCAACCATGCTGTTTTATGAGTCACCTTACCGTCTCAAAGATACAATCAAAGATATTCTGGAGCAATTTGGAAACCGACGGGCGGTTGCAGCACGTGAACTTACCAAAAAATTTGAGGAGTATGCACGCGGTACACTGGAAGACTTGCTGAACTGGTCAAGAGATCGTGAATTGAAAGGTGAATTTTGTCTTGTGGTGGAAGGAACAGAAGAAGCATCTCTTCAGGAAGACCGCTTGTGGTGGAGTCATTTATCCATTAAGGGCCATGTGCGGCATTATATTCAGGAAAATAATCTGACAACAAAGGCCGCCATTAAACAAGTTGCAGTGGACAGGAAAATGGCGAAACGGGATGTTTATCAGACATACCATTTAGGGCAATAAAAAAAGCGGCTGACGTTAAAAGGGAAAGGTGGTGCGCGTCAGCCGCTTTTATAACATATTTGTGGTATTGCAGTTAGTTTTTGTCTTTTACCAATCGGGATTGGATTTCGTTAATCAGTTCTTCCGCACCCTCAGGGCTGAGGACAAGTTTTCCATCTGCCAACACCAGATTTTCATCAGATGTTTCTCCGGTAATTTGACAGGTCATTGCAGGTTTGAATTTCTGCAGGATAACCCTTTCTTTATCTACAAAAATTTCGAGCGTGTCTTTTTCTTTGATGTCAAGATTGCGTCGTAATTCAATTGGCAATACAACACGTCCCAGTTCGTCGACTTTGCGTACAATTCCGGTAGACTTCATATTACTAACTCCCCTCTGAAGGATGGAAAAAAACAACCTTGCTGTTTTTTCCGCTTTTTTCAGTACGTATAAAAATTTTTCGTCATGTTTCGACATCTGCTTATGACATATAGTACCAATCATTACTAAAAGTGTCAATAAATTTTTACCGAAAGATAAAATTAATGAGAAAATTAAATAAACTGCAGTGGCGGGCTGTGTAAAGGTGTTGGAAGAAGTTACCACAAATATGTATATAGTTATCAGTTAATGGAAATCTTGTGATAAAATCGCTACAATGGAAATAATGATTGAGGAGGTAAAGGCAATGCCAAAGGAAAAAAACACGTTTTATATAACAACACCAATCTATTATCCGAGCGGAAATTTACATATAGGCCATGCGTATTCCACGGTTGCCGGTGATGCGGTAGCGCGGTATAAACGGCTGCGCGGCTATGATGTAATGTATCTGACAGGAACCGATGAACATGGACAAAAAATTCAACGGAAAGCAAAAGAAAAGGGAATGGAACCGCAGGAGTACGTCGATGGAATTGTAAGCGGAATCCAGGATTTATGGAAAAAGTTAAAGATTACAAACGACGATTTTATCCGTACAACAGAGGAACGTCATAAAAAAATCGTGGAAAAGATATTTGATCAGCTTGTCAAACAGGGTGATATTTACTTGGATGAATATGAAGGGTGGTATTGTACATCTTGTGAGTCTTTCTTTACTGAACGGCAGCTTGATGATGGACATTGCCCGGATTGCGGCGGTCCAGTTGAGAAAGTAAAAGAGGAATCATATTTCTTTAAAATGAGTAAATACGTTGACAGGCTTGTAAGGTTTTATGATGAAAATCCGGAATTCATTCAGCCGGAAAGCCGCAAGAATGAAATGCTGAACAATTTTATTAAACCGGGTCTGGAGGATCTGGCAGTTTCACGGACCACTTTTGACTGGGGCATTAAAGTACCAGGTGATCCAAAACACGTTATCTATGTATGGATTGATGCGTTGACCAACTATATTACAGCGCTTGGCTATGGAACAGATCACGATGAACTGTATCAAAAATTCTGGCCGGCAGATGTACACTTGATGAGCAAGGAAATTGTCCGTTTCCATACAATTTACTGGCCAATCATTTTGATGGCACTCGATCTGCCACTGCCGAAAAAGGTTTTTGCCCATGGTTGGATTTTAATGAAAGATGGAAAAATGTCCAAGTCAAAAGGAAATGTTGTGGATCCTATTCAATTGACGGACCGGTATGGACTTGACGCACTTCGTTACTACCTGATGCGTGAAGTGCCATTCGGATCAGACGGTGTATTTACTCCTGAAGGCTTTGTGGAACGCACCAATTATGATCTGGCGAATGATCTTGGCAATCTGCTGAATCGGACCGTTGCGATGATAAACAAATACTTCGGCGGGGAAATTCCTGCGTATAAATCAGCTGAAACCGAATTTGAAACATCGCTTGAGTCGTTGCAGGAAGAAACGGTGGAAAAAGTGGAAGAATCAATGGACAATATGCAGTTTTCGGTTGCACTTTCGTCGTTATGGAAAATGATCAGCAGAACCAACAAATATATCGATGAAACGGAACCTTGGATTTTGGCAAAGGATGAAACAAACAAAGAACGTCTTGGTAATGTCATGGCACATCTTGCGGAATCCCTGCGCAAAGCTGCGATTATGCTGCGGCCGTTTTTGACCGAATCCCCTGCAGAGATTTTTAAACAATTGGGAATTACGGATGAATCGTTGCAATCATGGGAATCGGTACACGAAAATGGACGTATAGCTGCTGGAACAATGGTTTCAAAAGGCGAGCCGCTCTTCCCTCGACTTGACGTGGAGAAGGAAGTGGAAGCAATTAAGGCAATGATGACCAAAACGGCACCGGAAAAGAAGAATCCTGCTGCCAAAAAAACGCCGGAACAAAAAACGGAGATCAGTTTTGATGAATTCATGAAAACGGATATGCGTGTTGCTGAAGTGCTAAAAGCAGAACCTGTGAAAAAGGCTGATAAATTATTAAAGCTTCAGCTTGATGTCGGAACAGACAAACGCCAGGTGGTATCCGGCATTGCTGAACATTATCAGGCGGATGAACTTATTGGCAAGAAAGTTATTTGCATCACCAATCTGAAACCCGTTAAATTACGCGGTGAAATGTCTGAAGGAATGATTCTCTGCGGGGAGGATGAAGCAGGTAATTTAACCCTTGCTTCCGTTGAACAATCATTGCCGAACGGTTCTGTTGTAAAATAAACCGGATAAAGGTCACCCTCACGTGAGGTGTTGGCCTTTTTCTCTATTAGGAGTGTTATTATGTTAGTAGATACACATGTGCATCTGAATGCAAGACAGTTTTTTGAAGATCGTGAAGAAACGATTCAGCGGGCATTTGATACAGGTGTGAAATATATGGTTGTCGTCGGATTTGACCGGGAAACGATTCCGCTCGCCATCGAAATAGCGGAACAATATGAAACGATATATGCCGCGGTCGGCTGGCATCCGGTTGATGCCATCGATATGACGGATGAAGACCTGAAGTGGATTGAGGAATTATCAGCACATCCGAAAGTGGTCGCCATCGGTGAAATGGGGCTTGATTATCATTGGGACAAGTCACCTAAAGATATTCAAAAGGAAGTTTTCCGCAAACAGATTAATCTGGCCAAAAAGGTTAACATGCCGATTATTATTCATAATCGTGAAGCAACAGAAGACATTATTGAAATCATGCAGGAAGAAAATGCACAGGAAGTGGGCGGAATTATGCATTGCTATAACGATTCCCCGGATTATGTGCAGGCTTGTCTTGACATGAACTTTTACATTTCACTTGGCGGTCCGGTCACATTCAAAAATGCCTCGATGCCTAAGGAGGTTGCTGTACAGGTTCCAGCAGACCGGCTTTTGGTGGAGACGGATGCTCCATTCCTTGCACCCCACCCAAATCGGGGGAAACGGAATGAACCGGCGTATGTGAAACTTGTTGCTGAAAAGATCGCCGAATTGAGAGGGATTTCTTTCGAGGAACTTTGTAACATTACGACAAAAAACGCTTTTTCATTGTTTCATTTTGAATGAAATCAGGGTATTTTGTCATAATTTTTGATAGCTAAAACGATGTAAAATATGGGACAATTTTACGAGATCGGGGTTTTTTTCCGGTCTCTTTTTATATACCATAACCTTGTTATACCAATGGTTACAGGCTACTTGTCACACGATGGTTATTTTCTGTAATTCAATTGTAAACAAACCGTAAACGGAATCCCGTTGCAATTACATAGATTTGTTATATATAATCATAGTCGCGGTAAAGGAGGCAAAAAGCATGAATTTTCTTTCAAGGCTATTGCCGGCGTCGAAATTCAAGCTGATTATTTCTTGTATTGGTGTTATGGCGCTGGTTGTTTTTTCTGGTTTAATCCTATTTGAAGCGACTAAAGCTGAGGTAGCCGTTACGGAAAATGGAGAAAAACAAACAGTCCAGACTCACGCAAACACAGTAAAAGAACTGCTTACAGAATTGGGCATAACGGTTGGAGAGCATGATTCGCTTTCACACCGGGTTAATGCACAAATTAAAGATGGAATGCACATTACATACAAGAAAGCTAACAAAGTGATTGTCAAAGTGGATGAAAACGAACAGATTTATTTTACAACGAAAGATACGGTGGGTGAATTCCTTCAAGCGAATGGAATGCGTATCTCAAAGCATGATGAAGCATCGCACAAGGGATCGGAACCAATCAAGAACGGACTGACACTTACAATCAATAAGGCATTTCAGGTTGCCCTTCATAATGGCAGCAAAAAGGAAAAGGTTTGGGTTACGGGTGGAACGGTAGGAGAACTTCTTAAGCGAAACGGTATTACGTTAGATAAATTGGATAAAGTGAAACCTGCCAAAAAAGAAAAGGTTACGGAAGATACACCGATTAAAATTACCCGTGTAAATAAGGATTTGAAAAGTGTCAAAGAAACGATTGCTTATGATACGGAGAAGCGTGAAGACAGCAATCTGGAAAAAGGTAAAAAACGGGTGATTTCAGAAGGAACAGAAGGTCTGCTCGTTAAAAAATACGAAATTACCAAGGAAAACGGAAAAGTTGTTAATCGCGAATTAGTTGGTAAAAACGTGAAGCGGGAAAGTGAGAACCGTGTTGTCGCTTTTGGAACAAAGGTGGAGCAGGATCTTGTAACATTATCAAGTTCCAGTTCTAACAATAGTTCCAGCAGGTCTAACGATGATTCGGGCAGTTCCAG
This sequence comes from Virgibacillus siamensis, assembly GCF_900162695.1. Taxonomy (NCBI): domain Bacteria; kingdom Bacillati; phylum Bacillota; class Bacilli; order Caryophanales; family Bacillaceae; genus Virgibacillus; species Virgibacillus siamensis. The sequence goes on from NZ_FUIH01000007.1 coordinate 3,247,912, forward strand.
CTCTGGTAATGATACAACTGCACAACCTAAAGAATCCAGTGACCAGGTCTTTACGATGACTGCTACGGCGTACAGTGCTGACTGCAGCGGATGTTCCGGTTATACGGCAACAGGCATTAATTTACATGCCAATCCGAATAAGAAGGTAATTGCAGTGGATCCAAGTGTCATTCCACTTGGTACGAGAGTATGGGTGGAAGGATATGGTTATGCTGTTGCCGGGGATACCGGCGGCGGTGTGAACGGCCATCATATCGATGTACACATGCCAACCAGGGCAGATGCTCTCGCGTTTGGAACAAGAACGAATGTAACTGTAAAAGTTCTCGATTAAAGTATGATACAATGCTCTTACTACACTGAAAGTAGTAAGAGCATTGTTTTTTGAAATGAGGATGTACGAGTGAAAATAAAAGAAATTATTGTTGTTGAGGGTCGTGATGACACCGCAAAAATTCATCAAGCGGTTGATGCCGATACGATTGAAACGAATGGATCTGCGGTAAATGACACAATCCTAAATCAAATACGTCATGCCAGTAGGAAACGGGGCGTCATTATATTTACCGATCCTGATTATCCCGGGGAACGTATTCGTCATATTGTGGATCAAGCTGTTCCCGGCTGTAAGCATGCTTTTTTGAAACGGGATGATGCCCGTGCAAAACATACTGCGAATAAAAGTCTCGGAATTGAACATGCATCTGTCACAGCCATTCAACAAGCATTGATCGATGTTTACGAGCTGAAAGAAGATGAAACCATTGATATTACAAAGGAAGACCTGTTACATTACGGGCTGATTGGAAGCCCTAATGCAGCCGCAAGAAGAGATAAGCTTTGTGCATTACTGCAAATTGGACATGCGAATGGAAAACAGTTGCTGAAACGCCTATCCATGTTCCAGATTACAAAGGAACAATTTCAAGAAACGGCAAATCAGGTACTGCAGGAGGAAAATGATGACAACTAACAGAATCGCAACGCCAAAGCGAACCCGGGAAATTTTGAATAAATACGGATTTCATTTCAAAAAAAGCCTTGGACAAAATTTTTTAATTGACGTCAATATACTTGAAAATATTATGAAACAAGCAGGGATTGATAAGCACGCAGCTGCAATTGAAGTCGGGCCTGGTATTGGTGCGCTGACCGAACAGCTTGCCATTCATGCCGATAAAGTGGTTGCTTATGAAATCGATCAGCGTCTGCTGCCCATTTTGCAGGAAACACTAAAGGATTATGAAAATGTTCAGGTCATGCACCAGGATATATTAAAGGCGGATGTCAGCAGCGCAATTCATAAATATTTTGATCCCGGAAAGGCAGTGCATGTGGTTGCGAACTTGCCATACTATATAACAACACCAATTTTAATGAAATTGCTTCGCGAAAAACTTCCGGTTACAAGTATTACTATTATGATTCAAAAAGAAGTTGCTGAACGTATGGCAGCTGAGCCGAACAATAAAAGCTATGGATCGCTTTCCATCGCTGTACAATATTATACCGATGCTGAAGTGATTATGAATGTACCAAAAACTGTCTTTATGCCGCCGCCAAACGTTGATTCAAGTGTACTGCAGTTAACTATCCGGGGAATACCGCCTGTACAGGTTGATCATGAAGGGTATTTTTTTGAAGTGGTACAAGCGTGTTTTGCCCAACGGAGAAAAACGCTGCGAAACAACTTGAACCGGCACTTCAAAGGTGTATTCGAGAAGGAAAAAATAACTGAACTGCTGGAGAAGGCGGGAATTGATGGAGGCCGGCGCGGCGAATCATTGGACATGCAGGAATTTGCAGTACTTGCCAATATATTTTATCGGGAAATCGGACATTAAAGCCATTGCACACGTGTTGCAATGGCTTTTTGATTGTTCGGCGGGAGCGCTCTTGTTCGCGGTTACAGCGCTATCTTCGGCGGGATACGCAGATTGTTCAGCGAGGCAGGCTTTTCATATTTGTTTGGGTTAATGTCGCACAGTAATGGGCGAAACTTCATAGTCTATGTTAGGAACAGGTTCACTCGAACGATGCTGTGAGGTGGCTAAATGAAGTTTTCAACTGGAGAATTTGTGACACGTATATCACATAAGCATGATTTATTGTTCCGGATTGCATCGGTTACAGATAAGGTTGCAACATTGCATGGTGAGGATATTCGATTGGCAGCGGATGCCCCCTTTGATGATTTGGTACATGTAGAAGACAGGGATTTAGTAAAAAGGAGAAAGAAGGAAAAAGAGCAAGAGGAATTTTCCTATCGCCTTTTTCGGCAGGATTATCAGTTAATGCGGGAGAAGCGTGAATATCAGGCAAGTAATGGATATCAGCCAAACATCAGTTATTTCCAGATTCCTGCCAAAGTTCTTCACATTGATGGTGATCCCGGATATTTACGAAAATGTATTGAATTATATAACCGGTTGGGATTGCAGGTTCATGGAATTCATGTAGGTGAAAAGGAAATGCCATTCGAAATTGCCGGTTTAATGGAAAAGGTTCAGCCCGATATTATCGTGATTACGGGTCATGATGCTTTTTCAAGGAATAAAGGAGGAAAGGGTGATATTCGGGCGTACCGGCATTCCAAGTTTTTTGGCGAAACAGTACGTGCCGCGAGACAAAAAAGTGCTAATTTGGATCAACTTGTAATTTTTGCGGGAGCATGCCAGTCCCATTTTGAATCGCTTATCCGTGCTGGGGCGAATTTCGCCAGCTCTCCTTCTCGAATAAATATTCATGCGCTTGATCCTGTTTATATTGCTGCAAAAATCGCGTATACACCATTTATGGAAAAAGTAGGCGTATGGGATGCATTACGTAATACATTAACTGGTGAAAGAGGACTTGGCGGCGTGGAAACAAAAGGTCTTTTACGAACTGGCATGCCTTATATCGCGGACGACGAAGCCGATGAAAATAGCTGATGTGTCAAACATCAGCTATTATTTTCCTGGATCATACATATTTTGTTAACAATTTGAAATAATAGGGGAGGAAAGTGAATTTTCTTGTTGACATTAAAAAAGCTATACTGTTATAATATAATGTTTTATTTGACTTACTAAACAAGCTTATGGTATGATAATAAATAGTGAGGTGGAGTATAGTGGCAAAAACATTAGTCGAAATTAAGCAAGGTCTTGAGGGTCAGATTGGCAAGCGATTAAAGCTTAAAGCCAATGGCGGAAGAAGGAAAACAATTGAACGATGCGGCATTTTAGCTGAGACATATCCGTCCGTTTTCATTGTTGAGTTGGATCAGGACGAAAATGCATTCGAACGTGTTTCATATAGCTATGCAGACGTCTTAACGGAAACGGTGGAAATCAGTTTCCAGGATGGTGCGATAATGGTTGAGCAGTGAACCCAGGTTTACTGCTTTTGTCTTTCTTGATATTATTTAGTTTTTCTCTGTTAATGGATTTTATGTCCCCAGGCTAAAAAAATATTTTCCTTTTTTGTATATATCTAACGGGTGTACGACTTAACCATTTACATAAACTATACGTGTCGTAAGCATTCCTTAACAGAAGGGGGAGCTCTTTCATGGGAAGACGTGGAGGAATAATGTCAGACCAAATGAAAGAAGAAATTGCCAAAGAGTTAGGTTTTTACGACACAGTGCAGGAAGAGGGCTGGGGCGGCATTAAAGCAAGAGATGCCGGAAATATGGTGAAACGTGCAATCGAAATAGCTGAGCAGAACATGAATGGCAGACCCTAATAATGGGTTTGCCATTTTTTCCGTTCATAACGGTGTGCAAGCATTCCCTATACAGTCGCTTGCACTTTTTATATATGATACAATTTGTGTACATATTTAAAGTGGGTGACGGAGATGATTATATTTGAACGGGCACCAGCTAAAATCAATTTGTCATTGGATGTTCTTGGTAAACGTAACGATGGATTCCATGAAGTGGAAATGATTATGACTTCCGTCGATTTGACTGATCGGCTTGAATTGATGTCATCAGATAATGGTAAAATTGATGTTGCCGCGGACAATCAATATGTGCCAAATGATGAACGCAATCTCGCGTATAAAGCTGCTCTCGCTTTCAAAAATAAATATCGGATCCATAAAGGAGTCCAAATTAAAATAACAAAGAACATCCCTGTTTCCGCCGGGTTGGGCGGAGGAAGCAGTGATGCTGCTGCTGTTTTGCGCGGACTTAACAAACTTTGGTCAGTTGGGGCTTCGAAACAGGAATTGGCGGAAATCGGGGCTTTCATTGGGTCGGACGTTCCTTTTTGCGTGTATAGTACGACTGCAATTGGGACAGGTCATGGAGAAAAAATCTATGAATTGCCATCACCGCCGCCATTTTTTGTTATCCTGGCAAAGCCGAATATCGGCATATCGACCAGAAATATTTTTCCAAAGGTGAAGATGAAAGAACTCGTGCATCCGGATACACAAGCTGTTATAAAGGCACTTGAAGAAAAAGATTTTCCGGGGCTTTGTGCCGCAGCGGGAAATGCTTTAGAGACTGTAACATTTTCGTTATTTCCAAATGTGGCCCAAATCAAAGCGAAAATGCTCAAGGCGGGCGCTGAAGGCGTACTGATGAGCGGTTCGGGACCGACAATGGTTGGTTTGGTTCAACATTACAGCAAGGCAAAGCGCATTTATAACGGATTAAGAGGTTTTTGTGAAGAAGTATTTATCGTGCAGATGCTTGATCGTCGCTGAATTTGCTAAATACGTATATTAATGGTATATTTAATACAAACATTCGGATTTAGAGGTGCAAATATGAAAAGAAGCGACCGTTTGGTATCGTTGACGAATTATTTTTTTGAAAATCCAAAACAACATACATCGCTGCCATTTTTTTCTGAAAGGTATCAGGCTGCAAAATCGTCCATTAGTGAAGATTTGGTTATTGTAGACCGTGTCATGCGGGAAGAAGGTATCGGATATTTACAGACATCAGCAGGTGCGGCAGGTGGTGTAAGTTATATTCCGTATCTTTCAGAAGAAAATAGTACACAGTTTATTCAGGAGCTCTGCAGAACATTGGAAGACCCGCTTCGTATTCTTCCCGGAGGCTATCTTTATATGAGTGACATTCTGGGGGATCCAAAAAAGGTGAAGCAAATTGGAAAGGTTCTGGCATCCGCGTTTTCCGATCTTGACATCGATGTTGTGGTGACTGTTGCCACAAAGGGAATCCCGCTTGCGTATTCAGTTGCATCTGTTCTCAGTGTTCCTGTCGTTATTGTTCGCAGGGATCCGAAAGTGACGGAAGGCTCATCTGTCAGCATTAATTATGTATCGGGTTCATCCAGGAAGATTCAGACGATGGTGCTTCCAAAACGCAGTCTGCAGGAGAATGCCAATGTATGTATTATTGATGACTTTATGAAAGCCGGGGGAACGATTAACGGCATGACAAGTTTGCTCAATGAATTTAATGCAAACGTAAAGGCGATTGGTGTTCTGGCAGAAGCTGATGATGAGGAAGATGAGCGGGTCGTGGAAGATTATACCTCGCTCGTGAAAATAAAGAATGTAGATATAAAACAGAAAGCGATTGACGTTATCCCCGGGAAACTTCACGGGTAAAACTATTAAAACCTCTCTTTTACAGGGAGGTTTTTAATTTTTTTATATTTTTTTTAAAAATTAGCAGGAATTCTCATAGTTTTGTTGAATATTGGTAATAAGTTCAAAAGGGAAAAGGTGGTGAATCATCATGGAAGTAACTGACGTAAGATTGCGCCGCGTAAACACAGAGGGCAGAATGCGAGCCATTGCATCGATTACTTTAGACCAGGAGTTTGTTGTCCATGATATCCGCGTCATCGACGGGAACAATGGATTGTTTGTGGCTATGCCATCTAAACGCACTCCTGACGGTGAATTCCGGGATATTGCACATCCGATTAATTCAAATACCCGTGCAAAAATCCAGGATGCTGTTTTAGAAGAATATCATCGTGCCGGCGAAGCAGAGGTACAATATGAAGAAGCCGGTGCTTCGTAAATTGCACGTATACAAGAGGTCTAATCTGTAATGGATTAGCCTTCTTTTTTTATTTAGGGAAATATTACATATTACCTTGCCAAAAATTACAATCCAATGTAATCAGCGGGACGGGTAAATCCAGTCCATCCGGTGCAGACGGACGCTTTTGCTTCGGTCGTTAACTGTTGAAATCATTGCTTATTTAAGATATATTCATAATGGATAAAAGGAATGGAGGATTCTTCATGGCAAATCGATATGCTATCATTCTTGCGGCCGGACAAGGAACCAGAATGAAGTCAAAATTATATAAAGTACTTCATCCTGTTATGGGACGTCCAATGGTACAGCATGTGATAGATCAACTGAAGAAGGCGCAGCTGGATGAGATGGTTACTGTTGTAGGTCATGGTGCTGAAAAAGTGGCTGAACATATTGGTGATCAGTGCCAGCTTGTTATTCAGGAAGAACAACTGGGGACAGGGCATGCGGCAATGCAGGCAGAAGATTTGCTGCTTGATAAGGATGGTACAACCATTGTCGTATGCGGTGATACACCTTTAATTACCAGTGAAACATATCAGGCGCTTTTTGATCATCATGAACAGGAAAATGCGCAAGCGACAATCTTAACTGCAACAACCGCTAATCCCACAGGTTATGGAAGGGTAATTCGTAATGAAGCGAATGAAGTGGAACGCATTGTAGAACAAAAGGATGCAAACGAAACAGAATTGCGGGTAAATGAGATTAACACCGGTACATACTGTTTTGATAATAAAGCTTTGTTTCAGGCTCTGAAAAATGTATCTAATGATAATGCTCAGGGCGAATATTATCTTCCGGATGTCATTGAAATACTTAAGAAGGAAAACGAAAAAATAAGTGCATTCATGACTGTGGATTTTGAAGAAACACTTGGTGTCAATGACCGTATTGCATTGGCACAGGCCGAAAAGTCAATGAAAAAGCGGATTAATGAGGGGCATATGCGGAATGGCGTTACAATAATCGATCCGGATCATACCTATATCGGTCCGGATGTACAGATCGAACCGGATGTGCTGATTCACCCCGGATCGATTATCGAAGGCGATTCCGTCATAAAATCCGAGGCAGAAATTGGTCCGCATAGTGAAATTCATAATTGTATTGTCGGTGAACAGACTGTGATGAAGCAAAGTGTTGCCAATGACAGTAACATCGGCAAGCGGGTTAAAATTGGACCGTATGCACATATCCGTCCGGAAGCTGCCATCGGCGATGAAGCAAAAATCGGAAACTTTGTTGAAGTGAAGAAGGCGGCAATCGGAAATGGAAGCAAGGTTTCCCACCTAAGCTATATTGGTGATGCGGAGGTCGGAACTAATGTGAATATTGGCTGCGGAACGATTACCGTTAACTATGACGGTAAAAATAAATTCTTAACGACAATTGAAGACGATGCGTTTATCGGATGTAATTCCAATTTAATTGCACCGGTTACTGTAGGAAAAAGTTCGTATGTGGCTGCAGGTTCCACCATTACGAAACATGTCCCGGAAGATTCGTTATCGGTTGCACGCGCCAGACAGACGAATAAAGAAGGATATGCATCAAGGATTAGAAACAGAAAATAATCACAAACGGAGGGTAATATCATGGCTTCTGGATACAAGGATCCATATTTGAAAGTATTATCATTGAATTCGAACCGGAAATTGGCGGAGGACATCGCCAGTCATATTGGAACAACACTGGGTGAATGTACGGTGTCCGCATTCAGTGATGGGGAAATACAGATTAACATTGAGGAAAGTGTGCGCGGATGTGATGTTTATGTAGTACAGTCCACATGTTCACCGGTAAACACACACATAATGGAACTGTTGATTATGATTGATGCATTAAAGCGCGCATCAGCAAGATCAATCAATATTGTCATGCCTTATTACGGGTATGCACGACAGGATCGTAAAGCACGCTCAAGGGAACCGATAACATCCAAGCTGATAGCAGACCTTCTGGAGACTGCCGGTGCCAACCGTGTAATCACACTTGATTTGCATGCACCGCAAATTCAAGGGTTCTTTGATGTCCCAATCGACCACTTGCAAGGTGTGCCGATTTTATCTGATTACTTTGAAGCCAAAAACTTTGATGATGTTGTTGTTGTCTCACCAGACCATGGCGGTGTGACGAGAGCGCGTAAAATGGCGGACCGTCTGAAAGCGCCAATTGGTATCATTGATAAGCGCCGTCCGCGTCCAAATGTGGCGGAAGTAATGAATATTGTTGGTAATATTGAAGGAAAAACGGCAATACTGATTGATGATATCATTGATACAGCCGGAACAATTACACTGGCGGCAAACGCGCTTATTGAAAACGGGGCAAAAGAAGTTTATGCCTGCTGTACACACCCTGTCTTGTCCGGACCGGCAATTGACCGTATTAATGATTCCAAAATAAAAGAGCTGATCATCACAAATTCCATTCCATTGCCGGAAGAAAAGCAAAGCGACAAGATAAAAACCTTATCTGTTGCGCCACTGATCGGCGAAGCAATAACACGCGTGCATGAACTGAAGTCAGTAAGTATTCTGTTTGACTAAAGACATTTTGTATCGCGTTCCAATCAAATAATTGGATTCCATTGTAGCGGAGGAAATACACGAAGACTCCTGCGGGAAAGCGAAATGTATATCCGGAGTGATGTCCAACAGTACTTTATGTCATAGTTTATTTCAACTGTGGATTATTTAAAGGTGTTTACAAGCCCTAAATTGCGGGTAATAAGTAATGGTGTTTTATTATTAGACAATTTTATGTTTTAATAGTAAAAGATAGAAGTATGCCATAGAGAACTTGGTATAAACCGGGTTTGTCAATAATGGAGGGTGATAAAAATGGCAGTAAAATTGAAAGCGGCGCTTCGGGAAGATCATACGAAGTCTGCAACAAAAATGATTAGAGAGAGCGGAGACGTTCCATCCGTCGTATATGGAAAAGATAAAGACACAAAATCAATTTCCGTAAACAGCATTGAATTGGTTAAAACCGTTCGTGATGAAGGCCGGAACGCAATCATTTCACTTGATGTCGAGAATGATAAACCGGTCGATGTAATGCTGCATGATTATCAAATGGACCCATTAAGAGATGAATTGATTCATGCTGACTTTTACGTTGTAAACATGTCTGAAGAAATGGATGTTGAAGTACCGCTCAACCTGACCGGCGAAGCACCGGGAGTAAAAGAAGGCGGCGTACTGCAGCAGCCATTATATGAATTGCAGGTACGTGCTAAACCTGCTGATATTCCGGAAGAAATTTCTGTGGATGTGGCAGAGCTGCAAATTGGTGATACCATTGCTATTTCCGACTTGCCAAAAGCAAGCAGCTACGAATTCCTGGAAGATGCTGATACTACAGTAGCAACTGTTGTTCCGCCAGATACACTGGATGATGTGGAGGAAGAGGCAGATGAAACTGCTGAACCGGAATTAGTGGATGCTAAGAAGGATGAGGAAGAAGAATAATATTCAGTAACCCTCCTATTTACTAGGGGGGTTCTACTTTACATAAAAAATAAGCAATTTAAAGGAAGAAACGAAATGAAATGTATTGTAGGTTTGGGAAATCCCGGCTTTAAATTTAAGAAAACACGTCATAATATCGGTTTTATGGTGATTGATGAGCTGGTCGAGCGTCATAACTGGAAACTGAAAAAGGATAAATTCAATGGAAAATCAATTGTTGAACATGTTCAAGGTGAAAAGGTCGTTTTGCTGAAACCGCAGACATTTATGAATTTGTCCGGTCAGTCTATTAGACCGTTGATGGATTTTTATCAACTGGAGGCAGCTGATATTCTGGTGATTTATGATGATATGGATTTACCGACCGGGAAAATAAGATTACGCCAAAAGGGCGGACATGGAGGTCACAATGGTGTCCGTTCCGCAATCGAACATATTGGCTCAAAAGAATTCAAACGATTGCGCATCGGCATTGGCCGGCCGGAAACAAGGATACCAGTAATTGATTATGTGCTTGGATCCTTTCCCAAAGCACAACAAAAGGATGCATCAGAAAGTATACAAACTGCAGCAGATGCATGTGAAGCCTGGATGGAAAAGCCGTTTGATCAAGTAATGAATGAATTTAATAATCAGCAGTGACATACAGTATAAAAAGGCGCTTTTCGGATAAACTTTATGATATCCCGAGTTTATTCGAGGAGGTATTTTGGTATGTCAATTGTGTATACATGCAGGCATTGCGGGCATATGATCGGAGAATTGGATCAGCATGCAGTCGATGCATCTATGCTTGGCCTGGATAGGTTATCCACCAGGGATAAGCAGGAAATGGTTCACTATCAAGCAAATGGTGATGTCCATATACAGGCAATTTGTGAAAACTGTGAAGAATCATTGGGAAACAACCCGCAGTTTCATGAACTTGATTATTTTATACAATAACATAAGCAAAGAAGCTTTGGTTAATGAAGATAGTAAAGTCAAATCCGGGAAAATGCTTACGGGTACTTATGCTAGTTAATTGGCCAAGGCATATTTGCACGTAAGCAGGTGGGGAAATGAAGGGTATACAGGAATTTTTACGATCAAAAGAAGATATTGAATCCGTGATAAGCGGTATTTCCGGTGGATTGAATGAACAACTGGTTGCTGGATTATCCGGTTCAGCAAGGAGTTTACTTGTTTCCATCCTGAATGAATCGGTGGATAAGCCTATATTGCTTGTCACCCACCAACTGGCACAGGCGCAGCAGCTTTATGATGATCTTGTGGAGTTTGCAGGTGAGGATGATGTTCACCTGTACCCTGTCAATGAATTGATTGCATCTGAAATAGCGATTGCCAGCCCTGAGCTGAGAGGTCAGCGGATTGATGCGCTGACAGCATGGTCACAGAAGAAAAAAGGTATTTTAATTGCTCCGGTAGCAGCATTAAAGCGGATTTTGCCGCCGACAAGCTATTGGGGGGCCTATCAGCTGGACTTCAAGTTTGGTGAAGATATTCAATTGGATGTCTATTTATCATCCCTTGTTGATATGGGGTACGAACGGACAGATATGGTCACTGCTCCCGGTGAGTTCAGCCGGCGGGGCGGAATCATTGACATATATCCGGTTACGGAAACACATCCGGTGCGTATTGAGTTGTTTGATGAGGAAATTGACTCTATACGTTTTTTTGACGTGGAATCACAACGATCTTTGGAAAAGCGAACTGAGATTTCAGTTGGTCCTGCAGATGAACTTCTTTTGACAGAAGAGGATATGGTTGCAGCGGCACAGCGTATTGAAGAAGCTTTGGCTGAAACGCTTCAAAAGCTGAAGGACAGTAAGGCAAAAGAAACGTTGATTGAAGTTGTCCAGCAAGACAGCGAGCGGCTTAAAAATCTGGAACATTTTCAGGAAATGTATAAATATATCGGGTTTCTTTATGAAAATCCTGCAAGTTTGATAGATTATTTGCCGGACAACGGGTTGATAGTCATGGATGAAATGAGCAGAATTCATGAAACTGCTGTGAATTTGGATACGGAAGAAGCGGAATGGTACAGTAATTTGCTGGAAACAAACAAAATGGTTCGAGACAGCCGGTTTTCGTTCAACTGGGATGAAGTGCAGGACAATATGCATCAGCAGCGGCTGTATATGTCTATTTTCTTAAGGCATATACCGAATACGCAGCCACAAAATATTGTAAATTTGTCATCCAGAGCCATGCAGGAGTTCCACGGGCAAATGAATCTGTTAAAAAATGAATTGAATCGCTGGGAAAAAGGGGATTTTTCCGTAATTGTACTTGCCCCGAATGCAAAACGGGCAGAAAAAATTCATTCCATTTTCCTGGATTATGATATTGAATCAGTTGTGACAGACCAGCTTGAGCTTCCGAATACGATTCCGGTTATTACCGTCGGAAATCTCAGCACCGGTATGGAATTACCGATGCACAAACTTGTGATCATAACGGAAAATGAACTGTTTAAAAGCAAGACAAAACGGCCGCGGAAAAAGCAAAAACTATCGAATGCCGAACGAATCAAAAACTATCAGGAGCTTAAAGTTGGCGATTATGTCGTTCATGCCAGTCACGGGATTGGGAAATATTTAGGGATAGAAACGCTGGAAGTAAATGATTTGCACAAAGATTATATGCTGATTAAATATTCCGGTGATGATAAATTATTTGTCCCGATTGACCAGATTGATCTGGTACAGAAATTCGTCGGGTCAGAAGGTAAGGAACCAAAGCTGTACAAATTGGGCGGCAGTGAATGGACAAAGGTAAAACGGAAGGTACAATCATCTGTTGAGGACATCGCGGATGATCTGATTAAGCTGTATGCTGAACGCGAGGCGCGGAAAGGGTATGCCTTTTCAGAGGATACCGAAATGCAGCGTGAGTTCGAAGCCGCGTTTCCTTATCAGGAGACTGAAGATCAATTGCGCTGTATTGTTGAGATTAAGCAGGATATGGAACGTGAACGTCCGATGGATCGGCTGCTTTGCGGTGATGTGGGCTATGGTAAGACGGAAGTGGCTATCCGGGCAGCATTTAAGGCAGTTGCTGATGGAAAACAGGTTGCTGTTTTGGTGCCAACAACTATTCTGGGGCAGCAGCATTATGAAACGTTCCGTGAGCGGTTCCAGGACCATGCTGTGAATATTGGTCTATTGAGCAGATTCCGAACACGTAAGCAGCAAAAAGAAACACTGGAAGGATTAAAAAAAGGACTTGTCGATATTGTAATCGGAACACACCGGATCCTTTCAAAAGATGTGCAATACCAAGATCTCGGGCTTTTAATTGTTGATGAAGAGCAGCGTTTTGGTGTGAAACATAAGGAAAAAATTAAACAGCTTAAATCAAATGTTGATGTGCTTACGTTAACAGCTACACCGATACCGCGTACCCTGCATATGTCAATGCTTGGTGTCCGTGATTTATCTGTTATTGAAACACCGCCTGAAAACCGTTTTCCAATTCAGACGTATGTGATGGAATACAATCCAATTTTTATCAGGGATGCGGTTGAACGGGAAATGTCAAGAGGCGGGCAAGTATTTTTCCTGCATAACAGGGTGGAAAATATCGATAAAGCAGCCCGTGACTTAGGGATGCTGGTAGATGACGCACGGATAGCTGTTGCGCATGGACAAATGAATGAAACGGAGCTTGAAAATGTCATTTTTGCTTTTCTGGAAGGTGAATTTGATGTGCTGGTAAGTACAACCATCATCGAAACCGGAGTTGATATTCCAAATGTGAATACGCTGATTGTCAATAATGCGGACCGTATGGGATTAAGTCAGCTTTATCAGTTGCGGGGACGTGTCGGACGTTCAAACCGGGTAGCATATGCATATTTCACCTATCAGCGTGATAAGGTGCTGACAGAAATTGCCGAGAAGCGTCTTGAAGCAATTAAACAGTTTACGGAACTGGGCTCCGGGTTCAAAATCGCGATGCGGGATTTGTCAATTCGCGGTGCTGGAAATCTGCTTGGCGCACAGCAACACGGGTTTATTGATTCTGTCGGCTTTGATATGTATTCTCAGATGCTGAAGGATGCGATTGATGCCCGGAAGCATGGCAAGGAACTGGATGAAATGAAACCATTCGAGCCTGAACTGACACTATCGCTCGATGCATATATACCGGATGAATACATTAAAGATGAAAAACAAAAAATTGATATGTATAAACAATTCCAGACGATGACATCAGCAGATGATGTAGAAGATCTTAAGGATGAACTGATGGACCGGTTTGGCGATTATCCAACTGAGGTCGGTAATCTATTCACGGTTTCCTCGCTAAAACGCCAGGCAAAAGAACAACGGGTGGAAAGCATTCACGAAAAAAATAAAAAAATCGAGATGCTCGTTGATGAAAACAGAAGCCAGCAAATTGACGGATCCAAATTGTTCGAACTTGCCAATTCATTCGGCAGGGGCTTTCAGCTTGGAACAGCAGGTAATAAACTGAAAGTGATTTATAAATGGACCTCAGATACGGAAAAGCAGCGGTATGATATTTTGGAGAAATTTATCGGACAGTTGGATGAAATAAACCGGGAAGAATAGAAATACTTGTATGTTATGTATAGTTATTCCTTGATGATTCATACTAAAGACCACAACTGGTGTTTTTTTCACACGCAGGAATAAAGTGTATGCACCAGATAGTCATCAAAGAAAGTGAGGCAACATACAAATGAAGGCAACAGGAATTGTGCGTCGTATTGATGATTTAGGAAGGGTCGTTATACCAAAAGAAATCAGGCGAACGCTGCGTATTCGCGAAGGTGATCCATTGGAAATATTCGTTGACCGGGAAGGGGAAGTCATCTTAAAAAAGTATTCGCCAATCAATGAACTTGGCAGTTTTGCCAAGGAATATGCAGAGGCGTTGTTTGACTCCCTTCAATTTCCGGTGCTCATTTGTGACCGGGATGAAATAATTGCAGTAGCCGGTGAATCAAAAAAAGATTACTTAAATAAAAGTATTGGACAACAGCCTGAAAAAACGATGCAGGACAGAACGCAGGTTTTTGAAACAGAGAAAGCAACGATGGAATTGATTCAAAGTAAGGAAGACGAACTTGATTCGTATTGTATTAGTCCTATTATTGCGAATGGTGATCCGATTGGATGTGTTATGATATTCTCCAAGGACGGTAAAAAACTGAGTAATGTTGAGCAAAAAGCTGTTGAAACAGCATCGAACTTTATGGCTAAACAAATGGAATAGAAAAATACTTATGTGAAAGTGTGAAAGCCGGTCGGGACTGACCGGCTTTTTGCTTGTAGAGGAACCCCGCTTACCTCAACTGCGCTGAACAACATGCCGCAGCCGCTGAAGGAAAGTCGAATCGCGCTGAACAACATGCCGCAACCGCCGAAGGAAAGCCGAATTGCGCCGAACAACATGCCGCAACCGCCGAAGGAAAGCCGAATTGCGCCGAACAACATGCCGCAGCCGCTGAAGGAAAGTCGAATCGCGCTGAACAACATTCAAAACACGCCGTATAAAGAAAGCTATTCTTTTATGCTATAATGGACAAAAAGTTTTTGGTGAAAGGCGTTTGTCATGGAAGGGAACGAGACAAATAAATTAGTGAAGGGTGCTTTACTGCTGACGCTTGCAGGGGTAATCAGCAAGCTGTTGAGTGCAGGGTACCGGATCCCGTTGCAAAATTTAACAGGTGATTTCGGTTTTTATATTTATCAGCAGGTTTATCCGATTCTTGGAATGGCACTGATCCTGTCCCTATACGGGTTTCCATCGGCTATTTCAAAAATGGTCAATGATTTGAATCAGCATACAAATGGTCCTTCGTTCAGACAGTTTTATCTGCCGGTTTTTTTTCTAATGTTCTTTGGATCCGTTTTTGCGTTTTTACTGTTGTTTTTTGGTGCTGATTTTTTAGCAGCTATTGCGGGAGACCGGAATTTGGGGCAGGTATATAAATTTGCATCCTTTGCGTTCCTGCTGATTCCTGTTACAGCATTGTTTCGCGGTGTTTTTCAGGGTGTGCAGAAAATGAAGCCGACAGCCTATTCGCAAGTCGGCGAGCAGTTTATCCGGGTTTTATTGATTATTGGTGCTGCTGTAATCATTTTTACGCAGCAAGAAAATATGTATTTTATCGGAAAAGCTGCTGCAGTTGCTGCAATACTTGGATCGATAACCGCTATTGCAATTCTTCTCCGCTTTTTTCGTAACGTCAAACCCGAAATGGGACAGTTTGAGGATATTCCATGGGGTTATTATGTTAAAACGTTATTTATTCTTGGTGGTGCTGCAGCATTGAATCATATGATTCTGCTTATCATTCAGCTTGCGGATGCGTTCACACTAGTACCGGGACTGGTTGAAAATCGATACAGTCAATTGGAAGCGATGAAACTGAAAGGTGTATTTGATCGCGGTCAACCGCTGATACAATTGGGAGCGGTGCTTGGGTCGTCGTTTGCGCTGGCACTGATACCAGCAATATCCCGTGAAAAATTGCAACGTGCGCCTAATGAATTTTATACATATGTGCAAAATGCAATTATTGTTAGTTTTTATTTGGCGATGGGCGCTACGCTTGGGTTAATTGCTGTTTTTCCGGAAGTGAACACATTACTGTTTCAAAACAATAATGGGACCTTCAGTCTGCAGGTCCTCGCTGTCGCTGTTCTTCTGAGTTCAGTCTCGATTACAGCTGCTTCCATTTTGCAGGGACTGGGATACAGTAAACAAACCGCATGCTTTATTTTGATTTCCTTTGTTATAAAATGTATTGCCAATGCAGTGCTCGTTCCACTTTATGGGATTACGGGCGGTGCAATTGCAACTGTATTCAGTTTGTCGGTACTCGGCATATTGCTTCTCGGAACAGTTAAAATGAAGCTGCCTCGTTTACGGGTGGAGAAGCATATTAACTGGATTGCATTGATCGCAGCTTCCGGCGGGATGCTTGTCTATCTTGCTGTTATAAATATCCTGATGCCAGAGGTGCAATCAAGGGCATCATTGCTGTTGTATGTATTATTTACCGTAGCAACCGGGGCAATGGTATATACCATTTTGCTGCTGAGACTTCGGGCATTTTCCAAAAACGAACTTGACATGCTTCCGTTTGCGGGACTCTGGCTGCGGTTGTATAAAGAAAGGAAGATAAAATGAGTAATCGTATTGAAATTATTGGTCTCGGAGCCGGTGATCTGGATCAGCTCCCATTTGGTATTTATAAAAAGTTGCTGAAAACGGATCTGCCAATCTTTGTCCGTACTGCAGATCATCCTTTGATGAGTGCACTTGAAGCAGAGGGTGTGAAATTTACTGCACTGGATTATCTTTATGAAGCATCAGATCAGTTTGGCGAGGTATATGAAAATATTGCCAGCGCTTTATTAAAAAAGGCTTCTGAATCATCCATCATTTATGCAGTACCGGGTCATCCGATGCTTGCGGAAAAAACGGTAAAATTGCTGCTTGAACAATCAGATGTTCCTGTTGAAGTAATTGGCGGTCAAAGTTATTTGGATGCACTGTTCACTGCATTGCAGATTGATCCAATCGAGGGGTTCCAAATTGTGGATGGTACCGGATTTGAGCGGCACGATTTGAATTATCGGAACCACCTTATTTTTTGTCAGGTATACGACAGATTTATTGCATCCGAAGTTAAATTAACACTTTTGGATGATCTGCCGCCTGATTACCGTATCAAACTTGTTGAGGCGGCAGGAACAGAGCAGGAGAAGATCATAGATGTACCGTTGGAAGAGCTCGACAGGAATATGGACGTTTCGAATTTAACATCTGTTTATGTTCCCCCTGTTCCATCGAATATGCTTCATCATACATTTACCAGGCTGCGTGAAGTGATTGCCCAATTGCGTGGACCAGATGGTTGTCCATGGGATAAGAAGCAGACACATGAAACGCTTCGTGTCTATGCGATTGAAGAAGTCTATGAATTAATTGAAGCAATTGATCTGCAAGACGATGACGGCATTATTGAAGAATTAGGGGATATATTGCTTCAAGTGATGCTGCACAGTCAAATTGGAGCAGATGATGGATATTTTACAGTGGACGATGTGATTCGTTCGATTACGGATAAGATGATTCACCGGCATCCGCATGTGTTCGGTAAAGGATCCGCGGAAACAGCGGCGGATGTTGTGAAATCATGGGCAGCTTTAAAGCAGGAAGAAAAAGGGGATACACGCAAATCGCTGCTTGACGGTGTACCGGTTGGATTACCGGCATTGGCGGCAGCAGCTAAGCTTCAGGATAAGGCAGCGTCCGCTGGATTCAGCTGGGACAATTCAGCGGATATGTGGGCAAAACTTCAGGAAGAAATGGATGAGGTACATGCCGCTATTGAAAAAGAGGACGAAGCGAATACGATAGAGGAACTCGGTGATGTATTATTTGTACTGGCCAACATATCACGGTATTATAAAGTCAATCCGGAACTTGCACTGAATCAGGCGAACCGGAAGTTCCGATCACGTTTCACATACATTGAAAAACAGTTAAATGAACAGGGGAAAGATGTTTTTCAAAGCTCGTTGGAAGAAATGGATTATTATTGGAATCAAGCAAAAGGAAAAGAGTGATAGAATTGCGATTGGATAAATTTCTAAAGGTTTCCAGGCTGTTAAAGCGGCGTACATTAGCAAAAGAAGTGGCTGATCAGGGAAGAATTACGATAAACGGCAGCAAGGCAAAAGCGTCATCAACCGTGGAAACTGGTGATGAACTTGTTATTAAGTTTGGTCAAAAGGTAGTGACCCTTGAAATTAGAGCTTTAAAAGAGGCAGTAAAAAAAGATGAGGCAGATATGCTCTATCAGGTGATTAAGGAAGAGAAAGTTACCGATTAAAGTTCTATACTTGTCCCTCCTTTCATAATGTAATAATGATAAGGAGGGACAAGTATATGAATTATTATGAGAAGGAACCTGTCCAGCGTGTGCAGCAGGATCATGCTGTTAAAATCGATAATCGTAAAAACATGGAGATAACCGGGGTAAAAGAAGTTGACAGCTTTGATAACGAGGAGTTTCTGCTGGAAACGGTCATGGGATATTTGATTGTCCGCGGGCAGAATCTGCAGCTGAAGAATCTGGATGTTGGTGATGGTGTTGTCACGATAAAGGGTAAAATATATGAGCTTTCCTATGTGGATGAACATAGTCAGGAGAAAGCTAAAGGGTTCTTTAGCAAGCTGTTTAAATGACACTCAATGTCCAATTCATCACCATGATTGCGATGGTTATAGGCGGATTATATTTGGGCATAATACAGGAAACATTCCGCCGTTTTTCCGTTCACTGGAAAAGACGTCGGGTTATGGCTTATTTTATGGAAATCAGCTTTTGGCTGTCACAGACCATGATACTCTATTATTTACTATTCAGGGTCAATAACGGAGAATTAAGGTTTTATGTGTTTGTCGCAGTATTGCTCGGATTTTCCGTCTATCAGGCACTCGTTGCAAACATATATAAACGGCTGCTTGAACAGATTATCTCGATTGTGCTGAAATGTTTTCGCATCATAGAAAAAGTGATAAATTTTCTCATTATCACACCTGTTAAATTTATCATTCAGGTTGCCGTAACCTGTGTCATGTTTGTTTTGCACATCCTCTTAAATATAGTGCGTTATGTTTTGAAGGTTGTAGTTGCACCCATTTTGTGGATATTTCGGGCGTTGTTTGGCATCTTGCCTGAAAATATTCAAAATAAATTATACAAAATTGCGGAATTTTATAGTACAATAGAAAATACCTGTAGAAAGTGGGTAAAAAAGATTTTGTTTAAGAGGAGGTAAATGCTGTTGTCCACAAAGGAAAAAACGCTGGCAAATTTGGAAACAAACTATAAACATAAGTATGATGCGTACATAGAAAGGCAAAAAAGAAAAAAGCAGCGATTGTTCCGCCGTCTTATGTTATTTTCCATTGTTGTTTTGATTACGTTTGGCAGTATGGCAGCCTACCATTTTAAACAACGATCCATTCAGGCTGAGAAAGCTGAACAGTATGAACAACTTGAAGGCAAACTTGCCGATCTGAAAAAAGAGGAAAAGAATCTTAATGAAGAGATTAAGCTGCTGAATAATGAGGAATATGTATTGGAGATAGCCCGAACTAATTATTTCTTCTCCAAAAAAGGGGAACTGATCTTCAATCTCCCTGATGAAGAACCCTCTTATTGACACGCTTTCATATGCTTAGCTATACTATATAAGAACTATATATTTTAAACTTTTAAGGAGGAGCATTTTTTTTATGTCAATCGAAGTAGGCAGCAAGCTGCAGGGAAAGGTAACCGGTATTACTAATTTTGGGGCCTTTGTGGAACTTGGTGAAGGTACTACGGGCTTGGTCCATATTAGTGAGGTTGCCGACAACTATGTTAAGGACATTCATGACCACCTGAGCGTCGGTGACGAAGTGAAGGTTAAAGTTATTAATGTCGAAAAGGATGGCAAGATTGGTTTATCTATCAAAAAAGCGAAGGATAGACCGGCGCGTTCCAGGAATAACCGTGATCGCGGAGAATCTTTTGAGTCCAAAATGAACAAATTTCTAAAGGATTCAGAAGATCGTTTAGCCTCTTTGAAGAAGCACACCGAATCCAAACGGGGAGGTCGAGGTGCTAAAAGAGGATAGTAGCTGCTGTCTAACAATAATGCTCTATGCGATGATAAATGAAAAGCAGGTATCACTTAAGAAAAGTGGTACCTGCTTTTTACTGTTTATGAAAGATTGGCTACGGCAAAAGCATAAATAGACAAAAAAAATTGTCTGATGGTTTTCCCTATAACGGCATGTGCCGCTTTGGGTCTCCCAGACAATTTTTTTCTTCAAATGTATAGCGGCGGAGGGGATCGAACCCCCGACCTCACGGGTATGAACCGTACGCTCTCGCCAGCTGAGCTACACCGCCAAAATTAATCACAAATGATATATTACAACAGCATTCGAAAAGTGTCAATGGTTTTTTTATGTCGCAGTTATAAAAATATATCCTTTAGTATAATTCGATTACCGATTGAGCCATGTCCAGCTCCGGCGCCCAGCAACTAGCAAACTTCACACTCCTCACTACGATAAGTCAACATCGGTTCGCTTCCAGCTCACCGTGTTTCCTTTATCTCATTGCGGAGTGCTCCAGTTTATACGTTGCTAAACGGGCACCTGCGCTTTTTGCTTTTCTTTATAGCAAATTAGACATTACTAAACAGAATACGGTAGTGGTTGTAGAATATCGCTTGTCCGAACAGAAAGCAGTCGAACGATTTTTTGATTTGGTCTGCTTGTTTTGACAAAAAAAGAATGCATACTGTGATTTAATGTTCCTAAGAGGGAGTGATTTTGTATGATGGATTCAATTCCAAGAGCGGAATCTAAAGGGGTTGGGGTTCATAACAAACAATTGCACAGATTGCGCTTGAAGATTTCTTCACAGACCAAATCATTACTGTTTGAAAGGGGGTGGCTGTTTTACCTGGTAGGATTTTTGCTTGGACGGGCTGTCATCCTTGAAGCTGTCTCACCATTTGCTGCAGCATTTTTAGCAACGATCTGGCTTATCCACCGGGACAAGGCGGCTAAAGTTATGCTTGCAGTTTTTGCTGGTGCATTAACGTATTCTGTTTTTCATGGCATGTACATAGCACTTGCTATGGTTGTTTTTATTTTTCTTGCAGGTATTTTTAAACATGCCAAAAACCAGCAACTGCTTATTCCACTATTTGTATTTCTTTCCGCAGTGGCACCGCGCCTGTGTGTCTATTCCATCATGGGTCAGCTGTCATCATATGAATGGATGCTTCTGTTTGTCGAGGGGGTACTCGGAACCGTCCTAGTACTTATCTTTATGCAGAGTATTCCGCTATTATCACCAAAACGATATAAACCTGCATTAAAGAACGAGGAAATTATTTGTATGATCATTCTACTGGCTTCGATCTTGACCGGGACAATTGGTTGGGAAGTTTATGATGCTGCTGTAGAACAGGTTTTATCCCGGTATTTTGTGATGATGCTTGCCTTTGTCGGCGGCGCAGCAATTGGATCGACGGTAGGTGTGGTTGCTGGACTGATTCTGTCGCTGGCAAACGTGGCGAATCTATATCAGATGAGTCTGCTTGCTTTTTCCGGATTATTGGGGGGATTACTGAAGGAAGGCAGTAAAGTCGGGGTTGTAATTGGTTTGTTTGTCGGAACATTTTTAGTCGGGATTTACGGGGAGTCTCATACATTGATTCCTTCATTGATGGAGTCGACCATTGCTGCGTTGTTATTCTTTTTGACACCGGCAAGTCTGTTCCGGAAACTGTCCAAATATATTCCCGGGACTGAGGAACATTCCAACGAACAGGAACAGTATCTTCAAAAGGTGCGAAATGTTACCGCAAAACGTGTAGAGCAATTTTCGGATGTATTTGAAGCGCTCTCAAAAAGCTTCGCCAATTCAGAAAAACCTGATGAAGACCAAAGACATGCAAATCGGGAAACAGATTATTTTTTAAGCCAGGTGACTGAAAAGACATGCCAGTCCTGTTTTATGAAGGATCGCTGCTGGCAGAAACAGTTTGACCGAACCTATTCTTTAATGGAGGATTTAAAAGATGATTTGTCTGAAGGCAACGCGCCGAATCGAAAACTAATGAGTGATTTTGAAAACCACTGTGTCAAATCGAAAAAAGTGGTGGATACCATCAAAGATGAAGTATCCTTTTTTGAAGCAAATAAAAAGCTGAAAAAACAGGTCATGGAGAGCAAACGATTTGTGGCGGATCAGCTGCAGGGTGTATCTGAAGTTATGGAAGACTTTGCATCGGAGATTTTGAAAGAACGACAGCACCATGAGAAACAGGAGATGCAGATAATCCATATGTTGAAACAAATGGGAATCACCTTGGAAAAATTGGACATTTATCGATTGGACAAGGGGAATGTGGATATCGAAATGACAATATCGTTTTATGATTATCATGGGGAAGGGCCGAAACTGATTGCACCGGTCCTGTCTGATATTTTAAATGAAATGATTGTCGTGAAACATGAAGAGGTGTCTCCATTTCCTAATGGCTACTGTTACTTGATCTTTGGATCAGCGAAGGAATTTGTAATTGATACGGGCATCGCCAATGCGGCTAAAGGGGGTGGACTGGTTTCCGGTGACAGTTTTAAGACGATTGAGCTTGGTGAGGGTAAATATGCCATGGCAATCAGCGATGGGATGGGAAATGGTCAGCGGGCAAGTGAAGAAAGCAAGGAAACGCTTCGATTGCTGCAGCAAATTTTGCAGACAGGAATTCCGGAAAGGGTGGCTATCAAATCAATTAATTCCATTTTGGCATTAAGATCAACGGATGAGATGTTTGCGACGCTGGATCTTGCTGTTATTAATTTACACAATGCATTTGTCCGATTTTTGAAGATTGGTTCGACACCAAGTTTTATTAAACGCGGAAATGAAATGATTAAGGTGGAGGCAAGTAATCTTCCGATGGGGATTATCCAGGAGTTTGACGTGGATATTGTCGGTGAGCAGCTGATGAATGAGGATATCCTGATCATGATGAGCGATGGCATATTTGATGGCCCGAAACATATTGAAAATACGGATGCCTGGCTGAAACGCAAAATCAGGGAGATGAAAACAAATGATCCTCAGGAAATAGCCGATTTACTATTGGAAGAGGTTGTCCGAACGAGAGCGGGAGCAATTGATGATGACATGACGGTTGTTGTCGCTAAGATTGTAAAAAATTCACCACAATGGGCTTCCATACCGTACTATTCCAATGAAGCCCAATAGTAATGGGGGGAGGCGTAACATTCCAATCGGCAAGGTATATTCTTCCAGATTCCTGGTGATGATGGTAGTGGAATCAATGGGAGGTATGCTGTATGAAAAAAGGCACTTTAAAACAGATATTATTAATTACAGATGGATGTTCGAATAAAGGGGAGGACCCGGCTGCAACTGCAGCACTTGCATATCAGCAGGGGATAACAGTGAATGTCATCGGGATTATGGATGACAATCAGACGGAACAGCCTGAAGGATTTCAGGAAGTGGAAGACATTTCAATGTCAGGGGGCGGTGTCAGTCAAATTGTTTATAAGCAGGCATTATCACAAACGGTACAAACTGTAACCAAACAGGGAATGACACAGACATTGCAGGGGTTTGTCAATAAAGAATTGAAACAAATACTGGGACCTGGACAGTCGATGGAGGATATTGAACCCGAAAAGCGCGGGGAGATTATGGAAGTTGTGGAAGATATGGGGGAAACCTGTGACCTGGAGGTGCTTGTTCTGGTCGATACTAGTGCGAGCATGAAGGATAAGCTGCCAACGGTGAAAGAGTCATTGATTGATTTGTCCATCAGCCTTAATGCGCGTATCGGCCGAAATCGTTTTTGTATTTACAGTTTCCCCGGTAGACGTAAGGATGTTCAGAAGGTGTTTGACTGGTCACCAAAGCTTGATTCTGTTTCAACGATCTTTCCTAAATTGA
Source organism: Virgibacillus siamensis (assembly GCF_900162695.1). Lineage (NCBI taxonomy): Bacteria > Bacillati > Bacillota > Bacilli > Caryophanales > Bacillaceae > Virgibacillus > Virgibacillus siamensis. The sequence continues at coordinate 3,271,967 of NZ_FUIH01000007.1, forward strand.
CCAGTGGCGGAATCACTCCAACAGGACCGGCGATTCGTGAGGCCATGTATCAGTTTGGCCGGAACACTTTGTTAAGGAGTTTCGAAGATGAACAAGGCACAGAAGAAGCCTGAGATCGACTTTTTGCCCGGTATGGTTATCACCGGCAAGTGGCATAAAACGCAATATACAATTAAAGAAAAGCTTGGCAGCGGTGCAGTGGGAAATGTCTATTTATGCGAATTCAACGGACAACAGGCAGCGCTGAAGATAAGCGAAAACAGTGCATCCATGACAATGGAAGTAAATGTCCTGAAAGCGTTTGAACAGGTCCAGGGAAGCCGCCTTGGACCTTGTTTACTTGATGTTGATGATTATGAATACGGAAAGGGAAGAGTTTATTCCTTTTATGTAATGGAGTACTTGCAAGGGGAGTCGTTAACCCGTTTTATCAGACGTCAAGGCAGGGAATGGATCGGTGTTTTTATGCTTCAGCTGCTCGATGATCTGGAGCGGCTCCACGAGTTTGGATGGGTTTTTGGCGACTTCAAAACGGAAAACTTATTAGTCATTTCATCGCCGCCACGGGTGCGTTGGATTGATGTTGGGGGGACAACGCAAATTGGCAGGGCGATTAAGGAATATACGGAATTTTACGATCGGGGTTACTGGGGGATGGGGAGCAGAAAAGCTGAACCAAGTTATGACCTTTTCGCGCTTGTCATGGTATTTCTAACTGTATGTTATCCAAAACGCTTCGAAAAAGGGACCAATCCCAAGGCAACACTTCTAAAAAAATTGGATGATGCAAAACTGCTTGCTGTTTACAGAGAGTCGTTGAAAAAGGCAGTAATGGGAAAGTATCAGTCAAGCTCACAAATGAAAAGTGATGTAACTAAAGTGCTGAATCACATTCGGGTTTCACGGGCTGCGGACAGTCCCGGCAAACAGGGCGCTGGGTCTATGTTAATGGAAACTGGCGGAATCGCTGCTGTTGCCGCCTTCTTCTATTTTTCTTCATTGCTGTTGTAGAATTACTGTTATGAAACGTTCGATTCTGCTTTTCTTATGTTTCAAATATGTGGTATCATTAATTCAGTATGTAAACTAATATTTCGTGTGGAGATGGGCAGTGAAATGATTGAGAAAGTGAAGACTTTTATGAAAGAACATCAGTTGCTGGAGGCGAATTCCAATGTACTGGTTGGTGTCTCAGGCGGTCCGGATTCCATGGCGCTCCTACACTTTTTTTCCATCATCCGGGAGGTGTGGAATCTGAATGTAATTGCTGTTACAGTGGATCATCAACTGCGTGGCGAGGAATCTTTGGATGATCTTGCATATGTCCGTCAAATGTGTGATCAATGGAATATTCAATTTGTGGGAACTTCTTTGGATGTTCCTTCGTATAAAAAGGAGAAGCAAATGGGAACACAGGAAGCTGCCCGCAACCTGCGATATGGATTTTTCGAAAAACAAATGAAATCCTTTGATGCTGATGTCCTTGCCCTTGGTCACCATGGTGATGATCAAATAGAAACTGTCATAATGGCACTTGCCCGTACCGCCGACCCCGGAGCACTTTCAGGAATCCCCGTTAAGCGTGATTTTGCGAATGGCATGATTATCAGGCCGTTTCTATGTACGACAAAAGATGAATTGGAAGCATATTGCGTGCAGCAGCAGATTATTCCCAGAAGAGATCCTTCCAACGATGAGACGGTTTATACGCGCAACTTTTTCCGGAAACAGCTGCTCCCATTACTAAAAGATAGAAATCCAAATATACATAATACAGTACAGCATTTAAGCGAAGTGCTGCAGGAAGATGAGCGGTTTTTACTTGATGAGGCGGCTGAAATGGTGCAGGAGAACGTGAAAATGGATCACGAATTAAATAAAATCTCATTCGATAGTACAGTATTTTCCTCGTTTCCCTATTCTTTACAAAGGCGTGCCTATCATCTAATATTAAATTATCTATATAAAAAATGGCCAAAAAATTTATCGTATGTGCATGAACAACAATTTTTTGACTTATTGCATCGAACATCCGGAAATACACATATTGATTTTCCTTACAACCTGAAACTGAACAATATGTACGGGACATTTGTTTTATTCTTCCCGGAAGAGCAGCCGGAAGCACCGTCAGTGCCGGCAGTGATGGAAATCCCGAGTGAAACAAATTGGTACAATGGAACCATTACAGCCTGTTACACAGACGATCCGGGAGAACAATCAGAAATGAGTTATGCATGCGGCAAGGAGGAAGTTGCATTGCCGTTGCACGTCCGAACGCGACGGAATGGAGACAGGATGTGCTGGAAAGGGCTGCAGGGGAGTAAAAAATTGAAAGATATTTTCATCGATGCAAAAGTACCTTTGACCGAACGGGATAAATGGCCGGTAGTTGTTGATAATAACGGAACAGTCTTGTGGCTGGTTGGTCTGAAAAAAAGAATTCCTGAGGTGCAAAGGGAATATGACACATACATTCAGCTGAAATTTGAAAAACGTAATTCGCAGGAGGGACAGCATGCATAACGACATTGAAAAAGTATTGATTACGGAAGAAGAGATTGCGCAAAAGTGTTCGGAACTTGGAAAACAGCTTACCGAAGAATATGATGGCAGGTTCCCGCTTGCGATTGGTGTTTTGAAAGGGGCCATGCCTTTCATGTCAGATATCCTCCGTCGAGTGGAAACACACCTGGAGATGGATTTTATGGATGTATCCAGCTATGGGGGAAAGATGCGGTCCTCAGGTGAGGTTAAGATTGTGAAAGACCTGGATACGAAGGTTGAAGGCCGTGATTTACTAATCATTGAAGACATCATTGACAGCGGTCTGACATTGAGCTATCTGGTTGATTTATTTAAGTACCGTAAAGCGAGATCTATTAAAATTGTTACGCTGCTTGATAAACCATCCGGCCGTTCCGCACATATAAAAGCGGATATCGTTGGATTTGAGGTTCCAAACGAATTTGTCGTGGGCTATGGACTTGATTATGAGGAAAAATACCGTAACCTCCCATATATCGGTGTGCTGAAGCCGCGAATCTATGGTGGCGACGAATAAAGGAAATGAATAATTTTAAACAATAAAACCCATATTTCGGGGAACTCAAATTTCATGAAATTGTAAGTGGAATTAGTTGTATTAGCACTTTTTTCTATGGTACTATGTTTGTAGTTTTTCCCGCTTGGGAGGAGGTAAGGAATGAATCGTATATTTCGCAATGTTGTCTTTTATTTACTCATATTTCTAGTAGTAATTGGCGTCATTGGAGTATTTAATGGACAAAATGAACAGGCAGAACAATATGATGTAAAAGAGTTTATGCAAGCTCTGAATAATGGCAAGGTCGAAGAAATGACGATGCAGCCATCGAATGGAATAATCCGTATTACCGGTAAATTGGGGGATGACAAATCATTTGTCACACAAGTTCCGGAAAATACGAATATTGTATCGAATATATATGATAAAGCAACAAAACAAAGTGTGCTCAATGTGAAGGAAGAAGAACAGCCAAGCGGCTGGGTAACCTTCCTGACAACTATGATTCCATTTTTGATACTGGGGTTATTTTTCTTCTTTATTCTAAGCCAGGCACAAGGCGGCGGTGGCGGCCGTGTAATGAACTTCGGCAAGAGTAAAGCAAAAATGTACAATGAGGATAAGAAAAAGGTTCGCTTTAAAGATGTAGCAGGGGCAGATGAAGAGAAGCAGGAACTTGTAGAGGTTGTTGAGTTTCTGAAGGATCCGCGCAAATTCTCCTCCGTTGGTGCCCGTATTCCAAAAGGGGTACTGCTTGTAGGACCTCCGGGAACAGGTAAAACATTACTTGCTCGTGCAGTAGCAGGAGAAGCAGGAACACCATTCTTCTCCATCAGTGGTTCTGACTTTGTGGAGATGTTTGTTGGTGTCGGTGCTTCCCGTGTACGCGACCTATTTGAAAATGCTAAAAAGAATGCACCTTGTATCGTATTTATTGATGAGATTGATGCAGTTGGCCGTCAGCGTGGTGCCGGACTCGGCGGTGGACACGATGAGCGTGAACAAACATTGAACCAATTGCTTGTCGAAATGGATGGATTCGGTGCCAATGAAGGCATCATTATGATTGCAGCAACAAACCGTCCGGATATTCTGGACCCTGCATTGCTTCGTCCCGGACGTTTCGACAGACAGATTACCGTTAACCGTCCTGATGTAAAAGGACGTGAAGAAGTCCTGAAAGTTCATGCACAGGATAAACCATTGGATAATACCGTCGATTTGAAAACCATTGCGATGCGTACACCTGGCTTTTCCGGTGCAGACTTGGAGAATTTGTTAAATGAAGCAGCATTGGTTGCCGCACGTTTTGACAAAACAAAAATTGATATGCTGGACGTTGATGAGGCAATTGACCGTGTAATTGCTGGTCCGGCTAAGAAAAGTAAAGTTATTTCCCAGAAAGAAAGAAATATTGTTGCCCACCATGAAAGCGGACATACAATTATTGGTATGGTTCTGGATGAAGCGGATATGGTACATAAGGTTACGATTGTACCGCGGGGACAGGCAGGCGGTTATGCTGTCATGCTTCCAAAAGAGGATCGTTACTTTATGACGAAACCTGAGCTTTTTGATAAAATCACCGGTCTTTTGGGCGGACGTGTAGCCGAAGAAATTATGTTCGGCGAAGTAAGTACAGGTGCGTCAAATGACTTTCAGCGTGCAACAGCGATTGCCCGTAAGATGATTACAGAATACGGCATGAGTGATAAAATTGGACCGCTTCAGTTTACAAGTGGCGGTGGTGAAGTATTCCTCGGCCGTGATATTCAAAACGATCAGAATTACAGTGATACGATTGCTTATGAGATTGATACGGAAATGCAAAACTTTATCGGTTATTGTTACGATCGTGCAAAAACAATTCTGACCGAAAATAAAGATAAGCTTGAATTAATTGCACAAACATTGCTTGATGTTGAAACATTGGATGCCAAGCAAATTAAGAGTCTGTTTGAGGACGGTGTGCTGCCTGAACCTGCAGAGGATCAAACCGAACAACGGAAAGTTGCGGATGACGAGAAGGATGTTAAAGTGAACATCAATTCCAAGCAGGATGCTGACGCCGAACCTGAAACATATGAAGAGGCAAAGAAAAAAGCTGAAGAAAAACGCAGAGAAGAACGCGAAGCTGAGAAAGAAGAAGAACAGGAAGAATCAAAACCGCAAGACGGCACTTCCGATGATGATCCTAAACAATAATGTTTGATAAGGCCCTCCATGTATGATGGAGGGCTTTTCTATATGGTCTGTCATAATTTAGTATCCCGGCACATGATTCATGGCAACATGTATACCTTATCTTCGCCTAACATGCCAACAGTCAACTTGCTTACCAGAGTCCGGTTAAACAGTACTTACGCTTTTCCTATCCTTATTCATTTATGGTATATTAAAAGACAGAAAAATAATAACTGGGTGGGAAGGTTTGGTTCAGGATGCTTTTTGTGCTTGATGTAGGAAATACAAACACGGTGTTAGGTGTGTTTCATCACGATAAATTGATCCATGAATGGCGGATCAAAACAGATCGACATAAAACAGAAGATGAATTTGGCATATTGATAAAGTCAATGCTGGAACATGAAGATATATCGTTGGCCGACATTACCGGAGTCATTATTTCGTCAGTTGTCCCTCCTATCATGTTTGCACTGGAGAAGATGTCAACGAAATATTTTCATACGGAAGCAATGGTAATCGGCAAGGAACCGGTACATTCCTATTTGAAAATGGCTTATCCAAAACCGGAAGAAATCGGAGCTGACAGAATTGTGAATGCAATAGGGGCGCTGCATGAATACGATGCTCCACTGATTATAATTGATTTTGGAACAGCTACGACATATTGTTACATTAACGAAAACAAAGAATATCAGGGCGGACTGATAGCTCCGGGAATTCATATTTCAATGGAAGCATTATATCAGAAGGCGTCCAAGCTGCCCAAAATTGAAATTCAGGCACCAGATAATGTCGTTGGCAGTTCAACTGTGGAAGCAATGCAATCCGGTGTTTTTTATGGGTACGTTGGACAGGTTGATGGTATAGTCAACCGATTGAAAGGGCAGGCTTCCAAAGAACCGGTCGTAATTGCGACAGGAGGGCTTGCCCCGCTTATTTCCGATGCATCGGAAACAATTGACTATGTTGATCAATATTTGACACTAAAAGGATTGTATTTGATCTATCAAAAAAACAGGCAAAAAAATTCATAAAAAGGAGACTGAGTATTACCGTGAAGGATTATTTGGTTAAAGCAACAACATGGGATGGAATGGTACGTGCATATGCAGCAACAACAACGAATACAGTGGAAGAATCCAGAAGACGCCAGGACACATATGCAACTGCATCAGCTGCTCTTGGGCGGACGGTCACCATCACAGCTATGATGGGAGCTATGCTGAAAGGTGATAATTCACTGACTGTTAAAGTGGAAGGGAACGGACCAATTGGTGTAATCGTCGCAGATGGCAATGCAATCGGTGATGTCCGCGGATATGTCACAAACCCTCATGTTGATTTTGATTTGAACGCAAAAGGCAAGCTTGATGTTGCCAGGGCCGTGGGAACGGAAGGAAATATCGGTGTCGTAAAAGATTTGGGCCTCAAAGATTATTTTACAGGGCAGGTGCCAATTGTTTCAGGAGAAATCAGTGAAGACTTTACGTATTACTTTGCAAACTCCGAGCAAATCCCATCTGCAGTAGGCGCTGGCGTTCTTGTTAATCCAGATCAGTCTATCCTGGCTGCGGGCGGATTTATTGTACAGGTGATGCCTGGTGCTTCTGAAGAATTAATTGCAGTCCTGGAGGATAAAATTCAAAACTTCCCAGCCATTTCAACCTTGATCAGAGAAGGAAATTCACCCGAACAAATTTTGGAGCGCTTGTTTGGTAAGGACGAAGTGAAAATTCACGAAACACTACCGGTACAATTCAAATGCAAGTGTTCAAGAGAACGGCTGGAAAATGCAATAATGGGTCTTGGTTCAGAGGAAATTCAGAAAATGATTGATGAAGATCATGGTGCAGAAGCTACGTGCCATTTTTGCAATGAAAAATATCACTTTACAGAAAATGAACTTGAAACACTGAAACATTCTGCCAATGGAAAGTGAAAGGAGTTTCTATGAAAAGGAATTTTCTGTTTGGAGTAATTGCAGTTCTGATTATTACCAATATTGCGACGCTTTTATTTTGGCGGACGGATAAAAATGTTGTCTTTGAAGATGGTAATACAGAAATCGACAGCCGGGAACCGGTGGCAACAATTGATCATAAAAAGATTAAATATGAAGAATGGATGAACGCATTACGTGAAAATTATGGAAGAGAACAGTTGCAGCGCATGATTGACAGAGAAGTGGTTCTGCAGCTTGCTGCGGAACAAGACATTGAAATAAGCGAAAAAGTTATTTCCCGGGAAATATCCTTGCTTACAACAATGCAGGGTGTGATGTCGGAAAAGGAAACAAAGGCAAGGGAAAAACAATGGCGAAAAGACATCCTTTACCGTTATCAGCTTGGTGCGCTGCTGACTTCAGATGTTTCTGTTCCAGAAAAGAAAATTCGTGAATACTATAAGGATTATCATGATCAATATAATTTTAAAGCATCCATACAATTGTCGCATATTGTCGTACCCGATCGCCAAACTGCTGGAAAAGTTATGAATGAGCTTGAGAAAGGGTCATCATTTGAGTTGCTCGCGAGGGAATATTCACATGATGATGAAACAAAAAAGGATGGCGGATATCTCGGTTTCTTTGTTGATTACAGTAAATTTCTTCCGGATGGTTATGCAAAGAAAGCCATGAAGCTGAAGGAACGGTCCTACAGTGAACCATTTAAAAGCGGAGGTCATATGGCTATTATTTATCTTCACCGAAAACTTCCGGATATAAAATTTTCATACGAGGAGATAAAGCCTTACATAAAACGGGAGCTGGCGCTTGGCAAAACAACTAAAAACCTGGATGCAAAAGTACTTTGGAATAAACTGGACATTGATTGGGTATATGAATAGTAACCGGGTTAAGGGTGTTTCCTTTTCCTTGACATTTTTAGGCGTTAAACATACATTATAAATAAACCTATAAAAATACTTGGATTTAGGAGGATGAACATGCGGGTTGCTGAAAATATTACTGGTCTGATTGGGGAAACCCCTATTGTGAAATTGAACGGTTATGCTGATGAAGGCAGTGCAGATGTTTATTTGAAGTTGGAAGCGATGAATCCTGGAAGTTCGGTTAAAGACAGAATTGCATTGGCAATGATTGAGGCTGCTGAAAAAGAAGGTGCCCTTAAAGCCGGAGATACCATTATTGAACCAACCAGCGGAAATACCGGCATTGGCCTGGCAATGGTTGCAGCGGCAAAAGGTTACAAAGCTGTTTTGGTAATGCCTGATACGATGAGTAAAGAACGCCGTAATCTGCTTCGTGCTTATGGTGCTGAACTTGTACTAACACCAGGTTCTGATGGCATGAATGGAGCAATTAAAAAGGCGGAAGAACTGAAAGATGCTAACGGTTATTTTATGCCGCAGCAATTTAATAATGAGGCAAATCCGGAAGTACATGCCCGGACAACAGGTAATGAAATTGTGAAGCAGATGAGCGACGGTCTGGACGGATTTGTTTCCGGAATAGGTACGGGCGGCACAGTTACCGGTGCCGGAAAAGTATTGAAGGAAAACTTTAAGGATATTAAAGTGTATGCAGTTGAGCCGGAGGATTCGGCAATTCTTTCCGGGGGCTCTCCAGGCCCGCACAAAATTCAGGGTCTTGGTGCCGGTTTTGTACCGAAAGTGCTTGATACGGACGTTTATGATGAGGTAATCCGGATTTCCAATGATGAAAGTTTTGAAGCTACACGCGAAGCTGCCAAGCTCGATGGAATCCTTGGCGGTATTTCATCCGGGGCTGCAATAGCAGCAGCCAAAAAAGTAGCCAAAAAACTCGGCAAAGGTAAAAAAGTGCTGGCTGTTCTTCCGGATAACGGGGAGCGTTACCTTTCCACTCCATTGTTTCAACAAGACGAACAATAATCAGAGCGGATTCAAATGACCGGCGTCAGCTTAGATGCCGGTCTTTTTTCGTTTGATAGCAGAGGTCAACATCATGGGTTTGGCAGGACTTCCGCTTTTGTTTTCGCTATGATACGATAGTAGTCGTATAAATCGGTTGGAAAGAGGGTATCTGGATGAAGCTGCTGACAGATTCGAAGACATATGATTTGATGGAACGAACATATATTATGGGTATTTTGAATGTGACACCCGATTCATTTTCTGATGGTGGTAATTATACTGAAATCGATCAGGCGGTGAATCATGCTGTTGCTATGGAACGTGCGGGTGCTCATATTATTGATATTGGCGGGGAGTCAACGCGCCCTAACCATGATCCGGTATCGGAGGAAGATGAAATTGCACGGCTTGTACCTATTATCCGCAAAGTAAAGGAAAATGTGCATGTACCTATTTCAGTGGATACGTATAAAGCGGAAACTGCAAGACAAGCTATCAAGGCCGGTGCTGAAATTATTAATGATATATGGGGGGCAAAGAAAGAGCCTGCCATTACCAAAGTTGCAGCAGAATATAATGTACCTATTATTTTAATGCATAATCGTACAAATAAAGATTACACGTCAATCATTGATGATATGAAGAAGGATTTAAGGGAGAGCATTGCGATTGCCAAAGATGCGGGCGTGCGTGAAGAAAATATCATTCTTGATCCGGGCGTTGGATTTGCTAAAACAGCGGAAGATAATCTTGTCGTAATGAATCATCTCGATAAATTTCAAGAACTTGGTTTCCCGATTCTTTTAGGTACTTCGCGAAAGACATTTATCGGCAAAATCCTTAATGTTCCTCCCGTTGAACGTGATAATGGGACAGGGGCAACTACTTGTCTCGGTATTTCCAAAGGAGCGCAAATTATCCGGGTTCATAATGTGGAACTGCATGTCGAATTGGCAAAAATGATGGATGCCATGCTTGGAAAGAAAGGGGCGGTTTCCATTGGATAAAATAATGCTTAATCAAATGGAGTTTTACGGGTTTCACGGGCTTTATCCGGAAGAAAATAAGCTCGGCCAGCGTTTTTATGTAAATACCGAACTTATGCTTGATTTAACAAAATCAGCCACAACTGATGATATGAAAGATTCCATTGATTATGGGGAAGTATATGAATGTGTCAAAGGTGTAGTGGAAGGGTCTCCCAAAAATTTGATTGAAGCAGTTGCAGAGGACATTTCCGTTGAACTTTTCCAGCGGTTTACACAGCTGCAGGCGTGTACAATCAGGGTGATAAAACCGGACCCTCCGATACCTGGTCATTATCAGTCTGTAGGGGTTGAAATATTTCGGGAGCGCAAGCAATGACACAAGCTTTTTTGGCATTGGGAACCAACATAGAACCACGGCAGGAACATTTGAGACAGGCGATTCATCAGTTGGGTGATCAGAATCATATTGAAATCGTGAACCAATCTTCGGTCTATGAAACGGTTCCTGTCGGGTACAGGGATCAGAGCGATTTTTTGAATATGGTTATTGAAATAAATACGGTGCTTTCACCGGCGGAACTTTTGGACTTTTGTCAGTCAATTGAACAGAGTCTCGGAAGAAAGCGAAAAATTCGTTTTGGTCCACGTACAATTGACCTTGACATTTTAATATATAATCAAGAAAATAGAAAAACAGAACGACTGATAATTCCACATCCGCGGATGCATGAACGTGCATTTGTGCTTGTGCCATTAAATGAAATTGCAGCGGATCTGCCATTATCCAGTGGGAACAGGACAGCTTCGGACTATTTGGCAGCACTTCCAGACAGCGACATAAAGGATGTAAGACGATGGACGGAAAACGACTTGGCAGACGAATAAGAGCCTTCAGAAAGTTAAAAGGACATACACAGGTCAGCCTGGCTAATGCGCTGGAGATTCCGATTATTACATTGGGCAACGTTGAACGCGGCAAACAGCAAGCGAATGATGAAATGCTGGATGCAATTGCGGAAAAGCTGAATATATCGAAACATGAATTGATTTTGAGTGATGAACAGAAGGAACACTAATGTTCAGGCTGGTAGCGAATCATTTTGGTCTTGTAGTGGATCCGTATGGAAGCATGCGAAAAACAGTTCGATATTATAAGTAATGCCCAGGTAACAGAAGCAGAAAATAGAGCTTCATAATCGGGAAATCTGCCAGTTTGCTGCTGGCAGATTTCATGTTTCATAGCGGGGAAAGGGCTTTAAGGATGAAACAAGACCCATTTTTCTTTATACTTATATATAATTGGACGAATGGAACGGTGTCCGGTCATTTAAAAAAAGTAATGGAGTGATAATAGTGTCAGAAGAATTGAACGAACATATGCGGGTTCGCCGGGAGAAACTGGATTCTTACAGGGAACAGGGAGTAGATCCTTTTGGCGGTAAATTCAACCGAACACACCTTGCTGAGGATTTAATCGCCAAGTATGACCAGTTCTCCAAAGAAGAACTGGAGGAAAAAACAGATAAAGTTACAATTGCCGGACGTGTAATGACCAAACGCGGAAAAGGAAAAGCCGGATTTGGACATGTGCAGGATTTGAGCGGACAAATTCAGATTTATGTACGGAAAGATACAATCGGAGAATCAGCTTATGAAATTTTTAAATCCGTCGACATGGGCGATATCGTTGGGGTAACTGGTGTCATGTTCAAAACAAAAGTCGGGGAATTGTCCGTTAAGGCAACTGAATTCACCCTGTTAACGAAATCGTTGCGTCCGCTGCCGGAAAAGTACCACGGTCTGAAAGATATTGAACAGCGTTATCGTCAACGCTATTTGGACTTGATTACAAATATGGACAGCAAGGAAACGTTTGTGCTGCGCAGTAAAATTATTCAATCAATGCGCCGCTATCTTGACGAAATCGGTTATTTGGAAGTAGAAACACCTATGATGCACGGAATTCCGGGTGGTGCTTCAGCACGCCCATTTGAAACACATCACAATGCCTTGGATATTCCTCTCTATATGAGGATAGCAATCGAACTGCATTTAAAGCGCCTCATTGTAGGCGGAATGGAAAAAGTGTACGAAATCGGCCGTGTGTTCCGTAACGAAGGTGTTTCCACCCGCCATAATCCCGAATTCACCATGATGGAACTGTATGAAGCTTACGCTGATTTCCATGATGTTATGACATTGACCGAAAATTTGATTGCACATATTGCTACAGAGGTTCTCGGAAGTGCCGTTGTAAACTATGGGGATTATGAAGTGAATCTGATACCGGAATGGAAACGACTGCACATGGTTGATGCAGTTATGGAATATACAGGTGTGGACTTTTGGCAGAAAATGAGTGACGAAGATGCAAAAGGCCTGGCAAAAGAACACGGCGTTCAAATTCAGGATACGATGACATTTGGTCACATTGTTAATGAATTCTTTGAACAAAAAGTGGAAGAGAAATTAATACAACCAACATTTATATATGGTCATCCTGTTGAAATTTCACCACTTGCCAAACTGAATTCTGAGGATGATCGGTTTACAGACCGATTCGAATTATTTATCGTCGGCAGGGAACATGCAAATGCCTTTAGTGAATTGAATGATCCGATTGATCAGCGTGAACGCTTTGAACAGCAGGTGAAAGAACGCGAACAGGGAAATGATGAAGCACAGTTGATGGATGAAGACTTTCTGGAAGCACTGGAATATGGTATGCCTCCAACAGGCGGTCTAGGAATTGGAATTGACCGTCTTGTGATGTTATTGACTAACTCTCCATCGATTCGCGATGTACTGCTCTTCCCTCAAATGCGTAATAAGTAATAAATGGTTAAATGTATCCCGCGCCACTCCAGAGTGGTGCGGGTTTTTTAAGGGGTGCAATGTTCATTTTCTGTATTATTAAATGGCGCAATACCGGGGCTGGATAAAATACCCAAAAATTTAAGGTTATTTTCTATTGATTTCAGGGAATAATCATGGTACATTAGATATCGTTGCGCTTGGATAGGCAACCGAATCAATCTTTCAAAAAAACATTTCAATAAAGTTGTTGACATTGTTTGCTGAAGATGGTATATTAATTAGGTCGCTGTTTTGAGGCGACAATAAATTATTTGCTCTTTGAAAACTGAACAAAATAACCAGTATGTCAAGCGAAACAGGACAAAAGCAAATGCTTTTTCCCTGGATTCAATTTTAAAGCTAAGACTTAAACCTATGGTTGATTGATGTCAATCATAGACAAACTTTTGGAGAGTTTGATCTTGGCTCAGGACGAACGCTGGCGGCGTGCCTAATACATGCAAGTCGAGCGCGGGAAGCAGACGGAAGCCTTCGGGTGGAAGTCTGTGGAACG